>JAFTPK010000005.1 GCA_017463325.1 Clostridia bacterium
CGCAATAACCGCGTAAGCATTTCAAGGTGATAAGTTCACCCATTTGTTGAACGTTCTCGAAAGAGATGGTTTCCGATAATACGTTGTAAGGATTGTTTTGAAGCATTGAGTTTACCTCCTGAAATTTGATTCTGCCTTTCGGCGGCGCGGCAGGAGCATAGAACGATTTAGGGGCATTATTCTCAATGTTTTTTAGTGGCGAAAGTCAACGACCAAGGATAAAAGTTTTGCGTTGATTTTATGCAAAAAATAACGTAAAAAAACGTCGTGCGGAAAAGCACGACGTAGTAAATATTTCTATTAAATTTTGAATTATAAAAGCAAAAGTTTTCCCGTTTACTTTCGCCTCGTTCTATGCTACGATAGCAAAGACGAAAGGCAAAATTTCGGGAGATAATAGCATAACAATGGATATGAAAAAACCGAGCTGAACTTACTGGTTCAACTCGGTCTTTCTTGGCGCAGGAAGAGGGATTCGAACCCCCGTGGGCTTTCACCCAAACGGTTTTCAAGTTTTATCACACACTTGTTATCCCTTATTCCGCACTACTTCATAATAGTATAAATTTTCAAAAAATCAAGGTTTAGACCGCTTTTTTCCTTGATTTTAGCCGTTTTTAACTAACTCAACCTATTTTTAGTTGTTTTGCTTTGTTTTCTATTTTCAGCGTATTTTCAACCGCTTTTTGTAGAGATTTGTAGAAATTCTTTTATCTTCTACGGACATAAGTATATCACAAAAAAGCCCAGAAGTCAATGTGAAATACAAGAGTAATCAAAAAAATAGAGAAAGCAAATGTAAAAACGGTACGTATAACCGAAACTCCTTGAAAAATGTTCTTAAAAATGGTATAATTATAGCATATCACGATTTAGAAAGAATAACGTTTTGGGAAATCCGCACGATTTTTTTCGTGCGGATTTTTTTCTAAAAAAAGTGATAACAATATTATAAAGGAGATGCTATATGAAATACACGAAATGGTTAGACGACTGGCTTGACAATTATATCAGACCATCGTCAAAAGCAAAGACCTACACCCGATATGTTGAGATAGTCAATCAGCATGTCAAGCCCCGTTTGGGTGACTATGAAATGGACGATCTATCGCCCATTATCATACAAAAATTTATTACCCAGCTATTGCAAAATGGAAACTTGAAGACGGGAGCCGGTCTTTCTCCTAATTCCGTAAATTCCATTATCAGCGTGATACAAGGATCACTTGAAACGGCTAACCGTTTAGGGCTTTGCAAGGAATACACCGCCGACAAAATCAAGCGCCCCAAAATCAGCGAAAAACAAGTTACTTGCTTTACCCCTGCGGAACAGAAGAAAATTGAGCAAGCTGTGTTGGAACATAAAAAAGCCAAAATGTTTGGTATTCTATTATGTTTATATACAGGGCTTCGTATCGGCGAACTTCTCGCGCTTGAGTGGACGGATATTGATTTTCAAAAAGGCGAATTGACTGTTAATAAAACCTGTCACGACGGTAAAAATTCGGACGGAACGTATTGCAGAATTACCGATAAACCAAAGACCATTTCTTCGATAAGAGTTATCCCTTTGCCGAAACAAATTCTTCCGTTGCTCCGCAATTTGCGTAAAAATGTTGATAGCAGGTACGTGGTGAGTTTTGGTGACAAAGAAATATCCGTCAGATCGTATCAAAAAACATTCTCGTCCTTGCTTCAAAAATTAAACATTCCCCATAAGGGATTCCACGCATTACGTCATACATTCGCAACCCGCGCTCTTGAGTGTGGAATGGACGTTAAAACACTCTCCGAAATTCTCGGTCACAAGAACCCAACCATTACTCTCAATCGCTATGTTCATTCTCTTATGGAACACAAGAAAGAGATGATGAATAAGTTGGGTAAATTTTTATAAAAACAAAAGACATCTACTGTCGTAGTAGATGCCAACTTCATTCCATATTATATCAAAAAATCAAGCAAAAGTCAATACATAATACCCCGTGTCAAGATATTTCTTTTCGTTATACTGCATTTTAGATGAACGGAAAGGAGATAAAAGTTCACCTATTACGACAATAGGTGAACTTTTTTGATTACGAAAAATCATCTATTGAATGATTTGATAGGCGGAAATATATGTTGGATATTTACCGAGTATCCTTTATCGGACATAGGGACATATATCAATACAGAGAAATTGAAAATGAACTTGAAAAAGTTATATACGATTTGCTTTATAGCAAAGAATATGTTGAGTTTTATGTAGGTCGCAACGGCGATTTCGATATAATGGTCGCTTCGGTTATAAAGCGTGTGCAAAAAGATTTTGGCAACCATAACAGCACTTTAATTCTTGTTTTGCCGTATCCCGTTAAGGATATGGAATATTACGAAAAATATTACGACGAAATAATTTTGCCTGTCAGTAGTAAAACGCACTACAAAGCAGCTATTACGGAACGCAATAAGTGGTTCATAGACAACACGGATTTGCTGATCGCTTATGTCATAAAAGATAAAGGCGGAGCCGCACAATGCTTGAATATGGCAATAAAACAAAATAGAAAAATTCTTCGCTTATGCAATAGCGAAGAAACGTAACTATGGTATCTGGGCAACACTAACGAACAACTTTTTTTCGGGTGTCATTGTATGTGTGGATATGGCTCTCCGATTTTATCCGAGCAGCTCTGAAACCTTACCGTTAGTCCCGTACGAACTTACAAGAAGTGTTTTGCCTGATGCACCCTCGACAGCGATACTGTCGAGGGCTTTTTTTATCATTACATAAGACACCTACTATTGTAATAGATGTAAAACTCACTCTATATTATATCAAAAAATCGCTCTAAAGTCAATACATAACCGCCCGTGTCGTGTTATTTCTTTCCTTATAATAATGTTTAGATGAACAATTCGGAGAAAAAAGTTCACCTGTTACAATAACAGGTGAACTTTTTAATTTGCAAAAGGTCATCTATGAAAACGGAATTAAATCCCATATTGAATGTTTATTGCAAAGGACAAAGAAAATGGTCGATATAATCAACAACACAAGTAAATTGCTCGGTGACGACTTACGCGAAGAAATAAAGTCTGGTAGCAGACTTCGTATTGCTGCGTCGTGTTTTTCGATATATGCTTATGCAGCTTTGAAAGAAGAACTTGAAAAGATTGAGGAATTAAGTTTTTTATTTACTACTCCTACATTTCTTTCCGAACAGGTCAGCGACAATATCAAAAAAGAAAAACGCGAGTTCTTTATCCCCAAACTTTCGGAAACAGGTATATGCGGAACGGAATTTGAGATAAAACTCAAAAATCAAATGACGCAAAAAGCCATAGCCCGCGAGTGTGCCGAATGGATAAAAAACAAGGTTAAAATTAAAACCTTGAAAGAACCCATTTCCACACAAACAATGATAAACATAACCGCAGACGACACTCACGTTCATTATACCCCCGTCGAAGGATTCACTACCGCAGATCTTGGATACGAAAGAAACGATAGTAAACTAATCGGAATAATGAAGACCGATATTCCCGAACAAAGCAAGTTCTTTATATCAGAATTTGACCGCTTGTGGAATAACGAAACCCAGCTTGAAGATATTACAAACGCTGTTGTGGATTATATTTCTTCCTGCTATAAAGAAAATTCTCCCGAATTTATCTATTTCATAATCCTTTACAACATTTTCAATGAATTTTTGCATGACCTTGACGAAGACTTCATGCCTAACGAAGCGACAGGGTTCAAAAACAGCATTATTTGGAACAAACTCTTTAACTTCCAAAAAGACGGTGTAGTTGGCATAATCAATAAACTTGAGCGCTATAACGGTTGCATTTTGGCGGATAGCGTAGGTTTAGGTAAAACCTTTACTGCCCTTGCCGTTATGCAATATTATTCGCTCCGTAACAAGTCTATTCTCGTTCTTTGCCCTAAACGACTTGAGCAGAATTGGACGCAGTATCAAGGAAACAAAACAACAAACATTTTCTATAAAGACAGAATCCGTTTTGACGTTCTGTTCCATACAGATTTAGGACGTACTTCCGGTAAAAGCGGCGGTATGGACTTAGCTACTGTAAACTGGGGAAATTACGATCTTGTCGTAATCGACGAAAGCCACAATTTCAGGAACAACAATTCATCCCATAAGGACAAAGATACACGTTACGATTTCTTAATGAAACGTATTATGCAAGACGGTGTAAAGACAAAGGTTCTTATGCTTTCTGCTACTCCCGTAAATAATCGGTATAACGACTTAAAAAACCAACTTCTTTTGGCATACTGTGGCGACTATTCCGAAATGAACGCAACTTTGGAAACAAGCAAAGACGTACAGTCTATTTTCCGCAACGCACAAAAGGTCTTCAATGCGTGGAGCAAGCTACCCGTCGAAGAACGAAAAGCCAAAGATTTAATGGATAAGCTCGATATTGACTTTTCCATTATTCTTGATAGCGTTACTATCGCACGTAGCCGAAAACACATTCAGAAATTCTATGATATTAAAGACATAGGCACTTTCCCCAGACGCTTGCCTACGAAGTCTTACTATCCGAAACTTACGGATAATCCTACCGTAATGAAATACAAGGACATATACGACAAATTGCTTGCTATGACAATGAACGTATATGCTCCGCTTGCTATGCTGTTCCCGTCCCGCGTTGAAAAGTACGAAGCCAAATATCAGATCGATCTTCAAAGCGAAGACGCCCGCGCAAACTCTCTCGGACAAGGTTTAACCCGTCAAATGCACCGTGAAAGCGGTATCAAAAAACTTATGACGATAAGTCTTCTTAAACGTCTTGAGAGTAGTGTTTATGCGTTTAGACTTACGCTCGAATCCTTGCTTGAGGTCAATCAAAAAACCTTAAATACTATAAATGCCTATCTTGCCGGCGATAAGACCGCAGGAGTTGACAAAGAAGTTTTTAATTACGCGGCTGTCGATCCTGACGACGAAGATTCCTTTGCCCTTACCAAAACTTCTGCGGGAAAATCTATACATATTGACCTTGCCGACATTGACGTTGTTACTTGGAAACGCGATATTGTTCACGACATAGAAATTCTTACGACTATCTATGCCGAAATGAAGCGTGTAACTCCCGACGAAGATAGAAAACTTTTAGACCTTAAAGCCCTTATTGACGATAAAATTAAAAATCCATTTAATGAGGGAAATAGAAAATTCCTTATTTTCTCTGCTTTTGCGGATACAGCAGATTATCTCTATCAGACACTTTCCGCATATATGCTTTCCAAATACGGCATGTACACAGCTAAAATTGCGGGCGGTAACAACAATAAAACTAACGAAGGCGGCTCTCCGCAAACGGATAGAATTTTAACTCTCTTTTCTCCTGTCTCAAAGCACAAAGACGTTATCTATCCAAACGAACACAAAGAAATTGATATTGTAATCGGTACAGACTGTATATCCGAAGGTCAAAACTTGCAGGACTGCGATATTTGTATCAACTACGATATACATTGGAACCCTGTGCGTATCGTTCAGCGCTTTGGTCGTATTGACCGTATCGGTAGCCGTAACGAGTGCATACAGCTCGTTAACTTCTGGCCTGACATATCCCTTGACGAATACATAAACCTTAACAAACGAGTATCTGCGAGAATGACAATAGTTAACGCTACCGCAACGGCTGACGATAATATAATTTCCGATGAAAATGAGGAAATGGATTACCGCAAGCAACAGCTCAAAAAGTTGCAAGAAGGAACGCTCCAAGACCTTGAGGACGTGGACGGTAATATCTCCATTACCGATTTAGGTCTAAACGATTTTGTAATGGATTTAGCCGCATATAGAAAAGCTCACGGCGATCCCAAAGGCGTTACTAAAGGTCTTCACGCTATTGTTGCAGCAGACGAAAGCAAAGGTATTGAACCGGGCATTATCTTCGTTCTTCGTAACCATAACAACGGTGTCAATATCAATAAACAAAACCGACTTCATCCGTTTTACCTTGTGTATCTCAAAGACGACGGCGAAGTTAAATACAATCATCTTGACGTTAAATCCATTTTGGACGCGCTTCGTGCCACTTCAAAAGGAAGAACGGAACCCCTTGCGGACTTGTGCCGTAGTTTTAACAAAGAAACAAAAGACGGTGCAAAAATGGGCAAATACAACGCCCTACTTGACGACGCCGTTGCTTCTATCGTTGAGGTGAAGGAAGAAAACGATTTGAAATCGCTCTTTAAGGTCGGTAGCAAAGTATTGTTCCAGCAAAGCATTGACGGAATTGACGATTTTGAACTCATATCCTTTGTGGTTATCAGGTAGGTGCAAAAGTGTTCGATTTAAGCAGTAAAACGAAGGTAGATAGAAAATTCCGCCTTACCGAACTTTATAAGATGATGTCTGCGGATAAGGACGTAAAAACCGACGGAAAAAGTATTATCTCCGTTGTTTTAACAAACGTCCTATCCCAAGACACAATGAATTTGACCGCTACGGGCAAAGTGCAGGAAATCTATATCTTTGATATAGAACTCGATACAAAGACTATCCCCACGCTCTTTATATCGTCTTTGGATAAAGCAATCAACCTACACACCGTTTTCATCTTGCGGTATGAGAACGAGCAAATGCTTTATGGTTGCTTTAAGGAGCAAACGGAAAAAGGCGTCAAGCTCGGCAAGTATTACGGTACGGACTGGACTACGGATACAACGCCTATACCTTTACCCCTTAACGTTACTTGTATAGACGATATTTACACCGCCATTATTGACGAACTGATCCCTATAACCGCTAATGTGGGCGAAGAAACAAGCGATTTTGTCGCTCGCTATGATAGGATAAATAAACTCAAAAAAGAGATAGAAAAGAAACAAAAGCAAGTCGATAACGAACGTCAATCCAAACGCAGATTTGAATTGAACGACGAATTGAAAGCATTAAAAAAGGAGTTAGCGTTACTCAATGATAAAACCTGAACTCAAGGCAGAAATAGAACGCGATATTGATATTTGTCAGAAGTGTTTAGACGAAAAATCGTCTAATAACACGAGCGTTTACCACAATGTAGTTGCAAAATATGTAATGGTTGATAAAGATTTTTGCGTGGGGATTCCTAACTACGTAAAAACGATTGGTTCAAATTACTTCGCGGAGTTGGAAGTGGTCGTACAGAAGTTGAAAATGTATTTAATTCTCGACGATATACCGATCAAGTATCAGGACAATGTTGCCACTAATGCAAATGTGTCTATTACCGGCGAGAAAGTGATAGTTAAAGGAAATGTTGGACAAGGAAACGAAACACATAAAGAAACAACAATATCCTTAAACAATTCCGCTGGAGAAAAGAAAAGCGGATTTTTAACTTGGATAAAAAGATTGTTCGGAGGACAAAAATAATGGATAAATTGAAAATGATGTCTATGGATAAAGTTCAGGCAAATATAGAAAAAATCAAGGCGTTATTTCCTAACGCCGTAACCGAAGTTATAAGAAACGGCGAACCTACACTTGCCGTAGATTTTGACGTTCTTAAACAAGAAATGAGCGACATTCTTATTGACGATAAAGAAGAACGCTATCAGTTTACTTGGCCCGACAAAAAGAAGTCGATTCTCCTTGCAAATGCTCCTGTATCCGCAACGCTCCGCCCTTGTAGAGAAGAAAGCGTTGACTTTGATACTACCGAAAACCTTTATATCGAAGGTGACAATCTTGATGTACTTAAACTCTTACAGGAAACATATCTTGGCAAGATAAAATTGATTTATATTGATCCCCCATATAATACGGGAAATGATTTTGTATATAACGATGATTTTTCCGAAAGTTCAGAAAAATATATTTCAGAAAGCGGACAATATGACGAACAAGGAAACCGTTTGGTTCACAACACAGAAAGTAATGGTCGTTTTCATACGGACTGGTTAAATATGCTATATCCCCGTTTGAAAATAGCTAAAGATTTACTCGCAGAGGACGGCATAATCTTCATAAGTATTGACGATAACGAACAAGCCAATCTTAAAAAAATTTGCGATGAGATATTTGGTGTAGATAATTTCGTCAACACTGTTGCGTTGGAAATCACTCCTTCAAGCGGTGTAAAGCGCGCACACAAAGATAAAATGTATATTAAAAATACAGAATTTTTGCTCGTATATCGCAAGAGTGAAATACTCAGAATTAAACCGCTTTATGACGAATGGTTGAATTTCGATAAGCATTACTCTCTCTATTTTGACGGTACGCGCTATTGTCCCTTGTCCGAGAAAATTAAAACTCTTGGCTCTCAATATTCTGGTATCAAAATTGATTACTATATGTATTTTGAAACCATAAAGAATTTCATCATACAAAATAGTGATAAAATTTATAGAACACACGACGCTTCTAAATGGGCAACATCGTCAGTATCAGAAAGCGACGTAATATATAATGGAGAACGAAAGATTTTCAAAGTTCACAACCCGTCAGACATACAAGAGTATGAACTTTTAATAGAAATAGGCGTTAATAAATACAATCGCCTTGAACCTTTATCTTGGAATTTAATTGACGGTAACATTAAAACATTGAGAGGTAATTTGTGGCTTGATTTTGATAAGGATATGGGTAACGTATCCAAAGAGGGAGATATACCTTATCCCAATGGAAAAAAGCCGGTTCGCTTATTGACAGATATTATATCTTCCACAACAAACGATGGTGATATTGTGTTAGATTTCTTTTCTGGTTCAGCAACGACAGCTCATGCTACTATGCAAATAAACGCACAACAAGGTACACATAGAAAATTTATTATGGTACAACTCCCCGAAGTAATTAACTACGAAAACAAAGACAATGTGAAGTATTACAAGTCTTATGGCTTTACAACTATTTGCGATTTGGGAAAAGAACGCATAAGAATTGCAGGTAAAAAGATAAAAGCAGAAAACGCTTTGACGGCTCCTATGCTCGATACCGGATTCCGTGTTCTTAAACTCGATAGCAGTAATATGAAAGACGTATTCTATCGTCCCGGTGATTTTAGACAGGACATGCTTTCTATGCTTGAGAGCAATATCAAAGAAGATCGCTCCGCCCTTGACCTACTGTTCCAAGTTATGCTTGAACTCGGCAAGCCGCTTTCCGCAAAGATTGAAGAAAAAGAGATTGCGGGCAAACACGTGTTTATCGTTGACGAAAACGACCTTATTGCTTGTTTTGACGAGAACGTTACGTCCGAAGTTGTAAAAGCTATCGCCGAAATGAAGCCGCTTTACGCTGTATTCCGTGACAACTCTCTTTCCAGCGATTCCGTTGCGGCGAACTTCGACCAGATATTTGCTACATACTCTCCGAACACAACAAGGAAGGTATTGTAATGAATGAACACGTTGCGTTCTTAAAACTTGTTCACGAGGCATTTAATAAACATGTTTTGGAATATTTTAGTGATGATAGCCAATCGGTTACTCACTATACTTCTCCTAATGGGTTTATTAGCATTATATCAAACCAAGAATTATGGTTTGGTAATATTAAAAACGTGAATGATATTACCGAAATTGACTATGCGTTTCGCAAAATAATATATCCGTGTGTTAGAAAATTCAAATTTCAAGATACAACATTGAATGATAGAATAATTACGCTTCTGGCACCTTTGAGAAAAAGAGAATTTTCTTTTCCATACTCAGATGAGATAAAACTCAATAAGGCGAGTATTTTCGTGTTGAGTACATGCCTTAAAGCAGATTCAACTATGTTATGGGAATTATATTGTAAAAATAGCAATAAAGAAGGATATTCTATAACTTTGGATAAGGAGTGTTTGGTTGACAGTATAATATCATGTTCTCAAACCAAACCGAAAGAAGACGCGAAAGCAATCCATTATATACTCCGAGGCAAAGTCGTCTATGACGAACAAAAGCAAAATGAAATAGTTAATGATTATTTGGGGATTTTAGAGTATAACCTTGAAAAACAATCCACCGACAAGGCAAAACAAGAAATCTTAAATATCTATGTGCAAAAATTTTTAATTATGGCTTTATTTATGAAAGATAGTGACTTTGATAAAGAACAAGAATATCGCTTCGTTGTTGTAGCTGATGATGAAGCATTAGATTGTAATACAGAAAAAAAGCCGTATTTATTATTCAATTCAAACAACGGAGCCATAGTATCGAGATTGGTCTTTCCCTTTGAAAAAAGCATTATTCAAAGTGTTAATATAAGCCCATATATTACGGCCCCCCAAGCCGAAGAATTTGCTCGTTATTTTCTTGATAAAAACTCACTTAATTCAGTTAAAATAATTCAAGGAACTCCCAAAATGAGGAGGTAAATACTTAAATGAAATTCAAGTTTAAGATACAAGAATATCAGACCGAAGCCGTAGAAGCGGTTATAAAAACATTTGAGGGACAACCCTTTAATGACCGTGTATCGTATCTACGCGACGTCGGTAAACAAAAGACTTGGCAACAAGGTTCTTTGTTCAGCGAAGATAATACCTTTTTCGATAGTGACGGTAGTGGCTTTGAAAATGCTCCTATCGAACTTTCCGATGAACGTTTGCTTGACAATATCAGAGCGTTACAGCTTGAGAATAATATCAAGCAATCTCCCGCCCTGTCAAAGCCATTCGGTAACACCTGTCGTTGTGCTTTAGATATTGAAATGGAAACGGGAACCGGTAAAACCTATTGCTACATAAAAACTATTTTTGAACTCAACAAGCATTACGGTTGGAGCAAGTTTATTATTGTCGTTCCGTCTATTGCTATTCGTGAAGGTGTTAAGAAGTCTTTTGAGGTAATGGAAGATCACTTCTTCGAGCATTACGGGAAAAAGGCGCGCTATTTCATATACAATAGCAAGAACCTTAACCAGCTTGATAACTTCTCCGCGAGCAAAGATATTTACGTTATGATTATCAATGCTCAAGCATTTGCGTCGTCTTTGAAAGAAGGCGCAAAAAACGAAGCGGCGAGAATTATTTATAGCAAGCAGGACAGCTTCGGCAGCCGTCGTCCTATTGACGTTATATCGGCTAACCGTCCTATTGTAATTTTGGACGAACCGCAAAAACTCGGCGGCGACGCTACGCAGGCAAGTATAAAACTCTTTAAGCCCTTGTTCGCTCTTAACTATTCCGCAACTCATAAAGACGTACACAACCTTGTTTACGTTTTGGACGCTTTAGACGCTTATCAAAAGAAACTCGTTAAGAAAATCGAAGTAAAAGGTTTTGAACTTCGCAACTTGCGAGGTACAGACGGATTTATTTATCTTTCGCAGATATTACTCGATCCCAAAAAGCCGCCTATGGCCCGCTTAACGTTTGAAATCAACTACTCAAAAGGTATCAACCGAGAAACAAGAATTGTTCAGGTGAACGATAACCTTTACGAGATGTCTGCCGGCGGCAACATGCCCCCGTTGGAGCAATATAGAAACGGCTTTATTGTCAAAGAGATAAATCCCGTTAATAACACAATTACGTTCCTTAACGGTCAGGTCCTTGCCGTTGGAGAAGTTCGTGGCGATATATCCGAGCGTGATATGCGCCGTATCCAGATCAGAGAAACTATCCTTTCCCACTTTGAAAAAGAAGAAAAACTCTTTAATATGGGTATCAAGTGCCTGTCTCTGTTCTTTATTGACGAAGTTGCTCATTATCGTCAGTATGATGAGGACGGAAACGAGGTTCTGGGTGACTTCGGCGTTATGTTTGAACAAGAATATTTGAGCGTCCTTAACGACTATATAACTCTTATCGAAAGCCCTTACGTTGAATACTTAAAGAGCATTGACGTTAAAGATACACACAAGGGATATTTCTCTATTGACAAGAAGACGAATCGCGCCGTAAACTCCGTTGAAAAGAAAGGCGTTTGCGACGATATTTCAGCTTATGAATTGATACTTAAAAACAAGGAACGTCTGCTTTCATTTGACGAACCCACACGCTTTATTTTCTCTCACTCTGCTCTCCGTGAGGGTTGGGATAATCCTAACGTATTCCAAATCTGCACGCTCAAGCAAAGCAATAGCGAAATAAACAAACGTCAAGAGGTTGGTCGTGGCATGCGTCTTTGCGTAAACCGCGCCGGCGATAGAATTGACGGTAGCGTACACGGTGTAAAGGTCCACGACATAAACGTACTTACGGTTATTGCAAGCGATAGCTATAAATCATTTGTCGGAGGATTGCAAAAGGAAATCAAAGATACCCTTTACGAAAGACCTACAAAAGCAACCAAAGAATATTTCGCAGGTAAAACCGTTAAAATTGACGGCGTAGCTCACGAAATAACCAAGCAAGAAGCCGTCCTTATTGAACGCTATCTTGGATTTAACGGTTATATCGACTATGACGGTAACGTTACGGATACTTACCGCGCTGCTCAAGAAACTGCGTCCTTTGCAGAACTTCCCACCGAACTCAAACCTATTGCAGAAGGCGTCCACAAGCTCGTTCAGGGTGTTTTCGACGAGAAAATCCTTGCAGAGATTATCGCACCGGCAAACAAGCCCAAGATCACCGAGAACGAACTCAACGAAAACTTTGCGAGAAAAGAATTTCAAGCGCTTTGGAAATATATCAATCACAAGTACGCTTATACAGTTTCTTTCGATAGCGAAGAACTGATTGCAAATTCAATTAAGGCGATAGACGATCAAATGTATGTAACTGAACTTACATACGTCCGTACTGTTGGTTCGCAAGGTAGGGATTCTCTCGACTTTACCGAAGGTAAAACGAAGACTACGACGCTTCACAATACGGGCGGTTCCAACGTCGAATATGACCTTATCGGAAAGATTTGTCAAGGTGCAACACTCACAAGAAAAACTGTCGTAAAAATCTTGCAAGGTATCCGCCCTGATAAGTTTGCTATGTTCAAGATCAACCCCGAAGAATTTATATCAAAAGCGGTCAGATATATCAACGAACAAAAAGCAACTATGATTGTTGACGAGATTACCTATAATGTGACCGAAGAAGAACCGTATAGCAGCGACATTTTTACGGCAGAAAAAGGCGTTATCAACTTTGATAAAGCCGTAAAAGCGGAAAAGCACATAACCCCTTGGGTAGTAGTTGACAGCGATACCGAAAAGAAATTTGCTATTGATTTAGAGCGTAACGACGGC
Organism: Clostridia bacterium; assembly: GCA_017463325.1. Taxonomy (GTDB): domain Bacteria; phylum Bacillota; class Clostridia; order Christensenellales; family Borkfalkiaceae; genus Scatosoma. Next base: position 13,146 of record JAFTPK010000005.1, read on the forward strand.
GACGTTTGCGTTTATGCAAAACTCCCCAGAACATTCAAAATTCCTACTCCTGTCGGAGATTATTCGCCAGACTGGGCTATTGCTTTCTACGAAGGTAAAGTTAAGTATATCTACTTTATCGCCGAAACAAAAGGTAGTATGGAATCCTTACAACTCAAGAAAATGGAGAGTGCAAAAATCAGTTGTGCAAAGAAGCTCTTTGCGGGATTAAATAACGGAACCGTCCATTATGACGTTGCGGACACTTATCAGCATTTAATGGATATAATGAACAAATAAAACTTTAAGGAGGTGTTTTATGGCAAGGCGAAGAAAATCTGACGATCCGCTTGTATGGGTATTTACAATTTTGCTTCTTATTCCAATCGGTGCATTTTGGCTCCTAAAACAACTTGCAACGCTTGTTTCCGTTGGCGTAAAAAAGAGTAATGCCAAAAGGACGAGTAGATCGAATTACTCTCGTAGTAGTACCACAAATAAGACACGCTCCATTCCGTATAAAGCCAACACGTCACAATCCACACAACAAACTCAAAATAGAACAACTACTAAAACAAAAACTGCGAATACTTCAAAAACATATTCTGGTGAAAACAAAATATCCTTATATGAGGCGTTACGTATTCCCGGCGATCCCGATCCAGCTTTCGGAGGTTGTACTTGCTTTGTAAACGTATCAAACACAAATAACACTACTACTTATCAAGGCAATACAACCACCGACTACGACGAATATGAGGAAGAATACGACACCGAAGAAATGGAAGATTTCAACGGAGATATGGATATAGACGAAGAAGACGCTATTTTAATGGGCTTGGCTGTCCACGATATGTTCACAAAGCACAAAGACGAAGAAGACGAAGATAACTTTTATGAAGACGATTCTGATTATAGTTGGGAAACTCATTGTGAATACTGCGGCGAATTACTTGAAGATTGTGTATGTGACCATAGACACGAGAGCCACGAAGCAATAAGTTTATGGGATTGCGGTTGCGACGATGATGATGACTGGGGTTCGTCAGGTAGAGATAATGACGACGGTTGGGGTTCTTCAAGCCGTGATGATGACCGTGACGGTCTTGCGGATTTTGACGAGTTCAGATCATTTTAAGCGAGGTTTATTATGGGAAAAGAAGTTATAATACCACAAGGAACTTATAAAGTGGGTAGAGATTTACCTGCTGGCGTATATCTTGTTTCGGCATTAAATGATTTAAGTTTTGTTACTATTGACAACGAAAATGATGATTCAAGATACGACCATTATTCATTAGACGATGATAATACTAAACAATGTCGTTTTGAAGTCTTAAAAGGCGATACACTAAAAATAGAAGGCAAAGCGAAAATTAAACGAGTTACAGAATTTGCCGTGAATGTTGGGAATGTGGAAATACCCCGAACATACTCCGTTGGAACTAACGAATCCGTTTATATAGGCAAGACTATAAGTGACCAATGGAACATAAATATAAATAAGTTTTATGATAATGCTCGATCACGTCTATATAGAGGTTCCGAATATATGCGAAACGGAAAAGTTCAAAACCTACTGATCGGCAAAGGTATTATTACCGCGCAAGTTTGCGGAAGTGAAAACACGCCATATAACGTCACAATCCGTATTGCTACTACGAACAATTCAAAAAATTTACTCCCTACAAAAGAGCAGATTTCGTTTGAATGTGATTGTCCTGACAGCGCAAAACCTTGTAAACATATCGCTGCCGTTTTATATTCTGTGGCAAACGAACTCAAAGAAAATCCGTATGTATTAAACTATTTAAGAAATGTTCCTATTTCAAAATAATTATATTTTAACAAAGAAAAACAATCACTTTCACTTTATTAAATGGAAGTGATTGTTTTATTCATAAAAAAGTGCTATAATGTTGCATAGAAAGGTGGTGAATTATGGCACACGATAGCGAACAAAAAATCAAGCTCCTTGTCCTTTATGATATACTTTGTCGGCTCACGGACGAAAATCACGCCCTTAATACCGACGAACTCATAGAAGAACTTGGAAAACAAGGAATAAAAGCGTCCCCGCGAGTGTTAACCCGTGATATTGAATTACTTAACTCTCACGGATACGAGATACTTTCCTACAAGAAAAAATATTACTATTATTACGTTGTTAATCGTCATTTCGATAGCGCCGAAATAGCCATGCTCGCCGATGTAGTAAAGGCATCGAAATTAAGCTCTGGACAGAAAAGTTCTCTTATAAAGAAGCTCTCCGATATGGTGGGTAGTTATCAAGCGGAATCCCTTTCAAAACACATTATCAACTGTGATACCCCCAAGCGTTCAAATAGCCATATAATTTATAGCATTGACGCGATTGACCGCGCTATAAGCGAAAGAAAAAAAGTTTCATTTCTTTACTATTCGCTTGACGCCAAAAAGAATAAAGTTTATAGAAAAGACGGCAATAGATACATAACGAATCCGCTTGTAATGGTCTGGAATAAGGACAACTATTACCTTATTACCTACCCGGATCGACACGACGGAACAACCACCTATCGTATAGACCGTATGGAAAGCGTTAAGGTTGAAGACGCTGACATTGTTGAGAAAGCGGAATTTGCGAACTTCGATATAGAAAAATATCGCACACAAGTATTCTCTATGTTTGGTGGCGAGGTTCATACCGTAGAAATGCAGTTCGTCGAAGAAATGATAGACGATATGTATGATAAATTCGGGGAAGAAATCCGTATTATGCCCGGCACAGACGGAACATTCAGAGTTAAGGTTCCTATTCAAATAAGCCCCACGTTCTTCTCTTGGGTTGCCGGATCCTGCGGAAAGGTTCATATTCTTTCCCCCAGAACCATAAACGAACAATTCAAAGAATTTGTTGAAAAGATTAAAAACGCCTATTAAACTAATACTCTCGGCACAGACCGAGAGTATTTTTTTGAAAAAAATTAAAAAATGTTTTTTCAATGTCGATTTATGGACGGTGAAAATTTGAAAAAAGGAAAATCTTATGGTATAATACGGACACTTCCTAAATAGAACACCCTGTTCGGTTTAGAAAAAAGGGAGAGATACAAATGAGAACCTTAAATGAAAAAACTCTTGCAAAAATGCAAGATTACATAATTGAGTATCAAAAAGAAAAAGGTCTTTCTCCCAGCTACCGAAACATTATGAAAGCAGTAGGGATGAGTTCGGTTAGTTTAGTTCAACGTTACGTCTTTGAACTTGAGAAGAAAGGTTTAATCCGTAGGACAAATCTTGGAAACATAGCCACCTTGCCCCAGCTCAAAAGGACTGGAACAACTATGGCCCCTTTGCTCGGAGAAATCGCTTGCGGCGAACCCACTCACGCCGTAGAAAATATAGAAGAAAGTTTCCCGTTACCCAAAGCACTATTCGGCGAAGGCGAACTATATATGCTCCGTACTTTCGGCGATAGTATGATTGAAGTTGGTATCCGAAAAGACGACCTTATCGTTGTGCGAAAACAAGACTACGCAAGTGAAGGCGATATAGTCGTCGCTCTGGCAGACGGAAAAAACACTCTAAAGCGATATTTTAGAAGAAACGGACAAGTTATTCTTCATCCAGAAAATAGAACTATGAAGGATATAAAGCCCGTTGATTGCCAAATACAAGGTGTGCTTGTAAGTTGTATCAAAATGTATTAAATGATATATGCGGAGCAGCCCCGGCTCCTATTATATAAATAGTTACAGAAGATAAGACGCTCCGAAATAGGACTTCCCAACCTTGCCGTAGCTCTTAAATCAAAACTATCTGTAATTGGGAAGAAGGAGGACTAAACTATGAAACATGCTATGTGTCCAGCTTGCGGAAGACGCCTTATCAAAGGCGAAGCCGGTTCAAAGGTTGAGGTTGTGTGTCCTAAATGCGGGAAAACCGCTATCGTCACAATCGGCGACGATCACCTACATATAATCGACAAACCTTTGAACGATAAGCAACCTATGGAACAAACAAGACAAGCTATCTAATCAAAGACAATTTAATATCAGCGGGTAATGGAGTGCCGTTGTATTCCATTACTGACACTTTGCAAAGGTCGAACTTGACTGCGTATCATTAAGGATCTGGCGAGTAGATAAAATCCTATTATAAGGGATATTCTATTCGTCAGGTCTTTTTTTGTCGAATTTTTAGCCCGATTACGTGGATTTTATCACGTAATCGGGCTTTTCTTTTGCCTTATACCCTGTCCGATTACGATTACATTTCAAATCAAAAATCGGAGGAATTTTTATATGGCAACTATTAACTACACATTCGCGGACGGCAAAATCAGAACTTTTGAAGTGGACGAGCATACAGCGCTTGCCTACGAACAGATCGAGGACGAAACACGTCGTGAGGAAGAACGCGCACGTTGGAGAACGAGAATGAAATTGAACTCGCTTGAAGAAATGTCCGACTTTGGCGTTCAATTTGCTTCGGACGAACCTACCCCCGAAGAAGCTCTTATTGAAAATGAAGAAAATCACCGCCTACATAATGCTATTGCAGCACTTCCCGAAAATCAAAGAAACCTTGTAAATACCGTCTTTTATTGTGGCGTATCGTTAGTGGAAATAGCCCGTATTGAAGGCACGACCTATCAGGCAATTCAGAACCGCTTGGCAAAAATTTTGAAAAAACTAAAAAAATTTTTGATTTAGGGGGTTGTGATTGACTGTTCCCACTCCTTAAAGGTGCAAGGCATCAGACCTTGACACTTTTTCGGAGGATTATAGGAATGGCAAAAATCAACTATACCTTTGCTGACGGACACACGGAAGAAATAGAAGTATCCGACGAATTCGCTCTGCAATACGAACTTTTAGAGGACGACTGGAAACGTCAGGAAGAACGCGAGAAAAAGCGCCGACGTCGCAGACTGTCGTTTGAGGGCTTGGTCGAAAGCGGATACGAATTTGAGGATACCACTTGCGCCGATCCGCTTGAACGGCTCATTGAACAGGAAAACGAAAAATTTAGTCTCATATCCCTATCAGACTTTCTCACGGCTCGTCAGAAACACGTTATGCAGCTTTATTACGAAGTAGGTATGTCAAAACAAGAAATCGCCACCGCACTTGGCGTAGATGAAAGCTCAATCAGAGAGTGTTTGAATTGGGCTGTGAAAAAAATTTTGAAGAATTTTTGAAAATCGGTCAAAATACCCCCGATTTTTACCCCTGCTTATTCCCCGATAGGTGAAGGGGTTACAACTTTCAATCAATCAGGAGGAACATTTAATGTTAGTCAAAAAAGAAAAACTTGCTCATTTTTTAGAGGTTAAGAACCTTTCCAAAGAGAAATTCGCCGCTATCCTTGACGTTGAGGTTAGCGAAGTTGAAAAAATGCTGAACGGCGAAACCGTTGGATTACATACGTCACGAAGGTTTATTCGCTTTTTCAAAGCCGAAGTAGCTCAACACTATATCGACTGGGAAACGATGAACATAAAAAATCCGTTGGAGGAAAAAAAGAAATGAAAAATTTTGAAGTACAACACACCCTGCGCCTTTACGATCCCGACCTTGTGTCCGCTATCGGTAAAATGCACGAACGCAAAAGCAAGGAATTTCGCAATAAAAACGAATTTCTTACAGAACTCGTGAAACTCGGTCTTATGGAAATGCAGAAACGCGAAGCGGCTAAAATCGCTGACCTACCGCCTACCGATGCGACCACGCCAAAGCCCGAATGTGCCGATACCTTGAAAGAAATCTATGAGATTTTGGACGCTGTTTCTAAATATATCTACACACAGTTCAAATCCCTTTACGTAAACCAACGTGTAGTGGAACGTCTCATGTCTTCTATCTATCGTCAGCTTCAGGAAATGCACCACGAGGACACCGCTACCATACGCAATGCCGACGCCGGATTCTATGACGATCTCCCCGAACGCTTTGAGAAAATCATAGTCAATCTCAAGAACACCTACGGTCTTAAATGAGTTCTCCGAATGTAGTATGTCAAATCTATTTTTTGGACAACGAAAAATCCCTTGCAAAAAACCCTTTGCGAGAAGAAAAATACGGTAAAAAAAGGAGGTTCTATTCGTGTAAAAACGCAAAATACAACTACGTGGATTACGTGCAGGACGGCTCGCAAAAATCCCTTGATTACGTCGATTATTCAGGCAATAGCGAAAAGAGTTCGGGCGTATTCAATGCAGACGGCCTTTTAACAAAGGAGCAGCGCAAAGCCCTAAAGCATGATTTACGCACTACGGATAGTGTGATATGGCACGGCTTTATATCCTTTACCGAAGACTTCGGCAATCTATATTGTAACGACTACGAATCCGCTTACCGAATGATGAAAACGGAATTTCCGCGATTTTTGAAATCCGCAGGGCTTAACCCCGATAATGTGGTCTGGTATGCCGGATTACACGAAAATACGGATAATCGCCATATACACTTTTCATTTTTTGAAAAACAGCCGACAAAATATCGCGCACGCAGTAAAAATCTGCATTTCTCAAACGGAAAGCTCCCATATCACAGTATAGAGCAATTCAAACTCCGCACCGAGCAAAAATTGACCGATTCTACGGCACAGTTAAAACTCGCCCGAAAACAACTTACGGAATCCACGAAAAACGTGCTATTTTCAGCGCAAAGCCCTTTGAAATACAACAGAGAGGTTCAAACCCTTATGCTTCGCTTGCTTGAGGATTTGCCCACTACGGGAAGATTGTCCTACGATAGCGAAAATATGGCTCCGTTTCGTCCGCAGATACAGGAAATAGTGAACTGTGTTATACGGTCAAACCGAAATACATACCAAGCATACGTTGATTTTTGCCGTGTTATATCCGACAAAGATAAGGACACACTTCGTATCCTTACGAACCTAAAAATCAAACCTGAACATTGGGATAGGTTTCTAATATCAGACAAATATATGGATGACCTTTATCGTCGGCTCGGCAATCAGGTAATAAACTCTCTACGTGTTTACAAAGGCAAACTTAAGCCCACAAAATCCCGTCTCGCCAATAAGCGAATACGGCGCGGTGTCCGTACCGGTCTTCTTGCCTATTGTGTTAAACTCAATGCTATTGTGGAAACCGAAACCCAAGAAGCATTTGAAGAATATTACCGCAAAATCCAAGAACAAGATACCGAAAACGATATTATGAAGGAGGAAATGCTTTACGAAATGGAATAAAAAAATTCCCATTATATGCGGCATCGTCGCTCTTGTGTGCTATCTGTTCGGATTTGTACTTAACTGCGTGATAACTCACGATTTTACATTCCGATTTGACGCTAAACTGCTGATCGACGGCGAAACTTTTATCTACACAGGACTGTTTTGCCTTATAGCCGTATTGATAGTGCTGTTCTACTACTATAAACACTTCTGGTTATTCAACAGTAAAAACGTCATGCGCGGAAACAAAGGCGACAAAAGAATTGACGTCAATCTCGAACAGGCACGATTCCAAAACGAACGGGAAATAAACGAGAACTTTACAAGAGTGGAATACGGCGAACTTAAAGAAAAAGAAATCGTCGGTATTCCTATCAAAGCAGAACAGGAGAAAGAAAAATTTTATGTCAACTTCGCCCCAAACGCCCACACGCTCGTTATCGGTACCACCGGATCCGGTAAAACAACCACGTTCATCAATCCAACGGTGCAGATATTGTCCCAGAGCAAAGCCAAACCGTCCATGCTGCTGTCCGATCCAAAGGGAGAATTGTATGCTTTGCACGCAAAATCTCTCCAAGATAAAGGATACGAGGTCAAAGTCCTTGACCTGCGAAACCCATTCAACAGCATTAAATGGAACCCACTTGAACGTCCTTTCCTAATGTATCAGCGTATGCTCCACTTGGAAGACGAGGTTCGGGTGGATGAAGAAAATGGAACCTACCTTTTTGACGGAAACGCTTATAGCGAACCCGACGAGCTTAATTCTGCCGTTCAGGTCAAAAAACAGCAAATTTACGATCAGGTTTACGAGGACTTGCACGACATGATTACCGTCCTTTGCCCCATTACCAACAAGAATGAACCTATTTGGGAAAGCGGCGCCAAGAATTTTATTTTGGCTATCGCTATCGCAATGCTTGAGGATTCCGAAAACTCCGAACTCGGTATGACTGTGGACAAATATAATTTCTATAATCTCACGAAAATAGCCACAAACACCGAGAACGATTGTGAAGAACTCTTGCGATACTTTCAGGGACGTGGGGATCTGTCAAAAGCGTTATCGCTCTCAAAGCAGGTGTTGGATTCCGCAGAAAAGACGCGCGGTTCGTATCTCTCCACAATGTTTGACAAGCTCAATATGTTTGCAGACCTTTCGCTTTGCTCTCTTACGTCGGCAAACGAAATCGCCTTTGCAGATATGGCGGAAAAGCCAATCGCATTATTTCTGCAAATCCCGGACGAGAAGGAAACCCGTCACACGCTCGCGGCAATGGTAATGCTGCAAGCATATAAGGAACTCGTAGCCAAAGCCAACGAATACGACAACCTATCCCTGCCGCGCAGCGTTTATTTTCTTATGGACGAATTTGGCAATCTGCCCGCCGTTCATAAGCTCGAACAAATGGTAACGGTAGGTCGAAGCCGTAATATATGGCTCTGCCTTGTTATCCAATCTTACGCCCAGCTTGCAAAGGTTTATGACGATAAATCTGCTGATATTATCCGTAGCAACTGTAATATTCAAATCTTTATCGGTACTTCCGATCCAAAGACCATTGAAGAATATTCAAAGCGTTGCGGAAATTACACCGTAATTACCCGAAATGTCGGATATAACACGGTTAAGGCAGACGATATAAACAGCAACGCGTCCATAAAAGAGCGCCCGCTGATTTATCCGTCGGAACTCGCGCAACTCAATCGCCCCGGCAATATGGGTAATGCCGTCGTTACAGTATTCGGCTATATGCCCGTAATGAGTAAATACACACCCAGCTATGCGTGTACGGCTTACACTCTTGAGAAAACGCTCCAGCGATTGAATGTGGGTAGGTACTTCAACGAAAGCAAAGTTTTCTACAATATGAAACGGCGAAACGAAATCGTTATCCCCAAGCGCCCGCCACGCAAGCCCGGTGGTAACGGCGGTATGAATATCGTTCGTCAAATGGACGGTGTTAAGGAACACGTCAAAGAACAAATTGAACGGTCTTTCAATTACGAAATCCTATCCGATGAAGAAAAGATAGAACTTCTTAATTTGATTGACAAACAAGCGTTCCTACGGGCAAAAGAAATCCTTGAGGAAGCCGCTAAAAAAGCAATGGCTCTCAATCAGGATCATCTTATGGATACCTTTGAAAATCTATTCAAAAAACTAAACTGGCTCCAGCTTAACTATTCGGGTGGAGCGACACGAAATCAATAAACAGGAGGATTATGTTTTGAAGGCAAATATCAAACGCAACACGTTTAAGGGCGTTCTGCTCCTTGCATTGACGCTCATTATGCTTTTCGGCGTATTTCTTGGTTCTCCTTTGACCGCATCGGCGGCAACGTCCACGTCTGCCACCCTGACAACCAGCGGCTCCTACGATGTAGGTGACGGTTCCGTTAGCGGTTATATGAGCAACTACAAGATTTATATGCACTCGTCATCCACAAACGGCAGTACGGGAACCGCATACAACGGCAGGGTTCTCAACTGGAATTACGTCTATATCAAAATCGACGCAACCGACATTAACTCTCACACTTCCTTTAAGTTGACGAGAAACGGTAGCACCTACGTTAGCAAATCGCTTTCGGGTAGTAGCGACATGACGCTTTACTCCGGCTCTTTGCCTGACGGCGAATACGTGCTTACTTATAAGGGAAAACACAACACTTTCCTTTGGGTGACAGCCGACTACACCTATACTTACAAATTCGTAATCGACAAGACCGGTCCCACTTATACCTTGAAAGCGGGAACAACCAGCAAGAGCAGCGGTTCTTATGTAAATCAGCAGATCACGTACTCTGTGTCCGATTACAAGACTTGGTGTATCTACTACAAGAAGCCCGGTTACAGTTCTTATAGCATTTCCTATAACGACACGTACACCGTAGCGGCTACGGCAGCAAATAACGGTTGGTGGTACTTCTATGCGGAAGATTATTATTACAACACAAACAGCGTTGTGAGCATTTATCTCGATACGATTGCTCCCGTAGGAAAGGTTACGAACTCGTCCGGCTCAACTATCAGTAACGGTGGCTATACGAACAAGCCCATTAAATATACGGCTACGGATACGGGCGGCGTTTCCTATTATCAGGTTAAAAAACCCGGTTCAACTTCTTGGGCGTCCTACACTTCGGGAACTTCGCTTTCCAGCTCTTACGGTTGGTATACGTTCCGCGCCGTAGATAAAGCGGGAAATATCTCCGACGAATACAAGGTGTATTATGACGCAGGTGTTCCCACCGGTACCCTTTACGGCGGAACTTCAAGCAAGAGTAGCGGCTCTTATACGAACGCAAGTTACATTAAGTACACCGCATCCGATTCCTATTCGGGAATTGCAAATTGCTACGTAAAAATGCCCGGCGCAAGCTATTACACCGCTTATTCCAGCGGCACCCAACTCGCAACGGAAGGAACCTATTACTTCTACTCGGTAGATAAATCGGGAAATCAGTCTTCGATTGTATCTATTACGCTCGATAAAACCAAGCCCACAGGTACGCTCTACGGCGGTTCTTCCGTTATTTCTAACGGCGGATCAACCAATGCAAGCTCTATTAAATTCGTTCCTTATGATGCAATCGGTCTTTCGGCTACATACGTAAAGAAGCCCGGTTCTTCGACCTACGTTGCTTATACTTCGGGAACTCAATTTACTACGGAAGGGACCTATTCGTTCTACTCGGTAGATAAGGCGGGAAATCAGTCTTCGGTTTACACGATTACACTTGACCGTCAGATCCCGTCGGCACAGCTTTACGTTGACGACCAGCCCATTGACAACAACGGTTATACCAACGGCGCACACATTAAATTTGAGTGTGGCGAAACCTGCTATGTTCAGACACCCGATAGCGACATGTTCGTTTCCTACGCATCCGGCTCCGAATTTTATAAAGCGGGCAAATATGTATTCTATGGTGTTGACAGCGCAGGCAACAGCACCGGTTATTACACTATTGTAATTGACCGTACCAGCAAGCCCCTTGACCTTTCGGGGTTGATTGACGGCACCGCTAACGGTGACGTTGTTATCTCTTGGACGGACGGTGACGCTAACGTTTACGCCCCTGTTGTGAGCGTGACAATCAACGGAAAGTCTTACACAAAAGGCGAAACCGTTTACACCATTGATACGGGTGTATATAAGGTGGTATGCACCGACGCCGCAGGTAATGTTTGGGAAACCGAATTTGTATCTGCAAAGCAGAATGTTATAACCGAAACGCTCCAGAAGGAATACTACGAAGCTCCCGACGCAGAAGGCGAATTTTATTCCTTTGCGACCTACGATTCCGCCTTTGCTTTTGCGGTAGAGCGTGAAAAATCTTTCGTTCGTACTGGCACTTGGAACAATGAAACTTGGGATACGGGTATCGCTATGGACGCCACCGATGCGGCTAATGCGGCCAACGGAACGTATTTCATTTATAAGAAGTCAGGCAATCCCGACGAAGAAGTTGCTTACTTTACCGAAGCTCGCTTGAATGAGGTTATCGCCGAATATGCAGCAATCGGTATTGTTGACTATTACTTCTGGGAAAAGGAACCCGCTACTATCGCTGACGGCGAAAACTTGTTCAGTTATTCCGACACGAAGACCATTCTTGCCGATTCCATTATTTTTGGAGAAAATATCGGTATCGTGATTGACGGTGAAGATTTTGTCGGCACCGTTTACGAGGGCGAAGGCAAGCACCTTGTGACCGTAACGGATTCTTGGGGAAATTCTTGCGATTATAACGTAATCGTTATCCGCAGAACCCCCGACATTCACTATGCAATCGGTGAAGGTTCTTCCAACATTGTAACTTTCGACAGAACTTACTTCTTTAAGGATCAGATCACCGTTTCCATTGCCGACGAATTTGACGAAATGGCTATGTTCAACGTTTACGACGAGAACGGCGACCTACTCGGCAATTTCAGTCTTGGCGAAACCTTTACCCTTTCCGCAAGCGGTTCTTACACGGTGGAGAGTGTTAACCACTTCGGCACTTCCGAAACTTTTGAAATCATTATCTCCCGCGATGCACCGAAGGTAACTATTACCGAAAATGCAGACGAGAAGAAACTTGAAATCAATATCACGGCAAGCTCCGATAAGGAATCCCACATTCAGACGCTTGAGATTTACAAATCTAACGATAACGGCGAAACTTGGACGCTTGTTGAAAAGGACGATTACGGCAATACCGTATCTCTTGACAAGCTCTCTTATGCTTTCCGTACCAGCGGTATGTATAAGGTTGTTGTGACCGACGAATTCCGTACCGGTATTGACGCTGTGACCGAACAGATCACTTATGTTCAGCCCAACCCGCTTGGCGCTCTTGAGGGTGTTGAGAATGGTGGCTACACCAATGGCACAGTATCTTTTGTTTGGACGGATGAAGCCGTCGTAACGCTTGAAAAGGACGGCGAAATCGTTGCTTACGAAAGTGGCGACAAGTTGACCGAAGACGGAGTTTATAAGATTACCTTTGAAAACTTCGACGGATACACGGCAACCTACACCTTTACGATTGACACCGCAAAACCCGTAGTGGTAGTTAGCGGCGCAGAGAACGGCAGAACCGTTAGCGCAAACGTAAAGGCAACCATTTCCGAAGCAGGTCTTGACGTAGAACTCTTTAAGGACGGCAACTCGCTCGGCGCTTATGTTTCCGACACGGTTATCTCCGAAAGTGGCTCTTACACGCTTGTTGTGACCGACCTTGCGAACAACAAAACCGAAGTATCTTTTGAGATTGATAAGTTCGTTGATTTTGCTATCAACGTAAACGAAAACGGTCTTTCCAACTCCGTGACCGCTACGGCCAATGAGGACGTTTCTATCGTATTTACCAAAGACGGCGAAGCCGCTGAATATACACTTGGCGACGCTATTACCGTTCCCGGCAAATACACTCTTGCCCTGACCGATAAGCTCGGCAACAAGACCGAAATTTCCTTTGAAATCGTGCAGCCGCTTGTGAAAGAATTTACCTGCAATTTTGACAATACGCCCGGCTTTGAAAAGGCACTCGTAAACGGCGAAGAAAAGCGCCTTAATTACGGTACTCTTGAACTCTTTGAGGACGGTACCTACGAAGTAGGCGCAGTCGTAAATGGCAAGACCTACAACTTTGTTGTAACGGTTGACGGAACGGCTCCGACGCTCACGCTTTCGGGGGTTGAAAACGGCGGCGCTACGAAGGGCGCAGTTGTACTTTCGGATATGAGCGAAACGGCGGATATGAAGGTATATAAGAACGACGTCGAAATCTCTTACAATCTCGGCGACGAGCTTACCGAAGAAGGCGTTTACAAAGTCGTTCTCACGGACGATTGTGGCAACGTTACGGAATATACCTTTGAAATCCTGCACTCTATGAACGGTGGCGCTATTGCCCTGATTATCATCGGTGTTCTGCTCGTCGCAGGTGTAATCGTTCTCGTTGTTATTATGAGAAAGAAAGGTAAATTCGGCAAATCCAAGAGATAAAAATTTGACTCAAAACTTGGGGAAATAGACCTATTTTTCCAAGCAGGATAAGGTGTGATTCAGTTGGGCGTTTTTCGCCCGACTGACCACACTTTTAAGACAAGCGGGATACCCGCTTTCTTTACCCTAAAAACGAACGTTTAATCAATAAAATACAGGAGGTACTATGAGATTTAACACTACCATGTTAGCGGCTTCTGGGGTGGATTTTTCGCCCGTTATCGCACCGATACTTGAAGTTATCAATGCGCTTCTTTGGCCGTGTATTGCTATCGTAGGTGCCGTCGGAACGATTTATTGTATCTTTCTCGGTTTGAAGATCGCCAAGAGTGATGAACAAAATTCCAGAGAGAAAGCCAAGAAAGATTTAATCGGTGCAATTATCGGTTTTATGATAATTTTCGTTTTGATTGTGGCGCTAAAAATCGCTATGCCCATATTGCAGAACTGGGTGCAAAATCAGATATAACGGAGGTAACTTATGGACTGGTTTTTAGGGTGGTTCTACGAACTCCTATACATACTCCAAAAAAGTATCTGTTATATCATCGACTTTATCCGTGAAATCTTCTTAAAACTGGTCGGAATTGATACCGTAAAAATTGACGGTGAAGAACACGATTTGTTGACATACTTTATGACAACCGAGGGTGTGCGAAATGCCTTTTTAGGTGTGTTTCTTATAGGTGTAATTCTCCTATTTTTATTCGTCGGTATAGCCATAATCAAAAGCGAAGCCGCCGATCCCCAACACAAGAAAACTAAAGGTCAGATTGTCACAAAATCCCTGCAAAGTTTCATAATTTTTCTGCTCATACCGTTTATACTTCTCGCGGGAATTACGCTCACAAACGTCGTTATGTGCGGAATAAATGCGAGTATGTCAGGAGCCGCCGTTTCAGGTAGCACGAACGTTTCGCTCGGCGGACAAATTCTCGTAACAAGTGGCTATGACGCCTATATCGGTCCTGCCGGTGAGCGCCCCGCCATAGAGCAAATGTTCATTACGGGAAGATTGAATTATAACAGTCTTTCCGTCGTCGAACAGTATTACGACCTTGCGGATATGAATTTCTTTGTCGGGCTTGCAAGCTCGCTTGTAATCCTGATTATGTTCGTACTCAGCACGATTTCCTTTATCCAAAGAATTTTTGATATAGTCTTGCTTTATATCGTCTCTCCCGTTTCGGTATCCACGATACCCCTTGACGACGGACAACGCTTCAAACTTTGGCGAGAAATGATAATTTCAAAGGTTCTCGGTTGCTATGGAATAGTGCTTGCTATGAACCTGTTTTTCCTTATCATTCCAAAGGTTGCGGGAATAGATTTCTTCGACAGTAATTTCAAAAACGGAATCGTGCAACTGCTATTCGTTATCGGTGGTGCCTTTGCCGTTACAAAAGCAAATATGGTTATAGCCCAGCTTACCGGCAATAATGCGGGCGGACAAGAAGCCCAGCAAATGCTCGCCAACATTCAAACCGGTGCATATATGGCAAGAGCCGTCACGGGAACTGCGGGTACAGCCGCAGGTATGCTTATAGGCGGAACCGATTTTCTTTCCAACAGAAAACGCGGTGCGGGATTTTTTGATAACGTATCATCTGCAATCCATTCGCAAAGGAACAGACACAACGTCCAGCAAGCAACGGCTACGAGCGACACGGCGGCGAAGCCCACGAAAGCACAAATGGTCGGCAACGCAGCCAAAGGTGCCTTACGACTTGCGACTATGCCTATCGGCGTTATGAAAGACCTTTTGCAAGGCGGTGTTATTACTGCCGGTAAAAACTTCATACCCCGTGTGAGAAACGTTATTGCAGGTACTACCTTTGTTAACCGCGCGGACTACGTTCAAAAGGCGGAACAAAAGGCAACCGACAGCACGAAGACCGATGAAGCGGATACGACAACTACGGGCGGGGATACGTCCGAATCTGATGCGCCAAAGGAGGATAAAACAGAATGAGGTTGATACCCCGTAACACGAAAGTAAAATTACAATTCTATAAAGGCATTACGCTCCCGGATATATTTCTCGGTTTGGCAGGGCTTGCGCTTGTGGCTATCACGCTCTCAAGCAACTTTTCGTTTAAGTACCTGCTTGCCGTAGGAATTATCTGTGTATTTGCCCCACTTTTTCTTTCCGTAGGTAATGAGAGAATTTATATGTCCGTCGTGTATATGTTCAGACACTTGTTCGGGCGTAAACGCTACACGAAAGACGGAAAAGAAGGCGCTACCGTTGAGAGCATTACCCCTTATGAGAAAATCGAAAACGGTCTTGTAAAGAATAAAGACGGCACCTATACGGGTGTGGTGGAAATCAAGCCCATTGAGTTCCGGCTCCTTGCCGGTGGCAAGCAAGATTACCTTATCGAAGGTATCCTTGCAAACGCGCTCGGTGCCGTCAACCTTTCACAAGAAGCGGAAATTATAAAACTCGATAAGGAACTCAATCTTGACAAGCAACTTCAAGCCGAACTTGACCGAATCCAAGACCTTATCGCCGCCGAAGAAAACGGTTCTATCACACACGAGGAATACGTTGCGAGAGTAAACGTAATCGAAGACCGCATTATGCTGATCGACACGCTCAACAGCGAAAGCCGTGTTACTTATAGCGCATATTATATCGCTGTTCACGATACTTCCGCAAACCTGCTCCACGATACGCTTGCGTATATGAAACAGCTTTTGCAATCCGGCAGTATCGAAAGCAACATTCTCGACAATGGCGAACTTGCCGAATTTCTGCGTCTTTCCTACGGAAAACAATCCGTTGAAAACGGCGAAATCAAAGAAGTAAAATTCGGTCTCAATGGAACTTATCAGGACGATAAAAAACTCTCGCATTTTGCCGTATGCGGCTATCCCTTAAAGGTTGCGAACGCTTGGGGTGAAGACCTTTTTGACATACCGAACACAAAGGTTGTTATGAAGCTCAAGCCCGTAGAAAAAAGCAAAGCAATCCGTAGGATTGACAATGCGATTATAGAGTTATCGACACGCGGGAAAGGCAAAGCCAGCAAGATAATTGACAACACAACCCACGTTGAAACGCTTTCCGATCTTCTTGTTCGCTTACAGAACGATAATGAAACCTTGTTCGACGTCACGCTCATAATTACAGCTTACGACGAAAACGGCAAAGCCGACGTAAAAAAGCGTGTTCGTAGCAAACTCCGCGAGAACGGATTTTCAGCAAATGAAATGTTCGGCAGACAAGCCGACGCATACCTTACGTCAACCATAACGGCTTATGACAAAGTATATATTTCTCGCGGTATTCAGGCAACGTCCGTAGCCGCTTGTTTCCCCTTTGTGAGCAATGCCGTTATGGACGAGAAAGGACTTCTGCTCGGTGAGAACAAACTACCCGTATTTGTGGACTTTTTTAAGCGAGATTCCGAATTTGTAAACAGTAATATGATTATCATCGGCAAGCCCGGTAGCGGAAAGAGTTACGCTACGAAAACCTTGCTTACGCATCTTGCTTCTGGTGGAACGAAAATCTTTATTTTGGATCCTGAAAACGAGTACACGAAGTTAACGGAGAGCCAAAACGGAAAAGTTCTTGATACCGCATCGGCAAAGTTCGGTAAAATAAATCCTTTTCACGTTATCGTAGCACTTGACGATGAAAATGAGGACGGCAGCCGAAACAGCTATTTCTCACACCTGCAATTCTTGGAAGAATTTTATAAAATCTCTATCCCCGGTCTATCGTCCGATTGCTTGGAAATGCTGAACCGCTTGACTACCGAAATTTATGCAGCCAAAGGCATCGACGAAGAAAGCCATTTTGAGAAGTTAAAGCCCACCGATTACCCGACCTTTGACGATCTCGCGCAGTTGGTGGATGAGCGTTTACTTTCCGAAGGCGACGACTATAACCGTTCTTGCTATAAAATCTTGTCAAACTATTTGTCAAAATTCCGTAGTGGCGGACGAAATTCTAACCTTTGGAATGGTCCGACAAGTCTTAACGCAGACGCAAATTTCGTATGTTTTAACTTCCAAAAATTGATTGCAAACCGCAATAATACGGTGGCTAACGCACAAATGCTTTTGCTTTTGAAATGGCTTGAGAACGAGGTCATAAAAAACCGTGATTATAACCTTATCAATGGTGCAAACCGCAAGATTGCAGTTGTAATCGACGAGGCGCATTTGTTTGTGGACGAACGTTATCCGATAGCACTTGACTTTATGTTCCAGCTTGCAAAGCGTATCCGTAAATACGGCGGTATGCAAATCGTCGTAACTCAATCCCTTAAAGATTTTGCGGGAACACCCGAAACGGCGCGAAAGTCTATGGCAATTATCAACGTTTCGCAGTATTCGCTTATCTTTTCTTTGCCACCGAACGACATGACCGAACTTTGCAAACTCTATGAAAAGGCGGGACAAATAAACTCTGCCGAAAGCGAAAATATCGTACACAATCCGCGAGGTTGTGCTTTCCTTATTTCTTCGCCAGAAAAACGCACGAATATAAGGATTGTCGCTACGCCCTACGTGGAAAGTCTTTTTGACGAAAATACAAATAAACAGGAGAACTAATTTATGCAGGAGAAAACCCCTAAATACAACACAGACGATCTGATTAAACAAGCTGACGCCAAATTTGAAGAAATGCTCCGAGAAGGTAAATACCGCGAACTGATCGACGCTATGATCTCACTTGGCGATTATTCGCTCCGAAACCAAATGCTTATCCTTGCAGCAAACCCGAACGCAACTCACGTTGAGGGAAGGAACGCTTGGAACTATCGCAAAAGGTCCATTAAACCCGGTGAGACTTCTATCAAAATCCTTGCACCCGTTTTCGGCAAAGAGGTTGTTTTCGATAAAAACGGACAACCCACCGAAACCGTACTCAACAAAGTAACCGGTTATCGTGTAAACTTTGTTTTTGACGAGAGCCAGACACAAGGTGAAGACGTCCGCGACTTCAGGACTACACCCGCGTTGCTCGACGAGAATTACGATTTTGTAACCGACGTTCTCAAAGGCACGATCAAGGGCTTTGAGTTTAGCGAGAGTGACGCGCTCGGTTCGGAAGTAACATCCCGTCTTGATACCGAAAGCAGAACCATTGAAATCAGCTCTACACTTGAGCGAGAAGCCAAACTCAAAACGCTTATCAATCAGATAGCGGCTGCGAACGTTCTTGCGAGAGATAGGCGTAATTTCAACTGCTTGCAGTCTTCCGAAATGAACAGCGTAGAAATGAGTGCTATTACCTATATCGTAGCAAACCGTCTCGGCTTGAAAACGGAAAAACTTATTGCTCCCGACTTCTCCAAGTTCGGTGATAAGGATTATGAGAAATTTGCGGGTAATATCGGCGTTATTCGCTCGGTATCGCAGAAAATGATTATGGCGGTTGAGAACAAGCTCTCTTACGAACTTTACAAAAAACGTGAAGCCGCGAAAGCAGCCGAAGGCGAAGCCGCCCCTGCTGCGCCCGAAGTGACCGACGTAAAACCCGTGAAGACGGAAGTTAAAAAAGCCCCGTCTTCCAAATCGAGAAAAAAGACGGAGGTAACAATGTAATGGGTGGTGAATTGAGAGCGTTAATCGAAGTTATCGACTTTTCGTCGAAAGACGAACTTCTTGCCAAGCTCCGCGATATGCGGGAGAGTACGATTAAACTGGCACCCCGCGAAAGAAGCGCAGTCAAGGAAATTATCGGCGTTGGTATTCAGCAAGCGTATTATACCACAGAAAAAGAACTCCTGCGCTATAAACAATATATCCAGAAAAGAAATTCAAACACGGAGGTAAAGAATGGCTAAAATTACTGCGGTTGTAAAGAAACCTTATGAAAAAGCCGAAGTTGTGGAAATCGACAGCGGACTTGAAACTTTGCAAAAAATCGTAGGCGGATACATAGAAGGTGCGGATCTTCCCGATATGCTTGACGTATTAGGATTTTGCAACGAAGAAGGTCTTATCAACGGTTTAGAACCGAATGTGTATCGTCCAAAATGGAAAGACGCTCTATTCGGCCCGCTTGTGTATGTAGGAGCAGGTCCCGAAGGCGATTCCGTCAGCTTGAACGACGAGCAGATCACCCGTCTTATGAAATACTTTGACGCTCATAGCGTTCGGGACTTCGGTGAAATGTATATGCACGTTCAGACCGATTTTAAGCACTATAAAAACACCGAGAGCGTGATGTGATATGGCAATGGAAACCAAACTTCACGGCTACACGTTAAAGATTATGCCAGACGATAGCCCGTTGAACCCACGAACCGACTGCGACCATCTCGGCACTATGCTTTGTTGGCATAGAAGATATACGCTCGGCGACAATAATCCTTACGATAACCCACAGGAATTTGAAGAAAGCGATACGGCAAAAGAAATGTTTGTCTGCTTGCCTGTGTATATGCTCGACCATTCGGGATTATTTTTCTCCGTTCACGATTTCGGGGATCCGTGGGATAGCGGTCAGCTTGGTATCATCTACTGCACGAAAGAAGAAGCGCAAAAATGGTATGGCAAGGAAGATGTATCCCCTGACGAAGCCAAACGCGAACTTATAGCCGAAGTGGAAAACTACAACGAATATATGAACGGCTCGTGGTATGGATTTTATATCGAAGGACTTGACGGCGACGTTGAGGATTCCTGTTGGGGATTTCTTTACAACGGCGATATGAAAGACCTTATTGACGAAATGAAGGCGTGCGTTTCGGACGAGCATCACGCCTTGTTCGATAAAATGGTAACAAGCAAAGCGGCTTGTATGTGAGGTGACTATGAAAAAAATCTTGAGAACCCAGCTTTTAGCTCGTCTTGAGCAAGAATATTCGGATTATTTGGACGAATTACACGGTGCTGATATTGACACCGTAATTTCTTCTTCCGATAAAACGAATTTTTACGCAAATATGCTTGTTTACATACGGGAGCATGACCTTTTTGAAAACCAGCTAAAAACCTTGCTCGGCTATGAAAAGCCGCTTGAAAATCTCTACTATTGTTTTTGCGAAAACAACTTTGACCTGCTCGCCCGCGCCGATACTGCGCGAAAGGTTATATTCCAGATTGAAAAAGAAGACAGACACGAGGATTACGCAGACGATTCCGAAATAAAAGGATTAAAAATCAGCATTTTTAAGGATTGCCGAAAATATCTCTCTACGTTTGACGAATACGACGCTCCCGCCGCTTTGAACGGCAGAATACAGCTTATCAAAGCGGCAAGCAAGATCGTCAATAAAGACCTGTCCTATGTCAACGGAATTGACGGCCTTTCCGATTATCTTTACTATGAGCAAAAGGTTTACGAAGAACAGCTTGAGAAAATTGGCAACAACAAACAAACCTTATATCCACACGACGGAGTGATTGAAAGATACGCTATGCGGATTTTCCAATACGCCGAACCTTACGGGTGGGACGTTACAAATATAACTGACCGCTTGAAAAAATATATGGATATGGAAGGTTCAGCAACTATGTAATAAGGAGGAATTTTATTGAGTACAAGAAGTTTTATTTGCAAAGAACAGCCCGACGGTAAATATATCGGTATTTACTGCCACTCCGACGGCTATCTTACATACAACGGCGCTATGCTGTTAGACCATTATTCAGAGCGTGAAAAGGTTGACGCCTTAATTGCGCTCGGCGACATCTCTTTGCTTGAGAAAAATATTGCCCCCGATCCCGATAAGCCACATTCCTTTGAATACGGTCAAAGGCAAGAAGGCGTTGTCGTTGCATACGGCAGGGATCGCGGCGAAAAGGATATTGACGCAAGAGAAATTACCCTTGAAGGCGCGCAGAGTTCGTGGTGCGAATATATGTATATATTTGGACAAGACGGAAAGTGGCGATATTACGACCTACACGAAGACGAACCCGAACTCTGTAGCGTTGAAGAAGACCTTGCAGCCGAATATAAGCGAATGGGAATTGAGCGTCCGCCTGACGAATACGGTTTTATTTCTCCCGAAGAACTTGCCAAAATCAAAGCCCAGCAAGCAGAAATGAAAAAATCCGAAACCGTAATGTGAGGTCCTATGCTGACAATCAATGAAATCTACAATGTGGATTGTTTGGTTGGCATTGAAAAAATGCTCAAGCAGGGATTACAAGCAGACCTTATCGTGACGGATCCGCCGTATCTTATCCGTTCTACACGGGCGGGTGGAAAAAGCGAACTCGCTCGTAGCATCCAGCCGATGAACGACGAACTCGCAAACGGCAACCTTACACAAGGTATCGAAGAAACACATCTATTGGCTATGTGGGACGTTATGAAAGTACCGAATATTTATATTTGGTGTAACGGCGCACAGATTCCACAATACATAGATTTTTTCGTAAATAAACGCAAATGCAAAATGGATATAATCGTCTGGCACAAAACCAACGCTACACCCCTTTTTTGCAACAAATATCTGTCCGATAAGGAATACTGCTTATATTTCAGACGCGGTGCATACTGCCAACCGCAAACTTACCATAAGGCGACCACCGTTTATGAATTGCCTATAAATGCAAAGGACAAGCGGCTATACGGTCATCCTACGGTCAAACCTTTGCCTATTATCCGCAACCTTGTGGAGAACAGCTCGAAGCCAGACTATCTCGTTCTCGATCCTTTTATGGGAAGTGGAACGACAGCGGCGGCTTGCATTGAAACCGGTAGAAATTTTATCGGTTTTGAAATCAATAAAGAATATTGGGAAGCAAGTCGGAAACGGCTTGCTTCTCTTTATAAGGAGAACTAACCTATGCCGAAATTACTCATACAAGGCAAACTTTACAATCCCGTCAAAGTAGGCGATCCGGGAGATTGGTACTACGGAGATAAAAACGCAAAATGCGGTGACTGCGGACACGGCTACGGAGAGCAACACATGGCACAATGCGACGTTGAACGCTGTCCAGCTTGCGGCGGCCAGCTTTTGTCGTGTGATTGCGGTCCTGTTTTTGACGTTGAAGACGATATTTCCGAACCCGAACTTGAACTTCTCCGTATCCAACAGGAAAAAGAACGTATCCGTCAACAGTCGCTTATTTTCATAGATTTAAGCGGTTCTGACGGCAATATCTTTCATGTTCTCGGTGTGGTTCAAAGAGAACTCAAGAGCAAACAACGCATCAACGATTATAACGAACTGCGTGACCGTGTTACTTCCAGCCACAGTTATAAAGAAGCCCTTGAGATTATCAACGAATAC
This sequence comes from Clostridia bacterium, assembly GCA_017463325.1. GTDB lineage: Bacteria > Bacillota > Clostridia > Christensenellales > Borkfalkiaceae > Scatosoma. The sequence goes on from JAFTPK010000005.1 coordinate 36,037, forward strand.
GTCGTTCTGTATGATACTTCCCATAAATACGGAATGGATATGTAAAGAGAGGTGCGAGAAATACGAAAACTATGTATAATTCTTACCCTTATCTGCCTTACCGTATCCGTTGTAGCTCTGATTTGCAACGCGATAATCTTGTGCGTAATCAACTCAATAGACACCGCACAATTTACAAGATACGACCTTACCGCTACTACTGTCACTTATACAACAAGCAAAGGAGCCGTCGCAGAAATCGTTTTCGCAGAAAACTCCGTAAAAATAAAAAATTCCTATCTCTACACAAAAAGAGATAGAATAGAAATCCTTTGCTTTATCCGTTATCGACTGTTAGCTCGAAATAAAATCGTTTCATTTAGCGACCTGTCGGGAGAATGGGCGGTCCACAATCTCGCTCATAAACTCGGCGTCCTACGGGAACGCTCGGCAGACGTCGATCTCGATTATTACGGTGATAATCGGTGGTATATCAAAACATTATCCGTAATCTTCGGATTTATGGGATTTTAGGAGAAACAATGATTTACGAAAACATACCGCAAGATTTGAAAGCACTTAAACAATGGTGCGTTTATCGTAGTTATTACGATGCGGAAAAAAACAAACACAAAAAAATAATCGTTAGCCCCGTAACAAGCAAATTTGCCAAAAGTAACGAACCTGATACTTGGGCAGATTTTGAAAGTGCAAGGCGCTATTGCCAAAGAAACCGTTACGACGGTTTGGTGTTCGCACTTGGTTCTGGTATGACGTTTATAGACCTTGATCACGCTATCGACAAGGACACGGGTGTTCTGTTATCCACCGAAGCTCAAGAACTATTACAGATCTTCACGGATACCTATGCAGAAACTTCGTTGAGTGGAACGGGCATCCATATCCTTGTTTACGGTGAATTGCCACCAGACGCCCTAAAGAGAAACGACCACAAAGGAATTGAAATGTATTCCAAACACCGTTTCGTGTGCATGACAGGAAATCTACTTTCCGATACAACGGAAATCAAAGATTATTCTGATATTGTCGCAAAGGTCAATGAAGAATATGTCGGCAAGAAAAAGGAAACTATTATTGTTCGCTCTGATTGCACTCATACGGACGCAGAACTGATAGACAAAATACGTTCCAGCCGTATATCTGCACGCTTTGACAGACTGTATAGCGGAAATTTCGACGGGGCTATGAGCCATAGCTCCGCCGACTTCGCTCTTTGTTCTATTCTTGCTTGGTGGACGCAGGACGTATCCCAGATAGACCGTATCTTTCGTTCTTCGGGCTTATTTCGCGCAAAATGGGACACGGCGAGAGGTTCTTCGACTTACGGCCAAATCACGATAGAAAACGCCATAAACGCCTTAAATTCGGCTTATACGCCCCGTCAGAGAGTGGTTCGACTTACTACGGGTGCAGAAATGTAAAGGAGGATATATGCCAAACTGGGCTATAAGTGAAATGTCGGTTGTCTTACCAACCGAAAACGTACAAAAACTTCAAGACCTATTTCTTACAGGGAACGGCGATAAAGACACGGAAAAAAATCGTTATTTTGCCCGTTGCTTTATGCACAGTTGCGACATCGAATCCAACGAACATGGATTATCGCGGCTTCATATTCAATTTGACGCTGCTTGGAGTATTTACTCTTGTATGATAAGCGGTTATCCCGAAGAATCCAACGGTGTTTGCCCCACTCTTGAGAGTGTCTGCAAGGAACTCAACGTAAAACGCCTAATCGCTTATAGCGAAGAAACGGGTATGTGCTTTGAGGAAAACATAAGTTATACACGCGAAAACGGTCTTACGTCCGAAAGCAGAGAACTTTACGAAAAACCGTATAACGATTGTTTGGATGAAGACGAAACGCTCTTTGATGACGAGGAGGTTATGGGGTAATGTTAAAGGTTGCTACCGTATGTTCGGGGATTGGCGCGCCCGAAAAGGCGTTGCAGCTTCTCGGCATACCTTACGAACTGTCTTTCTTCAGCGAGATTGATATTCCCGCGATAAAAGCATACTGCGCCATACACGGCGAAGCTCCCAGCAAGAATTTCGGCAATCTTGAGAATATCAACGAAAAGCCCGTTCCGCAAGACTTGGATTTGCTTGTCGGTGGTACACCCTGTCAGGATTTTTCAAATGCGGGGCTTGGGCGTGGCGGCGAAGAAGGTTCGGGAACGCGCTCCAGCTTAATGTGGTACTACATAAAACTGATTGCACTTACGAAACCAAAGGTCGTTGTTTGGGAAAACGTTGCAGCCGTCGTTTCTATTAAACATATTCACACATACCGAAAATTTTGTCATACGCTTATGGGGCTTGGTTATCGCCTTAACGCAGACATACTTAACTCAATGTATTTTAACGTTCCCCAGCACAGAACACGTTTAATTCTCGTGGCTATCCGTAGGGACTTAAACATTGAATTTGAATATCCGCGAGGGTTCGATTCCGGCGTTCGTATCAAGGATTTGCTTGAACCAAAGGTCAGAGATAAATTCTACACGAAAACCCTTGACGATATGGAACCATATAAACGGTATTTTCCTGATACGTTTAGGATTATGCCGCTTGGAAAAATAAAAGGTGTCGTGTTCAAACAAGGAAACGAGGTCCTATCCATTGAAGGAATTGTCGATTGCCTTACCACCAAACAAGGCAATTACATTCTCGATCAGCGAGAACCACGCGAAAAACCTATCCGCCATTACACCCCGCTTGAAGCTATGCGCTTTATGGGATTTGAGGATAAGGACTATTATAAAAGCCGTTATATTTACAGGAAGAACACAGATACAGGCAAAAAAGAACGTTTCCCGTATGTAGCCGAAACCGAAATTTACAGCCAAGCGGGAAACAGTATTGCCGTCCCCGTTCTTATGGCGGTATTCGGTCAATTATATGGCGTTGAATGGGAGCGCAAAGTCTTCCGCGAACGCTATAAAACACAGTTTGAGTTGCTTTGCGAACTGCCCATGTTTGCAGCACTACGGGAGGACTATCAAGATGAACAAACCTAAAAATTTAATTCTTGAGGAAGTCCCCGACAAAGAAATGCGGGACTTCTTTTATTCGTTGCACGAAAGCGAAATTCCGCTTTATTATACACACCACGAACGACCTATTCCAAAGGCGCCTAATGTTTTTGAGTTTCCGAACATAAAAATTCTGGTCGCACCGGATAACACGCAAGCTCAATATATCGACAAAAGGATTCTTGACCTTTACGACGATCTATCGCCTAACCTAAAGGATATAGCGGAAGAAATCGTAATGTGGAATAACGATTTGGGTATCCCCCGCGTGCTGCGGGATTTGCTCACGCAACACGACGCCGACGAAACGGCGGAATATCTGCAAAAATCGCTTGAAAGCGGAACTTTGTATAACTTTGCGGAAGTAATACCCAAAGATAGATACGAAGAGAGCAACGGAATGGTTGAAACCTACGCCTTTTACTTGAAAGGCGACCTAAAATCATACGGTATGACCGTTGAACGAGGTGGCGAGTGTTACTGTCTGTTCTTTGATGAGGACGACAGATACAGCCGCGCTCTGTCCTATTTTGAGCAGAACGTTCGTGCCGAAGATACCGACCTATACCGTAAATTCCGCACACAGCAAAATCAAATGTAAAGGAGGTCTATACTTGACAAGAGGACAAATTGCTATTATTACGCCCGAAGGCAACATTATGAGTTGTATTGAATTTAACGGCGATATGTATTTCACAAACGGACACGGCGAAGAAGTATATCCAAAATTAGCGGACGTTGAGAATGTAGCTCAATATCAAACGCTTGTGGAAAATTTCAATTCTGCCCACTTTAGATATGAAGAAGATCTGTTTTACAATGCGCCCGCAAATTTCTTCGATATGCAAAACGATTACTTTCGCAAATGGTTTTCTGATTACGTTTATATTAAGAACCTTTCTCCCGACACGAGAGAATTTCTTGATAGAAATGGCGATACGATTATCTGCGAACCCGGTGATTGCCTTGTGTTCAATTATGGCGAATTTTTCGCCCGTAGCGTAGAAGATTGCTACCGCAAAGATTTTCTGTCCGAATTGGAATACATACAAAGCTCTTTTGGTTCTGACCTGTTGCTAAATTACCTGCGTATAGAAAAGTGTTGCAGGGAATACGACCAAAATACCGGTAACAATACGTTAAGACATTTAGAGGAATCAGACTTCGTTTACGGAGAAACGCTCGATATGCTCGTTTTATCCGAAGCGAAAGACCTTACAAAGCTGTTCCACTTTATGAGAAAGTTAGAACACGTAAACGACGAGATTTACATTTTAGATGCCTACGGTTCCTTGAGAAATGCAGAAGCGTCCGATCTGGAATGTTTAATAGAAGACATACAGCGCACCGTTAATAACAACGGTGCTGCTTTTAATAAATCCGATACTGAAATGGGGTGAAATATGCACGAACTTTTTAAGGATTATCCCGACGTTGTGAGCGTTGAACAAGTAACCGAAATGCTCCACGTCAGCTTATCGTTTGCATATCGCCTTTTGCGTAGCGGAGAACTGCCCGCCAAAAAGGTTGGTAGCAAATACATTATAGCAAAAAAGAGCGTAATTGCTTTTGTTTGCCCGGAGGAAAAGAAATGACAGGAAGATTAGCGGTCAAAGGCGGTAAATACTACGTTGTAATTTCCTATAAAGACGAGAACGGAAAATATAAAAATAAATGGGTTGCCACCGGTCTTGACGAGAAAAATAACAAACGTGCTGCTACCGATATGATGCGTGATATTGTCGCCCGTTACGAAAGCGGAGAATTATCTTTCACAGGACAAAAACAAGCTACACCTACACGCGAAGAATCAGACAGCCCGCTTTTCTCCGATTATCTCTTTGAATGGTTGAGAATGGCGAAACCAAATCTGCAACAATCCACATATAGCGGCTACTTACGCCTTACGAAAGTGATTGCCGCCTATTTTGAAGAAAAGGGCTTGAGGTTGGACGAAATAAAGCCCAAGCACATCCAAGAATTTTACACCTATTTGCAAGAGGAACAAGGCAAATCCAAGCAGGTATGCCACCATTATCATATCGTCATACACAGAGCGTTACAAATTGCTTATCGCTCCGATATGATACAGACCAACCCGGCAGATAAAATCGAAAGACCTAAATTCCAAAAACACAAAGCCAAGTTTTACACGGCAGAACAGGTAAAAACCTTGTTCAAAGAACTTGAGGGCGATCCCTACGAGCATATTTATAAATTGACCGCAATTTACGGTATGCGAAGAAGTGAGGTCGGCGGTCTTCGGTGGAGTTCTATTGATTTTGAGAAAAACACGCTTACACTCGATCACGCAGCGGTTCAATGCGAAGTTGACGGTAAACGAACCATTGTAATTAAAGATACAATGAAAAATCAATCAAGTTTGCGAACCTTGCCCCTACTGCCCGTAGTGCGTGATATGCTCTTAAAACTCAAAGCCGAACAGCAAGAGCGTATTCAAAAATACGGTACTTACTATAATCCGAATTATCTGGACTATGTGTGCGTGGACGAAACGGGAAACCTTATTCGTCCCGATACGTTGACGACACATTTCAAAACCTTTTTGGTTCGTCATAATCTGCCTGTAATCCGCTTGCACGAATTACGCCATAGTTGCGCCAGCATTCTTATCGCTTGCGGCGTGAGTATGAAGGCCGTTCAGGAATGGTTAGGTCACAGCACTTTCAGTACCACTGCCGACATTTATAGCCACTTGAACTATTCTTCCAAGCTCGGTATCGCCGAAACGCTTTCCGACGTATTTAGCGGTAAACCCGTTCCCGTTGACCAAACAAATCCCGACGCTATGGCAACGATACAGAAAATCTTTTATGCCAGCGACATTGAAGCCGCCCCCAAAGTTGCGGAACCCGTTGTTACGGAATACGAAAGTTGGGATGAAGACGCCGACGACGAGGACGGTGCCGTGTTCGTTGATACAAGCGATAGCGATGAAGAACTAAAAGACGAACCTATCGAATCCGTCTTTCCCGAACTACCCGCCGATAGTGTGTCGGAATTCAAAAAAGCAAAGGAAGAAATGAAACGCTTGGGCTTTGAAACGCTCGATGAATACTTTGAATATCTCGACTATAAAGCTCGTATGGAGCAAAGAAAAAACACGGCAAGTTCGGGTGGAACTGCCATGTAAAAAGCATAAAAATAAGCCCCGAAAATTCGGGGCTTGGCGGAGGGTGTGAGATTCGAACTCACGTGGGGTTTCAGCCCCAAATGCTTTTCAAGAGCACCTCGTTATGACCGCTTCGATAACCCTCCGTGTTAAAAATATTCAATTTTCAGTTTGATTTTTGTTTCTACAGATTTCAAAATCTCAAAATAAATTTGTAGAAATTTTTGTAGAAAATCTGCGTTCCCAAAAAAGTTTGTAGAAAATCGGTTGATTTTAGACCGCTTTCATTATACCATAAATCTTCAAGGATTTCAAGGAGTTTTGCCCACTTACGATAGGGGATTTGAAAAAGTTTGTAGAAACGGACGGAAATTTGAACTACTTGATTTCAACTATGTTTCAAGACCGCCTCGTTATGACCGCTTCGATATTCCTGCAACAATTGTTACGATATAGCTATTATACCGCAACAAAAAAAATTTGTCAACGCCTTTTAAAGGATTGTCAACAATTCTTTTAAACTCTTCACCTCGTACGTTGGCTTGATCTCCGTTTCATTCCTCTCTCCTCTTCGATTTAACCAACAACTGTCAATGCCGCTCAAATTCGCCCCCCTAACGTCCGAAGAAAGCGAATCGCCCACCATTAAACACTCCTCCCTTTTTACTCGCATTTCCTCTAAAATCCTATCAAAGAAGGCAGGCAGGGGCTTGATTACACCCATTTCCTCCGAAATATAAATCCCCTTAAAATATTTTGCAAGCTCGCTTAAACGCCCGTATTGCATTTCCGTCATACCGTTCGTCGCCACGCAAAGCTCGTATTTCCTAACCAACGCGTCTAGCGTTTCTTTCGCCCCCTCGCAAAGCACGGCGGGCGCCTCCAAGCTTTTGGCAAATTCCTCCCCGACCTCTAACGCACTCGCAAAACAAGAAAACCGCGCGAAAATCCCCTCGAAAATGCGTTTCACGTGGGTATGGTACAAAGCATGGTACTCCCTCTGAATGTACTCGGTATGGACGTCGTTAAGCCCAGCAGCCGTCCAAGCGGCACTACTGATTGCATTACATTCGTCAAGCACCTCTTCCGTCGGCTCGATCCCCACCTTGGGCAGCACCTTTTTCAGCGCTTCCCGTTCGTCTTTTGTATAGTCGATCAGCGTATGATCGGCATCAAAAATCACAACCTTATACTTTTTCAATCCCTCTCACCAGTCCTGTTTTTTCAAGGATTTATCCTTCACGTCGTCGTAATAATCAAAATAACGCCGCTTAAATTCCTCTTTCGTTAAGGGCTTTTCCCCCTGCTCTTGCATCACCCGCAAAAGCTCCTCTATTTCCTCAGGGGAAAAATCGGCAAGCTCCGCCTCCTCTCCGTACGTTTCCAAAAATTTCAAAATATCTAATTCCGACATTACAATTCTATCTCCTTATGCTCTCCGCAAACGGGCACCGTCAACGCCGTAAACCCGATTTCTTTCAGCATTTTTACGACGTACTCCCGCTTATCGAGAATACGCTCCGCAAAATGCGCGTCGCTCCCAAACGATACCTTTCTGCCGCTCAGCTCGAAATACCTCTCCAAAACATCTCTATCGGGAAGCGTCGGCGAAACGCCAAGCTTGTTCGAGCTATTCACTTCAAGAATTTTTCCTCTTTCAACCACCGCGCGAAGAACACTATCCCAAGCCTCAGAAAACTCCGCGTAGGTCGCAGACTTGTCCGCGTAAGGAGCGTAACGGGTGCAATAGCCTACGTGGCCGACAATATCAAACTGGAAGCTCGCCTCAATCCCACGCTTAACAAGAGCGAAATACTCCTCATACACCTCTTTTTTCGGGCGCAAGCTTCCGTCCGCAAGGCGATAAGGCACGCCGCTATGATAGTCTTTCCCTTTCAGCGTATGCACGCTGTTAATGACAAAATCGGGACGATACTTTTGAATAAAAGCACGATATGCCCTCTCCGCCTCCTCGTCATCCGTATAGCCAAACTCCGCGCCGACAAGCACTTCAATGCGACCATGGTACTCCCTTTTCTTTTCACGTGCGACGCGAAAATACTCGTCTGCGTCTGTGAAATAAGGGGTGTCGTACGCCGTTTCTCCGAACAACTGCATATCGTAGTCGATATGCTCGGAAATGCCGTAATAGCGTACGCCACGGCTCTCCGCCCCTGCCAGCATTGCCGAAATATCGTCTTTTCCGTCAGGGGAAAAGGCGGTATGCGTATGAAGATCAGTCAATATCTTTTCCATAATACTCCTATGATCAAACCGAAACCGTATTCTTTCTTCCAAACTTGACAAAAAACGGGAAAAACCCGCGATTTTTTCCTTATTGTTCCTGTATTTCCGTTCTTCTCCTATTGCCCTTAGCCGCATTGCCCTTTATAATGGGGAAGTGGACTTTTCCGCAAAATCAAAACCAAGGAACAATATGTATGAAAAAATCGTTAAAAACTACTTTGGCGGCACTTCTCGCCGCTTTTACACTTTTTCCCCTTGCCGCGTGCGGCAATGACAAGCCCGAAACGGAAACCGGCTCCTCGTCGGAAATCAGTTCTTCTCTGCCCGAAGAACCCGAAACCCAGACGCCTTCTCAGCCTACCACACCCGAAGAGCCTGAAACACAGACGCCCTCAAAGCCCGAACAACCCGTCGCACCTACTGTCACCTACGACAACTATTTCCGTTGCACCTCCGACCGCGTCAACCTGCGCGCGGGCGCAGGCACCTCGTACGCCGTGCTTGGCAGCGCGGAAAAGGGCACCATGTACGCGATCATAGGAAAAACGGGCAACTGGTACAAAACCTATTACAAAGGAAAAACGGCTTACTTTTACTCAGAATATGCCGCCGTTTTCTCCATTGAAGAATCCAAAAACGAAGAGGTAGAAGAAGTGCTTTCTCAGGCCTATAAGCTGATCGGTGTGCCCTACGTTTACGGTGCCGTACGACTGCACAACGGAAAAGGAAAATTCCTTTCGGGGTTCACAGCGCAAAAATTCGACTGCTCTTCCCTCGTACAATACGTATACTATTACGGTGCGGACGCGCTATTAAACACGACGACGCGCACGCAAATCAAGCAAGGAAAATACGTCGCTCCAAGCGATTTAAAACGCGGCGACTGTATCTTCTTCACCAACGACGAACGGCGTTATAATACGGGCATTGAACGGGTAGGTCACGTCGCCATTTACCTCGGCGACAATTATATCTTGCACACGGCGTCCGATTACGCCCGTATCGAACAAATCTCCTCCAAGCGTTGGAACTATTACATAGAAGCTAGACGCTTTTTGTAAAGCTTATTCCTCTCGTTGCGGAAGCGAACACGCCGTCACAAAATACACCGCCCGCGCGCCCGCGTTTTTCAAGATCCTTGCGCACTCGCCGCCCGTTGCACCCGTGGTCATAATATCGTCCACGACGATCACCACCCGATTATCGCAAAGTTTCCGCTTTCTCACGCGGATACTACCGCGAATTCGCTCCCGCCGCTCCTGCGCCGTTCTCTTTTTCTGATCCCCGTCCCCGATTTTCACAAGAACGTCCGCCGCATACTCGTAGCCCGTCAGCGCGGCAATTCTTTTCGCTAAATCCTCCGCTTGATTAAACCGACGAGTCTTTTTCTTCCGCTCGGTGATAGGCACGGCGACCAAAATCGGCGGTTCTAAAAAGGAAAGCTCTGAAAGCTTTTTTGCCATCTCCTCCGCAAAGAAAGCCGCCAAGTATCGCTCGCCCTGCTTGAAGCGATTGATCATACGCGCGGCGTCGCCGTGATAAATAAAGGGAGAAACCGCCCTTTCAAACGCAGGCGGCTCCTTTTTACAGCCAAGACAAAGCCCCTCGGCGCGCAAAGCGCGGCCGCATTTTTCGCATTGCCGTTTTTCATTTTTGAAAACGGTCTTTTGGCAATGCTCACATAGCCTTTGGCTGGGATATTCAAAGACCTCCCGCCCGCAGCCATCGCAAGTAAACCCCGCCGTATTGTTATTTAATAGCCATTCCTTGACCTTGGTAAACACGCCCATGGTGCTTAGTCCTTCTTCTCTCCGTCCGCTTTCCGCTGTACCCGTACAAGCATATACGCCGCCGCAATTCCGACGATTAACAGAAAAATTCCAAGTCCCAAGTCAAGTCCCGAAATCCCCGTCTTTGCCCACGTAAGATATACCGCAGCCACGTCGCCGTTGAAAAACATAGTGATCACAGACCCAAGCGACAGCCCAACGATCATGGAATACGCCCCCGCGCGCGCCTTTTGAAAGACGATAGTCAGGAGCTTGGAAAAGCTGAAAAAGCCGATTACAAACCCAACGACAAGCCCACCGAGCAACACGAGAAGGGAGGTGTTGGAAAAAAGCGTTTCGTTGATGCCGCCCATGATCGCCGCATACCAGCCGATCGCCATCAAAATAGCGCTGGCGCTAAGCCCGGGCACCACCTGCGTAATTGCCATCACGTAGCCGACGACGAGCGCAAGACAAAACACAAGGGGCAGGGGCGCGTTGAGAACACCGCTACCGCTTTCCGCGCCCGTGAAAGCCGACACCGCCGAATAGACGCCGACGGCAAGTGGGATCAGTACGCCAAGCAAGAACAGAGCCACCCGTTTCCCCGTCATTTCTACGCCTTGAAGCTCGTCTTTGACAGCAGGGAAAGCACCGATCATCAATCCTGCAAACAGGCAAATCACGGCGAACGGTAAAAGTTCAAGCAGTTTTTTGACGGCAAGAAAGCCAAGTCCGAAGCCGAGTACCGCACCAAGGCCGATCGGCAATAAAAACAAAAAACAGATCTTGAATTTTTTGAAAAAATTCCCGACGGCGTAAAGAAACTGATCGTACAGCTTAAAGATGATGGCGACGGTAGAACCGCTAATCCCCGGCACGATTACCGCAAGGCCGATAAAAAATCCAAGCAGCGCGCTCTTACACCACGTTTTTTTATTGTATTTAATAAGGGCGATTTCCAAGCTATCCTTTTGCATATTTTTCTCCTTTTCCTCTATTATACGCTAAAAAAACGCGAAGGTCAACCTACGAACATGATTTTTTTTCAAAAAAAGGGAAATTCCTATAAAAATCGACAAGATTTATTCTTTTCTATATTTTATAATACAAACATAAAGGAGAAAAATTATGCAATATCAGAAAAAAATGTGCGTTTTACGGCAATTAAAACAAGGCTTTTCAGGCGACGGACGGCCACTTTCGGGGCTTATCAAAGTAGAGCAATACGGAAAAAACGTCGCCATTGAAATTTCTGCCGTCGGCTTCGCCCCGCTTTCCTCGGGGGAATACTACTGTTTAATCGCCGACGCGAACGAGCGGACGGAGCTTTTGCCTCTACGCGGCAAAACTCTTTTCAACCTCGTTTCCTCACTTGATATTTCGGGCGGCTTTTGCGGCGCGATCTGTTTCGTCAAGACGGAAGTTTTACCGATCGCTTTCGGCGTGAACGGTAATCATACGTTCGACCTTGCCCACTTGATAAGAAAGGCATTTTTAGAGGTCACAAAAGGGCTTGAACAAGACCCTGCCCCCACCGTTTCTAAAAAACACGAGGAGGAAACGGCCGCCGCGTACGACGACGAGCGGATCGCCGAGGAAAATTATTTTGAAGGAGAGGAAGATGAACGCGGAAAGGTTGAGAAAGGTAGCGGCCATGTACACGTTGAAAGCGGAAATACGGGCGAAAACGAGCAAACGAGGATTGATTCTCAAACGTATGCAAATGGTGAAAACGTACTCCACGCGTTTACGACTGACTCGGACGGCTTCTACCAGCAAATCAAAGGAGAGCTTGACGAGCTTTTCTCCCGTTACCCGAAAGACGGAACCTTAAATTACGCATTCCCCTCCTCCGAATGGGTGCGTGTCAAAGGGAGCGAGGAAGAGCCTCAGGAGCTGATCGGCGTCGTATACGAGGGCGGAAAAGCCAAGTATATTTGCTACGCCGTACCTGCCAAGGATAAGTCAACGCCGCCGAAGGAATTTGAAAATGCGGGATTTTTTATCCCCCTTTCTCCCTTCCGGCAAAACGAGGGCTTTTTTGTCCTCTATCAAAGCGCGGCAACAGGCGAAAGTATAAAGCCGATAGAGGAATGACCTCTATCGGCAGTTTGTTTTATTCTCACATTAACCCTTTTGCGGTTCGCAAGTGACGTGCATTCCAAGCGCCTTGAACGTTTTTTCATCTACGTCCGCCAAAATAACGGTGGAATGTACCTCACAGCTTTTCAGTTTATCAAGCTGCTCGACGGCGAGCTTTGCCGTCGGGTTCGTCACCGCGCAAATAGCAAGCGCCATCAGCACCTCGTCGGTATGCAAACGGGGATTGACCGCCCCCATGTGCTTAACTTTTAAACGCTGTATAGGCTGAATAATTTTAGGGGAAATCAGTTCTGTTCCGTCGTCGATCCCGCCGAGGGTCTTTAACGCGTTCAACAAACAAGCCGCCGCCGCGCCCAGCATTTGCCCCGTTTTACCTGTTACGACCACACCGCTTGAAAGCTCGATCGCCACCGCAGGTCCACCCGTCGCCGCCGCCTTTTCAAGCGCGGGCTTTACCGTTTTTCTGCTCTCTGCCGTGACGGAAAGCTTACTCATGAGCAGCTCGATTTTGGAAACGACCTCTTTGCTCACCCTGCCCTTACGCGCGTCGCAAAGAGCGGCGTAGTAACGGCGAATAATTTCGTTTGCAGAGGCATTTTTACACGCCTCGTCGTCTACAATACAAAAGCCCGCCATGTTTACGCCCATATCCGTCGGGGATTTGTACGGCGAACAACCGAGGATTTTTTCAAGCATAGCGTTGACAACGGGGAAAATTTCCACGTCGCGGTTGTAATTGACGGCAAGCGTACCGTACGCCTCTAAATGATAGGGGTCGATCATGTTGACGTCGTTCAAATCAGCCGTGGCTGCCTCATAGGCAAGGTTGACGGGGTGCGAGAGAGGAATACTCCAAATGGGGAAGGTTTCAAATTTCGCGTAGCCCGCCTTAACGCCCCGCTGATTTTCATGATAAAGCTGCGAAAGACAGGTGGCCATTTTCCCGCTCCCGGGACCGGGTGCGGTAACAACGACAAGCTTTCGGGAGGTGGGCACGTACTCGTTCTTGCCGTACCCCTCGTCGCTTACGATTTTTTGAACGTCCGAGGGATAGCCCTCGATCGCGTAATGCTTGTACACCTTCACGCCGAGCATTTCCAAACGCTTGATAAAGCCGTCCACGCGCGCCGTCGAATGGTACATAGTCATCACGACGCTCCCCACGAACAGCCCTTGACTTTGGAAAACGTCCAAAAGCCGCAACACGTCGGCGTCATAGGTAATGCCGAGATCGCGACGATATTTATTTTTTTCAATATCTTTTGCGCTGATAACGACGAGAATTTCCGCGACGTCTTTCAGCTTTAAAAGCATTTTGATTTTACTGTCAGGCTCAAACCCGGGCAGAACGCGGGAGGCGTGATAGTCGTCAAACAGCTTACCGCCAAATTCCAAATACAGCTTATCACCGAAAGAGCGAATCCGCTCCTCGATCTTTTCCGATTGCAATTCAAGGTACTTTTTATTGTCAAATCCGACCGTCATTATCGCGCTCCTTTCTCTCGTAAAACCTTATTACTATTATTGTACCAAAAACCCAAAAAAAAGTCAACCGACGAACGAAAAAAATCCCGCCCTTTGGACGGGATTTTTTCTCTTCTTTTTTACCTTATCTATGCTTTCCTTTACAGAACACCGCCATTGTGCCTACCCCCGAGTGCGTTCCGATCACAGGTCCGATATAATTGATCTCCACCCGTGCCTTGGGATATTTTTTCAAAATCTGCTCTTTCACGAACAACGCTTCCTCCTCCGCGTCACCGTGACTGATGAAAAACGGATCTTCTTCACCGATTGCGGCAAGCTCGAACAGGTTTTCAAGCATAGTAGAAAGCGCTTTCTTTCTACCCATTGCCTTGCCCACCGCCACGAGCTTTCCGCGCTCGTCCACGTGCATTACCGGCTTGATTTTTAAAATGGATCCGACGATCGCCGTTGCGCCCGATACTCTACCGCCCCGCTTTAAATGGAAAAGATTATCCACGGTAAAGCTGTGCAAAATATGTTGTTTCAGCTCCTCTGCATACGCCGCCGTTTCTTCTAGCGTCGCGCCCGTATTCGCCTTTCTTACCACGTAATCCACAAACAGTCCCTGTCCCATGGACGCGCAAAGACTGTCCACGACGACGATTTTTTGCTTGGGATATTTTTCTTGCAGCTCCTTAGCCGCCACAGCAAAGCTGCCGTACGTACCCGAAAGCCCCGAAGAAAAGGTAATACAAAGCACGTCGCGTCCCTCTTTTAAATGAGTCTCAATATGGTTTTTCGCAGCCTCGCTCGTCGCCTGATAAGTGGTGGGCATTGCGCCCGTGCGGAGCCTGTCGTAAAAGTCCTTTTCTGTGATTTTTTCGCCGTCTTCGCCCCCGTAGTTGACGTTGTTCATGGTAAAGCCCAAGCTCACGAGGTCGATCCCGTTTGCAAGATAGTAGCCCTCGGGCATATCGCAGCCCGAATCGGTAATGATGTCAAATACTCTTTGTTCCATCTTCTTTCTCCTATTTAAGTACGTTAAATTTTTTTACGCGTTCCGCCTCGCAACGTGCGGTAATGCGGTAAATTCCGTTTTCACATACAACTTCCAGCTCGATTTCTTTCGTTAAGTCGAAATACTCGGAAAATTTTCTCGTTAGATCCTGTTCCACGAGCGCCCTACACCCGTCGCTCATCACAGCCTTGTCCGACTGGATCACCTCGAACACCCGTTTTAAGTTTCTCTTGTCCATCTTACTCAAAGCCTCCGTTTGAGCGCGCGGCGCACGCTCCCCCAAAATCCCGTATACCGCACCGTTGTATCGTAAATTTTACGCTTGCCTGTGCGAACAGCCTCAGCAAGTGCCTTAAAGGCGCGCGGTAGGCTTTTTAAATCGGAAAACGGCAGCTTATAATCGGCTGGAATTGCGCCGAGCAGCGGCACTTTTAACACCCCCGCAATCTCTCGCGGCGTGGGCATATCCCCGCTGACGATCAAATCCCCCTGCGCCATGTTTACAACGAGAGAAACACTTTTCATTTGATAGCTTTTCAGCAGCGAGATCGCCTTGTCCGCGTCGCGGATCGCCGCGATATGCGGCGTCGTCACCACAATCGCCTCGTTCGCCGAGCAAGCCGCGCGGTGAAAACCCTCGTCAATCCCCGCCGGCGAATCCACGATAATATAATCAAATTCTCCCGAAAGCCCCTCGATCGCCAGCTTAAACGACTGTGGAGAAATAAAGCGTTCGGGCGTCGTGCTCCTCGAAGCAAGAAGGAACAAATTATAAAATTTTGGATGACGGACAAGCGCTTGCTTAACCCGACATCTCCCCTCGATCACGTCCACGACGTCGTATAAAACCGACTTCTCCACGCCGCAAACGACGTCGATATTATTCAATCCGAAATCGGCGTCGCAAAGCACCACGCGCTCGCCCTTGGCCGACAGACAAGCGCCCAAATAGGTAGAAACGGTGGTTTTTCCCACGCCGCCCTTTCCGCTTGTCACGACGATAATTCTCGCCATAGTTCACCTCGCTCGTTTTCTCGCAAGGGGAATTTTATCATAAAAGGAGGGGCGAAAATCCCTTTCTTTTGTCGAAACAAGTCCTATTTCGTCTTTTTTAAAAAAGCAAAGCCGCCGCTTTTTTCAAGCGGCGGCCGTAATATGCACGCGCTTAACGGTTGCGCTTACAAAGCTCGGCGCAAACCTCCGAAAGTTTAACGCCTTTCGCCGCAAGCAACACCATCATATGATAGAGGAAATCCCCCGCCTCGTCAATCACGTCTTCTTTGTCGTCGTTCTTGCTTGCAATCACAAGCTCTACCGCCTCTTCGCCCACCTTTTTCGCGATCTTGTCCACACCGCGAATGAGCAAATAGTTGGTATACGAGCCTTCTTCGGGGTTCTTTTTACAGTCCTCGATCAACCGTTGCAGCCGCCCGAACATCTCGCCGCCGACGGTATTATACTCACCCTTAATACGGTTTTCAAAGCGGGAAAATTTCCCACCCTCAACGTCCGCGCCCAGTTTTTGACGAACGCGTAAAAGCAAGGTGTCGCTGTCCTTATCAAGATACGCCGCCATCACCTTTTGGGTGTTGCCCGCGCCCTCGCCGAATTTGGATACGCTTTCCTTAGAACGGCTATAATAGTGCGCGTAGCCGCTTTCAAAGGTCTTTGCCGCGGCCTCCTCGTTCATATACGCAAGCATCAGGACTTCACCGCTTTCGTAGTCCTGTGCGATTACGGGAATCAACCCGTTTTCATTGTAACGAAATTCTTTTACGTTGATCTCTTGTTTAGTTGCCATAGTCGATTCCCTCCTTTGGAATTCGGGGTACTTCACAACCCCTCGTCAATTCTATTATACAACAAATTTTTCCATTCGTCAATAGCTGGGAGAAAATTTTCTTCCGTTTTTCACAATTTTCCTCTTTAATTCAACACGACGTCCTTCAACGCGTCGTATTTCCGATACGCCGACGCACGCAGCTCTTCCGAATCTAAACGCCTTTCAAAGGTTTCGTCCGAAAGCTGCTTTGCGAAGAAAATAACGCTCGTCGAATAGCGGAGGTTTTTGACGTCATTTAACATTTTTCCCGACTGCCGCGTCCCAAAAAAGTCGCCGCTGCCGCGCATTTCCAAATCCTTTTCCGCAATCTTGAACCCGTCGGTATGATTTTTCAAGGTCAAAAGTCGCTCCCTCGCCGTTTCACTTTCCGCACCCATCAACAGGAAACAGTAGCTCTTCTCGCTCCCTCTTCCGACGCGGCCGCGAAGCTGATGCAGCTGCGAAAGCCCGAACCGCTCCGCATTGTAAATAATCATAATGGTCGCGTTGGGCACGTCCACGCCAACCTCAATGACCGTCGTGGATACAAGACAATCAAACTCCCGCCGTTTAAAAGCCGCCATAATCTCCGCTTTTTCTTTGTCTTTCATTCGCCCGTGCAACAGCCCGAACCGCACGGTGGGCAGTCTTTCAGAAAGCTCCTCGTAAAGCTCTTTGACGCTAATGAGCGCCCCTTCCTCGTCGCCTTCGATTTTCGGACAAACGAAATATGCCTGTTTCCCCGCCGCAACCTCGCGGGAAATATAGGAGAGCATATCTGCGTATTTGCTTTCAGGAATAATGCTTGTGGAAATTTCCTGCCGCGACTTAGGCTTATCGGTAATCGTCGTCACGTCCAGATCGCCGTAGAAAATAAGCGAAAGCGTACGGGGAATGGGCGTCGCGCTCATCACGAGCACGTCTACCCCCTCTCCCTTTTCCGAAAGCGCGTTGCGTTGCGCCACGCCGAAACGGTGCTGCTCGTCGCAAACGACGAAAGAAAGATCGGGAATCTCGACGTTGCCCTGTAAAATGGCGTGCGTACCGCAAAGAATATCAATTTCTCCGCGACTAAGAGCCTCTTTTATCTCCCGCTTTTCCTTGGCTGTCATGCCGCCCGCAAGATACCCCACTCGATACTCGGGAAAATATTTTTGTAAAATAGCGTAATTTTGCGCGGCAAGCACCTCGGTCGGGGAAAGATACGCCGCCCTTTTCCCGCTCCGCACAGCCATAAAAATACCGCACAGCGCCACCGCCGTTTTTCCGCTCCCGACGTCGCCCTGCAACAATCTGTTCATGCGGGTAGGGGCGTAAAGGTTCTCGTAGATTTCATTCACCGCCCTCTTTTGCCCGTCCGTGAACTCAAAGCCAAACCGCCCCGCAAACTCTTTCACCTCTTTCGCTGAAACGGTGTACTTATTCATTCGCACCTCTTCCTTGCCGCCTTTGATCAGCTTGAACGCGGAAATGAGAAGAAAGTATTCTTCCAACGCGATCCGCTCCGCCGCCTCGTCCTTTCTCGTTTCTGAGGTGGGATTGTGGATCTCGAAAAAGCTGCGCGGCAACGAGGGTAAGCCGTATTTTTTGATTAAAACTTCGGGGATCACGCTGTCAATCAAGGTCTTGGAAAGCGCCTCGTTCACCGCTTCCCGCACGATTTTTTGCGTCAACGCCCCTTTGAGGGAATAGACGGGCACAATCCCTTTTAAACGGTAATTTTTATCCAGCGGCTCAAACGTGGGATTCACAAGAGAAATTTGCCCGTAGCGATTTTGCACGCGGCCGTAAAAAAGGTATTCTCCCGGTTTTAATTTCTGCGCGACGTAGGGCTGATTAAACCAAACGGCAGTAAAGGGCAGCCCGTCCTGCGAACAAAAAGCGCGCACCACCTTTCTCGGATGCGCGTGATTGACGGGCGCAAGCCGATTTACCTCGCACGCCACAAGCACCGTTTCGTTGTGATACGCCGTGCGAAGAGAGGCTCTGTTCGTCATATCCAAATAGGCGCGCGGAAAGAAGCGGGCAAGCTCCTCCACAGAGGAAACGCCCAGCTTCAAAAAGTCCTTTTCCCGTTTTGCCCCGACGTTGCGGAGGGAAGAAAGTTGCATGATATACCCCCTAAACAAAGCCTTACACAAAAAGGCGTTGCGCGTAACTCAAACGCGCCCCGCCTTTGTAAACGTAATGAAAAATAATTATTCTAAGGATAAGAGATAATAGTACACGGGTTGACCGCCGCTGTGATAATCCACGTCACAATCGGGATAAAGCTCCGCTACTTTCGCGCAGAGGTTTTCCGCGTCCTCCTCTTTCACGTCCTCTCCGTAGTACAGGGTGATTACCTGATGGCTCTCGTCTTTCATGTGCGCAATCAGTTTGATCACCGTTTCTTCCACGCACTTAGACTTAGCCAAAATTTTCTTGTCGTCAAGCCCGATAATATCCCCCTCTTTGATAGAGAACCCGTTCAGCGAGGTATTTCTCACCGCGTGCGTTACTTGACCTGCCTTGACGTTGTCAAGGGCGTGGATCATATTCGTCTTGTTCTCCTCAACGCTCGCCTCGGGATTAAATTCGAGCGCCGCTGTAAAGCCCTGCGGCACGTTCTTGGTGGGGATCACGTGGAGCTTGCGGTTTTCGACGAGGTTTCTCGCCTGCTCAGCCGCAAGAATAATATTTTTGTTGTTGGGGAACACGAAAATATGCTCCGCATTGATTTTCTGCGCCGCCGTCGCGATATCGCTCGCGCTCGGGTTCATGGTCTGCCCGCCTTCAATAATACGGTCTACGAACAAATCCTTGAAAATATCGGAAAGGCCTTGCCCTGCGCAGATGGCAAGCATACCCATTTCTTTCTTTTCCGCCTCTCTCTTTGCCCGAAGCTGACGGTTTTGCTCTAACATATTCTCGATCTTCGGACGATCCAACTCCCCAAGTTCCAGCGCATAGGTAAGCGCTTTGCCGGGCGCGTTGGTATGCACGTGCACCTTGACAAGCTCCAAATCGCCGATACAAATTACGCTGTCGCCGATTTTCATCAAGCGTTCTCTTAAATGGTCAATATCGGAAAGCGTGGTGCTCTTTTTTAAATTGATAATAAAGAACTCGGTACAATAGGCGTATTGAATTTCCCCGAGATCCATATTGATAATGTCGGAGTTATCCCCGAAATCCTCGGCGGGCGCCTCTTCCGCGTCCACGGAAACCTCCGCTACTTCTTCGCCCGTTACGACGGACGCAAACCCTTTCATAATGGTCATAAGCCCGACGCCGCCGCTATCGACAACGCCCGCTTTTTTCAAGACAGGCAACAGCTCGGGCGTGAGCGCAAGCGCCTTCTCCCCTGCTTGGATTACTTCCGCGAAGAAATCCTCGAAAAGCTTTTTCTTCCCCGCGATTTTAACGGCGTGCTCGCTCATCATACGAATAACGGTAAGAATAGTGCCTTCTTTGGGAACGGAAACCGCCTTGTAGGCAACCTTCGTACCCGTTTCAAGGGCTTTTGCAAAAACCTTGGTATCGACTGCGTCGTTTTGTTCTCTCAAAACGTTGCAGATCCCTTTCAAAATCTGAGAAAGGATAACGCCCGAATTCCCTCTCGCACCCTTTAACGCGCCCTTGGAAACGGCGTCGCAAATACTCGAAAAGGTATTCGAGGGACAAGCGGAAAGCTCTCTCACCGACGATTGCATGGTAAGCGACATATTCGTGCCGGTATCGCCGTCGGGTACGGGAAATACGTTGAGCGCGTCTACTTTGGCGCGGTTTATTTCCAAGAGCTTCGCCCCGACGAGGATCATTTTACGAAACTCTGTACTGTTAATTGTTTTAGGCATTGAAAATGCTCCTTTGTTTTTGATTTTTAGGAGCCGACAGTTGACAATGCGTCCCGCCGACTATATAATTATGGAAACGCGCGCGTAAAGAACGGGCGTATTCCCATGGAATAAGCAAGGTTATAATTTAACGCCGATCACGTTGACGTTTACGGTGTTGACGATCATACCCGTAAACCGTTCGACTTTGTATTTGACCGCCTCTTTTAACGATTCGGCGACGGCGTTGATGGAAACGCCGTATTTCACGATCACGTAAACGTCTACGAAGATGTGGTTCCCGGAGGTAGTCACGCGGATCCCTTTTCCACCCGTATCTTTTTTCAAAAGTTCCGCAAGCGCGTCGGTAAAACGGCGCGGAACCATTTCCACGATCCCGTAACATTCGAGCGCGGTACGCGAGGCGACCTTGGCGATCGCAAGATCGGATATGGAGATTTGGCCGTAGGCGTTACTGGTATTAACTGACATTCTTTTCCTCCAAGTTCTTTCTTATTGTACACTATTTATCGGTATTTTGCAAGCACTTTTTTAAAAAAACCGAATATTTTTTATTTTTTTGTTTTTTTCGGCTCATTTTTAATTGCTTTTTCTTGGAAATAATGATATATTATTAGTGCTGATTTTGCGAGAGAGTTTGCTCGCAGTCAAACGAATCAAGTAAATTTAACTCAATCGGAGGTGTTAATATGTCCAGAGTATGCAATATTTGCGGGAAAGGTCAAGCGTCGGGCAACAACGTCAGCCACTCCAACCGTAAAACGAGAAGAACTTTCAAGGCGAACGTACAGAAGGTTTCCTACGTAGAAAACGGCAAGGAAGTAAGCGGCTACGTTTGCACCAGATGTCTTAAAAAAGCGGATCGCGCGTAAATCTCGCCCCGCTCTTTTAAGCGCACAATTTAACACGAAAAGCAAGCTGTCTGACGTCGGTCAAGACAGTTTTTTCGTTTTAGAAAACAGGGCGGGAAAGCGTTGCTTTCCCGCCCTGTTTTTATTTTTTTATCACGCTTTTAAGGCGGCGATCGTTTTTGCGCGATCCTCTGCTTTAAATACCGCGCTTCCCGCAACAATCACGTTCGCCCCCGCCGCTTTTACTTCCTCTACGTTTTCAAGGCTCACCCCGCCGTCGATCTCTACGTCGATCTCTTTCCCAAGCGTTTCTACGATCATTCGCACCTCGCGCACCTTATCTAGCGCCGACGAAATAAATTTCTGCCCGCCAAACCCGGGGAAAACGCTCATAATCAGCACCATATCGCAAAGAGGGATCACCTCTTTTATTTTTTCCACGGGCGTATCGGGATTGATGACCGCGCCGCATTTTACCCCCGTTTCCTTAATTTGCAGCAGCACTTCTTTCAAATTCTCCTTACACGCCTCGTAATGCACGGTAATAATATCCGCGCCCGCTTTCGCAAAGCGTTCCACGTACTTTTCGGGATTTACGATCATCAAATGACAATCAAGGGGAAGGCTCGTACGCTTTCTGATATCCTCCACCATTTTAATTCCAAAGGTGATGTTATTGACGAAAACGCCGTCCATAACGTCGCAATGCACAAGGTCTGCCCCGCACTTTTCAAGAGAGGCCACCTCCTCGCCCATTTTAGAAAAGTCAGCCGATAAAATACTCGGCGCAATTTTAACAGTTTTCATTCTTTTTTCTCCTCGGTAAAAATTCATATTTGATCATTCCAGTCTTATAGTCAACTTTTCTCCAAATAGCTTGCGCGGAGCTGTCCGCACGCACCGCCGATATCCACGCCGATCTGACGGCGCAAGGTCGCCGAAAGCCCGCCCTTTTCCAAAAGCCCCAAAAAACGGTAAGCCGCTTTGTCCGAAATGCTTTTTAAGGAACGCTCTTTTACCTCGTTCAAGCGAATTAAATTGACGTGACATGGTTTGCCTTTGAGCATCTCGATCAGCCGCGTTGCGTGCTCCTCGTCGCAATTTTCGCCTGCAATCAGGGTATATTCAAAATAGTACCGTCTGCCCGTTTTTTGGAAATAGACGTCACAAGCCTTTAAAATCTCGGCAATTTTATACCTTTTTGCAACGGGCATTGTCCGCACCCGTTCCTCGTCCGTCGTCGCGTGTAACGAAACGGTGAGGTTGACGGGCAAGCCCTCATTCGCAAGCGCAAGCATTTTCGGAACAAGCCCGCAAGTGGAAAGAGAAATATTCCGCGCGCTGATGTTCAGCCCCTCTTCGGCTGTGACGGCGCGCAAAAATTTCACTACCTCATGGTAATTGTCCAGCGGTTCTCCACTCCCCATCAAAACAATATTCGTCACCGCCCGAGCCTCTTTCCCAAGCCCCGCGGACAACTCCTTTTTATGCAAAGCGTTGACAAGCAAAATTTGCGAAAGGATCTCTCCCGACGAAAGATTTCTGAGCAGCCCGCCAAGCGTCGAGGCGCAAAACTTACAGCCCATACGGCACCCCACCTGCGTCGATACGCATTGCGTGTAGCCGTATTTATATTTCATGAGCACCCCTTCGACGATATTGCCGTCGGCAAACTCAAAGAGGTATTTTTCCGTTCCGTCCGACGAAGTAAACACCTCGCGCACCTTGATCGCCTCGTTTTCATACTCCTCTTTCAGCCTACTTTTGAACGCGGCGGAAAGAGAGGTGATTGCGTCGATCGTTTTTCCCTGCATCAGCCCCTCGTAGAGCTGTTTTGCCCGAAATTTCTTTTCTCCCAGAGAAAGCACGAGCGTTTCTATTTCGTTGTAGGAAAGGTCTTGTAAAAGCTTTTTCATTTTCTTATCAGTTTACAAACGTAAAATCCTGCGCCGTACGCCGTGTCGGGCAAAAATTGCAAGCCGCAACGTTTTTTTTCATGCGTTAGCGGACTTTCCAAACTTTCCACCTCGTACTCCCCGTTCGTCTTTAAAAACTCCTCGACTACCCTGTCGTTTTCCTCCTCGAATACAGAGCAGGTAGAATAATACAACGCCCCGCCCTTTTTTACGTACCGACTGCAAGCGGCAAGAATTTCCCTTTGCGCCTTGTGTAAGGACTTGAAATCCTCTTCCTTTCTAAACAGCTTAATGTCGGGATTTTCGCTCACCGTGCCAAACCCCGAACAGGGCACGTCGCAAAGCACGGCGTCAAATTTTCCCTCGTACGCAGGGTCGAACACAGAGCTGTCCTTTTCCAAGGGATCAACGTTTTTCGCCCCCATTCTCTCCGCGTACGCCTCGATCAGCTTAACGCGGTGCGGGTGCAGTTCAAAAGAGGTTACCTGCGCGCATTTTTTCGCAAGCAGCACCGATTTTCCCCCGGGGGCAGCACAAGCGTCCAGTAGCTTTTCACAAGGACTTACACAGTCGCAAATCGCAATACTGCCCACCGATTGAAAGGTGTAGTCCCCCTTTTCAAACCCCTCGTCGCGGACAAAATTTTCAAAGAGGAAATTCCCCGAAAAGGGGGTGGCGATATGCGGTTTTTTGGTATAGCGTTCCTCGCCCCGCTCAAATCGTACGGAAACGCCCGCGCTTTTTGCCGCGGCAATCGCTTTCGCCCGCTCGCCGTATTCCTTTTTCAGTTTTTTATAAGCGTATGCGGGATAGGAGAGAAAAATACTTTCCCTATTCTCTTCTTTTTCCAGCGCACTATCCACCTCTGCCCGTTCAAAACGGCGTAAAAAGGCGTTGACAAACCCCGAAACGCCCGATTTCCCAAGCTTTTTACAAAGGGTCACCGCGCAGTCCGTCACCATATATTTCTGCTTTTCCATAAACAACAGCATATACAGCGAAATTTTTAAAATCGTCCTCACAACCAGCTTGGGCGCCTTGGGTGCGTAATGGCGGATACAGTAATCGAAATATCCGTCGTTTTCCAACACGCCGTACACAATCTTCACCGTTCGCCCGCGATACAGCTCCTCAATGTAGGTATCTGCGATCGCCTGTTTGACGTGCGCACCCTCCGAATAGATCTTCGTTAAAATTTGAAAAGGATCGTAAACGGGATTGCTCAGCATACGAACACCTGCCCTTTTTGTAGCTTTCTGCCGTTCAAAAGATCGCTGCCTTTCATGCGTTTTCCACCCGCAAGCTGCACCTCGGTAAGGCGCACCGCGCCGTCGCCGCACTTGACGATCAACCCCTTTTTGGGCGTATCGCAAACGATCTCGCCGAAAGCTCCCGCCGCGTCAAAAAACTCGGGAGCAGGCTCCGCACGGTAAATATTCAAAGCCCCCGTTTCCAAAACCGCGTACGCCACGGGCGCAGGATTCATACCGCGCACTAAATTGACAATCTCTCTCACCGTCCGTGAGAAATCCACCCGCGCGTGCTCCTTGCCGATCTTCCGCACCACTCGCGCCCCCTCCTCGCTTTGCGGGGTTAGAGCGTATTCTCCCGTTTCTATCTTACGGAGCGCTTTCACGATCGCCTCCGCGCCAAGCAGAGAAAGCCGCGCGGAAAGCTCCCCGTACGTTTCCGTGTCGCTGATCGCCGTTCTTTCCTCCACGAGCACCGCGCCCGTATCCAGTCCCAGCTCCGTTTTCATAATGCAAACGCCCGTTTCCCGTTCCCCGTTTAAAATACAACTTTGAATGGGGGAGGCACCGCGGTAAAAGGGCAGTAGCCCCGCGTGGATATTCCATACGCCGAGCGGGAAAAGATCGAGCACCTCTTGCGTCAAAATCTGCCCGTACGCACAGGTCACGAGAAGCTCGCCCCCAAGCGCGCGCACCTCATAAAGAGCCTCCCGAATTTTTTCAGGCTGCAATACGGGAATCCCCAGCTCCTTTGCGAGCGTTTTGACGGGCGGCGGGGTCAAAATCCCCTTTCTGCCCTGCGGCTTATCGCCCTGCGTCACGACGCCCACCACCTCAAAGCCGCTCTCGATTAAATTGCGTAAGGGCGCCAAAGCGAACTCGGGCGTTCCCGCAAAGACTATTTTCACCTTATCTTCTCCTTATACCCGCTCGATATGCGTGGCTTTGTCAATATAGAGCACGCCGTCAAGGTGGTCAAGCTCGTGACAAATCGCCCGTGCGAAGAACCCTTTCGCCTGCAAAAGATGCTTTTCGCCGTGACGGTCGTAATAGGACACCTTTACTTTCATAGGTCGCGAAACCAGCCCGTTTTTTCCGCGCACCGAAAGACAGCCCTCCCAACCCGTCTGTTCTCCCTTTTGAATGAGAATGGTCGGGTTGATCAGCTCGTAATACCCCTCTTCGACGTCCACGACGGCGATACGGCGCAAAACGCCGATTTGCGGCCCTGCAAGCCCCGCACCGTTTTCCTTTTTTACCGTGTCCTTCATGTCGTCGAGCAAGGCCCAAAGCCCCGCGTCAAACGCCTCGACGGGCATACATTTTTGTCTTAATACTTCGTCGCCAACTTGCACGACCTGTCTAATAGCCATCTTTCTTTCTCCTTACGTTCTAACTTAAATTCGCGGGGTTTTCTTCAACGGAAACGAGCACCCCTTTTCCTCCGTATTCCGCGCACGCCGCATAAATTTCGGGCAGCGCGTCCGTCTTTGCCAGCCGCATCAAAACTTGATAGCGGTATTTATTTTCTATCCGCTTGATGGGCGCCGCCATTTTATCGAAAAAGAGGAAGTCCTCCCGATACCGCCCATACACCTCTTCCAGCGCAAAATACGCATTCTTGAACGCTTCCAGCGTCGCCTTTTTATCCTCTCCCGAAACAAGCACTCTCACAATCTTGGAAAAAGGCGGAAAAGCCGCCGCCGCACGAAGGGATATTTCGTTCTCGTAAAAGCCCTCGTAATCGTAACGGCAAGCAAAACGGAGCACGTCGTTTTCGGGACTGTACGTCTGTAAGACCACCTTGCCCTTTTCCTCCGCTCGGCCGCTTCTGCCCGCCACCTGCGTAATGAGCTGAAAGGTACGCTCGCCGCTACGATAATCGGAAAAATGCAAGCTCATATCCGCGTCGAGGATCCCGACGAGGGTTACGGAGGGAAAGTCGTGTCCTTTGGCGATCATCTGTGTTCCGACGAGAATATCCGCCTCCCGCTCGCCAAAGCGTTTTAAAATTTTATAATGCCCCTCTTTGCCGCTCGTCGTATCGTTGTCCATACGCAAAACGCGCGCACTCGGGTACAGCTTTTGTAGCTCCGAAACGATCTTTTGCGTTCCCGTACCCGCATACGAGAGCTTTTTGGAGCCACATTCAAGGCAGCCCGTCGGCATTTCGTATTTCGCGCCGCAGTAATGGCACTTTAAACAGTCCTCTTCCCTATGATAGGTAAGGGAAACGTCGCAAGCGTCGCACTTAGCCACGTACCCGCAATCCTTACAAATAACCGACTGCGAATACCCACGGCGGTTTAAAAACAAAATCGCCTGCTTTTCTTGCGCCAAACAAGCCTCCAACTCCTCTTTGAGGGTAGCGGAAAAGGGGGAATGATTGCCCCGCTTTGCCTCCCGCCGCATATCGACGATCTCAATTTCAGGCATGGGACGCTTGTTGATGCGTTTCTTTAAGGGGATCAAATGAAACTCCCCCTCCAACGCTTTTTTATACGTTTCGACGGCGGGCGTTGCGCTCCCTAAAACAAGCTTACAGCCACCCGATTTTGCCCGCAATCTCGCCACCTCAAAAGTGGAATAACGCGGGGCAGTTTCGCTAAAATAACTGCCGTCGTGCTCCTCGTCCACAATGATAACGCCAAGGTTTTCCAAAGGGGCGAACACCGCGCTTCTTGCGCCGATTGCAATCTTCGCCTCGCCCGTTCTAAGCCTCCACCATTCGTCAAACCGCTCGCCCGCGGAAAGTCCGCTGTGTAAAATGGCTGCGTTTTTCCCAAACCTCGCGCGAAGCTGAGAAAGCATTTGCGGAGTTAAGGAAATTTCAGGCACGAGAAAAATCGAGCTTTTCCCCTCTTTCAAACAATCGGCGATCAGCGTCAAATAGATCTCCGTTTTGCCGCTCCCCGTCACGCCGTGGATAAGCTGCACCGTCCTCCCGTCCTCTTTAACTGCCTTTACGGCGGCTAACTGATCGGGGGTCAACACGCGCGGAGGCGCGATCCCCTCCACGCTCTTGTACGGGTCGCGCTTAATCTGCTCTTGCGTCACCGTCAAGCACCCCTTTTCTTCCAACGCGCGGACGATCCCACCGCCAAATAAGCGATTTAGCTCCGCACTTTCCGTCTTGCCGTTCTCTTCCAAATACCGTGCGGCGGCAAGCTGTTTTTTCGCAGAGGCGCGAAAGGACAGGTTTTCCAAGGGAGCGCGAAGCTCCACGAAACGGCGGGTCAGCTCTCTCACCTTTCCCGTCCGCATTTCCGCAGGCAGGAACAATCGGAGCGAGAGCGCAAGCGGCACGCGGTAGCGCGCGGCGATTTTTTTCGCAAGCGACAGACATTCGGGAGTAAGAGCGGGAAGCTCGTCCTCTTCGGGAATCACCTTTTTCAGTTTTTCCACGGGATAGTCGGAGCTTTCTTTCAATCGCACGACGAAACCGGGCAACGTTCTCGGTCCAAACGGCGCGCGAACGCGTGCGCCCGCCGTGATACGGTCGTCGCACAAATATTCAAACACCTTGTCCGTTTCGCCCGAGGCGATATCCACGATAACTTCCGCGATCATACTCCGCTCCAAAAAGCCGAACGCCCCGAAAAGCTCGGGGCAATTCCGTTAGTCCTTGGCAATGACCACTTTGCCGCTTGCAATATCCTCGCACGCGGTGGTAAGTTCCTTCGGCTTTGCTTTCTGTTCGATCACGCCGACGTTTCTTTCCGCTTCGAGAATTTGTCTTGCTCTCTTTGCCGCGATCGTGCAAAGCGCGTAACGGCTGATAGGTTCTTCCTCTGTCCCGAGCTTTCTGATCAGGACGTCTACTGCAGGTTCGTTTACCATACTATTTATCTCCTTAAAACTTTTATTTTTTATTTTTCCTTTTCGCGATCAATCAGATCGGAAAATTCCTCCAAGGCCTTTTCAAAATCGTCGTTAATAAGAACGTAGTCGTATTTTTCACTCTCTTTCATTTCGTATTCCAACCTCGAAAGCCGCCCGAGCACCTCTTCCTCCGTTTCCGTCTTTCTGCCGAGCAATCGTCTTTTCAACTCCTCCACCGACGGCGGCGCAACGAAAATGAGAATACACTCGGGAAAAGCCTTTTTAGCGAGAAACCCACCCACGACGTCAATTTCCATAATCACGGATTTCGTCTTTAAGGTTTCCTTTACAAACGATTTGGGCGTTCCGTAATAATTGCCAAAGTGCTCGTCATATTCCAGAAAATCCCCCTCCGCAATGCGGCGGGAAAACTCCTCTTTACTCAGGAAAAAATACTCTCTCCCATTCACCTCGCCCTCGCGAGGCGCACGCGTCGTGCAAGACACCGACTCTACGACGTCCGCGCGCCGCTTTAAAAGGGTCTTGACAAGCGTTCCTTTCCCAACGCCCGACGGCCCCGAAACCACCATCAATACGTTTCTCATAAACTCCTCTTATTCTAAGTAAATTTTCGCTACGCTCCGTCAATTGCACGCAAGGTCGGCGTGCGCCTACGGAATAATTCCGTAACGAATTGCAACGCTTTCCATTCACTTCTTATTCAATATTCTATACTTGCTCTCTGATTTTCTCAATCTCGTTTTTCAACGCAAGCCCTAGCCGCGTGATCGTCACGTCGTTGCTCTTCGAGCAGGTCGTGTTCGCCTCACGGTTGAATTCCTGCACCAAAAAGTCAAGCTTTCTTCCCACGATCGGCTCCTTGCAGATCTCGCGGAATTGCGCGATATGGCTGCCCAACCTCGTCAGCTCCTCGTCGATATTGCTCTTATCGGCGAACACGGAAACCTCGGTAAGCAGTCTGCCCTCGTCCGCCTGTACGCCGTCGAGATATTCTTTAACGCGCGTTTCTATCTTCTTTTTATATTCAAGAGAAATTTGCGGCGCGCGCTCGGCGATCTTCGCAACCGTATCTTCAATCGTCTGCACTCTCGCAAGCATATCCTCTTTGAGCTTTTCGCCCTCAACTTCCCGCATTTCGCCAAGCCGCGCAAGCGCCCCTTCGAGGGCAATTTTTAAGGCGTTTAACAGCTCCTCGTCCGCAGCCGCCTCTCCCTCGTCCGCTTTGAGCACCTCGGGATAACGCAATACGGAGGAAACGGTAACGTCGAAGGCAAGCTCCGGAAATTCCTCCTTGATTTTTTTCGCGTTTTCCACGTACGCCCTTGCAAGCGCAAAATCAACGGCGATATTTTGCGGTTTTTCTCTTTTATCTTTTAACGAAACGTAAACGTCCACGTGTCCGCGCGTCATATAGGAACGCACCGTCTTGCGGATCACCTCGTCGTACGCCGTAAAGATACGGGGGGATTTCACCGAAACGTCCAAATAACGGTTGTTCACCGTCTTGACTTCGCAAACAAGCTCTATTCCGCCCTCTTTATATTCCCCTTTTCCGTAACCTGTCATACTCAACATAATTTTTACCTCACGATATATGGTATATTATAACAAATATTTTTGAAAATTACAAGCCCTCGACGAAAGGTTTTTTTCTTTTTTTTATAAAAAAAGGAAAAACGGGCGAATTTTTCGTCCGTTTCCCGTCCGTCATTTCGTTAAAAGCGCCGTGAATTCCTCTTCGCCGATTACTTTCACGCCAAGCTTTTGCGCTTTTTCCAGCTTACTTCCCGCGGCCTCGCCCGCAACGACGAGGGTCGTTTTCGCCGTCACCGCGCTTTGACAGATCCCGCCGCGCTCCTCAATCAACTTTTGTGCCTCGCTCCGTTTCATCCCTGAAAGCGTTCCCGTCAACACGACCAGCTCTCCTGAAAAGCTCCCCTCTTTCACACTTTCCTCGTAAACGGGCGCAACCCCTTTTTCAAGCAAGCGTTCGATTTCCGCGATATTCTCCCCGTCAGCGAAATATCCTTGAATGGAGGCTGCGGTGATCTCGCCGATATTTTCCATTTCCGTCAGCTCTTCCACGCTCGCCTCGCGCAATTTTTCAAGGCTCTTAAATCGCGTTGCAAGGTCTTTCGCCGCAACCCTGCCTACCCCGCCGACGCCGATCGCGTACAAAAATTCATCTAAATTTTTTCCTTTGCTCTTCTCGATTTCCCGCAAAAGGTTATGGATCTTTTTCTCCTTAAATCCGTCGAGCGTCGCAAGCCTTTCTTCCGTCAAATCGTATAAATCGGAAAAATTTTTAACGCCCAGCTTTTCCACGAGCTGCTCTGCCGCGCTCTCCGAAAAGCCGTCTATATCCATAGCGTTTTTACTTGCGTAATGGTCGAGCTTGGCAATAATACGGGGCTTACAAGCGGTATTCTCGCAGAACAGGTGCGCCCCCACCTCTTTGAGCGCGCCCCCGCAAGCGGGACAAACGACGGGCTTTTCGATTTCCTTACTGTTTTCCGTATGCTCCGTCGCGCCAAGGATTTCGGGAATGACCTCGTTGGAACGCCGTACGAGCACGCGAGAACCCACTTTGACGTCCTTACGCAAAATATCGCCGTAGTTGTTCAGGGTGGCTCTACTTACCGTCGCGCCGCCAAGCTCTACGGGATCAAGCAAAGCAAGGGGCGTTAATTTGCCCGTCCTGCCCACCTGCCAAATCACCTCTTTTAAGGTGGTCGTCACCTCCTCAGCCTCGAATTTATAGGCCATTGCCCAACGGGGAAATTTGTCGGTAAAGCCCATCAAATCGCGCACTTTCGGGTCGTTTACCTTGATCACGGCGCCGTCCGTCAACACGTCGATCGTCTTTCGCTCCCGCTCAATCTCGTCGATCGCGTCAAGCACCTCCGTTCCCTTACATACCTTAAAATAAGGAAAGACCTTAAAGCCCTCCCGTTTTAAAAACTCGTGCGCCTCCACCTGCGAAAGCTCTTTGCCCTCCGACGCATAATTGACGTCGTAAAAATACACGTCGATCTTTCTTTTCGCCGTCACCGCAGGGTCGAGGTTACGAATCGCCCCCGCCGCCGCGTTACGGGCATTCTTTAAAGGCTCCGCCGCGTTTTGATTGTACGCCTCCAAAACGGAGAGCCGCATTACCGCCTCGCCGCGCACTTCGAGGGTACCCGTGTACGCGATCTTTAAGGGGAACGACTTAACGGTGAGCGCTTGTGCCGTCACGTCCTCGCCCACGACGCCGTTGCCGCGCGTGGTGGCGCGGACGAATTTTCCGCCCTCGTAGGTAAGACAAACGGTAAGCCCGTCAAACTTATATTCGACGGTACATTCCGCCTCGCCGCCCGAGGCTTTCTCCACCTTCGTAAGGAAACTCGTAAGCTGTTCTTTCGTCACCGATTTATCCAAAGAATACAGCCGCGCGATATGGGTATGCCGCGCAAACCCTTTGACAGGCTCGCCGCCTACTCTTCGCGTGGGCGACTCGTCCAAAACCACCCCGCTTGCCTTTTCCAAGGCAACCAGCTCGTCGTATAACGCGTCGTATTCCTTGTCCGAAACGGTGGGCGCATCAAGCACGTAATATTCGTACGCCCAACGGTTTAAAATCTCGGTGATCTCTCTTTGTCTGTCCATTCTTTTCCCCTCACTTTACGATCGTAAGCGGCGCAAGCAACGCCGATAACGCCTTGATTCCAAGATTTGCGAACGCAATGTCTAACACCATGGTATTTCCCGCGCCGCGCATTCCAACGATCGTGCCCTTGCCGAATTTCGGATGCTCGACGTTGACGCCGATCTGAAATCCGGAAAGATCCTTTTGCGGTGCAGCCGCCTTTATCTTAGAGGTCGTGCTTCCGTACGCCGTTTTTTGCAAATTCCCCCCACCCGTGTACGCGTTCACGCTCGATTTTGAGGAGGAACCATACGACGAGCCGTAGGAGGGATAGGAAGAGCCGCTCCAAGAAGAGCGTTTTATCGTAGAATTTTGCCGATCCGAATAAGAGGAAGAGCCGTACCCGCCGCCGCCCGCTCTTGCGCCGTACGCCCTGCCGTAGTCGGAACGCCCGCCGCGCTCGTATCTCCCTGCTCCGTAGGCAGAATTCCCAAACGCCTCAGGGTCGTCGTCACCGTATCCGTCCACGCCGTAGCCGTAGGAATAGCGCGACCGCTCGGGCTGTAATTCCAGCTCCTCCGCAAGCTCCTTTAAAAACCTCGAACGCGCCGCAGGCTCCCGTTTTCCGTACATATAACGGCTTTTCGAGCGGGTAAAATAGAGCAATTCCTTCGCGCGCGTAATGGCAACGTACATCAGTCGCCGCTCCTCTTCGAGATCGCTTTCGTTTCCGCTTGCGCGAGAAACGGGCATGATATTTTCCTCCAAGCCGATCACGAACACGCACCTGAATTCCAAGCCCTTCACCGAGTGCACGGTGGCGAGGGTCACGTAATCGCCGTCGTCCATATCGTCGGTATCGGAGGAAAGGGTAACCTGATTTAAATAATCGGTCAAGCTCGCCCCGGGATTGAGGCGGCAATATTCGTCCACAGAGCTTACGAATTCGTCGATATTCGCAAGCTTGTTAATACTCTCGTCGCTGTCGTCCGAATAAGCAAGACGCATACCCGTGTCCGCGACGATATTGCGTACGAGGTCGTTGACGGGCAGCTCCTGACTTTCCAGTATCCAGTTTTTAATCAGCTTAAAAAAGCCCTCTAATTTTTGCCGCGTACCGCTGTTAAAGCCCAGCTCGTCCAAGTCAAACAGCGCGTCGTACACGGACAAGCCCTCCCGAAAAGCGTAGTCCTGTAAGGTTTCGATCGTTTTCGCACCGATCCCCCGCTTGGGAAAATTGATAATACGGACGATCGCCTCCGAATCGAGCGGATTGTTGATAACACGAAGATAGGCAAGCAGGTCTTTAATTTCCTTTCTCTCGAAGAATTTAAAACCGCCGAACACCTTGTAGGAAATGCCGTCCGCGTTAAACTCTTGCTCGAAGGAGCGTGTGAGCGCGTTGAGCCGCATCAGCACGGCAAAATCGGAATTTTTATAGCCCTGCCTCTTTAAACGCACGATCTGCTGCGCGACGAACCGAGCCTCGCCGCTCTCCTCGTCCGCCTCGAACACCTGCACCTTTTCCCCCTCGTCATTCTCCGTCCAAAGGGTCTTTTTCTTACGTCTGCCGTTGTTCTTGATGACAGCGTTTGCAAGCTCCAAAATGCGCTTTGTGGAGCGGTAATTGCGTTCCAGCTTGAACACCTTTGATCCTGAAAAGTCCTTTTCAAAGTTTAAAATATTTTCAATTTTTGCCCCGCGCCAGCCGTAAATAGACTGATCGTCGTCGCCGACGGCGAATAAATTCCCGTGCGACGAGGACAGGAGCTTAACGATTTCGTACTGTACGGCGTTGGTGTCTTGAAATTCGTCCACCAAAACGTAGCGGAATTTCCCGCTCAAATACTCCCGCGCCTCGGCGTTGGTAAGAAGCAGCTTTCGCGTTTCATTCAGCAAATCGTCAAAGTCAAGGGAATTGTTTTCGCGAAGATGTACTTGGTAGCGCTTGTACACGGTGACGATCTTTTCAATATCGTTCTCCCCCGCGTACTCCTCGCCGTAGCGTTCAGGCCCGTAGCCGAGCATTTTCGCGTTGGCGATATGGAATTTGACGCTTTTTAACAGCTTTTCGTCCTCAAAGGTACATTCTTGAAAGGACTTTTTAATAATATTATTGCGTTCGGTTTCGCTGTAAATGGAGAAGTTGGAGGTAATGCCCACCTCGGCTGCGAAATCTCGCAAAATACGCACGCACATACTGTGAATGGTACAAACCCACATTCCCGAAGTATCGAGAATGCGGGAGAGCCGTTCTTTCATTTCATTTGCGGCCTTATTTGTGAAAGTGATCGCAAGGATTGCGCGCGGCGAAACCCCTTTTTCCTCCACAAGATAGGCGATACGGGAGGTAAGCACCCGCGTTTTCCCGCTCCCCGCCCCCGCGAGGACGAGCACAGGCCCCTCCGTCTGCAACACAGGCTTGATCTGTTCGTCGTTCAGTTTTTCCAAAATTTCATTCGTTTGCGTCATAAGTAAAATTATTATATCATATTCCGTTTTATTTTGCAAGCAAACGGACGGTTTTAAAACCCCTCGAATTCACATTCCTTTTTGAAGCGGCGTAAGGCGCGCAAATAACGCTCGCTCAAATCCAAGGTATACCGCTGTTTTTCCTCGTAAGTGAGCTTGTCGTAAACCTCGTGGTCGGTCAGACGCCCGATTGCGTCGCTCACCTCCCCTTCAGAGAGCAGCATTTCTTTTACGCGTTCGTAAAACTCGTCCTGTTCTTCGCCGCGAATTTTCTTTTCCACGCCCTTTTTAAAATAGCGTTCCGCCTCCAACTCGTTCGCGCCGTTTTCGAGGGCAAGCTTCATCTTTTCCTCTTTTTCTTCCTTACATCTCGCCCAAAACCCGTTTTTCATTCTAAGCTTTGCAGCTTTCGCCGCGCCCTTTAAGCTACCTTTCATTGCTTTGCTCTCCCGTTTTACGATCTTATTATACAAATTTCGACAAAGAAAAAAGCTCACTTTTTCTCGTGAGCTTCTTCTTTCGTTAATTTCTGCTGCGCTTTCTTGCCGCTTCGGATTTCTTCTTTCTTCTTACGGAAGGCTTTTCATAAAATTCCTTCTTACGAAGATCACCGATAATGCCGTCGCGAGAGCACTTTCTCTTAAAACGGCGCAATGCGCTTTCTACGTTTTCGTTTTCACCGACTTTCACCGTGGACATACTTTTCACCATCCTTTGCCGCTGCATTTATTCGTACTTCGATAGTATAGCAACTTACCGTTTCTTTGTCAAGCTTTTTTTGCTATTTTTTACTAAAAAAAATCCAAAAATAAACAAAAAAATCTTATGAATGGATTGACAACCTATTGTTTGTGTGCTATAATGATTGCACAAACGATATTTCTATTAAATATTTTAATAGAGGGGACGTCCCCTCTATCCGTAATAAACATTACGGATAGAGAAATCGTAAAAAAATTACACCTAAATTTTTTGGAGGTATTTCATTATGAAAAAAGGTTTGAGTATTGTAGCAGCTTTGGCTTCCGTTGTAACGATCGGCGGCGTTTACGCAACGTGGACTTATGCAGATGAAGCAGCCGACATTGCGTCTTCTTCCCTCGCCCACTCTTTGACGGGTACAGAATTTGAGGGTAAGGTCGGTAACATTTCCGTCGTCAGCGACGGTACGCGTATCGTCTTTGACGACACCGACGACAACTATGTAGCAGAATTTTTCTTTTTAAACGGTATCCAGGATGTACCCGAAGTAAAGGCAACGATTACTTTCACTCCCAATGCCGGTGCTGACAACTCAAATACAGTTCTTAATTACAAGGTTTTAGTTGACGGTTTCTACAAGCTTGACGGAAATAATCAGGCAACAGATACGGAATTTTTATCTTTGACCTCTCCCATCAGCGTAGACGTACCTTTGAGTAGTTTCACTAAAAACACCGACGGCACCTATACGTATGAAGTTACTATTCTCAAATCCTCTTTAACGTACACTGCGTTCAGCTTACCTACGCACGCTTCCTATACGGCAATGAAAAGCGTTTTAGACAGCGCATCTTTTAAAATCGAGGTAACGGACGTTACGGTAAGATCTTAATTCAAACCTAATACATAACTTACTATCCCGCGCTGAAAATTTTGGCGCGGGATAGAGGCTTTTCAAAAAAACGGGAAAAATCATGACGGCATTTGAAAAATACGTGTTCATGCTCTGTCTGATCGTTTTCGTTTTGCTGACGGCTGTATTCACAACCATGATTGCTGTGATCTCCCGCCAACAACTGCGAATTATCAGACACGGCGTGGATGACAAAAAAATATGGGCTGAATATCAAAAGGAGAAAGGCAAGAAAAAGAGAGCGGGCGTTTTTGAAACGATTTTTTCCGCTATCTTTTACTGTGCCGTTTTCGCCGTCTTCGGCTTTTCCGTTTATTTAAACGTCATTCAAGATAACGTCAACGGCAATATTCCCGTACCCCGCGTCGTACAAAGTGCGTCTATGGCAAAAAAATACGAGGGGAATAAATATCTTTTCAAAAATAACTTAAACGATCAGTTTGATATGTTCGATATCGTCATCACCCGTCAGCTCCCCGACCAGTTTGAGTTAGAGCTGTACGATATCGTCGTATACGAGGTGGACGATACCCTGATTATTCACCGTATCGTTGCCATTGAGGAGCCGAACGAGGAGCACCCCAACGAACGGTATTTCCGTATGCAGGGGGATAACGTGCACGTTTCCGACAAATTCCCCGTCAAGTACGAGCAAATGAAAGCTATCTACGTCGGCGAACGACTCCCTATGGTGGGTAGCTTTGTTATGTTTATGCAATCGCCCGCGGGTTATCTTTGCGTTCTTTTGATCGTGTTCGCCATGATCGCCATGCCCCGCGTGGAAAAAAAGCTTGAAAAAGAAACGCAAAAGCGGATAAAATTTCTTCTTCAAAAAGAGGAGGAAGATAAGCTGCTTGCACAGGAGAAAAAGCCCGAAGTGCGCCCCGCGCCTTGCTGCGCTTGCCCGCTTGTAAGAAAACGTCCCGTCGGCGTACGTAGAATTACCCCTCGTAACAACCACAGGGAGGAAAAGTGATGGCAAAGACAAGCACGAAAATTTTAGCCTGCTTATGCGCCGTCACCACCTTATTTAGCGCAGGCGGCGTGTACGCGACGTGGAAATACGTCAATCAGCCCGCCGACGCCGTTATGAACAATATGGGTGCAGACCTTGGAGAATGGCCCAACGATATTATTCTTCCTGGCGGTAGCGACAATAACGACAGCCAGTCCGACCTGCTCAAAGACCTGCTTAGTAACACGATCGGGTTAAACAACAAAAATTCCAACCTCTCTGACGCAATCGACTCGCGTGAGAACTGGGGACGTGATACGATCGGAAGTATGGCAATGCGCCAAGGCGGCGATTTAACCAGCGATTTCCAGCTTGTCGAGCGCGGCAATTTGAACTTTATCGTACAGTTTGAAAGCTCTAACGTTTACTATATTTATACTTGGAGCGGCGACCTTGGAAAATCGGGCGAGGCAAGAATGTTCTTAGGTATCCCCGTAGGCAATAAAACCCCGGGGCAGCCAACAACGCCTATCGGTTCGCCTATCACCGAGGTTTATCGCACGCGCGTCGTTTACCAAAACGGCGAATGGGTGCAAGACGGCTCTCCCGTCAAAGGCTATGCCCTGTCGGCTTGGTACGCCGAAAGTCAATCGAACGGACGGCAATACTATACGCAAATCCCCGCTTGGGATTGCTCCACTTGGAAAGAGGGCGACCCCGCCTAATAAAAGGGTAACAACCAAAAAAGCACCGCTTGCAACGTACTTGCAAGCGGCTTTTTTATTTCCTAATAAACTCTATTTCTCCCACGGAAATCCCGTACACCTTGCCCTGTTCCCGTTCATCCTTGTACTCAACGACGGGATTTTCCTTGATCCCCTCGTCCACGTACACGCAAATCCCCTCGTAAATGACGTCGTGCACGGACGCAGGGTTTTTCCCAAACGACTCGTCGGGCGTGTAACCGAGCGGCTTACTAAACCGTTTCAGCATAGGGTTGGAAACGGAAATTAGTTTAGGCAGAGCAAGCACGCCCTCCTTGTCGTAAACCGTTTCGTCCGTTTTTTGATACACCTCGGGAGTGTCAAAATTATTCAGTTCTACTCGAATATTCTCATAGCGTACCTGCGCTATTTCCGCCTCGTTTCCGTTTTGAATATCGAGCGCCACCGCACCGCCGCGGATCACGTCGCAATCCTTAAAGGTAACCGACGAAAACCGCCGCGCCACCGTTTCAATTCCGATTTCAAGCGCCCTTCCCCAGTCGCACCAGACCACGCAGTTTTCCGCGGTAATCTCTTTGACGTCTTTTGCGCAAAAACGAACGACGCCTTTCAAAACGATCCCATCGTCAAAGGAATGAATAAAGGAATTTCTTATAGTCACTTTTTGAGAGTTTACAAGGTCGATCCCGTCCGTATTATAACGCCATTGCCCGAAAATTTTAACGTCGTTGACGTCCACGTTTTCACACCCGAACACCCCAAAACACCAAACGGCGGAATTGCGCATCATCACCCCGCGCACCTCGACGTTTTTGCAGTTCATCAAACGGATATTCCCGTTTGTGTATTCCTCATAACAGGTAAGCCACGCCTCCAAGGGGAAACGCTCCTCCATGCTATCGTCCAAAAGTCCATTGCCAAACACCTTGATATTCTCCGCGTCTTTTGCAAAAATATGACCGTACACAAGCGCGTCCTTGTCTACGTACACGCTTTCGCCGCTTTTCAAAACAAGCTTTCCCACGACGTGGATTCCTGCACCGAAATAGTGCGTTACCTCCGATTTGGCAGGGGCAGGTACGGGTTTGGAGTTAAAAAGATGTAGACAGCCGTGCCAGTCGTCCAGCGCAAGCACGAAATGCCCGTTTTTTTCAAGAGTAAAGCGTATAGTATCTCCGTCAACGCATACCTGTACCCCTCTTGAATAGGGTTTGAGCAGGGCGCGCGCAAAGGACTTCTTCGCTTTAATCTCCAAAGAAAGCGGCTCGTCGGAAACGAGGTTTAAAAAAGAAGCGCGCTCCGTTTGCTCGTAGGGGCGTTGATAGCCGAGAAACACTCGATTGAACGGATGCTTGGAAATACGGCAAGCATACACAGGTACCTCTACGCCGTTCACTTTCACCTCGAAATCGGGCGAAAGCGGCTCTGTCAAATAAGAGGTAGGTAGATCCTCGTAGTAGCCTGCAAGCTTATTATTTTGATTGAAATTTGAATACGAAAACACGGCTACTCCTCCTCTTTATAAAATTTCAATACAGGATTTTGCGGCAAGCCGTATTTTCCCATAGCACAGTAACGGCTGTCGCCGTCCCGTTTTTTCAGTCCGAGCGTTGTCGTCATCACAATCTCTATTTTGTTTTCGCCTGCCTTTAACGCCTCTTTCGTATCGTATACGTACGGCGTTGCGATTCGCTCGCCAAGGTCTTGCCCGTTCAGTTTTACCCGTATGCCGCAAGTGCTTTCGCCAAGATCAATCAGCGCACGCCCTGCCGCTTTCACAAAAAACGTTCCCGTATAGCGAATTTTTCCGCAAAATTCAGGGTCGCGATCCCACGAGGCAAGGTCGTACAGCTCACGCGTTTCGTCGTAAAATTGCCATTCGGTAAACGGTGCGTTTGCAATTTCCACCGTCCAAAGCGGCTCCGTTTTTTCTTCGCCGACGAGGAGAGCACGCCTCCAAGCCCCGCTTTTTCCGATCGTAAATAACAGCGATTGCCCCGCAAGTAATTCAAAAGGCAACGTGCCGTCCGTTTTTCCACCCCAAGAAAGCTCCGCCTGCTTATCCTCGCAAACGTACTCCCCTCTTTCCTCGATCGTCAGAACGTTTTTAACGCTCTGGGTTCCCTCGTTGGAAAGAAGATAATAAGTCTTTCCCTCTTTCAAATAGCGATAGACGCGGATATGCTTATCGGGCGTTTGTAGGGTATACGCGCGGTGAGCGGAAAAGTCAAGCTTTTCCAAGTCGTCAACTGTTTTTACTTCCGACCATGCCCCTGCCTTTTTTGCAAGCTTTTCTTGAAGGGTTTCCTCTATATAGTCGCTAAACGGCACTACCAGGTACGAGTACACGCAATTTTTTGTCCGAATTTCCTTTTCCGTCACCGACAAAATTTCGTACGACGGCACGATATCGAATTCAATTTGATGCTGGGTCAACCACTTGCAAACGCCGTCCATTTCAAGGAAACGTCCACCGCTCCAAGCCCCCTCCGCGTGGTAAAGAACGGCAACGCGAGCGTCCGTTTTTCCACCGTTTAAAAGCTCCGTCATGGTAAGCATATATTTAGAAAGCGTCACAAACGATTCGTACTGCGGATTTAACCCGCCGCAATAGAAATAGGGCGGAGAATCGACGTCCTCCACAAACGGATTGAACGCGTGCGGGATAAAGTGATTGATCCCGCGGACAAACATGAAATCGACGAGCTTTTTCATCTTCGCCACGCTTTCCCCCCAACCGAACGCACCAAAAATCTCACAGAGTGCCCTACCCTGTTTCCGTTCGTCCAAATGTGCCGCGCTGGACGCGAGCTTGGGAAGAGTGAAATTATAAAACGCGTCGTTGCCGTAGGCTATGTTCATACTGTTGGGGTGCGGCTCGTCGATAAAATCGGTGTCGATTTGATTGTACACGACGTCGATCCCCGCAATATCCTGCCCCACCGTCGATTTGAAATAATGCCCCGCCGAACAGCAGGTAACGACGTGCGCCCCTGCATCCTCGATAATATGCCCCGAATACATCACGCCATGCTCTTTACACCAGTTCCCGAGCATACCGCTGAAATTTTTTGCAAACGCATCCGTCAAATAATTCATGTACCGCACGCGGAACTTTTGATACTCGGGCAGGTCGGTATCGTACCAAAGCGACAAAAGCAATCGACGATCCTTTACGTCAAGATCGTTTAATATCGCGTCGCTCCAAGGATACGCCATCCCCAGCCGTCCAAGCCCCCTATGCTGCCAGATCGCAGGAATACCTGCACGCGCAACGGCACCGTTCCCAAAGCGCGGCTCGTCCGAGAAAAATCCAACGAAAGTATTTCCAAAATAAGAGGAAAATTTATCGTAATGCGGCTGATAAATTTCGCTAATCATAAGCGCGGTGGACTCAGGATTGAGAACATCCACGAAATCCCATTCCGCTGCGTTTTTGGACTTATATATGCCGTACACGCGGTAATGCCCCTTGGGTACGTCCCAGTACAACACGTCGCCGTGAACAAGCTCCGTCAAGTCCTGCCCGCCTCGAAAATCAATCGTTTTTCCGTCCGTAGGAAAAGCAAAAGCGGCAAGAAGAGTTTCGTCGTCCTTGCCTGCGCGTTTTAAAAGTATTTTTCCACCCTTTAACGTCCCCCGTACGTCCATGTACGTAAGCACGAGGTTGGTCTGTTTTAAATGTGGATATTTTTTAAGCGCCCCGCACGCGCCACCGCTTGGATAGTGCTCGTCGTCAAGGAGCCACACACGCATATCCCGCGCTCTCGCCTCCTCTAAGATAAAGCCGAAATCCCTCCACCACTTCTCCCCGCAAAAATCGGGATGCGGGCGGGATTCCACGCAAAACGCGCGAATCCCACACTCGTAAATTTTTTCGATCTCTTCCCGTATGGCGTCGTTACCTTCTCCGTGATGCCATAAAAACGGAAATATTTTGTCCGTCATAACCCCTCGGGCGCCTTTCTTACGCCCTCCTCCTTTATATCAATTCCGCCCAGACCTTTCCGTCCGAATTAAGCGCGTATTTTCCATCAGCGATTCCCTGCTTTACTTCCTCGACGGTTTTTTCAAAGAGGTATTCGCCTACAATTTTACCCTGCACCTTTAAGCCGCTCACCAGCGCGAACGTATCCACTTCAAGCGAACCGGAGCTGCTTACCTGCATTGCTTTCGTCGTTCCGTCCGTTCCCGCGTCGTTGTCGGTGAAACCGTCCACGAATACGCAGCCTTTAAAATTCGTAATCCCCGTCCAGTTGCCGAACGTATAACATTCAAAGCCGCAGGGCACGACTGGCTTATCCATAACGCCCGTCATTTCCAAATACACGTTTTCAAGCGTTCCCTCGCCGCCGCCGATCAATCCTAAACAGTTGGCTTTATAATAATCGGGCATAATCGCAGGCTCTCTCCCCTCGTTTTCGCCGATCTTGGGAAGTCCGTCCTTGATCTCCTTGTTAAACTCATAGCCCGCCTCCGCCGCCGTTTGCAAGCCGAAATTTTGCACGGCGATATTTTTAAGCTTCCCGCCGTTTCCCATACACCCGATAAAATGGGTAGTGAAAATAATCGAGCTGCCCTCGCCCGTAAATCCCGAGCGCGTGGACACGGCTGCGTCCAACATCAATTTGGCATTTTTTAAGGTGTGCCCGTTTCCGTCCAAACAACCGCGGAATACCGTATTCGCCGTACCGCTCGTCGTAAACGCGGCGTTAAGCCCCGTCTTTACAAACTCTTCGTACGAAAGCCCGTAGTCATTCCCTTCGGCAAGCACGTTCTCCCATTGCTTACCGATTAAGCGATACGTCACCGAACGCCCCGTATGCGCCGCGATCGGTAAAAAGATCTCCCCGTCGTAGTCGATATCGTTTGCCAACACGTATCTCGCATTGACGCCCCACGCCTCCGCGTTGACGCCGCGCGCATACGCAAGCGCAAGCATATCCAAATCGAATTTCGAGGCAAGCGCCGTATATACCTCTACTTTAAATTCCCCTGTCGCTACGCCGTCCGTCAGCGTGATCGTCGCCGTACCCGCTTTCTCGCCCGCTACGATTTTGCCGTTTACCACTTTTGCAATCGCCTCGTCGCTCGACGTAAAGGTGATCGAGGAAAGATCGCTCACCTCCGTTTCCGTTTTCCCGACCAGCTTTTTCACGACGATTTGAGAGTCGACAGCATTCTCATTCGTTTTCCCGCCGTACGTCACCGTCGTTGCAAGCACCTCTTCCGTCGCCGAGGCAAGATAGGTGGCAAGCTCCTCCACGGTGATCGTCACCTCTCCTAAATATTCCTTTCCCTCGTATGTCGTTTTCGCCGTCAGCTTGGTTTCGCCAAGGCCTACGCCAGTCACTACGCCGCCGTTCACCGTCGCCACCGCCGTATTCTCTACGCTCCATTCGATCTCCGACGTTTCCAGTTCGGCAGCTCCCTGCGTCAAATAGGCGGTAAACTCCGCCTCGTATTCCTTATACACGATATCTGTTTTATAGTCGATCGTAAAGGTAATAGGCGCGGGTGCAGGCGTAGAAGAACCGCTACTACCGCTGCTTTCGCCCGTAGACGAAGAGGGGTTCTCCCCACAGGCTGCAAACACGGTAGCCGCCGCCAAAACGGATAAAATACCGATTGTCGTTGTTTTCCAGATCTTTCTCACGTTCGTCCTCCTTATTTCAGTAACGGCAGGATCCCTACCGTATCCCAATACTCGCCGTCAAACTTACTCAACGAATACGTACTTCCCGAAAGCGCCTTGCGAAGCGCCTCCTCCGCCACCGCTTTCACGTCCGAACTTCCCGCGCTCGTCTTATCGAGCGCGGCAACGAAGTAATCAACGCCCTCCGTTCCGATTAAAGTAGAATTGGAGGTAACGAAAATATCATTCGCAACTCCAGCCGCATATTTTTCGTTAGGGTCGGTATTGTTGGTGATCAAAAGCAAATTGTCAAAGGTCACCGTCGCTTTTTCTTCTACGGAAATCACGTACTCTCTTGCCGCCGTTTCGTTGTCCATATAATTGTCGATAAACACGCAGTCACGAATCGTACCCGTTCCGATCCAACGCCCGAAGAGCGAGCTTACAAGTCCGCTATTCGTAAGGTGGAAAGTGGTAAGCTTTTCGTTCAATTCAATATACAGGTTCTCCATAGTACCCGCGCTGCAAGCGAACACGCCGAACGAGTTGGAGTTATAATAACCGCCCGTTTTTACTTTGAACGTAGCGTCCGTTCCCACCGTTGCGCCGACTTTATACGTTTCGTATTCCGTGTTCGCGGTAAGCCCCGCCTCCGCAAAGGTCTGCACACCGAGATTTTCTACGGCAAGATTTTTCATTACCGCACTTTCGCCCGTCATACCGATAAACTGCGTTGCCGTACGGAAAACCTTACCCTCCTCCGTTGTACCGACTAAGAACGCCGACGCGTCGTACATCAAGTTCGCGTTGGAAATCGAATATCCTTGCCCGTCAATGACGCCTTGGAAGGAGGTGCCCGCCTCTGCCGTACCCGACAGTCCCATAGGCGCGCCGTTCAAGCCTTTCTTTACGAAATCCGCATAAGACAAGCCGTAAGCGTTCCCCTCTGTCAAAACCGTCTTCCATTGAGGCCCGATCACCTGTAACGCGGCGTTATGCCCCGTGTCTGCCGCAATGGGAATAAACAACGCGCCTTGATAGTCGATATCGTTCATTAACACGTAGTATGCGTCCTTGCCCCAGTCCGTTTTATTGACGCCGCGAGCGTACGCAAGCGCAAGCTTGCTCAAATCCTTTTCAGAGGAAATCGCCGTCCGCACAGTCACCTCAAACGAACCTGCCGTATCGTCGCACACAAACGAAATCGTTGCCACGCCGCCCTTAGAGCCAGCCGTCAGCTTTCCGTCCACCACTTTTGCAATCGCTTCGTCGCTGGACGTAAAGGTGAATTTGGACAAATCCTCCACAAGCGTTTCGCCGCTTGGGGTAATTTTTTTCACGGTGAAGTCCGAGGCGGTATCCGT
This sequence comes from Clostridia bacterium, assembly GCA_017463325.1. Lineage (GTDB taxonomy): Bacteria > Bacillota > Clostridia > Christensenellales > Borkfalkiaceae > Scatosoma. The sequence continues at coordinate 80,727 of JAFTPK010000005.1, forward strand.
TTTATTTTCCTCTCCCGCATAGGTCAAGGAGGTTGTCAATACGGGATCGTTCGCCGTGAGGGTGTAATAGGCAAGCTCGCCTACCGTCACGTTCAGCTTCGCCTCGTACACGCTACCCTCGAACGTCGTTTTCGCCGTCACCGTGGCAACACCCTGATTTTCACCCGTCAACGTGCCGCCATTCACCGAAACTACCGTGGGATCGTCCGAGTGCCACTCCACCGTATACGCCTCGTGCGCAATCGTTTCCGCACCCTTTTTTAAGGTAGGCGTAAGCGACAGCTCATAGCCTTGATATAAAGCGAGCGCGGTGTAATCGAGAGTCAAGGAAACAAGTCCTTTCAGCCCCTCCTGCACCGTGACTACGCAAGCCGTTCTGTCCGTACCCACCGCCGCGTAAATACGGGTAGTACCGTCGGCAACACCCGTCACCACGCCGCCGTTTACCGTTGCCACCTCAGCGTTTTCCGTCGTCCATAAGACGGTTTCTTCGCTACCCGTGACGTTCGCCACGAGAGTAAAGGTTTCGCCAACGTCCAACAGAAGAGATTTTTCGCTGAGCACGATCGTCACGCTCGCCTCCTCTTCTACGCCGCTGCTTTGTCCCTGCTGCGTTTGATTGCAAGAGGACGCCAACACCGCCGTCGCGGCAAGCGTAAGCGCGGCAAGCGCGCCCGTTATTCTATAAAGAAATCCGTTCCTTTTCATCTTTTTTCTCTCCCTCTTATTGATTTTTACTGCGGAAAGACGAAATTTGCGTCTGCATGGTCTTGTTTTCGCCGTAATAGCGATAATCGAATTTTGTCGTCAGCATATCCAAACGGTCGATCATTTCCGCGCGCTGGATTTGATTAAAGGAATCCCAATGCAAGCTCAGATACGCGTACAGCGGCATGACCTCCTCCCGCTCGATTTTCGCAACAAGGTTTTCGTATTTTTCGGGGTCGCTTTCCCGATAAATTTCCACCGCCGCAAAGGCGTTGTCGATACAGGAATACAACTTATCCATGAGTGCTTTCGGGAGCATTTTCGCGCCGTACATAACGCCGAACGAGGTGTCCGTGGAAACGGTTTCTTCGTAATGGGTCATCCACGCGCGGTAAACGGTGTAGTATTCCCACATATACGGCTCAGCCTCCAAGTAGCTCTTTTTCATGAAATCCTTAGCAAGCTCTGCATAGCTCAAATCGGCATTCCACAAAAGCTGCGTCGTGCAATAGGTCTTCATGTCCGAAAGCCCACCGACGTTGGTCACCTGATAGCCGAATACGTAATATGCCGACGTCGTGTTGTTCTCCTTCCAAATCCTTACGTTTCTTTCCGTCGTGTCGAAATCGTTGAGGGAATACATATACCCTTGAACGTTGTAGGAGGAAAGATAGTTGTAGCTCTCTATATTCTTGCAAACAGTCGCCCACTTTTTCAAGGTCGTGTAATAATAAATGCTGTCCTCGTGATCCATAGGCTTATTACGGTTCATATTGATAAACGCCGCAATAATCCTCACGTTGTCGTTGCAGATTACCTCGTCCGAAACAGGCTCGTAGGAAACGGAGCCGTCCTCGTTCGTAATCTCTTTCACGGGCGCCGCCTCCGTCGCGTAATAGGCGTAGGTGGAATAGGTCAGCTTTCTCCACGGCTGATTTTCCATAACCCACTTATCGCACGCCTCAGCCACCTTGTTCATGAATACGACGTTGATACCGCCGTACGTGCCGTACTTTTTTAAATTCTCGTTGCACTTATCGCAATTACAACCGTCGTAATTGTCCATCAGCGTCAACATAAAATCGCTTTTGTCCGGCTCTGCCTTGATGTATTCGATCAGGTTTTTAATAAATTCCTGCGTCATTTCCTCGTTGGAAAGACAAAGCTGCGTCTGCTTGGTATTGAACCAGTCGGGATGATCGGCGAAATACACGTCGGGGTCGATCACCGTGAAATGGGAGTGACCAGAAATGACGGTGCTTCGGAGCGAGGAATTCGTCAACATACGGGTAGCGTACTCGGAGTCGGAGGCAAACCGCCGCGTATTGATACGCCTTTCGTCAAACGTCGGTATCTCCGTCATATCGTACCAAGGCATATATACCTCCGTTTTCTCCTCGTAGTAAATGGTGAGGTCGGAATAATACTTATACCCGATCGTATCTTGGAGGAATTGATAGGCGGCAAACACCGTGCCGTAGCCCTCGCCGTTATCCGCGCCGAACAGGTATACGTTGCCGTCCTCTTTCGTGACGATCTTAAAGCCCGAGCGACCAAGCTTCTCGTCATCCGCTTCAATCGCCGCCTCTTCCAGCTTTCCCGTTTGACCGACGGACAAATACTTTTCCCCGTCGGCAAGCTGATCCTCGGTGACGATATCGAATTCGTACCCCGTCGCCTCCTCCATGAAATATTGCAGCTCGCTCGCCGCCATTTTTTCCATGCCGTTCGCCTCGTCGGGAAGTAAAATCCGATAGCGGCTATACCCGCCTTTCAGGAGCAGTTTCTTCGCCTTTTCCGTATTCTCCGTTTCCCCGCACGCCGCCGCGCCGAGCAGCGCAAGCGCGCCAAGTAAAATAGCCGTTATTCTCTTTATCGCTTTCATTGCTCTTTCCTCCTTACGCCTTGACGTTGACCGTCACTTCAATCTGCGCGTAGTTAAAGTATTCGTCGAACACCATAAACTTGATGATATACACGCCCGCCTCGTCCGGCTTAAAGAAGTATTCGCCGAAGTCCTCTTGGATCAAGCCCGTTCTGCTATCGGGGCCTATCCAGAAGATCATTACCGTCAAATTCTCCGCGCCGCCGTTGTCGTTCACCGTCACGGACGGCAGCGACAATTCCTCACCGAGCTTCATCTCCGAATCCACGCTCCCGTTTAAAGAAATGGTAGGCGCCGTTCTGTCGTTGACGGACAGGCTAGGCGGGTAGTCGGTCGTTTCGTTTTTATAGGAAAGGGTATCGCTCGTCCACAAATAATCCCTCGTGATCAGACGCATAGAGTAGGTGCCCGTTTGCGTTACGGTGAATTGCATACCCTCGTAGTAGGGGAAAGCGTTCAAAACGTTCCCCTCGGCGTCCTCCACGTAGGCACGCTCAGCGTCCGTCACCGTTACGAACAGGCGCACGTTGGCAAGAATATCCGCCGCAAAGAAGGACGGCACCGTCACCACGTCGCCCACCGAGTAATTCCCGCCGACGGTTTCAGAATAAATACTGTCCGCGCCTACGGTATCCGCTCTCGAAGAGGCAAGGAAAGACTGCTTGTTGATTTGCTTAATAATCAAGCCCGCTTCGCCCTCCAACTCCTCAAAGACGATCTTCACGCGCGCCGTTTTGCTTGTAAATCCCTCGAACGGCGCCCCGTTTTCCCAAGTTTTCAAGACGGCAAGCTGATTGCCCTCTTTGTCGATAAACGATTTCTCATAGCCTCTATACGCAAGCCCGAGCGAATACCCGCTCACCCCCGTAAACGAACCCGCGATCACCGTCTGCTTTTCGCCGTTCACGGATACCAGCGCACCGTCGCCGTCACGGCTGATCGTAAAGCGTATGCACTTACTCTTATCCCCACCCTCGTAAACGAGCACGGAGAACGTCTTTAAACTACCCGTCGTCCCCGTATCGACGTCGAGGGTAAAGCTAAACGTTTCCGCTAAAATTTCACGCAAAAATTCCACGCTGCTCCCTGCGGCAGAGGTTTTTAACGAGATCCCCTCGTCGCCCTGCGAAACAGCCGCGTTCACGCCGTAGAAATAGCTGTCGAAATTGATCAGCCCGTTTTCGTCCGTCGTCATTTTCACGGGCAAGGTATAGCTCTCTTTCGCGTCCGTATCGGGACAAGCGTAGGTGAGCGTCACGCTCTCCACCGCCCGATCGGTCACGACGAATACGCCGTCCTTTGCCTCGATTTTCTTGCCGTTTTGATCGGTCACGGTAAGCGTCGTCGTCTTAAACTGCGCGCTGCCGCCGCCAAAATCCACCGCCTCTAATAAGGGCAAGTCGTATTCGATCCCCGTCAAGATCGCCGTCGGTAAAACAAGCTCCTCCGTCTTGAATACAACGCCGTCGTGCGCAGCCACGGTGACGGCGTAGCTCTGCGTTGCCGTTTGCGAAAGATAATCCTTTAAGGCGTAGGTCACGGTATATTCTCCCGCCGTCAAGGGGCGGAAAACACCGCCGCTCACGTCCACGGTATTCCCGTTTCCGTCCGTCACGGACACATCACAGGTCACTCTGCCCGCGCCGCCGAAGATCTCCTCCACAGCCGCAACAAACACCCGTTCCCCCGTTTTTACCGCCGCCACGTAATCCTCTTCCAAACGAACGCCCATGGGCGAGCTTTCGTAATAATTTTCAGGCTGTACCGTCACGGCTATCGTCCGCTCAGCCACGTTCCCCGAACGGTCCCTTGCGGAATATACGATCTCGTATTCTCCCGCGTATTCGGGGAGGAAAGAATTGCCCGTCACCGCCACGTCGTACGCCTTTCCGTGATAGGTATAATACACCCTCTTTTCTACGTCCACGACGCCGATCAGCCCGTCCACAGCCGTTGCGTCAAAGAGAGGATATTCCACACCCACGACGCCGCAAGGGATTTCTCCCTCGCCCGTATCCACTTTCAAAGCGGGCGCCTTTTTATCGGCGTATGCGCCGCCCGTAAAGTCCTGTCCGTCCACGCCGCAAACGACAAAACGCGCCTTCGTACCCGTGTAGGAGTTGGGGTTGATGGTCAACGTACATTCCCCCGTCGTAAAGCCCTCCCAAGGCGAGGTGAAATAATCCTTATGATCAAGATCGGCAACGAGTGCGCGGCGGGAAACGTATTCGTTTTTATACCCCAGAGTATCGAATACGGCGTACACCGCCCTTTCCTCGTAGTCAAAATACACCTTGGTCGTGATAAGCGATTTAGCCGTACCGCTATTCGGGGTTGCGGACATACTGCCGTTATACAGGAAACCCGCCTGATTGATATGAATATTTCCACTCACATAATCGTTTTCCATAGTTGCTTCGCCTTCCAGCCCGATACTAGGCGAGCCTGCATACCCCGCGCGAACACACGCCCACGTGGTATTCTTGGACTCCCAAAGGCTGGTGATCGTGATCGTCACGTAATTGTCGGGATCGTACTTATCCGTCAATACGACGTCCATGCTCACAAGATCGGCGTAGAACGCCGTGTACGGGTCAAGCATAAGCTCGAACAAAAGCGCCCCCTCTACCTGCGTCTTATAAGCATAGTCGTTTAAATTGATAGTATTGTTATACGTCAAGGTAGAGCCAAGCTCCGTTTCCACGACAAGCCCCTTAATTGCGTCGTTATAGCTAAACGCGCCGTTTGTCATGGTCACGTTCCCGTTTGTCGTAAAGAGCGCGGCGGGGTCGGTGGTCGCCTCGAACGTCAGCGCGAACGCATAGCTCTCTTCGCCGTCCTTCGCCGTGTAGGTAACGACGTATTCCCCCGCTATCGTCGGCTTAAAACGAGTGTTGGAATACACGCTACCGTCGGGGAAACGCACCGAAGAGGTTGCCGTCAAATCCCCGTTTGCCGTATGTACGGTCATGATGGGTAGCTCCACGACGTCCGAAGTCGTATACGCGTTTTTCCAAGCGGAAGACAGGCTATACCCCGCCTCCTCCGTCACCGTAAACGTCACCTCGAAAACGTCCTTTCCGTAATATTCGTGAACAGGCGCGTAAACCACCTTAAAATCGCCCGTTTCGCCAAAGACGTGGGTGAACCCGTCTTCGGCATTTTTTACCGTTTTTACCGCCTCTTCGCCCTTGTAAACGGTCGCCGTAAGCTCTACCTCAGCCAAAGAGGAAATCGCGGCGTTTTGATATGCGGCCGTCGGGAAATAAACGAGGGTGTTTTTGCCAAGCGTTCCCTCGGGCAGCTTTTCCTCAAAGACCACCTCGCCGTCAAAGCTCTCGTTGACTTGGAGAGAATATTTTTGCGTCGAAGAAATCCCCGCTTCGTTTGCTACGGTGTAATAGACGAGGTATTCTCCCGCCTCCGTCGGCGTGAACGCGCCGTCCGTGACCGTAACGTTCGTCGAGCCTTTTTTCACCGTGACCGTCGCGTCGGACGGGTCGATCAAGCCGTCAGCAAGATCGTACGCGTTCACCTTGGGCAGGGAATATTTTTCCCCTACCACCCCCTCGTATGCAAAATCCGCAAATAAACGGGGCGCTGCCGAGGGAAGAATAACCGTTCGATCGAGCGGCTGAGAATTGACCTCGTATAACAGCATAGAGCCTTCACCCACCGTCTGCGTCAGCTCCATACTGACGAAATAGGTTTCAAAACAATCGTAGGCAAACGAAACGCTGCGCCCGTCCGAGCTTTTGCTCTTCAAGCTCCAAACGACGTAGTCGCCGATTTTTACGGTCATAGTTTCAGGATCAAAGGAGAGGGAAATTGCGGTAAAATCGTTGACGTACTGGGTATACAGACCGACGGAATTATAAATAGCCGTGGTTTCGTTAAGTCCCTTTGTCGCGAAATAGTACAGCCCCGCTTTTTCGCCCTCTGCCTCTACGTATGCGGAAACGTTGCTCGACCCAAAGGAGGTAACGACGTCAAAGCTTTCCCCCGTCGTTTCCTCAGTAAAGGTAACGGTCACGCCCGAAAGCCCGCTTTCGGGAATAAATTCCATATCGAACGCGCCCGCGAGAACGTTTTCAAAGCGTACCTGCCCGCCTGCTTCACCTTTAATGCGAAGTCCGCCGCGAACGTCGGAGTATTCGGAGGAGCCAGAAAGCGTCGCGCACTCCTCCATTTTAACGCCACGGGAATGGAAAAGCCCCATGGTAAGCTCGTACGCCGTCGCGTCAAGCGCTACGGGCAGTACGGCAGCAGTCAGCGCGCCCAGTCCCAAAGCGGACGAAACGGCAAGCGCGGTAAGTTTTTTCTTGTTCATCCTTTAATTCCTCCCATGCTGAGATTGCCCATCAATTTTTCTCTGAAAATTAAGAACAGAATGATGACGGGGATTGTGACGAGCAGACAGCCCGTGAGCAACATAGGCTCCTGCGAGCTAGTCGTCGTGTTACGGTTAAAGTAGAAAAGCCCGAGGGCTGCCGTCGGGTGGGACGGGTAATAGGTGTACAGCGTCTGATAATCGTTCCAGTAGGTCACGAAGAAGATAAGGAACACGGAGAAAATGATCGGCCGAATCAGCGGAATCATAATCCCGAACATAACCCTCGGGTGGGACGCGCCGTCCACGAACGCCGCCTCCGCATATTCCCACGACAGCGTTTGGAACGCGGAATAGAAGACGAGGAAATACAAATTCGTAAACCCTGCCTTTAAAATAAGCGAACCGATAAAGGTGTCGTAAATGCCGAGGAATTTTACAATTTCCAACGTCGAAGCCGTTGTCCCGACGATCGGCACCACCATAACGATCAGCACGATCTTATGTAAAACGCCGCTGATTTTATAACGGTACTTATTCGTGACGTACGCCATTACGAGCGGGGAAAGCGTGGAAATGAACGCACAGCTCAAAGAGTAGGTAATAGAGTTGCCGAACATCTGATCGAGGTAGACGTAGAACGGCACGTCGCCGTCGAGAATGACCTCGAAATAGGTAAGCGCGCTGATATATTTAAAATCTATTCCCAGCTCGTACAGCCAAGGCATGACGTTATAAAAATACTCGTCCTGCATTTTAAGGCTTGCCATAAATCCCCAAACGAGAATAGCGAGGATCACGAACGAATAAATCCCGAGCGCAATCCCGATCACAAGCGCGTAAACGGAAAATTTCTTTTTCTTTTTAACAGTTTTTTCCATAATTCGTCCTCCTTAATATTCCACTTCGGGGGAAAGCCTGTCAAGCACCCAACGCGCAATAAGCGTCGTAGGCACCGTGATCAGCGTGAACGCTACGCCGTACGCCGCCGTCAACGGATATTCCGCAAGCAGCTTGCCATCGCCCACCGTTCGGTTGTACAGGAAATACCCTACCGTTTGAATGGTCGATTCGGCATACGGGCCGTAAAAATCGTACATGCTCCCGTGTGCGGTGAAGATCGCGCCGATCCCCGCAACGAGGAAGGTCGAGATCGTGGGATAAATGAGAGGCAACGTGATATGAATAAATTCCTGAAAAGCATTGATGCCGTCAAGGGAAGCGTATTCCGAGAGCGATTCGGGAATACGGCTCATTACCCCCGTGTACATCAAAACCTGCGTACCAAAGCCCATCAAGCAGCTGTACAGTACCACCATCACGAACCGCATTTTTACCTCGTCATAAAAGGGCGTACCGATATCCACCCCAAAATACTGCTCCAAAAAATCGGACAAAAATCTATCCACGAAACGACGGTAAATGAGCGACATAGCAATGGTAGAAACGATCGTCGGCAAAAAGAGCATTGTCTTGAAAAATTCGCTGCCCTTATACTTTTTCACGATATAAAAAGAGAAAAAGAGGGCGAGGGAGATGCCGACGAGGGAGGTCCAAAACCAAAGAATTAAAGAGTTTTTCGTCGCAATCCCAAGCGAGCTGCCGCTAGAAGAAATGGTAGACCAAAACACCTTATAATTTTGGAAGATATTCCCTTTAAAGATATATTCGCCCGTTCCGTAGTCGTACTGCTTAAAGGAGAGAAATACCGAGTTTAAGAGCACGATAAACACGAAGATGGTACATTGCAACACGGGAATTGCGATCACACAGCCGTAAAAAAGCTTTGCTTTCCAAGTCCCCGTAATGAGGTTTTTACTTTGATAGCTTTTCAATTTCTTTTCCATAAAACACCTTTTTTGCCAAGAATTTAAAAAAGCGAGGGTAGGCAAACGAACGCCCACCCCCGCCACACGCCTTAATCGTAATAGGAGGAGAACAAACCGTCCCAGTTGGATTTACTGTAATAATTCAAGATCCCGTCGTAATAGTTCGACACCGTAAGATCGCTATGCGTTTTAAAGGTCTTAATCGTCTGCTTGACCTCGGTGGCAAACGAAAGATTAGCGCGGAACCCGTAGTTACCCGTCGTGAAGTAGGACTGAGAATACAAATACAGATCGTTATAACCGATCGGATAAACAAGCTGATTTGCGCGGTTGAATTCGTAGGTGCTGCGCGAGAAATAGTTCAGCTCTTCAAGCTCCTCAGGCGTATACTCAAAGTCGAACGCGCGCACGCCGCCCGTCGTTTCATTGAAGATTTTCAACGACTCGTCCGTATGACAGAAACGGAAGAAATCAAGCGCCACTTTCTTAATGTTCGCGTCCTTGATATTGCCGTTCACGGCGCACATGGCGCTCTTTTGCGACACAGCGGAGCCTTTCTCGCCTATCTTATCGGCAGTCGCCTTAGGCATGGGCATATAGGCAAGCCGTCTTTCGTTCTTCCCTGCGCCCTCGTACGTTCCTTCCATGCTCTCGAACACCGTTTCCGCCTGACCAAGCCACCAAGTACCGTCAACGATCATTGCGCTGCGCTCGTACTTGTTATTGTACTTTGCTTTCAGCCAGTATTCCTGCATAGAGGTATGGGAGAAGTTCCCGTTGAAACAGTTATCCGAGAAAAAGCCCCTGTCCACAAGCTGATTGCAAAATTCCAGCGTCTGTAATTTTCCAAGCTGCTTTTGGAGCAAATATCCGTTCTCGATACTGATTTCGGTAGCGGGCATAAGCGTCGTTTTTTCGTAGTCGATCGTGCCGTCAGCCTTATAAGCGGGCGTTTCAACGAGGTTGGTAGCCGTGCCCGTAAAGTCCACGTGCATACGCATTCCGTCATAGCCCTCCTGCTCGTTCAACACCGCGTCCGCGATCATATCCACGTAGTTGTACTGACCCGTACAGGTGATCGGGGTGATCGAGTGTTGGGTTTTCATTTGATTACAAAGCTGATAAAATTCTTCAAACGTTGCGGGAAGCCCGTCGTCGTAGGTGCCGTATTTTCCATCGCGACCCGCGGAAAGCTCGCCTGAAAGGTTAGTCCATTGCCAGCCCGTAAACGAACCGTCAAGCGCGGCGTCACAGTTTTCGCCCGTACGCGTATATTCGCTGGGCGCACCGCCCTTTTTGAAGAACAGGGATTTTTCGTCGAACAGATCAACGTCGTAGGAAATGCCTTCAAGCCCCGTCCACCAAGGAAGAGCGTAGTATTTTCCGTCCAAGCCCGTCAAGGAATATTTCAACTGCTCGCCGTTGTTTTTCACCATTTTTTCTTCGATCGTTTCCGTTTCGCCAAATTCGCTAAGCGGCGTCGTGATCGCCTCGGTGACGTCCATCAACACCCCTTGCGAAACGTAATCCCAGTAATACATTTCCTCCGAGAAGAAAACGTTCACGCGGGAGCTTTCAATTTCGTTGAGGAACGGGCCGCCCGTAAAGCCTTTCGTGGCAATTTTGACCTGCACCCCTTTCTTACCCGGCTCGTATTCCTTGTTCGCCGCCCATTTTTCAAACGCCTCCGCGATCTCCTCGCACCACGCGGTGCCGTAGCCGTTGGCCTCCTGCCCCACGTAAAGCTGCGTTTTGTTGACGTCCGTAGGCTCGTCGCTGCTATTATCAGGTTTTCTTTGCCCGCCGTCGCCGCAGGAGGCGAACGCCGTCGTAGCAACGAGTGCCGCAAGCGCAAGCGTTAAAAATTTCACACCATTCTTTCTCATAATCTTTCTCCTTTCTATGTGTTTCCGAAACTGCTTTCGGTCGTTTTCAAAGTTAAGCCTTTTTTCACGCGGGAGCGGACAGCTCCGCCCCCGCGGAAAAAGACGTTCGTTGTTTTTGCGCGACTTTTACGCGCTCATGCTCTTACCGTTTATTTAAGAACGGGTACGTCACCCGTCGTATCCCAGTACGCGCTGTCAAAGCCGTCGTTGGAATAAGTTGCGTCCGCAATGCCCGCCGCATAAGCCGCTTCGTCCGTCGCGAAAGTGAAACCACTCGTAGACGCGCTGCCGCCCGCAGACAAAGAGGACACGACAAGTACGTTGTCGATACTGATCGATACAATCGCGCTAGCGACTATAATCGAAAATTCCTGAGTGGCGGGATCACCTTCGTTGAGCTTACCGATCAATACGCAGTCCGTCATTTTCACGTTGCCTGCTAAGCGTCCGAAGATCGACCATTGCCACGTTTCGGGAACCATGCTCGTGTTCACCGCCGTAGACTGTGCCATTTCGATATATACGTTTTCAAACGTACCCCCGCCAAATCCGAACACGCCGCAAGAGTTTACAAACCAGTAACCTGCCGTTTTCGCCGTAACGCTCGTTCCGCCCACTACGTCAAGCGTGACCGCCGAATTATTCTTCGTATACCCCAAATCAGCAAGTTTTTGCACGGTGATGTTCTCGATCGCAAGGTTTTTAAAGGTTGCGTTATTGCCCGTCAATCCGAACATGGTCGCGGAGAAATAGAAGTAATCGGTAGCATTTCTCTTGGAAACGCCCGCGTCCATCATCAATTGAGGATTTTTGATTGCATATCCCTGTCCGTCGATCGTCGCGTTAAAGTTGTAACCCTTGTTTTCGTTTTGGTTAAAATCAGACGACGAAGTGCCGTTCGCACCCTTCTTTACGAAATCCGCATAAGACAAGCCGTAAGCGTTGCCCTCCGCAAGGATGGTCTTCCATTGCAAACCGATATACACGGTTGCTTGATTGACGGGCGTCATAGCCGCGATCGGAAGGAACACCGCGCCTTGATAGTCGATATCGTTCGTCAAAACGTAGTAAGCGTCCTTGCCCCAGTCGGTGGTATGCACGCCGCGAGCATACGCAAGCGCAAGCATATCAAGGTCGAACTTGCTTGCAATCGGGGATTTTACCGTAACCGTGAACGTGGAATTTGCCGTAGCAATCGTCTTGCCGTCCGCAGCGCCCGTCACCGTAATCGTCGCCGTACCTGCCTTTTCACCCGCAACCACCTTGCCGTCTACGACTTTCGCAATCGCCTCGTTGCTCGAAACGTAGGTAAGCGTAGCCGCGTCCACGTTGCTTTCCGCGCCGTACTTGGTTTGCTTAACGGAAATCGCCTTTTCGGTGTTTACGCTATTTGCGTTACCGCCGTAGGTCTTTGCTGCAAGCACGCTCTGATCCTCTACCTCGTAAGAGGCAATATCCGCAATCGTGATATAGTCTACGACGAGCGTGTAATAGTTCCCGCTCGCGTCCTTACCATCTACGTGACAGTACGCAATGTTATTCGCCGTGGACGAAGCCGTATCTTGGGTGCTATATCCTTTTGCTTGATGCATTGCCGACTGATGATAATCATTGATGGAGGCGTCCCACGAAATGATCTTCCATTCGCCGTCGTCGGTAATCGTAATATTTTTCCCGTTCACCGTCTTCGTCTTTGCCGCAAGATTCATCAGACCGCTGTCGCCCTCGCCGACAAACGCCCAAATACGAAGAGAATCCTCCGTTATGTCCGCGCCCGTAGAATCGACGTATTTCACGCGCATGGTTGCCCGTACAAGGTCGCCCGCAGTATAAGAATCGATCACAGAATTATAGAACAGGATAGAACCGTAGCTACCGTTATAGGTCAACTTCAACTGACCGTCCGAAACGTTTACCCCGCTCACAAAGCGCGAAGAATAATCTTTAGCCGTAAAATCGTACGCCGTGCTATCCGTTTCCGAGTTGGAGTTAAACGTCCAGTCGTTGGTTTTTATGCTGTGTACGCCCGTCGTATACGTTTTGCCAAGCACCTTTACTCCTACGCCCGTACCGCCATAGAGAAGGGGCTTTACCAAACCCGTTTCAATGGCTGTTTTGTCAAGCAGGGTCGAGCTTTCTTCAACAAACCAGTCCACGGCGATATTCACGTTTTCAGGCAAGCCCGCTACTTCCAGCTGCTTTTCTGCTTTGTTGTAAACGTAGGTGTTTTCTTCCAAAGAAGGCGTAATCGTGACTTCTTGGTTCTTATTTTCCTCCGTTACGCCGTTTGCCTGATTGACGCCCTGCGTGATGAACGAATCAAGGATTTTGTCCTGATCGCTGTCAGCCGCATATTCGCCTGCATTGAGCGTTTTGGAGGCAACGTAAACGATATCGCGCGCACCGCTTTCGGTAAATTCGGCAAACTTTCTCTCGCCGCCCTCTTCCGTCTGGTAGTACGCAAGACCGATAAATTCTCTATTGATATTCGCATACTGTAAGTTGGTAAGCGAACCGCGAACGTAATACTGCCCCGCCGTCAAGGACTTATCTGATGCCGTCGCCACAAACGGCTCCGCTTCCATGTCCGCAATATACGGCGTGGTCTGCCCCGCTTCTACAAGCGCGTCATAGAGCGCCTCGTAATAATCCGAGCCTGCGGGAAGATCTTTCAGCGCGGCGGTGTAATAATCGTAAGGAATGACCATCATACCGAACTGTGCCGTTTCGCCATAGACGCTCTTTAAGTCCGTTTCGTTGTCTACGCCAAGCTCTGCCGTAAAGCGGATCCCGTAGTTGCCGTCGCTGGTAAGACGAACGGACGCGCCCTCGATCATGCTGAATTTGCTTTCCGCATTCGCCTCTACGGAGCCGAGCGCAAAGAACCCGCCCGCAACGCAAGCAATTGCTAACGTACTTGCAAGAGAAAGCCCGATTTTTCTTTTCATGGCTGAATACCTCCTAATACGAACGTTGTGTACTCGTCGTCTACAAACGGATCATTTGAAGAACAGATCACGTCACGCACCGACGTTGAGATGATTTCCACCTCGGGTGTTTGATAAGTGTTGGATTTCATGTTCCACCTCTCCTTTTAATTTTTTTCCTCCGCGATAAAACCGCATCACGGCAGTATGGATTTTATCACGATACTATTTTCTCATACTTTTTGCAAAAATTCAATTGTCAAATGCGTTCAACTTATAGGGCAAACGAGTACTGTTTTTTCCTTTTTCTCCCTTTGTAAATTTTTTTTGGAAAATTGCCCCCCTTTTTGGAAAAACAGCAAAAAGAAAACCCCTCTTTTTAGGGGAGTTTGCAAACAAAATTAGGGGGAAACGCGCCTCTTCTTTTTGCGCGTGGAAATATTTTGGAATTTTTGGGAAATTTTTTTTGGAATATGCGTTCAGTTTATGGGGCAAAACGATACTGTTTAATTTTTCCTATTGCATTTTTTTTAAATTTATGTTACTATTTTTTTGAGGTGGAAAATTATGATATCGCAAACCAACAAGCGAATGACGGGCAAGGATACGATACTCGACGAGGAGAAAATCACCATTTACAACTCCAACCTCGACACTTTGCCCCATCAGCACGATTTCGTAGAGATCGTCTATTTCAAGGAGGGCGTCGGCTCGCACGTGATCGAGGGCGAAACGTTTGAAATAGGCAGCGGCTGTATTTGTTTGATTAATACGAGCGTTCAACATTATTACCGTATCAACGATACCCTTTCAGGAAAAGGGATCTCTGTGAAAAACTGTATTTTTTACGCTGATTTCCTCGGGGAAAACATTTCCTCGGAGCATTTTATTCAGGACTTTTGGGAATACGTTTTCCAAGGCGCGATCCCTGCTCCGTCGGCAAATTTTTTACAGATCAATAAGGATTACAACCGCGACTATTCCACCCTGCTTAGCATGATCGAATACGAGATCAGAACAAAAAAAGCCAATTACCTCGAAGTTATCAAAAACTGTCTGAGCAATATTTTGATCCGTATGTTCCGCGATCACCTTGAATCCTCCGAAAAACCGCAGCTCTCTACTATGAACTCGGAGCTGATCGAACGGGCGCTTGAATATATCGACTCCCGCTATAACGAGGATATTACCGTTGCCGAATGTGCAAAATATACGGGCTTTTCGCCCGCCTATTTCAACCGTCTTTTTAAGGCGTATACCAAGTACACTTTCCGTAAATATCTGCAAAAGCTACGCTGCGAAAAGGCTTGCGCGCTACTTCGCAATACCGACATGAGTATTCAATCGGTTTGCGGCGAGGTGGGATATAGCGATTTTAAACAGTTTTACCTGCTCTTTAAAAAATATATCGGCACAACGCCCAAAAACTACCGCACCACCGCGCCCGTGCACGACAAGGAACCGTTTAAGCTGCATAAGGGATTACCTCCCTCCAAAAACACAAAACAACCTGAATAATCGGCAATAAAAAAGCACTCCTTTCGGAGTGCTTTTTTATTGCTGTTTCGCTGATTATCTTTGTACACGCCCGCTTGCGTCGCCGCCTGCAAGCTTTTTCACTTCGTCTACGGAAACCATGTTGTAGTCCCCCTCGATCGAGTGCTTTAAGCAGCTTGCCGCTACGGCAAATTCAATCGCGCTCTGTGCGTCGTAGCCGTTCAACAGCGCGTAGATAAGCCCGCCGCCAAACGAGTCGCCGCCGCCGACGCGGTCTACGATATGCATGGTGTATTCCTTGGAAAGATGCGCCGTGCCATCGTAAAGCATACCCGCCCACTTATTGTCGTTTGCGGAAAGGGAGGTTCTCAGCGTGATCGCCACGTACTTGAACCCGAACTTGTCTTTGAGCTGTTTCGCAACGCTTTCATACGCCGCTTTGTTGAGCTTACCGCTCGTAACGTCGGTGTTTTCTGCGGAAATTCCGAACACGTCGTGCGCGTCCTCTTCGTTAGAAATACATACGTCTACGTATTTCATTAGCCCCGTCATAACCTCTCTCGCCTTGTCCTTCGTCCAAAGCTTATTGCGGTAATTCAAGTCGCAAGAAACGGTGATGCCTTTCGCTTTTGCCGCTTTACAAGCCGCCTCCGTAAGCGCCGCAACGTTATCCCCAAGCGCGGGCGTAATCCCCGTGAAATGGAACCAGTCCACTCCCTCGAAAATTGCGTTCCAGTCGTATTCGTCTGCGTTGGAAAGCGCAAACGCCGAACCTGCTCTGTCGTAAATAACCTTGGAGGGACGCTGGGAAGCGCCTTTTTCCAAATAATAAATCCCCACTCTCGCGCCGCCGCGGACGATTTTCGAGGTATCTACCCCGTACTTTCTCAACGAGTTTACCGCCGCCTGACCGATCTCGTGCGTAGGGAGCTTGGTCACGAACGCCGCGTCCACGCCGTAGTTCGCAAGCGACACCGCTACGTTCGCCTCGCCGCCGCCAAAGGTTGCGCCAAGTTTGTCCGCCTGCGTAAAGCGGTAGTAGCCCTCCGGCGCAAGTCTAAGCATCAATTCGCCTAATGTTACAACTTTCATATTTTTCTCTCCTTTATTGTTTTTTTTATTTTTCGACTTTGATCGTCTTGCCCGCAGGCACAACGAAAGGTTTTCCAAAGAAATGAATATATACGTCTATGCAGGTAGGGTTTTTCACCGTCAACCCGTCCGCGCTCCAAATGAGGGAATCGTACGCTTTTACGTACTCGTAAATTTCCCCGTTCGTCGCATACCAGACCTCTTCTCTCCCGCCGATATACTTACAAAATTCCTCCATCATCTCCCAGTTGTTGTCGTTATCGAATTCGTAGGAGTGACCCCAAACGTAAAACAAAAGGGGCTTATGATAAAAGAAATGCCGTTTATTGCCGCCCTTTAAAAAGGTTTCGGCAAGCTCCATCAAGCGCGGATTTTTATGGTGACAGGTCGCGGGCATTCTCAACCAGTTGGTAGGGATCTCGAATTTTTCCGTGCTCTCCACCGTACGGGCGTAATCAATGCCGCAATCTTTCAAAAGCTCCACCACCTTATCGCTTACGCTGCCGTTGGCATACGCCATGCCCTTGACGATCACGCCGAAAGTGTTTTCCAACGCGCGGCGATTGTCGAGGACTTCCCGCAAAACCATGCCGTCCGGCACCTCGCCCAAAGAATAGTGATAAGCGCCGTGCACCGCCACCTCATGGCCGTTTGGAAGATAAAGTGCTTTCACCTCTTCTATGGGAAAGCGAGCCACCTGATCCACTTCGGCGCCGTTTAAATTAAAGGTCGCCTTTAAGCCGTAGCGATTGAACATCTCCACAAGCCGCTTATCGGCGGGCACCCCGTCGTCGTAGGAAAGGGTGAACGCAAGCTCCTTATCCCCCGGAAAACGCATAAACGCGTAACTCATTTTTTCTGCCTCCTTACTGTGCGTACTTTTCAAGCGCCTCTTTCACCATAAAGCTGCCGCCCACCGCGTACACCTTCTCGAATGCAAGGAATTCGTCGAGGTTGTTTCTGTCCACGCCGCCCGTAGGGATAAACTTGATTTGAGGGAAAGGTGCAGCAAGAGCTTTAAGTGCTTTCAAACCGCCGTAAACGTTGGCAGGGAAGAATTTTACGATCGTGATCCCAAGCTCGATTGCCTGCATGATCTCCGTCGGCGTAACGCAGCCGGGATAGTAAGGAATATTTCTTTCTTTACAAATCTTCGCAACGTCCACCGAAAGCCCGGGGGAAACGATAAACTGCGCGCCCGCTTTCAGCGCCGCTTCGCATTGTTCGGCGTTGATCACCGTGCCCGCACCGACGGACATATCGGGGAATTTCTTTACTGCAAGCGCGATCGCCTCCGCCGCACAAGCGGTACGGAAAGTGATCTCGGCACAATTGATACCGTGCTTTTGGAGTGCGGAGAGAATTTTCTCCGTTTCCGAAAGCTCCTTAATAACTACTACGGGAATAAGTTTTTCCATTATACTAATACCTCCATGTTGGTTTTGTAATAAATATCTTCTCTGCTTAAAAAGTTGCAAAACTTTTTAAACTTTTTCAACTCCTAAATATGCAACGCTATTGTTAAAGCAAATATCTTCAACAACCTTTCCGACAAACGCAAGATCGGTGGTCATTTCTCCCTCTTCCATCAGTTTCCCCAAGTAATTGCAAAGAATTCTTCTAAAATAATGATGACGGGGATAGGAGAGGAAAGAACGGCTATCCGTAAGCATACCGACAAACGCGCCCAAATGCCCCGTTGCCGTGAGGTCTTCCAAATGTCTTTCCATACCCACCTTATTATCAAGGAACCACCAAGCGGGGCCGTACTGCACCTTTCCCTTGACGCCGCTGCCTTGGAAACAGCCGATCAAGGTCATGATCTCCGCGTTCATTTTCGGGTTCAGGTTAAACAAAATCGTCTTAGGCAGGCACCCCTCCTTGTCAAGCTTATCAAACAGACGGGAGGTGTTTTTGATGCTGTTGTCCTCGCTGATGCTGTCAAAGCCCGTATCCAGACCCAGCTTTTCCATCATGCGGGAATTGTTATTTCGCATTGCGCCAAGATGAAGCTCGGTCGCGATACCGTACTTTGCGTACAGCTTGAACAGGAAGTAGGTAAGATAACCCTTGAAAATTTCGCTCTCTTCTACGCTGATAGCCTCGCCGCTTCTGCGCTTTTTGAACACCGCTTCCGCCTCTTCCTTTGTCGTAACGGGGCAAACTCTCTCCAAAGCAATATCACTTGCCGTCGTACCCACCTTGATAAACGCTTGCAGCCTGTTTTCCAACGCCGTTTGGAGCGCGGTCATGTCGTCGATCTTGCCCTCGATCGCTTCCAGCCAACCCACGAATTCGTTATATCTTTCCGCTTCGATATTCATGATCTTGTCGGCGCGGAACGCGGGGATTACTTTGAATTTATAATCCTTTTTCGCGATCTCCTCAAACGTGGAAAGATCGTCGAACACCTCGTTCGTGGTGAACAGGTATTTGACGTTGGACTGTTCGATCAGCTTTTGCGGGGTGATGTTATTGAGCTTGATAAACTCGTTGCACCAGTCCCAAATCTGCTCCGCATTCTCCTCGTTGATTTCCAACTCGCAATTGAAAAACTCTTTCAGCTCTACCTGCGACCAGTGATACAGGGGGTTGCCGAACGCCGTGCCGAGCGTCTTGCAATACACAAGAAATTTTTCCTTATTCGTCGAGGACTTGCCCGTGATCATTTCCTCGTCTACGCCGTAATTGCGCATCAAGCGCCATTTATAATGATCCCCCGAAAGCCAAATCTCAAACACGTCGTTAAAGGGCTTGTTTTCCAAAATCTGCTTTTCGGGCAAATGGCAATGATAGTCGAAAATAGGCATATTTTTTGCATACGTTTCATACAGCTTTTCCGCCGTTTTCGTCTTTAATAAAAAGTTTTCTTTAATATAGCTCATGGTGGTTTCTCCTTATTTTTTTGGTGAATTGAAAATTTTTGGAGTTTCGTAAGTTGCACGGAGCGCGGTAGCGCGAGAATTCACTTACAACGTCACGCCCGTCTTATAGAACGCAATTTCTCTCACGTCCTCGCTCTTGCAAATATATTCGCCGCTTGCCGCCTTCAAAACAAGCTCGAACAGTCCCGCCTCGTCCATGGTATAGGCGTTGTAGTCGATCCAGTTTTTCTTAAACGCGGAAATATTGTTATTCGTACCGATTTTCATAGTAGGCACGAACGTCGAGAACGGCGTGCCTCTGCCCGTCGTAAACAGGACGAGCTGACAGCCCGACGCCGCCAGCGCCGTCGCCGCAATTAAGTCGTTCCCCGGCGCGTTGAGCGCGGACAAGCCCTGCTTTTTCACAAGATCGCCGTAGCCAAGCACGTCTACGATCTTGCTCGTACCCGCTTTCTTGATACAGCCGAGGGATTTTTCTTCCAAAGTCGTAATCCCCCCTTTCTTATTGCCCGGGCTGGGGTTTTCGTATACAGGAAAGCCTTGCTTGGTGTAAAACGCCTTGAAATCCTCAATCATCTTTTTGTAACGCTCGAAAACCTCTACGCTCTCGCATTGATTCATAAGAATTTGCTCTGCGCCAAACATCTCAGGCACTTCGGTAAGGATCGCGCTACCGCCCGCCGCGACGATCTTATCGGAAATTTTCCCCACGAGCGGGTTTGCCGTCAGCCCCGAATATCCGTCCGAGCCGCCGCATTTAAGACCGATACAAAGCTCGCTCAAAGGTACCTCTTCCCGCTTTAAATCCTTCGCCTTTTCGGCAAAGTCTTTTAAAATCGAAAGCCCGTAAGCAAGCTCGTCCTCCACCTCTTGACAGTTAAAGAACGCAATATTGTCGCGGCCGTAGGGGGCAAGATATTCCTTGATCCCCTCCATGCCGTTGTTTTCACAGCCAAGGCCGACGAATAAAACGTAGCTCGCGTTGGGGTTGAGCGCCGTCGCGCAAAGCAATTTTTTAATATTCTCGTTGTCGTCGCCAAGCTGACTACAACCGAACTGATGCGTAAGCGCAAAAATGCCGTCAACGCTACCCTGTACGTACTCTTGCGCCGCTTTCGCCATACGGATACATACGTCGTTCACGCACCCGACGGTGGGAATAATATAGATTTCGTTGCGGATCCCCGCCCTGCCCTTTGCACGCTTATAGCCCATAAACGAGCCTTGCGTTTTTGTAAGCTCGGTAGCAGAGTACGAATAGGTGTATTCCACGCTCTCGTCAAGATGGGAGCGCACGTTATGAGTATGTACCCATTCTCCCTTTTTAATATCCGTTTTCGCGCGGCCGATCACCTCGCCGTACTTGATCACCGTTTCCCCCGCTTTGATGTCGCAAAGGGCGAATTTATGCCCTGCGGGAATTTCGCCCTGCCCGCCAAGGGTCACGGCGACGTTGTCTTTTTCGTTGATAATGATAACGTCTTTCATTCTTCTTTATCCCACTCCTTAAATCCTTTTCCGCGTACCTCCGTCGAATCGTTGATGATAACGAACGCGTGCTCGTCCACCTCTTTCACGATCTGCCGAAGCTGCATAAGCTGTCTATTCTTCACGCACGTCAGCACGACGTCGTGGTGGCTGTCCGTATACGCGCCCTTGCCGTCCATCACCGTCACGCCGCGCGGGCTACGCTCGACAAGCGTTTTGCTCATCTCCCGCCCCTTGTCCGTAATAATAAAACACATCTTGGACTTTTCCAAGCCGACGAGGACGATTTCGCTGACCTTGGTGCTTGAAAAAATGACGATCAAGGCATACAGAACGTTATCCACCTTTTGCAGGCAGATCGCGCCCGCAACGACTATGATCGCGTCGAGAATACCTACGCAAATGGGGATATTCCCCAGTTTAAACCATTTGGAAATGAGCCGCCCGCCAAGCTCCGTGCCGCCGCTACTAAACTCGTAGCGCACGAAAAGCCCGATCCCGATCCCTTGACAAATCCCGCCGTACAGCGAGGCAAGGACGGGATCGTCCGTGATCGCAGGCAAAAATTCCAACAGATCGGTGATGACGCCGAGCGTTGCCACGGTAAGCAGCGAACGCAAGATAAATTTCCAGCCCGTATATTTAAGCCCGAGCAAAAATATCGGGATATTGATCGCAATGGTCAGCACACCGATCGGCGCCTTTCCCTCGGTCAAAAGGTGAATGAGGGTGGAAAGCCCCGTCACACCCCCCGCGACAATGGAATTCGGCGCCAAGAAAAGCACCGTACTGAGCGCGTACGCCACGCACCCGATCACCATAAAGAAATAACCTTTACACTCGTTTAAAACGAGTTTCTTTTTTGCCTTATCCATACCAAAACTTACAGCAGGCTTTCCCCTTTTGCGAGCCTTGCAAGATTGCTCTCTACTGCCTCGTAGAAGCCTTTATACGCCGTGAGGTCCTCTCCCCAAACGGCAACGTCTTGCATGAACGCCTTCACGCTCCCGCCGCCCGCAAAATAGGTGAGGTAAGGAAGATCGTCTTGAATTTCCACTTCACGCGAGGGAAGCTGTACGAAATATTTGCCCTCTCTCTCTTCAAGCGCGGAATAAATTTTCATTAAGTAGGAGAAACCCTTGGTAAGATTTGCGGGGATCTCGCCGTACTTTGCGTAATAATCCTTAAAGCTGGGCAAATCTCTCGCCTTCCACTTGGAAATGCTGTTGAGCGCAATGCTGATAAGCTGATGATTTAAATAGGGGTTGGAAAATCTGTCAAGAACGCTATCAGCGAATACCTGGGTGGCTGCAACGTCCGCAGAAACGAACGGCACGATCTCTTTATTGAGCGTTTCCAAAAGGAAAGAGCAGAGCTTTTCGCTCTTCATGCAGTCATACACGGTCACGGCGCCTTCCCAAAGCCCTGCGGGCACGATATTCGTATGGCTACCGTTGAGTACGCGCACCTTTCTCTTTTTGTAGTACCCGATATCCGTCGTGAGCACTACTTCGATATTATGTACGCCCTCTTTGATATACTTTTCAATATCGCCTTTCTTTTCCACCGCCCAAAGCCCGAACGGTTCCCCGATGGAAACGAGCACGTCCACTTCTCCGATTTTTTCATTCAAATAGTCGGCGTCCTCTTTCGTCTTGGGTCTGCCCGAAACGATACGGTCTACGAGGGTATTGCAATAGAAGTTATTCTCGTCGTTCCACGCCTTGAACGCCGCGGGCAAATTCCAAAGCGAAATGTACTTATCCACGCACTTATAAAGCTCGTCGGCGTTGTTGTCGATCAGCTCCACAGGCAGCAGGTAAACGCCGCCCTGCCCCGCCTGAAAACGCTCGTAGAGGAATTTGGTGAGCTTCGCGGGATAGGTAATATTTTCAAAGCCGTCAAACGCGTCGGTGTCGTGATAGCAAATGCCCGCCTCCGTGGTGTTGGAAACGATAATTTTCAGCTCGGGATCTCTCGCCATAGCCCAAAACGCCTGTTCGTCCTCAAACGGGTCGATCGTATCTTTTACGGCGTTGATCTCGTAGACCTTTTCCACCGCCTCGCCGTTTTCCGCGCCGCGGAGCACGATATGATAGCGGTTATTTTGCGCTTTAAAGGGAGCGAGCGTACCGAACGTAATAGGCTTAATGAGGGTCACGCCGTAGTCCGCGCCCTCTTTATTGAGGGTATCGAAATAGGCGTCCACGAAAGTACGCAAAAAGTTTCCTTCCCCGAATTGTGCGATCTTGATCATAATATCTATTTTCTCCTTATTGAAAGTTTTTCTTTTATTGTATCACATTTTAAGATTATTTTCAACAAAAAAAAGTATAAATTATCCTTTTTATTACATAAATCGTAAAGTAAAATGAAAAATTTTTTCTTGACCGCCGCCACTTCTTTATTTTTTCTACGAAAAAAGAAAAGAGCCACGACACACCGTCAAAGCTCCTTTCCTTTTTATCCGTTTAAACGCTTTCTTTTTTCCAAACCGTCACCACGCCGTCTACGTAGTGCCAAAAATTCCCCTCCCCCGTCGGCTCGCTTTCGCTATACCAGCATACGGCATAGCCCGAAGAATTCAAATCAGTATTCCAACCCTCGGGCTGACTTTCCGCCTCGCAATAGATCGTCAAGCTACTACAATTATAGAACGCACTACCACCGATACTCGTTACGCCGTCGGGGATTACTACACTCGTCAAGCTACTGCAATCCTCGAACGCCCCAGCACCGATACTCGTCACACTAACACCAATTACCACACTCGTCAAGCTACCGCAATAACGGAACGCCCAATGCCCGATACTTGTTACGCTGTTTCCCATCACTACGCTCATCAAGCTATCGCAATCATAGAACGCATATTGATTGATTTGAGTAATATAAGAGGGTAACGTTAAATCCGTTTCATTTCCCGTATAACTTACTAAAATCTTTTCTGCCCCGTCCGTACAAACGATATATCCGTTGTCGTTTGAAAGCTTTGTTTTAAACGTATCGCCGCTATTATATACCGCTAACGCATAGTAACCTACGAATCCATTATCCTCGGCACCTTTCGTCACCGTAATAGAAGTAGACTTATTCACTACTTCTACAAGTTTACCGCAACCAACGAACGCCCAATCACCAATACTCGTTACGCTGTCGCCAATTACTACGCTCATTAAGCTATAGCAATAATTGAACGCACAATCACCGATAGTCGTTACACTGTCAGGAATGACGATTTCCGTCAAACTACTGCAATATTCGAACGCAAATCCCTCGATAGTCGTGACACTATCGGGAATTGTTACACTCGTCAAGCTACTGCAATAAGCGAACGTACCATCACCGATGCTCGTGATCCCGTCGAGAATGACGATTTCCGTCAAGCTATCGCAAAAAGCGAACGCACTACTACCGATACTCGTTACGCTACCGGGAATTTCTACGCTCGTCAAGCTATCGCAATTATTGAACGCGCTATCACCGATAAATTTACAATTACTATCTATATTTGCGATAGTTATACTTGTCGTATTTGCTAAATATAAGTAAGGATTATTGCTATTTCCTAAATATTTTAACCCGTCTTTTTCGTTATATATCAAGCTACTGCAACCCCAGAACGCACTACTACCGATACTTATCACACTATCGGGAATTTTGATGCTCGTCAAGCTTGTGCATTTATAGAATGCACTACCACCGATAGTCGTTACGCTATCGGGAATAACGATTTCCGTCAAACTACTGCAACCAAAGAACATACAATTTTCGATAGTCGTTACGCCGTCGGGGATAGTCAATTTCGTAATAAGCTCGTTATTCAAATACAGTTTCTTATTGCTTGAAACGCACATAAGCTTGTTTAACCCTGAAATATTACACCAAGCTGCTATATCCGTGATGTATATATTCGTCAGGCTATAGCAGTTATTGAATGCGTCTTCACCGATACTCGTTACACCATTGCCAATTACCACGCTCGTCAAACTATAGCAGCTAGAGAACATCCCCCTACCGATACTCGTGACGCCGTCGCCAATTACTACACTCCTCAAATTACTGCAATATTCAAACGCCCAATTACCGATACTCGTCACACTTTCGGGAATTTCCACACTTGTCAAAAGACCGCAATATTCGAACGCATTACTACCGATACTCGTTACGCTACCGGGAATTTCTACGCTCGTCAAGCTATCACAATTACGGAAAGCA
>JAFTPK010000006.1 GCA_017463325.1 Clostridia bacterium
CTATATTCTTACTCGGCTAATCTTAGTCGCAGCTCTAAGGGTTTTTGCTTTTCTTGCTTTATACCTTATGCTTATTAACCAAATTAGCTTTACTTTCTTAATATATGAAAATTTTGCCTTTTCGTACTCGTCTTTATTACTCTCATAATAAAAACTATGCTATGCAGTTGTAAATCTTCCGCTTCCCCTCAACAACAGTTGAAGGTTTGCCGCCTAAAAATTGCTCTTCGCAATTGACAGCTTATACATAATAACACTTAGGAAAAATAAAGTCAAGCATTTTTTGAAAAGATTTAAAAATTTTTTTAACTTTTTTGGAAAAAAATTGCTCGCCGCATTTTTTCTTCGCGTATATATATTATAGTCGCGCGCGCGAGAAAAAATTCACCCGCTTGGCAAACGCCAAACGGGAAGAAAAATTTTTCTTATCGACACCCGCCGCAAGTCTTACAATTCCCGCTGCACGCCTTACTTTGTTTGCCCGTTGAAGAATAGACGGTGCCCGTATAATCCCTCGTCGTTTCGCCGCCACATTTCGGGCAAAGCACCTTATCGGTATGTTTTGCGACAAGCTCCTCAAAACGATTGCCGCACGCCGCGCATTTATACTGTAAAAAAGGCATTATCCTTTTCTCCTTTTCTTTTTCACTTGTTTAGGGGTACGAATTCGCACCGAAGCCGTCATTTTCACAAGCCACAACGAGCATACGACGGTAAGCAACACCGACACGCCGAGAATTACCCAAAATTCCCACGCCGCCATATCCCCATGCACTCCCCAACCAAAAGGTAGGTCAACGTTCATGCCAAGCAGCCCTGCGATCAACGTCGGGATTGCAACCAAAATGGTGATGATCGTCAAACGTTTCACAACGTCGTTCACGTTGTTGGAAATCACCGAGCTGAACGCGTCCATGGTGGTCTTTAAAATGTCGCGATAGATGCTACACATTTCCACCGCCTGTCTTGTTTCAATCAGAACGTCCTCGTAAAGATCCTGATAATCAGCGTTGCCCTGCACCGACTCTGCGCGCGCCATTCTACCGTGCACAGACGAATTCGCAGAAAGCGCCGTCGAGAAATAGACAAGGGAATTTTGCAGCTCCAACAGCTCAATTAACTCCTGATTACGCATAGATTTATGCAGCTCTGCTTGTAAGCGTAAAGACTTTTTGTCAATTTGTTTCAAGAGCGAGGAAAACCGTTTCACGTTCTCAAACATGAACGCGAGCAAAAAGCCGACGGGTTTATGCGTAGACACTCGCGTCCGTCCCGATTGAAACCCTAAAAATACGGGGTTGGAATTCAAGGAAACGGTGACGATACATTTGCCGCTATACAACACGGCGACGGGAATAGTCGAATAGGCGTCCCCCTCCTCCGTATCCACAAGCATAGGGCTGTCCAACACGTACATGGTTACCCCGTCGCTCACTTCCGCACGCGCCGATTCCTCTTCGTCGAGCGCGGCTTTCAGCATTTCTTCGGGCATTCCCGAAAGCTCGCGTACGGTTTCCACTTCCTCATCCGTCGGATTGACAAGCTCCACCCAGCAACGAGGC
Organism: Clostridia bacterium; assembly: GCA_017463325.1. GTDB lineage: Bacteria > Bacillota > Clostridia > Christensenellales > Borkfalkiaceae > Scatosoma. The sequence continues at coordinate 1,563 of JAFTPK010000006.1, forward strand.
TCGAATTCGTCAATTTGATGCAAACGAAAATCTTCCGTTTTGTAAAATTTTACCATAGTCGGTACCGCCTTTTTATTTTAATTCGGCGTTTTCCACCTTGTAAAAGGCATAAAAAACGCACGGGAAAAACCGCCCGTGCGTGAATACCGTTTTTAAAGGACGACGTTCGCGCCCTCAAAAGCTTTTCATTTGCACAGCGGAGGTTTTTTCAGGTTCATGCAACTTCGGCTATCCGGAACTGCGTCCATGACCACTCCTTATGACGGCGCTTGTATTTTCCAAAGCCGCCGCGCCCGCTCGGCTTCTTTTTAATTATACCCCTCAAAACAGTTTTTTGCAAGCGTTTGAAAGAAAAAAATTAAAAAATTGCGCGATTTTTCTCTATAATATTTCCTTTCCGTTCAAAAATCCCTCAAAAAACCCCGTTGCGTCCACGCCAACCCGCTCAAACGCGCCGATCAAATCGCCCGCCGACGCAACACCGTACTTATTTTCAACGTAATATTTTTTTAATCCAGCAAAAAATTTCTTCTCGCCAAGGCTTTGACAAAGAGCGTCGAACATCACCACCGCATTATCGAAACAAACGCTTTTATATTCATATTCGCTCAAATACTCAGCAAGCGAACGGGTCATTCTTAAATCCACCCACCCGAGCGCCTGCCTATAAGTCCTGCCGTATGCGAGGTAATTTTTCCGCGCCGCCTCTACAATCCCCTTTTTTGTCAGACCATAATCCCCGTATTTTTCAAAAAACAACGCCGCTGAAAATTCCGCAAGTCCTTCGTCTTGCCACGCCGACAGGGTTTGGTCGTTTCCCACCGCCGCATACCACCATTGATGAGCCAGCTCGTGCGCAACGCACCGCGCCCGCTCCTCCTCCGACAATTCCGTACGAATGACGCTAAACGAGGAATACTCCTGCCCGCCGCATGAAAGCGAAGTTTCTGCAAGCGTATACGAAAAGTACGGATACTCTCCAAACACCGCCGAATAAAAGCCAAGCGCCTCCTCGGCAAGACGTAAGGTTTTTTCAGGCGTGGGGTCGCTTAAATAACAGTACTCCACCGTCGTTTTTCCTACTCGCGCGCTTTTCACTTCGTACCCCGTAGAGAGGACCGCGGCAAATTCACGCGCGTTCGTTAAGGACACGGTATGCCTCTTTTTACTTTCGAGCGTCTTTTCCTCCAACCGCTCGCCCCCGCATACTAGTGCGTATTCCTTAGGCAAAGTAAAGTTGACGAGGTAATCGGCAGCGTCCGCAAAAAACGGATCGCCTATCGAAGAACAGACAGTTTCGGAAAACCCCGTTTCCGTCACCGCACAAAGTACAGGATAAAACCAACCGAGATTCACCCCCTCCTCCGTCACGCCGAGGCGGTGCTTTGCCCGCGCAAGACGGGTGGTAAAACCGACGTCTAAAACTACTTTTTCCTTGGGATAAAGGGGCGTTTCAAGCGAGGCTTCAAGGATATTTTCGTCCTCCCCCGCAATTTCCCAGCCCTTTGCTCCAAGCACAGAGGTCACGGCAATACTCCCGTAATCCACTCCGCTATAATACACCTCGTCGTAGGCGTTTTCTAAAACAGCGGGAAAAAGCGCGTTTTTTCTGTAAGCGTTGGGATATAAATAAAATTTCAAAACTTCCAGAGGCTGCTCCGTCGGGTTCTCAAATTCCACCTTTAAGGCACCCGTCACCGCGGCATCCTCGGGCCTGTACTCGCAAACAAGCTCGTAGCGGACAAAAGGCGAACGTTTTTTCTCGCACGCGGAAAACGTGGCGGGCAGAGAAAGACTAAGAGCAAAAGCAAGGATTATGGCGATACGCTTTTTCATAAAAAATAACCCCCTATCAAATAAAATAGATAGCAGGTTATTTTATGAGTTTTTTTTGTCGATTATGCCCTTACTTTTCTTCGAGGGGAAGATAGACAGCGGGGTCGGTCGCTTTGCCGTTTTCCCATACCTCGAAATGCAAGTGTGCGCCGTCCTTATACTCGTCGCCGTTTGCCTCGGCTACGGTAGCGATCACGTCACCCTTTTTCACGCTGTCGCCCACCTGCAACCCCTCTTTCGCTTCCACAAAGCGATAGAGCGTTTTTACTCCGTTGCCATGATCCACCACGATTTCCGTGCCCGAAAGCAGGTCGCCCGAATAAATACTCTCGATCACGCCCGCCTCTACGGCAAGTACCTCCACGCCCGCGTCTGCCACAAAATCCACGCCGTCGTGATGATAGTAGCAATTGAGGGTCTGATTGTAGAAGAAACCGTAATCGTTGGATACGCTAACGCTTACGATCGGCGTCGTCATACCCTCGTCCACAGGCGGGTTTTCCTCCTCACCGCCCGTCGGCGTATCGTCCGTATTCCCACCGCCGCCTACGTTTTCGTCACCGCCGCTCGAAGAGCTGTTCACGTTGCCGCCGTCAATAGGTAAGTTGTCGCCCGAAGTCGCAAACGACGCGACGAATACGATTGCAAGGATCAGCGCGGCGCAAGCAAGCGCAGCAGAGAAAATCACTCTCTTATCCTTAAAAATCTTGGTTTCCTTTTTCTTTTCGTTCCGTTCTTTCATGAGTTATTGCCTCCAAAAAATTTTTTTGTATGTAAATGTTTTCCCGCTTGCGGCTGTTTTATACACGCCGCAATAAATTTTTTCAATATCCTCCAAAAATTATGGGCTTTCCCACGCTCACCGTCGCCCCCTTAACGGCGATATGCAGATCGACGGGAAGCCCCGAAACGCGCACGCTCTCTCCTATACCCGTAAACGCGTAATAACTAACGACCCCGTCCAAAAACTCCACCTTTTGCAAAGCCGCACTATGCGCCTCCACCAACCGTTTGACGTACACCCCCGCCTCCGCTTCCGAGGGAAAAACCAACGAAACACTCTCTCCCTCGATAAAAGGCAGTTCTAAAAGGCTCGCCTCGTCCACCTCTTTCGCGCACGAGCTTGACGAATATAAATAATAGCTCTTTTTCGCTGTCACCCCCTGCGCCTGCGAAAGCAGAAACGGGTCACGCAAAAACGCCACGCTCGCCGTCATTAACAAAAACGCCGCGAGCGAAATCGCCGTTTTAAAAAATTCCTTGCAGGCATATCCGCGCATAAAAAAACTCCCTCCCGTTTCCACGGAAAGGAGTATTGCCTCTCTTATTCTTTTTTAAACCAAAACGTTAAAAATCTTTCAGCGGTTCGCCGCCGAGGAGGTGGATATGCAAATGCGGTACCGTCTGTCCGCCGTGCTTGCCTTGGTTGATGATCACGCGATAGCCCTCGTATAAACCGAGGTCGTTTTTAATCTCGGCGATTACCTGAAAGCAATGCTTCAAAACGTCCGCTTTTTTTTCGTCCATATCCGAAAGATAGGTGAAATGCTTTTTGGGAATACAAAGATAATGCAGCTTTGCCTTAGGCTCAATATCCTTAATGACGATCATTTGCTCATCCTCGTACACTCTCGGCGAAGGGATTTCCCCGCTCACAATCTTGCAAAAAACGCAATTTTCCATAATAATTCCTCCTGTTTATTCTTTATATTGCAGGTCTTTCTCCTGCCAACTTTCCAACACTTTCGCCATTTCGCCGCCGATCGCTTTCGCGCCCGTAAGGTCGTGGCTTAAATAATTACCGCACTCCTTGCGGCTATTCCCGGGGATCTCTCCAACAAAATCTCGAGCAAACTCCATTGCCCCTTTCACCAGCTCGATCGCCCTTGCCGCGCTCATACTGTTTCTCGCCAAGAAATAAAATCCCGTCATACACCCCATAGGCCCAACGTAAACGACGTCCGTTCCGTCCTTTTGGTTACGCGCGTAGGTCGCGAATAAATGTTCGAGGGTATGTGCGGCGTTCACGCTTAAATAATCGCCGCCGTTCGGCTTTTTCATACGCACGTCGTAGGTGACCACGTCGCCGTCCACTCTCGATACGTACATACCCCTGTCCAACAGGTCGTGATTGACCGTAAAGCTCGCTATCTTTTTCAAATCCGTTCTCCTTTTACGCCGTCGCGAAATTCGCCTTGAACTCGTACCTGTATGGGTTCTTTCCCCATTTTTCCCTCCAAGTAAACGCGGATATAATTTTCCGTATATCCGTCCGTAAAGCCGTTTTCATACGTTTCGGGCACAACGGTAAACGTCTGTCCCGTCAAGCCCTCCAAGTAGCGTTTTCTACCCTCGGCAGCCTTTTTCAACATTCTCTCCACCCGACCCTTTTTCACCGCCGCGGGAAGTTCCTTATAACGTCTGTATGCGTTCGTACCCTCGCGGGGGGAATAGGGAAAGGCGTGTACCTGTGCAAAGCCCGCCTCGTCTACGATAGAGAGCGACTCCAAAAACGCCTCCTCCGTTTCCGTCGGAAAGCCGACGATTATATCCGTCGTAATGGCGGCAAAAGGGAAGACGTCGTAAATCATTCGACATTTTTCCAAATACTCTTCGCGGGTGTAATGCCTATTCATGCTCTTCAAAACGGAATTCGAGCCGCTCTGTAAAGACAAATGGAAATGGGGCGCGAAATTTTTCACTTCCTTTAACGCCGCTAAAAATGCAGGCGTGATCAACCCAACCTCCAACGACCCCAAACGGATACGCGGCCGCGCGTCTTTCAGCGCAAGCATCAGTTCCCGTAAGGTATTCCCATTCCCGTCTTTATAGTCGGAAATATCTATTCCCGTCAGCACTACCTCGTACGCCGTGGAGGCAAACGCCTCTTTTACAACGCTTTCTAAGCTCCTCGAACGGCTCCTGCCCCGCAGATAGGGGATCACGCAGTAGCTGCAAAAACGGTTGCAGCCGTCTTGAATTTTAATAAAATCCCGCGTTTTTAAACGCTTCGGCAGGGGCAGCTCCTCAAAACCGATCTCCTCTTTTTCGATCTGTACGCGAGGCAACCTCTCGTCAAACTCCCGCCCTGCAATTTCAAGAATTTTTCCCTTGCGCTTGGTGCCGAGCACCGCCACCACTCTCTCGTCCTTTTCCGCAAACGACGTAGGGTTTTTCTCGCTGGCACACCCGCACACAATCACCCTTGCCGTCGGATTTTCATGCAAGGCCTTGGAAACGGTCTGACGGCTTTTGCGTTCCGCCTCCCGCGTCACGGCACAGGTATTCACGACGTACAGTTCCGCAGGTCCAAGCTCGCGAGAAACCTCGTAGCCAAGCGCTTCCAGCCCGCTGATCAGCGACCCGCTCTCAACGTCGTTCACCTTACAGCCAAGCGTGATCACCACCGCCCGCTTCACCTTTTCACCTCGCCAAGCTCCCCAAGCGAGAACGCGACCACCGCCGTCAGCGCGATCGCTGCCGTTTCCGCCCGTAAAATACGTTTCCCGAGCGTAACGGAAGAAAACCCTTTTTCCCTTGCCAAGGCGGCCTCCCCTTTGGAAAATCCCCCTTCGCTGCCGACGAACACCGCCGTCGAACCGTCAAGCGCGCTTACGTCAACCTCGCTTTCGCTCGCAAATTCACAGGCAAACAGCTTATTTTTATAAGAGCCTAACTCCTCCAAAGCAGCCGCCAAGGTAGGCGCATACTCCACCGTCGGCGCCACCGAGCGCAAGCATTGCTTAGCCGCCTCCTTAGAAACCTTGTTCAAGCGTTCTAATTTATTTTCATTCATGTACGCCGAGGAGAACTCGGAGGAAAAGGCAACGATTTTCGCCACGCCAAGCTCCACCGCCTTTTGCACGATAAACTCGTTCTTATCGGCGTTTTTCAAATACCCGAACGCGAGCGCCATTTTCGTTGCCGCCTCACGCTCCCCCTGCTTTTTCCCTAAGAGGTTTAAAAGCATACTCTTTTTTTCGCATTTTGCGATCACAGCCGTATACTCCACGCCGCTGTTATCAAGCAAGATCACCTCGTCGCCCACGCCAAGGCGCAACACGTTTTTCGCGTGCTCAAACTCCTCGCCGTCTAAAAGGATCTCCTCCCCGATATTTTGCACAAAAAACCGTTTCAACTCGGACATGCCTATCACCTATGCTTTAACACGAGGGCAAACCACTCCCCCTTTCTCACCTGCTTTACCACCGTCAGCCCCACAGCCTCGTACGCTTTCACTACCATATCAAGACGGCTTTCAATAATCCCGCTTAAAATCAGTACGCCGTCCTTTTTCAAATTCTTGGGGATTGACGGCGCAAGCATTACAAGGATCTCGCCCGTAATATTCGCCATCATCACGTCACCCAAAACACTCGCGTCGTCTAAGAGGTTGGAATGAGCCACTACCGTTTTATCCGCCACCCCGTTTAACGCGGCGTTATGCTTTGCGCTCGTCACCGCGATCTCGTCAATGTCGGTCAGATACGCCTTTGCCGCGCCAAGCTTCACGGCGGCAATTCCGAGGATTCCGCTCCCACAGCCAACGTCGATACAGGTACACCCCTCTTTGATATACTCTTGCATTAATTCCACGCAAGAAGAAGTCGTTTCGTGCTCGCCCGTGCCAAACGCCATATTGCTGTCAAGTAGCACGGTCAATTCCCCCTCTTGGGGTTGATACTCAATCCACTCAGGCACGACGACGATCCGCCCCAAATGAATAGGCCGAAAATGTTTTTTCCACACGTCTATCCAATCGTCGCCGTCCACCGTACGCTTGGTATCTTCAAGCGGACCAAATTCCAACGCCCCGCCGCAATTTTCTTTTGCGGTGAAAATATCTCTCAAAATGGCGCGTATCATTTCTTCGGCGCGCTCCTCCTCCACGTAGCATTTCACAAGCGCATAAGCAGGAGCGGCGCTTGTCAATTCGTCGTCCATATAATCCCAGTAAGTGGTTTCTTTACTGTTTTGCAAAGCAATAATATCCTGCACGTCACAAATGGTAACGCCAAAATCGGTATAATTCCACATCACGTCGGCGACAATCTCACTCGCCTCCGTCGTCGTACTAACAGTCAATTCAACATATTTCATAATAATTTACTACCTCACGCTTTTATTATAGCATTTTCACGTTAATTTTTCAAGTCTTTGTACAAAAAAATCCGACCTCTTCGGTCGGATTTTTATTATTTAGCCTTTTCCTTGCGCGTCGCGTGTATTTACTCTTCGCCCCACGGGGTGGGAACGCCGTCCACGTAGCGCCAGAAATTCCCCTCCTCCGTCGGCTCCTCTTCGCTGTAAAAATACAGTCCCTTTCTCGGTTTAAATTTGTCCGAATTCTCAATCTTTGCCCACTCTTCTGCCGTTCCCAAATAGTAAACGTTATTCACACACCCGGAAAAAAAACCGATCGCAACAATTTGCTCTCCAAATTTTTTCATGGAGGTAGGTACAATTAAATTCTCCACAATCGCCAATCCGCCGACGGCGTAATTTTCAATAGCTTCTACTCCCTCCGACAATTCCAAATAGGAAATATTTTGCTCGGAAAACGTATATTCCCCGATTATTTTTACACTCGCAGGGATCTTCAAACGTTTAAGTGCGCTTCGACCGCCCACAAAAGACTTACCGATATACTCCAACCCCTCGGAAAGGCTCAACTCCTCCAACAGTCTACTGTCGTAAAAAGCGGAGTCCTCAATTCGTTTTACCCAAGACGGTACGACCACTTTTTTCAATAAGCTCCCGTAAAACGCCCTTTCGCCCACCGTTTCCACGCCTACGGGCACCGTAAATTCCGTTTCTTCTTTCCCGCACGCGTATTGCACAAGCGTCTTTCCGTCAATCGTGTACAAATCTCCGTTCACCGTCTTATACGCGCCGTTTCCCGTTTCCAACGCAATCTCTTTCAGCGAGGTACACCCGCCGAACGCGCCGCCTATAATACTCGTTACGCCTTTCGGGATTTCAACAGCAGAAAACGAGGTACACCCTTCAAATGCAAATCTTTCGATTTTTTTCAACGACAATGGCAACTCGATCTCTTTTAGCGCACCACAAAGATAAAACGCCCTTTCGCCAAGAGTTTCCATCTGACTTCCCGCCTCAAAGCTCACTCGTTGCAAATTCGTACAACCCTCAAAGCAAATTTCCGTTACACTACTCGGGAGCGTGATTTCCGTCAAGCTTTCATGATACATAAAGCCTTTAAAAACCGTTAAGCCGCTCGGAAATTTTATATTTTTTAAGCTCTCGCAACCAGCAAACGCAAGACTGTCGATCACCGTCACCGTTTCGGGAATTTGTATTTCCGTAAGCTTGGCGCAATAGGCAAACGCGCAACTCGGTATTTCCGTCAACCCGTCCGACAAAGTCACTCTTGTCAACTCCCCACAACAAGTAAAAGCCTCTTCCCATTCTTTTAAAGCTGAGGGGAGCACGATACTTTCCAAACCACTTGAATCAAAAGCATACCCACCTATACTCTCCAAGCCCTCGGGCAAGTCGATCTCTTTTAATAAAGCACACCCCGAAAATGCAGATTCGCCTATACTCTTCAAACCCTCGGGTAAGTCGATCTCTTTCAATAAAGTGCTGTAATAAAAAGCGCCCATTCCTAGCGTCGTTAAGCCGCGCGGCAAACGAACGCTTTGAAGAAGAGTCGTTCTTTTGGTCGCCTTTTTCATGAACCCCGCAAACCCGTACTCCTCGATCCCCGTTACAGGCAAGCCGTAATAAGTATCGGGTAAAACCACCCGCGCAGGCACGGTATCTTCCTTGCAGTAAATCAAACATCCGCCGTCAACCGTACTTTGAACTGCCAACCCCGCAGACACAGGCTCCGCCGCACACTCAAAGTAGCTTTCGTCGGAGTTGGAATACGCCCATTCCCCGAGCGCCGTGACGCCGATCGTCGCCTTTTCATTGATCGGCAAATACTCCGTTAAATCACAGTTTGCCGTTTCAGCCTCGCTTACCGTTTCTCCGTCCACGGTGATCTCGTATCCGCTTGCATTCTCAACGCTATCCCACGTCAAGACGTAGCGCGTTTTATCCTCCCCTTTTTCGTAGATCAAATCAAAAGAAAGGTATAAATTTTCAGGCGCAGTAAGCTCCGTTTTGACGCCCGTATAACTCGACGAAGAGCTACTGCTCCCGTCCGTAGTATTGCCGCCCGTATTGCCTACGGGCGAGCTTCCGCCCAAGGCAGAGGAATAGCTCCCCGTGCCGCCGCCTTGCGGCGTGGGCTGTTCGCCGCACGCCGTCATAACGCCCGCAAGCGTGGCGGCAATCGCCGCCATACCCATGTATTTTATGATCGTACCCTTTTTCATAAAATCCTCCTTTTGCTTTATATTATCATAATTTCCAGTATTTGTCAATAGTTTTGGAAAAATTTTTTTTGTAAAAATGATAATTTTTTTAAAATCATTCGTTTTTCGATTTTATTCAACAAAAAATAAAAAACGCCTACGCAGGTTTCCCGCGCAAGCATTTTTTAAAATCAAATTTTTTAAGTTAATTTCAATACGCCTTGTCGCCGTAGAGGATTTCCACGTTGTCTGCGTACTTTTTCATTCTCTCGTGCTGCTTTACGCCCACGCCGTCCGCCCAGTCTTCAAGCTGCTTTTTCTGCTCGCGCGAAAGCTTTGTAGGCACCTCAACGAGAATATGCAGCACCAAATTCCCTGTGCCACGCCGCGCCGACTTGATCCCTTTGCCTCGCAACGTAAAGGTCTGCCCGCTCTGCGTGCCCTCAGGCACGTTGAACTCTACCGTTTCATCAATGGTCGGAACCCGCACCACGCCGCCAAGCGTTGCCGTCTTAAAGGAAATAGGCAAATCGACGTGCAAATCAAACCCTTCGCGAGTGAAAATTTTATGTCCTTCGACACGGAACGCGACAATCAAATCGCCTGCCTCCCCGCCGCCGCTCGGCGCATGACCAAGCCCCCGCATTTTGGTATAGCTGCCCGTGTCCGCGCCTGCGGGAACCTCGATATTCACCTCCGTTTCCTTTTGCACGAACCCGCGTCCCTTACAATCGGGACACTTTTCCTTGATCGTTCTACCCGAGCCGTTACAGTCGGGACAAACGCTCTGCTGTACGGTACGCCCGAACATGGTGTTCATCACCTGTTGCGTCACCCCTTTCCCGCCGCAGCGAGAACAGGTGGAAAACTCCGTGCCGCCCTTTGCGCCCGTGCTCTGGCAAGCCGTACACGGTGCGTTGCGCTTGTAACGCAAGGTCTTTTTACAACCCTTCGCCGCGTCCATAAAGCTCAACCGCATTTCGTATTGAATACTCTCGCCAACGGCAGAACGCCGCGTTCTGCCGCCGCCAAAGCCACCGAACCCGCCGCCGAAAATACTGTCGAAAATATCCCCAAAGCCGCCGCCAAAGCCACCATCGCCAAAACCGCCGAACCCGCCCATGCCGGGGTGTTCCAGCTCGTAATCGTACGCCGCGCGCTTTTGCGGATCGGAAAGAGTTTCGTTCGCCTCGTTGATCTCCTTAAACTTTTCCGCGGCATCCTCGCTCCCCTTGTTACGGTCGGGGTGGTATTTCATGGCGAGCTTTCTATACGCCGTTTTAATGTCGTCCTGCGACGCCTTTTTATCTACGCCGAGGATCTCGTAATAATTCTTTTTGTCTGCCATACTTTCACGCCTTTATACGCGGTACGGGTCTGGCAAAGCCAAACCCGAACGCCGTTTACTCTATTTTCGTCTTTTACTGATGGAATTCAGCCCCACCGTCCGAACCGTCGCCCGCGGGCCCCTCGGGTCCGCCCTGCGCGCCGCCTGCCTGCTGATACATCTTAGCAAACACGGGCTGTACGGAATTCATAAGCGTTTCGTACGCCGCCTTAATGCGCTCGTCGTCGTCCGATTCAAGCTCCTTTTTCGCCGCGTCGATCGCCGCCTGCAAGGTCGCCTTGTCGTTTTCGTCAAGCTTTCCTTCTGCGTCCTTCATAGTCTGCTCGCAAGAGAAGATCATGCTGTCAAGCTTGTTCTTATTCTCCACCTTTTCCTTTCTCTTCTTGTCCTCTTCGGCGAATTGCTCTGCCTCTTTCACCGCCTTTTCGATCTCTTCTTCGGAAAGGTTAGTCGAGGAAGTAATAGTGATGTCGGTGGACTTACCCGTGCCCTTATCCTGTGCCGTTACGTGCACGATCCCGTTCGCGTCGATATCAAACGTTACCTCGATCTGCGGAATCCCACGAGGCGCGGGAGCAATCCCCGTCAGCATGAAGTTGCCAAGAGTCTTGTTGTCCTTGCAGAATTCGCGCTCGCCCTGCAACACGTGAATACTTACGCTCGTCTGATTGTCCGCCGCCGTCGAGAACACTTGGCTCTTTTTAATGGGCAACGTCGTATTTCTTTCGACAAGCTTGGTAAATACGCCGCCAAGCGTTTCGATCCCGAGCGACAACGGCGTTACGTCGAGAAGTAATACGTCGTTGACTTCACCCGTCAAAACGCCGCCTTGAATAGCCGCGCCGATCGCTACGCATTCGTCGGGGTTGATACCCTTGAACGGCTCCTTGCCCGTCACTTCGCGTACCTTAGCTACGACCGCAGGCATACGCGTCGAACCGCCTACGAGAATGACCTTTTCAATATCGCTGTACGAAAGCTTCGCGTCGCGCATTGCCGCACGCATAGGCTCCACCGTTCTGTTTAAGAGGTCGCTCGTCATAGTTTCAAACTTATCTCTCGTGATGTCGATTTCAAGGTTCTGCGGCACGTTGTCAGCCGAGAAAGTGATGAACGGCAGGGAAACGGTAGTCGAAGTCATGCCCGAAAGCTCAATCTTCGCCTTTTCAGCCGCCTCTTTCAATCTTTGCATAGCCATTTTATCTTTGGACAGATCAATGCCGTTCGTCTTTTTGAATTCGCTTACGAGGTAATCAATGATCTTATTATCCCAGTCGTCGCCGCCAAGCTGCGTATCGCCGTTGGTCGCAAGCACCTCGAACACGCCGTCGTTGATGTCGAGAATAGAAACGTCGAACGTACCGCCGCCAAGGTCGTAAATCATGACCTTGCCGCCCTTTTCCTTATCCAAACCGTACGCAAGCGCAGCCGCGGTAGGCTCGTTGATGATACGAAGAACGTTCAAGCCGGCGATTTTGCCCGCGTCCTTGGTCGCCTGACGCTGAGAGTCGGAGAAATACGCGGGGCAAGTAATAACCGCCTCGGTGACTTTCTGACCAAGATATGCTTCCGCGTCCGCTTTCAATTTAGAAAGGGTCATAGCGGAAATTTCCTGCGGGGAATAGGACTTGCCGTCCACGTCTACTTTATAATTAGAACCCATGTGGCGTTTAATGGAAATCACCGTTCTATCGGGATTAGCAACAGCCTGACGCTTTGCGATCTGCCCGACGGTACGGGAACCGTCCTTCTGGAACGAAACAACGGAGGGGGTCGTTCTCGCGCCCTCCGAGTTGGTGATAACAACCGGCTCACCGCCCTCCATCACCGCTACGCACGAGTTGGTCGTACCAAGGTCGATACCGATAACTTTTCCTGCCATAATACTTTTTTCACTCCTTATTATCCATGCGGGGTCATGCCCGCAGTTTATTTACACTTTATATGTAACCAAGATAAAACGCGGTTAAACACAAAAACAAAAAAATTTTTTCGTCCCGTCTTTTTCCTTTTTCGGCAAAGCAAAAAAGCCGACCGAAATCGACTTTTTTAGTGAATTGAAAATCTTTGGAGTTTCGTGAATTGCGCTTTTCAAGCGCGTGATTTTACTCTTCGCCCCACGGGGTGGGAACGCCGTCCACGTAGCGCCAGAAATTCCCGTCCTCCGTTGGCTCTTCCTCGCTGTAAAAATAGATCGTGAGGGGAATTCGCACAGGTTCTCCCCCAACCGACGCCACACTAAACGTAAAGGTATTCTCGTTAAAAACTCCGTTCCTTTTTAACGCCTCCCATTCCTCCGAAGTACCTTTATAAAAGATCCCCGTGTGTTTTGTCACTCCAAAGCCCGCAAAAAGCGAAAGGTCGCCCTCACACTTTTTTAAGTCTTTCGGTATGACCACTTTTGGGATATACGCCCACAAAAACGCCCGCTCCTCCAACGTCACCCCTTCGGGCAATTCCAAGAAGGGAACTCGCAAGTCAGCGAATGCGCCAGTTTTAATCACCTTGATGTTTTTCGAGAGGATCAATTCGGTTAAACTATTCGTCGAAAACGCCTCTATTCCAAACGAGGTCACGCTGTCAGGCAATACGATACTCGTCAAATTTGACACAACACCTAGCCCACTAATGTTCTCATCAGCAAACGCGTACTCCCCGATCGTCGTCAAGCCGTAAGGCAGCTCGATCTCCGTAATCGCGCAACCGATAAATACGCTGTTCCCGATCTCCGTCAAGCCTTGCGGCAAATTGATCTCCAACAAATTTTCCGCCAAGGCAAATGCGTAGTCGCCGAGCTTTTCCACCCCCTCGGGCACGGTAAATTCACTCGCCGTTTTCCCGATCGCGTATTGCACGAATTGCGTTCCGTCTTTACTGTAAATATTCCCGTCGATCGCTTGATACGCGGAATTGTCTTCGGCGACGGTAAACGCTGTAAACGCTGGATTGCAAAGCGCGCCGCCCTGTAAATTCGTCACCCCCTTGGGTAAATGCAAGGTAGTCAACCTTTCGCAATGCTGAAATGCCTCGTACTCTATCGTTTGTAAGGCTTCGGGAAGTTCTATTTCAGCTAAATTCGTACAGTACTCAAACGCCGCCTCCCCGATCGTTTGCAAGCCCTCGGGAAGCGCTATTTCCGTTAAACTTCCACACTCGCAAAAAGTACCCTCCGCGATTTCTTTCAACTTGCTCCCTGGTTCAAACGTCACCGTTTTTAAATTTTCACAAGCGAAAAACGCACTCCCCATTTCCTTTACGCTTTTCGGCACGAAAAGATTTTCTATCCCGCAGCGGTCAAACGCATTCTCGCCGATTACAGTAAGCTTCGTAGGCAGTACGACATTGTTTAATCTATCTGTTCCAGCAAACGCCCCCTCCTCGATCGTCGTCAACCCGTCGGGCAGCGTAACTTCCGTAAGAAGCTTTGACAAGAAAAAAAAATTCGTGCCGATTTCCGTTAAATGCTTCGGAAAACGCACGGAGGTCAACTTCTCATGTAGTATTGTATAAGCGTGAGCTTTACTAATCTTTTTCACCGCCTGCCCGTTATACGTGTCGGGTAGTACCAGCCTCCCCTCTACGGCAGAGGCAAAAACAGCCTCGTAACCCCCGTTCGTCCGCTTATTATAAATAATTCCGCTTGTAACTTCCTCGATTTTTTCCTTTATGTTTGCGGCTTTGGAATCGCGAAAATCGTCCGCTTCGCTGATCGCTTTTACGCTCATTCTCGCCGTTTCTCCCTCCGTGCAATAATTCGTTACTTCGTAACTCGTTTTTTTCGTCGTAAACGTTTTTCCTCCTACGGTAATCTCATACCAATCCGCGTCCTCCACTTTATCCCAAGTCAAAGTATACTCCGTTTCGTATTCCGTCGTTTGGTTATAGCTTACGTAGAGATTTTCGGGAGCAGAAAGCGCAGGTGCCGTCGAGGAATTCGGCGTGCGGCTTTCGCCGCACGCTGCCAAACCCACCGAAAACAGCATGAAAGAAACTACTGTAAGAATTCGGTTAATTTTTTTTCGCATAAATCATACCTCAATAATAATGGACAGTAGCAGCCAAAGAACCGGGGTTCATGATGCTATTATAGCTTAATCCGTCCACTTGCATATATCCCGTATGATTTCGTTGTACGTTGAGCAACAGACTATAAAAGTCTTCGACGCTATTCTGAAAAACAACCATAGCGTAAATCGCTGTCGAGCTTGTAACGTAACCGTTCCAATTCGACAACCTACTGTAATTACTTATCTGATTAGACGTAGCCCCCGTAATTACGTTAATATATGTATTTTCCCCAAAGTGAATAATAATATCCATATTGATTTGATTAAAAACAGTTGCGGCGTCAATAATCGTTCTAACTTCGGGTACGCTAATCCCTAATTTTTCCGCAAAATCTTTTGCCATGGCTTGAATAACCGCGGAATTATTGATGTTGCTCAAAGTAGTATTCGCCGTAATGGCAAAAGGGGTTTCCGCCTTTGTAAACAACAGATCGTCAAGCAAAAAACAGATAGGGTCGCCGCCTTCCGTGAACTGAAGATCCCCTACCGCATCTTCGGTATACGCCGTAATTACGTCATCTGGAATTGTGGGAAAATCTTCATTGACATCCGCAGAAGCCTTGCGCGCGGGGAAGGTAAATGCGCAAACGAGCAGCATTGCAAAGGAAAGCATAGTAATAAAGAATTTGTTAAGTGTTGTTTTCATTGTTTTCATGGTTAAAATCTCCTATTTTTTAATTTTTAACTTTCAAAAATTTTGCACGATCCTTAAAAAGGAAATTTAGCTTATGTACGCCTCAAAACTTTCTTATTCTAACGCTTACCCATCGGTCTGTCCTCCATAAACAACTAAAAACAAATTTTCAATTTTTTGTTTTTGTAATCTTATATTATCACAATTTCCAGTATTTGTCAATAGTTTTAGAAAATTTTTTTTGTAAAATTGATAATTTTTTTTAAAACGATCTATTTTTCGATTTTATTCGACAAAAAATACCGCAGGGGAGGCGTTTTGCCTCTCCTGCGGTGCTTCTTTTCGTTTGATTATTTACGGCCGCAAACCGCTGCCGCCTTGTAAGGTGATCGTTTCACCCGTAATATAACTCGCCTCGTCCGAGCAAAGGAATACGCAAAGCCCGCCTACGTCCTTTTCGGGGTCGGCAAATCTGCCCATGGGTACCCCCTTAATGGTCTGTTCGTAGCGTTCGGGATATTCTTCCTTGAATTTCTGCAAGCCCTCCGTCATGGCAAGCGGGCAAATCACGTTGACGCGAACGCCGTCGGGCGCCCATTCCGTCGCCGCTACTCTCGAAAGACCGCGGATCCCCTCTTTCGCCGCCGCATACGAGGACTGTGCTATTCTCCCAAACAGCCCCGCACCCGACGCAAAATTCACCACCGCACCCTTGCTTTCTTTTAAGTACGGATACGCTTTTTGCATATAGAAGAACGTCGCGTAGATCCCCGAGTAAATGGCAAGATCCAAATCTTCCTTGGTATGCTGCACGAGCATTTTTCCCGAAGCGGATGCCTGCGCGTTATTCACCACCGCGTCGATACGGCCGAATTTTTCCACCGTCTTGTCGATAACGTTCTGGATCGCCGCCTCGTCCGCGCCGTCGGCGGTAACGGTCAGCACCTCGCAGCCGTGCGCTTTTTCAAGCTTTTCTTTTGCCGCAAGAAGCGTCGATTCCGTTCTGCCCGTGATAACGATCTTCGCGCCCGCCTTGGCAAACGCCGTCGAAAGCCCAAAGCCGATTCCTCTGCCGCCGCCCGTGATAATGACGACTTTATCCTGTAAACTGATCATATAATTTTTTCTCCTTTTATAGATTTTATTTTTTGTGCAAAATGCCCATTCTTCACGCAAGCTCGGTGCGTTTAAAACGATTTAGATGCAAGCAAGACAAGGCGCGGGAGTATTTTCGACGGGAGCGTACTAACCGTACGTGACCGAGAAAACACGCACCGCAACGCTGTATTGCGACGCAGATGGATCGTTTTACTGCGTGACAACGACTTTGGCGTAGCGTAACACCCTCTCCCCTTTTTTATAGCCTTTCTCGTGCACCATTTTCACAATCCCCGCTTCTTCGCCGTCGGCGGCGGGCATTGCCATAATTGCTTCGGCAAGGCTCGGATCAAAGGGTTGTCCGATCGGATCAATTTCCTCAATCCCCTCTTCTTCAAGAATTTTCTGAAAGCTTTTAAGCACCATTTCCATACCGTGTTTGGTGTTCTCGTCGGCGCAAACAGCGATTGCCCGCGAAAGGTTGTCGCCCACGGGGAAGAGCGCAGTCACGATATCGTTTCTGCCCTCGGCATAGCGTTGCGCCGCTTGGGCTTGGGTACGGCGGCGGTAATTTTCGTATTCTGCCGAAACGTTATACCATTTCCGCTTACAATCCTCCGCCTCAGCCTGCGCCGCGGCAAGCTCCGCTTTCAAGCGTTCCACTTCGTCCTTTTTAGCCGATTTCGTTTTCTTGGCGGGCTTTTCCTCCGTTTTTATTTCTTCCGTTTCCACGTCGGGAGTTACTTTCTTTTCTTCCATTTGACAGTCTTCCTTTTTCACATTTTATTTATATATAAAGCAGTTTTTTAGGTTTTAAACTTCCAAATGCGCAAAATTTTGGCGGGAGGAACGGCGGTAAAAAATAGCCTTTCTCCCGATCACCGCTACGGGCACCGCATCCAAAAGATCGGCGACGTTCTCCGCAAGGTTGAGCGCGTCCTCTTCGGCGTTAGGCAAAATATGCACTTTGATAAGCTCCCTCGCTTCCAGCGCGTCGGAAAGGGTTTTTAAAACGTTATCGGTGATCCCGCCCTTGCCGATCTGCGCAATCGGCTGCATCATCATAGCCAGCGATTTTAATTTACTTCTTTGCTTACTCGTAATATTTTCTCTCGTAATCATTGTTTTCTCCTTATAATACGAAGTCAAATTCGACTTCGCCGATCGACACCGTATCCCCCTCTTTGCAGCCCATTTTGGAAAGCTCCTTAATCACGCCGCGAAGTCGCAACACCTTTTGGAAATATTGCATGGAATCGGGGTTGTTGAGCACGACGTTTCTACACAGCATATCCACCAACCCACCAACGACGACGAACACTCCGTCCTCGTCTTTATAGATCTCGAAATCTAAATTATCCCCGGGCGTGTACGTGAATTCCTCGTCAGGACGAATAGGTTCGACGGGAGGAAGCTCTGCCAGCTTTTCCACAATCCCTTCCAACAGCTCTTTCGTGCCCTCGCCCGTAATTGCCGTAATAGGATAAATTTTGTATTTTCTGCCGTATTTTTTCTTGAACGCCTTTAAATTTTCTTCCGCGCCGTACACGTCGCACTTATTGCAAACGACGATCTGCGGCAACGCCGCAAGCACCTCGCTGTATTCTTTCAGCTCGGCGTTGATTTTTTTAAAATCCTCGATCGGGTCACGCTCTTCACAGCCCGAAATATCCACGACGTGGCAAAGCATTCTCGTCCGCTCGATATGGCGAAGAAAGTCGTGTCCCAAGCCTGCGCCCTGCGCCGCTCCCTCGATAAGCCCCGGAATATCCGCCGCCACGAACGATTTTTCGTAGTAGCGCACCACGCCGAGGTTGGGAGAAAGGGTGGTGAAATGGTAGTTGGCGATCTTCGGCCGCGCCGCGCTGATCTTGGAAAGCAGCGTGCTTTTGCCCACGTTGGGGAAGCCGACAAGCCCCACGTCCGCAATTACTTTCATTTCAAGAATGACGGTATGCGGTTTTACCCTTTCGCCTTTTTGCGCAAAGTTGGGGGCGTGACGGCGCGCCGTCGTAAAACGCACGTTGCCTTTCCCGCCGTTGCCGCCCTTGGCTACTAAAAATTTTTCTCCGTCCGCAAAAACGTCGCAAATCAGCCGCCCCGTTTCCTCGTCCTTGACGAGCGTGCCAAGCGGCACTTTTACGAAAAGATCGGCGCCGCTTTTCCCAAAGCATTTCGCGCTCCCGCCCATTTGTCCGTTCTCCGCAAAATAGCGCGAAGTAAAACGGAACGGGAATAAATCGGTCATATCCTTATCGCCGACGAAATACACGTCGCCGCCTCTACCGCCGTCGCCGCCGTCGGGGCCGCACGCTGGCTTGCCTTTATACGCCTTAAACGAATTCATGCCGTCGCCGCCGTCGCCCGCCTTGATCGTTATTCGTACCTTATCCGTAAATTCACCGATCGCCATAACGACCTCCTAAAAACTTTACTATCACTTTACTTCTAACAGTATAACAAAAACGGGATAAAAAAGCAACGATTTTCTATCCCGTAACTATTTTTTATTTGCGTAAGGCGGGCAATTCTTTTAATATGCCCGTTGAAAGCACTCGTTTTTTTCTCTTCGTCCAGCCTTCAATCGCCTCGTCGAGCAGCGCGGTAAAAAATTCCCGTGCATCTGAAATTCTTTCACAGAATAAGTAGTAGGCAAGCGACCCGGGTACCGTATTCACCTCGCTCAAATACGCCTCCTCTCCTTGCACGAGGAAATCCATTCTCACCACCCCGCAAAGATCCATTCGCTTATACACCGTACGCGTGTAGCTCCTGATCTTCTCGCCAAGCTTTCCCTCGATCGTTTTTCGCCCGCCTCCCTTGCCGCCTTGCGTGAGCGGTTTCTTTTTATACTTTTCGTCAAAACCGTAAACGCCGTCGCCGCTTGCCGCCTCCTCCACGCCCGAAACAAAAATCTCGCCGCCGAGCGAATACGCCGCGCAATTCACGTCCTTTTTTCCGCGCAAGAATTTTTCAATCAGCACCCGATCGTCTAGCTCGAACGCGCTCTCGATCGCCCGCTTTGCCTCCTCCTCGTTTTCCGCTACCGATATGCCGATCGAAGATCCTAAATGCGCGGGCTTAACGATCACGGGGAATTTTAGCCTCGTGGCGATATTTTTCAGCAAAAATGCTCCACGCTTTTTATAGTCCTCCTCGTTGACGCGGAAGGAATCCACCGTCGGAATTTTTAACGCCCTAAGCGCAAGCTTTGTCTGCGCTTTATCAAGAAAAACACCCGAGGGTGTGAGCAAGGGGGAAGCGAGCGGGATTTCGTTTAGTTCCATCAGCGCGGACACCCCGCCGCCCTCGCCAAGCCCGCCGTGACAGCAATTGAGCGCGGCGTCCACCTCGCAAAGTCTTTTTAATTTCTTCTTTCCCCCGTTCAACGCGTACACGCCCCGCCCAAGTAGGACAATCTGCGTCGCCTTTTTTAAAAAATCGCCCTTGGTGAAAAATTCCGGATCGTCAAATTCCGTATGCGTATAAAGGCTCCCCTTTTCCCCCACGTAAATAGGCAAAACCTCGTACCTGCCCCCTTTCAATACGCTTGCAACAAACGTCCCCGTAAGGACGGAAATTTCACTTTCGCACGATACCCCGCCAAACAACACCGCTACCTTTTTCATAAAAAAACACCTCCGCAAAGAATTTCTTCGCTTTGGTGTTTCTTTGGTTTTTTTGTCGCTCAGTACACGTCGGGAAGATCGTTCAAAAATAGCACGGCGTCCCCCTCGCAAAGCTCGCCCGAGAAGGTATTCACCGCCTTTTCAAGCGTCGTGGAAACGGTGATTTTTCCCTCGTCGCCACCTGCGGCAAGGTAGCCGTCTTTCACCGCTTTTACCTGCATACCGCCCACGAGCGCAACGCCGTCAAGCTTTGCGCGGGCAAGCATCTCCCCAAGCCGTCCGTTGATACTTTTTTGCAATATCCCCGCCTCAACGATTCCCGGAGTAACGAGGTACTTTTTTCCCTCGAAACGGCAGAGCGCCTCCACAGCGTGCGCCGCCCCCTTTTCGTTTGCGTTGTACGCGTCGTCCAAAATAAAGATCCCGTTTTCTTTTTTCAGCTCCAAACGGTGTGCGATCGGCTTTAAATGGGAAATCCCCAACGAAATCTCCTCCCTCGTCAAGCCGAGCGTTTCCGCCACGCTTGCCGCAAGCGCGATATTCTCCGTCGCCGCTTTTCCTAAAAGCGCCGTTTCGACGGCAATTTCCCCCGCGTTTAAACAGAGGGTAAACGTCGTTTTGTCGGCAAAATATCGGGCGTCTTTTATAAGCTTTTCAACGCAAATAAACTTGCATTTCGCCTTTTCTTCGTCCGTCAAAAAGTCGGCGCCGAGAACGCTCTCTTTTAAGCCCTCGCCGCAAATAATTGTTTCCGCGCCGCTTTGAATACATTCGCATTTCGTCTGCAAAACGGCAGCCTCGCTTCCAAAAGTTTGGATATGCTGCGCGCACACCCCCGTAAACGCAACGACGGAGGGAGAAACGAGAGCGCAAAGCTCGGCAATATCCCCTCTCTTTCTCGCGCCCATTTCAAACACGAACGCCTCCGCGCCGTTCGCCGCGTCCGAAAAGACCGTTTTTGAGACGCCTATGGGGGTGTTATAGGAAAGGGGGGAAAGAGCGGTTTTATATTTGACGGAAAGGAGCTGCCCCAAGATCTCTTTCACCGAAGTTTTACCGTAGCTCCCCACAACGGCGATTTTTAAAGCATTGCTTTCATTCAATACCTGCCCTGCCCGTTTTACAAATTTTTTATTTCTCGCCCGTTCAAAAGGCGCTTCCAAAAGATTCGCAAACAAAAGCAGATACGGCAAAAGCAGAGGCAAAAAACTAACGGGGAAATACCGTGCAAGCACTAGCCATTCAGGCGCGCCGTTTCTACGGACAAGCTCTCCCAAAAAGGAGCAGAGCGAAAGCGCACAAAAGGCGAAAACCGCCACAAAAAAGAAATAGCACGCGGAAAGCCTAATCAGTCTACCGCTCCGCACGCACGGCACTTTTAGCGCGTATTTTCTGTCTACGATATAGAACAACAACGCAAAGAAGAAAAAGGGGATCGCGGAAACGGCAAGCGCCACCTGTTCCCCGAATTCGGAAAAGCTGAGCACGGTGACGAGCGTCGCAAACGCGGAAAGAAAGCCCCAGTAAACGAAACGGCTTATAAAGACGTTTTCCGTGCGGTGATACCAACGGCAAAATTTCCTACCGCCGTAGCCGCATTGTTGCATGGCAGCAACGAGTTTCCCGCTCGCCGCAAGATAAAAGCAGGCGATTAAGAATGCCGCCACGATCCTTTCAATTCTTCCGTCCATTTAAAAAATACTCCTCTGCAATAAGATTAAAGGCAAGCGGATATTCCGCGAAAGCAAAATGCCCGCCCTTCATTACGGCTAACCTACCGCATTGCAAGACTTTGAGGTAAGCCCGCGCCTCTTTAAGGGGAGTAGTGGCGTCCTCCTTGCCTTGCACGATCAAAACGGGCACGCTGATACGGCTTGCGTCCGCGCGTAAATCCTCGTTCACGATTTTTTTATAGCTCTCTTTCATCACGGGAGAGAGCGTCCTGTATTCCCTACTCCCAAATCGCCGCTCTGCAAACCTCGGCGCAAGCCTTTTTACGAGGCGGTACGCCCTTACTTTGATATGATAGGAAAGCGGCCGAGGGAGCACCACTCCCGCCGCCCCCGTAAGTAGCATTTTGTCAAAAAAACCCGCGTATTTCTTTTGCAATTTTACCGCCACACGGCACCCGAACGAATGAGCGATCAAAAACCCGTTCTTTACCCCCAAGCTTTCTAGCGCACCCTTCGTCCAGTCGGCGTAGTCCTCCACCGAAAACGGCTCTTCCAGCTTTGAACTTTGCCCAAAACCCAAAAAGTCAAGCGCGGTGACGCGGTAAAACTTAGAAAAATATTCGATTTGCGCCGTAAACGCTTCCTTTGACGACAGATAGCCGTGTAAAAAAACAAGATCCTTTCCCGTTCCCTTTTGTATAAACGAAAAATTCCCGCTTCCCTCCGTAAGGCTACCTCCCCTTTTAAAACACCTTTTTCATCACGAGCGCGTCTTCGCCGTTTGCGTAGTACCGTTTCCTAACGCCGATTTGCCCGTAGCCAAACTTTCTATACAGCCCGAGCGCGGGCGCGTTGCTTACACGCACCTCCAAAAAGCAATGCTCGGCGCCCTTTTCCCTCGCGTTCTCTTCGGCAAAAGTAAGCAGCTCTTTCGCAATCCCTTTACCGCGAAATTCTTTCGCGACGGCGATATTTTGCAGTTCCGCGTCCTCGCAAACCACCTGCGTAACGCAATACCCAAGCAGCCTTTCGTCCTCCTCAGCCACAAATCCGTAGAGCACGGGTAGCGCGAACGCCGACTCAAAATTTTCTTTCGTCCAAGGATCGGAAAAACAGCTCTGTTCAAGCGCCGCAATTTTGGGTAAATCCGCCCTCTCCCAAGCCCGTATTCTCATACCTGCCCGCCTCGTCCCAAGTTAATCTCTGCCGAGCTTTTTCGCGCGTACAAGGCGATCAGCTCTGCAAATTCTCCTTTTTCCGCTTTGGCAAGCACGGCGTTTTTCAAGCCCTCGACGGGGTCCACGAGCGTACACTTAGGCAAATCCAAAGATCTCGAAAGGGTGCGTAAGGCGTACCCCTCGCGTTGCAGAGCAAGCACCTCCTCTTTTTCTAAATACGCAGGAGGGAAAATCACTTTTTTTTCACGGTCAAACCCGCAAGCATAATAGGCGTCGTGCAAAGCGTCGATCAAACACAGCGTTTTTTCGCCGCCGTCTATCCCATTATATGCGGCGATCTCAAAAGAGGTGACGGGCAAAGAGGGTTTCCCCGTCGCCGCACAAAAGCCCTTGGCAGCCGCAATCCCGATACGAATCCCCGTGAACGAGCCTGCGCCCACGCTCGCTGCAAAAAAATCACATTCCTCCGCTTTGAGCGAAAGCTCTTTCAAGACCTTGTCCACCTCGCCCATCAGCGTCACCGAATGGCGCATGGCACAATCAGGCAAATGGGAAAGAGCAAAACGCCCGTCCTTTGCCGCAAGGACGGTGAGGTAATCGTTACTCGTGTCGATCGCCAAAAAATTTTTCAATACTCTATCTCCCTTTGCCCGTCGCCGATTTTTTTAATGACAACGCGCTTGATTTTTTTCGGAAGCAGCGGCGCGATATTTTGCGCCCACTCCACAAGGCAGACGCCGCCCACGTAAAAATAATCCGCAAGCCCGAGGTTTTGCGCCTGCTCGATACTTTCGATCCGATAACAATCGTAATGGAAAAGCCTACCGTCGTAGTCATTCATGTACGCATAGGTCGGGCTGGTCACCTCGTCTTCGATCCCAAGCCCCGCCGCAACGCCCTTGGCAAACGCCGTTTTTCCCGCGCCCATCTCGCCGTCAAGCACCACGACGTCACCCGCCTGCAAGCTCCTTGCGTATTCTTTTGCAAATTCCGTCGTTTCTTCCACCGAACGGGAAATAAACCTTGACACGGTTATACCCTCCACCTTTTGAGGAAATTTGAAAGCCGCTTATACAGTAGCAGGGTAAGCAAACTCACGCTCACCGTTTTAATTAAATTAAAGCCGAAAACAAACCAACCGAACGCTTCAAATTGCGCCGCCGCGCCCGCCCCAAAAAAGAGAGGGAACAGCAAGAAACGGTTGCAAAGTAACGCCGCGCCAACCCCGATCAGACAGGCTCCGCAAAGGGACACGATCACCCAAGAAATTTTCTTTTTATAAACGTAGAGCACGGTGGGGAGAAGTATATACGAACAGGTAACGAGAAAATTCGCAAGCTCCCCAACGCCACCCGTACCGCTGCCGATCAAACGAAAGCTCTCTTTAATAAAGCAGACGAGCACGCCCTCCATCGGTCCAAGCAAAAACCCGATCAGAAGTACGAAAACGTTCCCGAAATCAAGCTGCAAAAAAGGCGCGGCAGGAAAGATGGGGAATTCGAGAAAACTGACCACGTACGAAAGCGCAACGAACGCCGCCATCAGCGCGATCCGCTTGGCTGTAAAACGGCGTCTGAAAAACGCCTTGATCCCTTTCTTGCCCGTTTCTTCCATAGTACTTACCTCTTACCTATTATTATACACAAAAATTCAGCGCCTGTCAAGAAGATATGAAAAAATGCGGCGTTTCCCCGCCGCATTTTTCAATTTTCTTCCAAGGGAAAATATACATAGAAGGTACTTCCCACGCCAACGGTACTATCCACACCGAAAAGAAACCCGTGCTTTTCTAAAATCGTCTTGACGATAGAAAGCCCTAGCCCCGTGCCGCGCACCGGTCGTTTATGCGTTTCGGAAGAACGGTAATATCTATTCCAAATATCCGCCCTCTCCTCGGGCTTGATCCCTTTTCCCGTATCGGTCACGGCGAAACGGATACGCCCGTCCTCCCGTTTTAAAAGAATTTTCACCGTCTTATCCTCACCCGTGTAATTGACGGCATTGCCGATCAGATTATAGAGCACCTGTCCGATTTTTAGCTCGTCCGCGACGGTGTACAAATCCTCTTCCACTTCCACCACGAAACGGTATCCGCCCGTTTCCTTTAAATAGTCAAAACGCTGTAAAACGTCCTCCACGTACGACGATAAATCGAACAGATTGCGCTTGATCTCCTGTATGCCCGCTTGCAGCTTGGAAAGATCAAGCACGTCGCTAACGAGAGAGGCTAAACGGTCGGTTTCGTCGATAATCACCTGCGCGTGCTTATTCCGCTTTTCAGGCACGTCCCCTGAAATTTCCACGATCATGGACGCGTACGCTTTGATCATGGTAAGCGGGGTTTTGAAATCGTGCGAAACGTTGGCGATCAGCTCCTTTTGCAGCTTGTCCGCTTTGGAAATCTCATCTCTTGCAAAGTTGAGCGTATCTGCCAGTTCCGTCATCTCGCTGCCATACTCGGTGCCGTGGAAGTCCACCTCCCAGTCGCCGCCTGCAAGCCGACGCGCTTTTTCCGTCATTTCGTTAATCGGGCGGGTGAAAAACCCCGAAAGCGCCATGGACGCCGCAAACGCCACAAGGAATACGAAAATCGCCATCATCAGCGTCCGAACGCGGAGTTCGGATACCACCGCCTCCATCATTACCACCGATTTAAAAACATATAAATAGGTTTCCTCATTCTCGCCGTAACCGGGCAGCACCGCCCCGTATACAAACCCTTTCGCGCTTTTTTCTTCATACACCGCAAACTCGCCGTTTTCCGCCGTCGCGCCCGCCGAAGAAAGCTCCTCTTTCAAGGTGACGATTTTTTGCGTAAAATCGTACTCCTCGCCGTAAGCAGGATAAATGGAATCAGAATTATCCTCTAAGGGGAAAAGCACCTCCCCCTCCCCCGTCAAAATGTACACGTGCACGTCGTTGGTCTGCGCGAGGTGCCGCACGTACGCGTCGTAGTTGACCCCAAACGGGTCGGGAAGCCGCTCGCGCACCGCTCGATTGATCCGCGCACCACGCTCCATAAGCAGTCTGCCCGTTTCGTTCTTGTACGTTTCTTCAAGCGCGATCACCTGCGTTCCTCCGAGAAGAAGCACGATTGACAGCGTAACGACGGTGAACGTCGCCCAAAGCATGAAAAAGATGCTTGTGCTCTGCCGTCTGTTTTTATATACTTTTCTCCTGCTACGCGGTTTTTTCATACTTCAAATTTATAGCCAAGCCCGCGCAAGGTAACGATAAATTTACGATATTCCTTTAAATTCCCGCGCAGCATTTTGATATGGGTGTCCACCGTACGGTCGTCGCCGTAAAAATCAAAGCCCCATACGTCGTACAAAAGCTTTTCGCGCGTTAAAGCAATTCCTTTATTGCGGACAAGGTAAAAAAGCAGCTCGTATTCTTTGGGGGTAAGGCTTGCTTTTTCGCCGTCCACGTACACGTTTCTGCCCGTTTGGTCAATGGTCAACCCCTCGAATTTGAGAACTCCGCCCACGCCCGCGTCTTGCGCCGCCGAACGGCGCTTGGTCACCGCGTTGATACGCGCCATCACTTCTTTGGGAGAAAAGGGCTTGGTCACGTAATCGTCCACGCCCAGCTCGAACGCAAACAGCTTGTCGTATTCTTCGCTGCGCGCCGAGAGCATAATGACGGGAATATCCTTGGTCTTTTTAATTTCCTTTACCGCAGAAAAGCCGTCGAGGCGAGGCATCATTACGTCCATTAAGAGAACGTCGTAATCGTTTTCCTTGCAAAGGCGCACCGCCTCCATACCGTCCTCAGCCTCGTACGCCTCAAATCCCTCGAATTCTACGTACCGCTTTAATACGTCGCGGATCATCTCTTCGTCGTCTACAATCAGTACTTTCATCTTCTTCCTTTCCTCTCTTTCTCTTTTTTGTAAAAATTTACACTATAAATATAAACCCTCTTTGTTAATTTTACAACGCAAAACGGTGAAAATACGGTGAAATTTTCACAAAAGAAAACTATAAGAGAATTATAGCAGATTTCAAGCGATTTGTCAAGGCAGCGAGGAGAAAATCATTCGTACTCCTCAAAGGTGCGCGGGCGTTCCCCCCGCTTACAATCCCCGCCGTCCTTGTTCGGCCGCCCCGCCACGCCCACGTTGACGAGCACGACGTCCAAGCCGATACGCACAACGTTTTTTACGTCGATAAAAAATTCTTCTTTTTTAAGAAATTTTCCGCACGGCACCACGAACCCCAAGATCCTGTTTTCGGGATAACAAAACACCATGTCCGTGATCCTGCCCAAGCGTTTTCCGTCGGGAGTATTAATAACGTCCTTACGTTTCAAATCGGAAAAAGAAAGCTCCATAAAAATATCCTCCTTCTACATTGTATGCACGAAGGAGGAAAAAGTGTGAAAAGGTTTACCTATAAAATCTTTAATTTTTCATATATTCTATGATACGTTCAATAGGAATAGCAAATGTGAAATTAGGATTGTTCTTTCGATTAAACGTTACCATTCCAACCAAACGTCCGCGTTTATTCAATATCGCCCCGCCGCTATTTCCACCAACTGTCGGTACTGTTAATTGAATAAAGAAATTTTCCTCACCACAAAATTCTTGTGTAACGACAGGCAAACTCACCATACCTTTTGAAATCGTCACGCCGTTCCCGCAAGAATTTCCTACGGCATAAATAGTATCGCCTGTTTTTAATGACGCAACCGAACCACATTTTATCGCCCTATAAGACCCCTGACCAAAATAAATACTTGGTATAACACCCAGAAAGGCAATATCTTTTTCCTCATCATACTTAATAATGACAGCCCTTCGAGCTGCACGCCCCACACAATCACTCGCAAGAAAAAAACAATATATATCTTCGTAAAGATTTCCTTCATCATCTAAAACAACATGAGCGTTCGTTACTAAAACTCCTTTTTTTATCATGATTGCACTTCCTCGTTTCTTTGATCCTTCGCTATTCCAACATTCCAATTCCAAAACCATATCCCCGCCGCAATCAGCAAAAATTTCCTTGATCGTTTTTGGAAATAAATAAGTAATAAAAAAAATTAAGAGTGATAATATAGAAATATTGAAAAAAATTAGCATCAATTTTAAACCTAATAGTGTTTCCTCACAAAATTTCCCAATAATAAAACCCGTAACGGCAAAAGCCACACCCACAAAACCACAACAATACTGAATCAGATCGCGTTTGCCTATATTATAATCAAACTTACTTAATTTTCCAATGCTTTTCAAATCCTTTTTCATAAATGTGCACCTCTTCGTTTTTATTAAAATTTTAAATTGTACATATTTTGTACATTTTTTATAATTATAGTGCAAAAAATGTACAATGTCAAGTAGTTGAGGTGAAAAAATGATTGATCTTGGACAAAAATTAAAAGAATTGCGATTATCCGAAAGTTTAACACAACAACAGCTTGCGGATAAATTGCAAATCAGTCGGGTAAATTACACCCGCTATGAAACGAACGCGGTGCGCCCCGATTACGAGCTTTTAATAAAGTTGGCAGATTTTTACGACGTAAGTTTAGACGAAATTTTTGGAAGACGATAAAAACGACTTGGAAAATCCAAGTCGTTTTTCTTTTACGAAATATTCAGTTTTATCGTATTCAAGGCGGTTTTTTCCAGCCGAGAAACCTGCGCCTGCGAAATGCCGATCTCTTCCGATATTTCCGTCTGCGTCTTGCCTTGGAAATACCGTAAATATAAAATTCGTTTCTCTCTCTCCGCAAGCCGCCCCATCGCCTCGCCTAAGGCTACCTTTTCCGTCCAAAGCTCGTCCGTGTTTTTCTTGTCACAAAGCTGATCCATCAAAAGTAGGGTATCTCCCGCTTTATTATAGACAGGCTCGTACAAGGAAACGGGGTCGGAAATCGCGTCGAGGGCGTATACCACTTCTCTCTCCGCAACCTCCATTTCTTGGGCAATCCGCGCAATCGTCGCTTCTTCGTCGCGGCTTTCGATACGCTCACGCGCTTTTAATACCTGATAGGCTGTGTCGCGAATACTTCTCGAAACCCGCAAAGAATTTCCGTCGCGAAGATAGCGTTTGATTTCTCCTAAAATCATGGGCACGGCGTAGGTGGAAAATTTTACGCCTACGGTAACGTCAAAATGGTCGATTGCCTTAATCAGCCCCACGCACCCCGCTTGAAACACGTCGTCCTGCGACGCCGCTTTTGCGCGAAACCGTTTCATCAGCGAAAGCACCAAACGCATATTTCCAACGATAAATTTTTCCCGCGCCTTTTTATCCCCCGCTTTGATTTTCAGCATAAGCTCCTCATTTTCCTTTGCCGTCAGCTTGGGAAGTCCCGAGGTGTCTACGCCGCATATTTCCACTTTGTGCATACTCTTTCCTCCTTTTCGTATGTAAAGGAAGGGGGCAGGTACTGAATTAAGTATGCGCAATGTGGAAAATTTTTACTCCTGTTTTTTTATTTTTAAACGACGGAGTTGCAAGCAAGACAAGGCGTGCGAGTATTCCCGACGGGAGCGTACTTGCCGTACGCGAGCGAGGGAACACGGAGCGCAACGAAGTATTGCGAAGTAAATACGCCGTTTTTACTCCATTTTAGAAATTTCTTTCTTTAATCTCTCAATTATTTTCTTTTCTAAACGGGAAATGTAGCTTTGCGAAATCCCCAAAAGGTCAGCCACCTCCTTTTGCGTCAATTCCTCCCCGCCCGAAAGCCCGAAACGGAGGCTCATAATTTTACGCTCTCTCTCCGAAAGCTTTTCAAGCGCTTTTTTTAAGATCTCCTTTTCCGCGCTTAGCTCTATCTCCCCGTAAACGCTCTCTGCCGAAGTGCCGAGGACGTCGGAAAGCAGCAGCTCGTTTCCCTCGAAATCGGTGTTGAGCGGCTCGTCAAAGGAAACTTCGCTTTTTAGGCGAGCCGTACGGCGTAAATACATCAAAATTTCGTTCTCAATACACCGCGACGCATAGGTGGCAAGCTTGATATTTTTTTCAGGATTAAAGGAATTGATCGCCTTGATCAGCCCGATCGTACCGATCGAGATCAGATCGTCCGCGTCCACGCCCGTATTATCAAACTTTCTCGCTATGTACACGACCAACCGCAAATTATGCTGAATGAGGGTGGATTTTGCCTCGTCCGCCTCGTCGGGCGTACCGAATAAAAGGGTAAGCATTCGGTTCTCTTCCTCGGGAGAAAGGGGCAAGGGTAGCGCCTCCCCGCCTCCGCACACGTAATCCACCGTGTTTTTGATCCCCCCCGCGTGGATACTGTCCAAAAAAATTTTCACCACTTCTTGTATTTTCATTCCGTTCTCCTTTTTCTCTCCTCGTCCGCGAGCGCGCGCGGTAACAGTATTTTATACTCTCTCCCGATCAACCTCGAAGTTGGCGAAAGATACGCCACGCCGTGTACGCTTTCCCCCACAAGGATTTTTTCCGCTTTAACGACGCTCACTCTTTTCTCCCCCGCAAGGGTAACCACCGTCATTTGCTCAGTCGGCGTTTCCCCGCCTGTGAAATCGTAAAAAAGATCGGGCGTCACAAAACACACGGGCATACCGTGATAGCTTGCCGTATTGCCTGTGTCCAAGTAGCCTTTCGCCTTTAAAACGCCCCGATCCCCAACAATTTCACAATCGTAAATATGTAAATACGTCCTACGCTTTTCATATAGTTTTTTTACGCCGAGCAGACAAAGCGCGACGAAAAATACCAGCGCCGCAAGCAAGCCACCAACGGGCAGCTTTGACACAATCCCCCCGCCCTCAACCTCGAAATATTCAATGTCAAACGCGCCGAACACTCCGTATAAAAGCCCTGCAAACGCAAAGGAAAAGGCGTAGAAAAAAAGCAGCGTCAACGCATACCCGCCCCCTCCGTTTTCCTTTTTTATAGCGATTTTGCAAAGTAAAATAGGCAATAAAAATTTACAAGTAACGGAAAGCGGCATAGGGAGCGGAAGCAGAGGAAAAAGTACGGCAAACGCCGCGCCGATCGCCGCCGACAACACCAGCCTACCCCAAACGATTTTCCGTTTGCCTACCAAGGCGGAGAGAAAGAGCAACGCGCCGTCCACGAAAAAATTTTCCAAAAGCGCGTATTCAAGATAAATCTCCATTTGCGTCCATTATAGCAAAACCCACCCGTCGAAATAGGAGTTTTTTTGTCGAAGAACGGCGTTTTAAGCAAAAAAATCCCCCTCCGCTCGGGAGAGGAATTTCAAAACGCATTTTTGATATATTCAATTCGTCCGTCGGCGAATACCTCCGCCACGTCAAAACGGGCGTTTGGCTCCGTCCGCGTTTGCGACCAGTAGTAAAGCGCCATTTTTTGGTAGCGCTCCTGTTTCGCCGTCCCCACCGCCTCTTTGGGCGCGCCGTAAGCCTCGTTAGAGCGGGTCTTTACCTCAATAAAGGCTATCTCGTCGCCGTCCTTTGCGATCAGATCCGCTTCCCCGAACGGGGTACGGTAGTTCTTTTTCAGGATTTTCATGCCCTGTTTTTTTATGTACGCCTCCACAAGACGCTCGCCCTTACGGCCTAAAATTTTTTTGTGAAGGTCCTGCGGTGAATGGGACATAAGCCTTGCTCCTTGATTGCCTGAATGTGCGCCGCCGTGCCATAGCCTTTATTTTTTTCAAAGGCGTAGGCAGGGTACTCTTTGGCAAATTCATCCATAAGATGGTCACGGTACACTTTGGCGACGATACTCGCCGCGCCGATCGAATAGGAGAGCGCGTCGCCGCCAATCACACTATGCTGCGGATAGGCAATATCAATCGTCATATTCCCGTCGGTAAGCACGACGTCGGGGGTAACGGACAGCCCCTCCACCGCCCTTTTCATGCCCAGGCGGGTGGCTTCTAAAATGTTGATTTCATCAATCGTTTTTTCGCTCACCTCGTACACGGTATAGGCAATTGCTCTTTCTTTAATGAGAGCGGAGAGCGTTTCCCGTTTCTTTTCCGACAGCTTTTTACTGTCGTCCACGCCCTCAATCAAGCTCCCCTCGTCAAGCGGCATCACCACCGCCGCGCAAACCACCGGCCCCGCTAACGGACCTCTACCCACCTCGTCTACGCCGACGATATAGCGATAGCCTTTTTGCAACAATTCCCGCTCGATCTTTAATTTTTCTTCCGCATTCCAAATTTTTTTCATCTTACGGCTCCCAGTCGGCGTATTCGCCCGCGTCCTCTAAACAAATTCTGCCTACTCTACCCTTTCTGAAATCGTCAAGGAGAGCCTTTGCACCCCGTTCGTAATCGAAGTCCCCGCCGCGCAAAATAAAACCGCGGCGTTTACAAAGTGCCTCGTACATTCCAAGCTTTTCGGAAAAATCGGTAATACCGTAACGCTCGGTTAAAAAAGCGGGATAGCGTGCGGCAAGCTCGCCAAGGAGTTCGAGCGCAACGTCGTCCATATCCAAAATATCGTCGTTGATGGAGCCGATATAGGCAAGATGACGGGCTAAATGCTGATCGTCAAACGAGGGAGGCATAGTGCCGGGCGTGTCAAGAAGATCAAACTCCCCGCAACGGAGCCAACGCACGTCGCGCGTTACCCCCGCCTTATCCCCCGTCTTGGCGCGTTTTTGACCGCTCAACAAATTAACAATGGTACTCTTTCCCGTATTCGGAATCCCCGCCACCATAAAACGGAAGGTGCGGTTTAACCCTTTTGCCTCGGCGCGGGCACGCTTTTCCTCCGTCATAGCAGTCATTTTTTGCAGCAATAAACGCTTAGTGGAAATATTCGTCGAATCGCACTTGACGCAGTATTTGCCCTTAGCCTCAAAAAGACGAACAAACCCGTCCGTCTTTGCCGCGTCGGAAAGGTCGGCTTTATTGAGAAGATACAAAATGGGCTTTTCCCCAAAAATCTTCTTTAAATTTCGATTATACGTTGCGACGGGCGCACGGGCGTCAAGTACGCAAATAACGCCGTCACAAAGATCTTTTTTCGCTTCCATATCGCGCATTGCGCGGGTCATATGCCCGGGAAACCATTGTATGTTTTTCATAATAACTCCGTACCTGCCCCTATCATTTTAACAAATCGGGACGATATTTTTCAGTAATTTTCAACGCCTGTTCCCTACGCCACGCGTCCACCTTCGCGTGGTCGCCGCTCCTCAAAACCTCGGGCACCGCAAGACCTTTATACACCTGCGGACGGGTGTACTGCGGATATTCGAGAAGCCCGTCAGAAAAGCTCTCGTCCACAAGCGAAGAGGTGCTGATCACCCCGTCCACGTAACGAGAAACGCAATCGACAAGCACCATAGCGGGCAGCTCGCCCCCCGTCAAAACGTAGTCGCCGATAGAAATTTCCTCGTCAATATACAAATCAAGCACCCGCTGATCCACCCCCTCGTAATGCCCGCAAAGAAGTAGCAACCGCTCCTCCTCCACAAGCTCGAACACCTTTTGCTGCACGAGAGTTTTGCCTTTGGGAGAAAGATAAATACGGCGCGCTTTATGCTCGGGGTCAAGTGCCTCGATCGCGCTACCGATCGGCTGGGGCATCATGACCATGCCCGCGCCGCCGCCAAAGGGATAATCGTCGCATTTTAAATGCTTGTCCTCCGTATAGTCGCGGATATTCACGACGTTGATTTGGATTTTTCCCGCCTTTTGCGCGCGCCCTAAAATACTTTCGCCGAGCGCGGAAAACATTTCGGGAAATAAAGTAAGAATGTCTATTCGCATACCCTTTTCCTTAAATATCTAATTTCTTTTTGAGTACGTAAATTTCATAAAACAGGCAAAACCAGATCAGCGCCGCATTCAAAAGTAACGCCACCCAAATCGCGATATGTATTCCCACGAGAGAGGAAAACACGACCTTGGGCAGTCCCGAAACGAGAAAGGCCGTCGAAAAGAAATTCGATACGCCACCTATTCCTAAAATCATTAAAAAGACAACGAGGGATTTTTTCTTGCCTGTAAATCTTCTCAAAAAGACGGTCAGCGCGCCGATCACGCAAGGAACCACCAAAAAGCTTTCCAACAGATAAAGAATTCCCTCCACCGTAAATAACGTCACGTTGACGGGACTTTCTAAAAACAGCTCACCCATGGCCACGTTCAAATCGGCAAACAGCTCGCCGAATATCTTAAAAAACGGCTCACCTATCCCGACGCCCAAGATGATCAGCCCTAAGGCGATCGCCGCAAACGTTAGCAGCGCGCAAACGAGCGCGGAAAGATGCTTTGCAAAAATATGCTCCTCTGCCGTCGCGGGGATACTGAACGTGAGCGCACCCTCGTTTTTAAAGAAATTGTTGTAAAAACGACGCTCGGCAAGGGCGAACACCAAAATAAGCACTCCGATATTCGCGTACGCATACAGAATAATCGAGGTCACAAACAGCGGCGTCGAGGTATTTGCCAGCGCGCCGATCTGCACGGCGAGCAAAATCGAAGAAAAGAGCAATATGCCGATCCCGATACAAATCGCAGGCAGCAAATAACGAAATTCGTATTTGAGCAGCTTTTTGAGCATACGCCCGCGCAATTTTTTCAGTTTTCCGTTTTTATAGTCGCTTTCAGGCAACACGGGGAGCTTTTGCATCATATCCATCGAAACACCTCCCTGAAAAGAGCGTCTATCGTTTTACCCTCTGCCTCGCGAATCTCTTGCGTTTTACCCTGCAAGGCGATTTGCCCCTCCTTTAAGAAAATAACGTAGTCGAAATATTCCTCGATCTCCGCAATCAAGTGGGTGCTGATAATCATGGTGGAATTCGCCGACTTATGGGCGAGAATGGTCTTTAACACGTAGTCGCGTGCGGCAGGATCTACCCCTGCAATAGGCTCGTCCAAAATAAACACGCGGGCGTTGCGCGACAGCGTAAGAATAAGCGCAAGCTTTTCTTTCGTGCCTTTGGAAAGCGCCTTGATTCTACGCTTGGGGTCAATCCCCAGCTCTGCAATCATTTTCGTTGCTTTGGCGCGGTCGAAATCAGCAAAGAAATCCTCGTAATAATCCAGCTGCTTTGCCACCGTATACCCGTCGTTCAATGCGTGCGCGTCCGAAAGATAGGAAACCATTGCTTTGCTTTCCACGCCGATCGGATAACCGCCCACACGAATACTCCCCTCCGTAGGAGTAAGTAGCCCCGTCAAAAGCTTGATCAGCGTCGTTTTGCCGCTGCCGTTCGGTCCGAGAAGCCCTACGATCCCGCCTTCGTCGGGGATAAAAACGTTTACCTGATACAGGGCGCATACCTCTTGGTATCGCTTGGTAAGCCCCCGACATTCAATAACGTTTGCCATAGTTACAAAATTGCCTCCACAAATTCTTTTGCGTTGAAATATTCTAAGTCTTCCATCTTTTCCCCTACCCCCGCAAACAGCACGGGCAAGGACAGCTCTTCGGCGAGCGAGAACACGAACCCGCCCTTTGCCGTGCCGTCAAGTTTCGTGAGCACAATCCCGTCGAGTTCTACCGATTCATCAAAGACACGGGCTTGCGAAACGGCGTTTTGCCCCGTCGTTGCGTCGAGCACGAGCAGCTTTAAAAAGTCCGCCTCGGGGCATTCCCGTCTGACAACCCGATCCATCTTTTTTAACTCGTTCATCAAGTTTTCTTTAACGTGCAATCTACCCGCCGTATCAACGATAAGCACGTCCGTTTTCTTAGCTTTCATAGACGAAACGGCGTCGAAAATGACTGCCGCGGGGTCACTCCCCTCCTCGTGCTTGACGATACGCACTTTCGCCCGCTCTGCCCAAACGGAGAGCTGCTCGCTTGCCGCCGCACGGAAGGTATCTGCCGCTGCCACCGTCACCGTCTTGCCTTTCTTTAAAAAGTAATGCGCAAGCTTTCCAACCGTCGTGGTCTTTCCCACGCCGTTGACGCCGACGAGCATGATTACGCAAGGATAGGACGGCTCCTCCACCTCTGCCTCCTCCAAGATCTCTTCCAAAATTCCGCGAAGTAGAGAAACGGCGTACTCTCCGTCTTTGAGCTTTTCCTTGATCGCCCGTTCCTTGACCCGTTCCACCACCTCTTCTGCCGTGGATACGGACACGTCGGAGGAAATCAAAATCTCCTCCAACTCCTCGTAAAATTCGTCGCCCAGCTTGTTTTTAGAAAAGAGAACGCGAAGCTTTTCTCCCATGCCCTCTTTCGCCTTTTTTAAGGCGCCGAACAGTTTGCCAAAAAATCCCATTTTAGTACTCCTTTATACACTTACTCCCCGCGAAACGCAGGGAGCAGGTATGAAATGAACGATTATTCTACCGTTCCCGCGCCAAGTCTGCTTTCCACTTCCGTGAGCTTGACGGAAACGATCTTCGACACCCCTTTTTCTTGCATAGTAACGCCGAAAAGGGAGTCGGATTGATTCATTGTCGGTTTTCTGTGCGTGATAACGATAAATTGCGTTTCTTGCGAAAACCGTTTTAAGTAGGTCGCAAATCTATCCACGTTTGCATCGTCAAGCGCCGCCTCGATCTCGTCCAAAATACAGAACGGCATAGGGTGCGATTTGAGAATTGCAAACAAGATCGCAATCGCCGTGAGCGCACGTTCGCCACCCGACAAAAGGGATATTTTCGTCAGTTTCTTCCCCGGAGGGCAGGCAATGATTTCCACGCCCGCGTTGAGAGGATCTTCGTCCAGCGTGTAGTCAAGCTGCAACTCTGCCTTCCCGCCGCCAAAAAGCTCCTTGAACGTCGTTTTGAAATTCTCATTGATCTGCTCGAAGCCCTCGTTGAAGATGCGCAACATCTCGTTTCTGATCTCCTGCAAGACCTTGTCCAAATCCTCGATTGCCTTTTGCAGGTCGTCGCGTTGCGTGATCATCTCGTCGTAGTGCGCTTGTTCCTCGGCGTACTGTTCTACTGCAAGCGGGTTGATGTCGCCAAGCAGCGTGATCTTGCGTTTAAGTGCCGCAATGACGCCCGCCGCCTCGTTCGCATTGAACTCCGCTTTTCGGAAAGGCAAACAGCCCTCGTAATCCAGCCCGTATTCCTCCAAGATATGCTCCCGTTGGTTTTCAAGGCGGTTGCGAATATCGCTGATCGCCATTTCATTTTTATACCGCTTGTCCGTATGCTTAGCGAGAAGCTCTTGCACCTCCGTCTTTTCCGTTTCAAGCTGCTCTTGGCGGGCGTTGATCGCTTCCTTTTCCTTGTTGATCTCCGCAAGTCGGGCAACGATCGCCTCCACCGCCGCCTTCTCTTCGTCGGTAAGCTCTTTCTCCTGCGCCTCTTCTTCCAGCTCCGCAAGCTTACGCTCCGCCTCTTGCTTCTCCTTCGTCATTTGAACGATCCGCTCAACCAGCTCCTCCTTTTCGGCGCTAAGCCGCGTATAATCGCTCTCGTATTTTTCGATCGCCGCCGTAAGCGCCGCGTACTCGACCTCCAAATCATGCAAGGCTTTGCTCTTTTGCTCTCTCTCCGCTTTGAAACTCTCCACCTGATTTTTCTGCGTGTTGAGAAGTTCCTCCGCACCCGCGCGAAGCGCGTTGAGAGCCTCTTCGCTTTGCGACGAGCTTGCCTCCTCTAATTCGAGCATTTTCAGCTTGGCGTTAAATTCTTTTAACGCTTCCTCGTACACGGCAACGTCCGCCTCCAAATCGGCAATGCTTTGGAGCAGCGAGCTTTCACGCTGCTTTAAGGAAGCGATCTCCGTCGTCGCGCTCTGATACTTAGCACGAAGAGTTTCCACCTCCTCGTCAGCCGCCGCTTTTGCACGTTCGCTGTCGCGAATGGCTGCCTCGATCTTCTCTATGTATTTCTGTTTACGGGCGATATTTTCTTTACACTCTTGAATTTTTCTTTCGTGAGAAAGGAGAGTCGCCCTGCCTCTGTCTTGGCTACCGCCGCTCATGGCGCCGCTCGTCAGCGTTTGGTTACCGTCGAGAGTGACGATTTTAAACGAGCTACCGAACTTTTTCGCAATCGCCGTTGCGTTTGCAATGTTGTCGCAAATAAGGGTATTGCCAAGCAGGTTGCTCACAACGTTATAATAGTATTCGTCGTAATGCACGAGCTGGGTCGCAAGTCCCACGACGCCGCGCTCGGAAAGAGCGCGCTGAATTTCGCGGGTATCGGGACGGGGTTTCATGCTGTCCACAGGGAAGAACGTTACCTTACCGCCGTTCGTTCTGATCAAATATTCGATCAGCCACCTACCGTCGTCCATGTTGGGCACGACGATATTCTGCATAGCGCCGCCAAGTGCCGTTTCGATTGCCGTTTCGTATTTTTGTTCCGTTTTGAGAATATCCGCAACCGCGCCGCAAATACGCTTTTTTACGTCGGGGTTGGTCTTGGCGACAAGCAACAGCCGTCTGACTGAATCCTTGTACCCCTCAAAACGGTTCTTCAAGCTGATGAACATTTCAAGCTGCTCTTTCAGCGACGCAAGCTGACCGTTGGAGTTGAACAGGTCTTGGTTGAAACTGTTGATCGTCATCTGCAATTCGCGCGATTCCTCTTCCTGCTCGGCAAGCTCTTTCATGCCCGAGCCGGAAAAATCGGTGAGCTTTTTTAAGTCGCGACGAACGGAGGCAAGCTCTGCGGCAAAGTCCTCTTTTCTTGCCTTGCTCTTTTTCATAGCCGCCTCAACTTCGCCCATACGCTCTTTCGTTGCAGTAAGCTGGGAGGCAAGCGCGCCTTGGTTCTTTTTCAGTTCCGAAAGGTTTTCCGCCGACGAAATTTGGCTTTGGCGCTGTTCGTCGGAAAGCTTTTCAAAGACGGCAATCTTACTATCCAGCGACGTGATCGCGCTACGGAGCACGTCCGTTTCCGCCTCGATCTCCCCTTGACGGGCAATGCTTTCTTTCCGTTTTTTCTCGCCGAGCGCCAACGCGTCGCCGATTTCGCCGATACGGAGCTTTCCGCTCTCTAAATATTCTCCCGCCGCTTTAATCTGCGAACGGTAAGTACTGATTTTTTCGCGCACGACTTTCAGCTCGCCGTCCTTTCTCTCGTTACCGACGGAAAGTGCCACGTGCTTATCGTGCAGGTCGGCGATCTCCTCGTCCGCTTTCGCAATCTCCTTTCTGCCGTCTTCGAGCTGCGTATTGATACGACCGAGCTTGGTGTTCAGGTCAATGATTTTTTCGGAAATGGCGTCCACTTCCTTTTTATATTTCGCCTTTTCGTTCTCCGCATTCTCGGCGCGGTAAACGTACATATTGATCTCGTTGTCTTTCAAGCTCGCGGAATATTCGGCGTATTCTTTCGCCGCCGCAGCCTGTTTGGAAAGAGGTCCCAAACGACGTTCTGCCTCGTCGATACGCTGACGGTAAATAAACAAATTCTCGTTGGCGTCCTCAATTTTCCGCTCGATCTCTTTCTTGCGGTCCTTATTCACCATCAGCCCCGTCGCCTCCTCGAATATAAGGCGTCTGTCCGCAGGGCGGGCGTTCATAATCTGCTCCACCTTGCCTTGACCGATAATGGAATACCCCTCTTTTCCCAAGCCCACGCCGTGGAAAAGACGGATAAATTCCTTCCACTTGCTCGGCTGGTTGTTGATCATATACTTACTTTCGCCCGAACGGTATAAACGGCGGGTCATAGCCAGCTCGTCCCCGTCGTAGTCGAAAAGACGCTTGGTGTTGTCAAACACCAGCGTTACTTCGCAAAAGCTTGTCGGTTTTCTTTCAAGCGTACCGCCGAAAATAACGTCTTGCATATTTGAGCCGCGTAAAGCTTTCGCTGACTGCTCGCCAAGCACCCAGCGCACCGCGTCCGCAACGTTACTTTTTCCGCAACCGTTCGGCCCCACGATACACGTTACCCCCTCCTCAAAACGGATTACCGTCTTTTCGGCAAAGGATTTAAAACCGATTAGTTGTATCTCTTTCAATTCCACTTGCTTTGTTCTCCTTTCTCATTTCAGTTTTGCAAGCAATGCTTTCGCCGCTTGCTGTTCGGCAGCACGCTTACTTGCACCGTGCCCCGTCGCCTCTTTTCCGCCGCCAAACGCCGTGCAAACGAAGTTCGGCTTATCGTCGGGGCCATCTTTCGCAAACTCATAGCGAGGCGGCGCTTTCTTATCCTTTTGTAAAAATTCCTGCAATTCGCCCTTATAATTTTCACTCTTCCCAAAGAGCGGATGCCTGTCCACGAATGCTTTTGCCGCGTCGTATCCTCCATCCAAATATACGGCGGCAAGCACGCTTTCGTATAGGCTTGCGAGCGTTTTCTTTCCAACGTTCGCCTCCCCACCCGACGCGAGCAGGTGAGGCGCAAGCCCCATCTCTTGCACCGCTGCAAGCAAGGCCGCCTCCCGCACAAGCTCTTGACGGCGTTTGGTCATATCGCCCTCACTCGCCCTGCCGTTTTCCGCGTACTGCCGCTCGGTGACGATTAGCTGCAAAACGGAATCCCCGAGGTATTCCAGTCGCTCGTTATTCTCCCCGCCGTG
This sequence comes from Clostridia bacterium, assembly GCA_017463325.1. Classification (GTDB taxonomy): domain Bacteria; phylum Bacillota; class Clostridia; order Christensenellales; family Borkfalkiaceae; genus Scatosoma. The sequence goes on from JAFTPK010000006.1 coordinate 41,737, forward strand.
AAGGTTGGTATAGGAGGAATGGGTGAGCGCCGTTTTTACAAGCGTTTTATCGTGAAAAACGTAGCCTATTTTTCTTTCGACTTCGCGTTCGTCAAACATTCTCTTCCGTCTTTTCCGACTGCGCGGCAATCTCGTCAAGCATGGACTTGATCTTCTCTACCATACCTCCGCGCACCGCCTCCACCGCCTGCGAAATGCAAACGGAAAAGCCGCGCGCCTTGGAGTTGCCATGGCCTTTCACCACCGACCCCGGAAGTCCTAAAAACATTGCGCCGCCTACCTTTTCGTAGTCCATGCGGTTTTTGATTTTTTTCATCACCCCGCTTGCGAATAAATAGCCGATCTTCGTAAATACGTTGCGCTTAAATTCCGTTTTGAGGATTTTGGAAAAGGCTTTTGCCGTCCCCTCCACCGCTTTGAGGGCAATATTGCCCGTATACCCGTCCGACACGGCGACGGTTACGTCGCCCGACATAATTTCTCTGCCCTCGATATTCCCCACGTAACAAATTCCCGGGGTTGTCTTTAAAAGCTGATTTGCCTCCTGATGTACGAGGTCGCCCTTATGATCCTCGGTGCCGTTATTGAGCAAGCCCACCTTAGGCTGCTTAATTCCGTACACGGCCTGTGCGTACGCTGTCGCCATCAACGCAAAATGTACGAAATTGACGGGCTTACATTCGAGGTTGGCTCCACAGTCGCAAAGCAGGGTAAGCTCACCGTTGGCGTTGGGCATAGCAGGACAAAGCGCAGGACGGGAAATCCCTTTGATGCGCCCCAAAATCAGTACCCCCGCCGAAAGCACCGCGCCCGTAGAACCGCTCGATACCAAGCCCTCCACCTTGCCCTCTTTGAGCATACGGAACGCCACCACCGTCGAGGAGTCTTTCTTCGTCTTGACCGCTTTCGTCGGTACCTCCTCGTTCGTAATCACCTCCGTGGTGGGAACGATCTCGATTCGCGACTTATCGTAGTCGTATTTGGCAAGCTCCGTTTCAAGCGCCGTCTTATCCCCGCAAAGATATAAAAATACGTCCTTGTCCTTTTGCACCGCCAGTACGCTGCCTTTTACCTGTTCAAACGGGGCGTAATCCCCGCCCATGGCGTCAACCGCTATTTTGATCATGCTCGTTTTTCTCCTAAGTTAGTATTCGAGGTTGGAAACCGTTCTCGGGAAGGGCAACACGTCGCGGATATTTGCGATCCCCGTCAGATACATCACCATTCTCTCAAACCCAAGCCCAAAGCCGCTGTGCGTCGTGCCGCCGAATTTTCTCAGGTTTAAATACCACGAATAGTCCGCGGGATCCATGCCCAACTCCTTGATGCGGTTTTTCAGCTTTTCGTAATTTTCTTCTCTTTGCGAACCGCCGATCAACTCTCCGATCCCGGGAACAAGCAAGTCTGCCGCAGCCACCGTCTTTCCGTCGGGATTTTGTTTCATATAAAACGCTTTGATCTCTTTCGGATAATCGGTGAGGAAAACGGGCTTTTTAAACACGCTCTCGGTGAGGAAACGCTCGTGCTCGCTTTGCAAATCCTTGCCCCAGAAAATGTTTTTATCGTCAAACTTGTCCGCGCTTTTTTTCAAAATCTCGATCGCCTCCGTGTAGGTAAGACGGACGAACGCGTTTTCGGAAACGTTTTTCAACCGTTCTAGCAGCCCCTTGTCCACAAACTGGTTGAGGAACGCAAGCTCGTCCGCGCAAGTTTCCATAACGTGCGTGATGATCGCTTTTACCATCGCCTCCGCTACGTCCATATCCCCCGCAAGGTCGCAGAACGCCATCTCCGGCTCGATCATCCAAAATTCCGCCGCGTGACGAGCCGTGTTGGAATGTTCGGCGCGGAAGGTCGGTCCGAACGTATACACGTTGCCGAACGCCATTGCATACGTTTCCGCATTGAGCTGTCCCGAAACGGTAAGCGACGCTTTTTTGCCGAAGAAATCTTTTTTATAATCGGGTGCCTTGCCCTCTTTGGCAATCTCGTCCAAATCCAGCGTCGTCACCTGGAACATTGCCCCCGCGCCCTCACAGTCGCTCCCCGTGATGATCGGGGTATGCACGTACACAAAGCCGCGCTCGTGGAAGAAACGGTGCACGGCAAACGCCGCCTCGCTACGGATACGGAACGCCGCCCCAAACAAATTCGTACGGGGGCGAAGATAGGCAATCTCACGCAAAAATTCCACCGTGTGGCGCTTTTTTTGCAAGGGGTAGTCGGGCGTAGACTCTCCCTCTACGACGATCTCCGTCGCCTTGATCTCGTACGGCTGCTTATTCTCGGGCGTAAGCACCACTTCCCCCGTTACAATCAGCGAACAGCCAACGTTGCTCTTTGCGATCTCGTCGTAATTTTTAAGCGTTTCCCGCTCGAACACGATCTGCGTATTTTTAAAACAACTACCGTCGTTCAGCTCGATAAACCCAAACGCCTTGGAGTCGCGGATACTTCTCGCCCAACCCGCGGTCGTCACCGTTTTTCCGCCGTATGCGGAAAGGTTGGTCGTCAATTCTTTTAATGTAAGTCTTTCCATACCTTTTACCTGCCTTTCGTCTTAGGAAAAAGCGGGATTTTTCTAACCCTTCGCTTCCTCCCCATTTTATACTCTTTCATTATAACATTTTTTAGAAAAAAAGACAAGAGTTTGACGGAAATTTCTTTGTCGTAATTACGGTTTTTTGCGATTATTTTATAATCTTTCCGCGCACGGGCGCGTAAAAGTCCTCGCGAAGCCGTTTTATCCCGATCAACACCCCGCCGTAATAGGTCTTTAAATACGCCTCGCTCTTCACCCCCTCCCTTCCCTCGCGCACTTCCTCCTCGCGCTCCACAAAAAGAGGCTCTTGGGCGGGCACCCTTGCTAGCGTTTTACTTTCAATGGAATAGCTCCGTCCCAAATTTTTTCCGTATACGGTGACGGTGAGCGCGTTTTCCCGAATTCGCACGGAAAAATATACCGTTTCGTCAAAGGGGTTATAAAGCTTTAAATCGCTCGCGGCGGAAACCATAGCGTCACGCGAGGGCGGTACGTAGCCCACAGCCAAGGAATGAGGATGAAATTCGGTGACGCAAAGCCCCGATAAAAGGGCGGCGTTATAGAGCGTCGTGCTCACCTGACACACCCCGCCCCCAACGCCGAGTGTAAATTCGCCCTGCGAAATAATTTTCGCCTCCTTATAGCCGTTTTTTTTCGTCCGCTCCCCGACGACGACGTTAAAGGAAAATTCGCCGTACGGCTGCAACGCGATCCCGTCAATACGCGCCGCCGCAAGGGCGATATTCTCACACCTGCCCCCGTCTTTTTGATTAAAATAGGTAGTATAAGCCACAAGCTTTTCTCTCGGATGCGCCCACGCCTTAACAGGGCGCGAGGGAAAAGCGCCGACAACAAAAAACGCCGCCCCGAAAAGAGCGGCAAAAAGTCCTAAAAGCTTTTTCTTCATGACAGTACCCCCGCTTTTATTACAGTATGCGCCAAGCGGGGCGGGTTTACTCTATTTCTTCTCCCTTTTTACGGCGCCGTTTTCAATCCGCATTTTATTCGCCTCCGCGCCGTACAAAACGCGCTCGGCATGCGTACAGGTGAGCAGGGTTTGCAGCCCCGAAATGAGGCCTACAAGCTTTTTACGGCGAGGCAAATCAAGCTCGCTCATCACGTCGTCGAGAATGAGGACGGGATATTCCCCCGAAAGCTGTTTAAAAATCTCCACTTCCGCAAGCTTTACGGCAAGGGCTGCCGTACGAGTCTGTCCCTGCGAGGCGTAGCCCTTGGCGTCCACGCCCGCGATAAAGAAATCAACGTCGTCGCGGTGCGGCCCCACCGTCGTAAAGCCAAGGCGAAGATCCTTTTCATAGTTGTTGGAAAGCCGACGAAGCAGAATTTTTTCAATTTCCTTTTCATCACCCTCATAGCGTTTGTCGGGCTTTAATTCAAGCGTTTCGCCGCCGTCGGTAAGATAGGCGTGCAGCTCCCCTGCAAGTGGGGAAAGCCGCTCCAAAAACTCCGCGCGTTTTTTGACGATCACCGCGGCGTATTTACAGAGCTGCTCGTCCCAAACGGGCAGCGTGTCGAGCACCAACCCCACGTCCCTGTCTTTCAGCAGCGTATTTCTTTGGTCTAAAATTTTATTGTAGCGCAAAAGCGCGGTGTAATAAGCGGGAGAGGTTTGCGAAATGGAAATATTCATAAACCGCCGCCGTTCGTCGGGACCGTCCTGAATAAGACGCAGCTCGCCCGGGGAAAAGAATACGCTGCTCAAATGCCCCATCAAATCGGCATTTTTAGCAATTTTGCCGCCGTTAATACGGATCTCCCGTTTATTTTCGTAAATGTCGGCGGAAATGGTGAGCTTTCCGTAACGGTTTTCCGCTTCGGCGACGATCTTCGCGCAGTCCGCGCCGATACGAATAAGCTGTTTGTCGTGACGGATACGCAAAGAAGCGCCCGTGCAAAGGTAAAATACCGCCTCCGCACAGTTGGTTTTGCCCTGTCCGTTCTTTCCAAAAAGCACGTTTAACCCGTCCGAGAAGTCAAATTCTTCCCGTTCGTAGTTCCTAAAATTTTGCAAGAATAATTTTTTTATCCGCATAATTCAAAAAAACCGACCAAAAATACTTTCTTTTCCTTGAAATTTGTATTATAATTATATCAAATAAATTTAAAAAAGACAAAAGTTTTTCAAGCGTAAAGAAAAAATAATCGTAAGGCGGGCAGTAAAATGACTGAAAACACTCCTATTACCGAGGGAAAATCCCAAATCGAGCTACTCTGGGAACGAATTTGCGAAAAGCTCTCCAAATCCATGAACCCCTTTTCCTATGAAACCACCATTCGCGGCGTCAGACCCGCCAAGGTGGTCAATCGGCTTTTAATCTTGGAGGCTACCACCGACATGGCGGCAAGCACCTTAAAAAAGAGTAGCTACGAGCTTATCCGCGACACCGTCGTTTCCTGCGGCGCGGGCTTTGGGCTTGTCGGCTTTGACGTGTACGTGGAGGGGAGCGACCTTTTTTCCCTGTCCGAAATCGAAGAGAGCAGCCCCTATCCCGTCGCGCCCATCAATAAAAATTTCACCTTTGACTCTTTCGTTGTCGGGGCGGAAAACAAGCTCGTGTACGAGGCGGCGAAAACGGTGGCTGAAAATCCCGGGGCGATTTTCAATCCCTTATTCATCTATGGGGAATCGGGGTTGGGCAAGACCCACCTTATGCACGCGATCGCAAACCTGATTGCCGAACGCGCACCCGAGAAAAAGGTGCTCTACACCACCTGCGAAAATTTCTTAAACGAATTTATCGACTCCCTCTCCCAAAAGAACGGCGCGGGATTTAGAAACCACTACCGTAGCGTAGACGTACTCATGATCGACGATATTCAGTTCTTAAAGGACAGAAAGGGTACGCAGGAGGAATTTTTCCATACCTTTAACGAGCTGACCTCGCAAAACAAACAGATCGTCCTTACCTCCGACCGTCACCCCAAGGAACTTGCTACCTTGGAGGAGCGTCTTCGCACCCGTTTTGCAGGGGGCATGATCGCGGATATTCAGCCTCCGCTCCCCGAAACCAAAATCGCCATCTTACAGCGTAAGGCGTTAGACAAGAAATACATTATAACGAATGACGTTTTGGAATTCCTCGCGCAGGATTCGGGGCACGACGTAAGAACGCTTGAAGGACGGCTTACCAAGGTCATCTTCGCAAGCAAGCTACACGAAGAACCTATCACCTTGCGCCTTGCTCAGCGCGCCCTCAACGAGGCAGTCAGCGAAACGCAGGAGGAGGAAGAAATTACCCCTGAAACTATCATTAACGCCGCTTGCGCCTACTTCAAACAAAAACGGGAGGACGTCGTAGGCAAGAGCCGCAACGCCGATTTCGTGAAAGCGCGGCAAATTTGCGCTTATCTTATCTACGAACAGCTCTCCGTTCCTCTGGATACGATCGGACAAATCCTCGGCGGCAGAGATCATACCACGATCATGCACGCGCGTGACAAAATCGCTAAGCTGATCACCTTAAACAATCGTATCGCAAAAGAAGTGGATGACATTAAAAATATTGTTTTGAAAAAATAAGGCTGTGCCACAGAAAGCGGTTGATTAGCGATTTATCGCGGTTTAACGAGAAAAACGCGTAGAATTTCACAGCGTTTTTTCGTCAAAAATCAACCGAGTGATGTGACGGAGCCAAAAAAAGAAGGCACCATGGACGTATTGAAAGGCACTTTTATCGAATATGAAGCGGACGCGGCAGTCGTCGGCGCGGGGCACGCAGGTTGCGAGGCCGCGCTTGCACTTGCCCGTACGGGAATAAAAACGGTACTGCTCACCTTAAACTTAGACAGTATCGGATTTATGCCCTGCAATCCCTCGATCGGCGGCACAGCCAAGGGACATTTGGTACGCGAGATCGACGCTCTTGGCGGCGAAATGGGGATCAACGCGGACAAGACCGCTCTGCAAATTCGTATGCTCAACGTCGGCAAAGGCGCCGCCGTACAATCCTTACGCGCTCAATCCGATAAAAATGCCTATCATACGCAAATGAAAAAGGTGCTTGAAAGTACCGAAAATTTACAAATTTTACAAGGCGAAGCAACGGAAATCCTCGTGGAAAACGGGAGATGCGTCGGCGTAAAAACGCTGCATGGCGGCGTCGTTTTATGTAAAGCCGTAATCCTTTGTACAGGCGTTTATTTAAACAGCGAAACGATCACGGGTTCGGTCGTCAAAAAAGAGGGGCCGAACGGATTTTCCGCCGCGACTCACCTCACGCAAAATTTAATCGACCTCGGTTTTACTGTTCGCCGTTTCAAAACGGGTACGCCCGCAAGGCTTGACGGACGTACGGTGGAGTACGAAAAATGCGAATTGCAGCAAGGCGATAACGGTATTTACCCCTTTTCCTTTATCAGCGAAAAAACGCCCGAAAACAAACTGCCCTGCTATTTGACCTACACCAACCTGACCACCCACCAAATTATTTTGGAAAACCTTGACCGTTCCCCCTTGTATAACGGCGTCATTCAATCCACGGGGCCTCGTTATTGCCCCTCAATCGAAACCAAGGTGGTCCGCTTTAAGGACAAAGAACGGCATCAAATCTTTTTAGAACCCGAGGGCGAGCATACCTTAGAAATCTATGCGCAAGGGCTTTCCACCTCCATGCCCCACGACGTGCAACGCGCCATGTATAACTCCATTGTAGGGCTTGAAAACGCAAAGATCGTGCGATATGGATACGCAATAGAGTACGACTGTATTGACACCCTCGACGTGTTACCTACTCTTGAATTTAAAAAAGTCGAAGGGATTTATACGGCAGGTCAAATCAACGGCACCTCCGGCTACGAAGAGGCGGCGGCACAAGGCTTAATGGCAGGGCTTAACGCCTCCTTAAAGCTTCGCGGACTTCCTCCTTTTACCCTTCGCCGCGACGAGGCGTATATCGGGGTACTGATTGACGACCTCGTTACGAAAGGCACGGACGAGCCATACCGTATGATGACCTCGCGCGCCGAGCACCGCATTACTCTCCGACAGGACAACGCCGATTTTCGCTTGACGGAAAAAGGGAAAGAAGTAGGCCTCGTGGACGAAAAACGGTATGCGATCTATCTAAAACGCAAAGCCGCCTACGAGCAGCTGCTCCTTGCCTTAGAACAGCGAGTGCCGCAAAAACAAGCCGCTCCGTTCCTAATGCGTCACGGTTACGACGCACCGAGCGGAAGCGTTTCCTATGCGGATATGATCAAACGCTCTATCCCCTTACAGGAAATTATTGAGGAATTTGATTGTCTGCGGGAATATCCGAAAGACGTGTTGGAAACGGCGGAAATCACCGTCAAATACGAGGGATATTTAAAGCGAGGAAACGAACAAATTGAAAAGGCGAAACGCCTTGAAAGCAAAATACTCCCGCCCGACATCAACTACTATGAAATCCAAGGCTTACGCTTAGAGGCAAGAGAAAAACTCGACCGCGTCCGTCCGTTCAACTTGGGACAAGCCGGGCGCATTTCAGGCGTTAATCCCGCGGATATTTCCGTATTGATGGTTTGGCTCTCTATGAATAAATAAAGAACAAAAAAAGCACTCGTTCAAGACACGGGTGCTTCTTTTTGATTTATTTACGGTCGATATTCTTTTCGGAAACGATATAAATCGGCCGTTTTTTCGTTTCGCGGAAAATTTTGGAAACGTATTGCCCTAACATACCAAGGCAGAAAAGCTGAATACCGCCGACAAACAGAATAATACAAACGGTGCTCGGCCACCCTGCCACAGGATCGCCAAAACAAAGGGCGCGAATAAAAACGACCAACAACGCCACGAGGGACGCAAAGGTGAAAAACAACCCGCTCCACGACGATATTTTTAAGGGCGCATCAGAGAAATTCGTGATCCCTTCCATAGAATAACGGAGTAGCTTCCAAAAGCTCCACTTGCTCTCCCCTGCCACTCTTTGCACGTTCTCGTATTCCAGCCAGTACGTTTTAAAGCCGATCCACCCGAAAATCCCTTTGGAAAAACGGTTGGTTTCGCTCATTTGTACCACAGCGTCGATCATTTTACGGTTCATAAGCCGAAAATCCCGTGCGCCGTCTACAAGATCGACGTCGGAAATTTTTCCCATCAGCTTATAAAATCCGCGCGCAAAGAAGGAACGAATTTTCGGTTCTCCCTTACGAGTTACCCGACGCGTTGCCACGCTGTCGTATTCGCCGCCCTCCAAAATTTCGAGCATTTGTTTAAGCAATTCGGGTGGATCCTGCATATCCGCGTCCATAACAGCGGCATAATCCCCCGTCACGTTACAAAAGCCTGCGTACATGGCTGCCTCTTTTCCGAAATTTCGGGAGAATGAAAGGTATTTTACCCGCGGATCGCGCTCAGCATACGCTTTAACGAGAAACAGGGTCTTATCCGTCGAGCCGTCGTCGACAAAAAGGATCTCCGCTTGATACTCTTGCAGTTCTTCCAACGTCTTGCACACCGCCGCGTAGAACGTAGGGAGTGCCTCCTCCTCATTGTAACAGGGAATAATTAGAGAAAGTTTCATTATTTCACCTTTTTTGAAAATACGACCGACGGAAAAAGCCGTCGGTCGTATCCCTTTTCAAATTAGCCTTCGTATTTTTCAAGCAGTTTCAGGTCGATACCCTTTTCACCGATCTTGATAATTTCCACTTTGACCTTATCGCCGATATTGAGAACGTCTTCCACTTGGTTGACCCTCTTTTCAGAGAGGCGAGAAATGTGCACCATGCCGTCCTTGCCCGGAGCGATCTCTACGAACGCGCCCACCTTGGAAAGCACTCTCACAACCTCGCCGACGAACATATCGCCCACCTCGGGGTCGTGCGCAATGCTCTCAATGATCGCTTTTGCACGCTGTGCGCTTGCGACGTCGCCATAGCAAGCTACGCATACCGTACCGTCGTCCTCAATGTCAATCTTCGTACCCGTCTGTTCAATGATCTTGTTGATAACCTTGCCCTGTTTACCGACAACGTCACCGATCTTTTCGGGGTTGATCTGGAAGGTAAGGATTTTAGGAGCATAGGGAGAAAGCTCTGCCGCGTATTCGGGGATACATTCAAGCATCTTGCCAAGGATATGGCGGCGCGCGTCTTGCGCCTGTGCAATCGCGTCGAGCATGATCTCTTCGGAAATCCCTTTAATTTTGATATCCATCTGAATTGCCGTAATACCCTTTTCGGTACCCGCCACCTTGAAGTCCATGTCGCCAAGGAAATCTTCAAGGCCTTGAATATCGGTCATGATCACGTACTTACCCGTTTCAGGATCTTTAATAAGACCCATTGCGCAGCCTGCTACGGGAGCCTTGATGGGCACGCCCGCATCCATAAGCGCCATCGTCGAGCCGCAAACGGAAGCCATTGAAGAGGAACCGTTGGAGGACATGATGTCCGATACCACACGGATTGCGTAAGGGAATTCGCTTGCGTCGGGAATAACGGGAACGAGTGCACGCTCTGCCAAAGCGCCGTGGCCGATTTCTCGACGGCCGGGGCTTCTCAACGCCTTCGCTTCGCCCGTACAGTAGCCGGGGAAGTTGTATTGATGCATATATCTCTTTTCTTCTTCCTCGTCAAGCCCTTCCATTCTCTGCGCTTCGCCGAGCATACCGAGAGTACAGGTGGTAAGCGCTTGCGTCTGACCACGGGTGAATACTGCCGAACCGTGTACGCGGGGAAGAACGCCGTGTTCACACCAAATAGGACGAACCTCTTTGAGCGTTCTGCCGTCGGGACGGATCCCCTTGTCAAAGATCTTCGCACGAACGATAGATTTTACGATATAGTACATGGAATCCTTGACTTCACGGAGCTGATCGGGATAAATTTCCGCAAAATGTTCGAGAATTTCCGCCTCCGCTGCAGCTTGTCTATCCTGTCTTTCCTGACGGTCAAAGGTGTCAAGCGCCGCTTCGAGCTTCGCATAGCCGTATTCCTTTACCGCCGCGTCAAGCTCTTCGGGGATATGATAGAATTCCATTTCCATCTTAGGCTTGCCCGCAACCTTTGCGATCTCTTCCACAAACGCGCAGACCTTTTTAATCTCTTCATGACCGTACATAATCGCGCCGACCATTTCCGCGTCGGTAACCTCTTTCGCGCCCGCTTCGATCATAAGGATCGCGTCCTTCGTACCCGCCAAAGAAAGGTGGATCGTGCTCTTTTCCTTTTCCTCAACGGTGGGGTTGATGATATATTTGCCGTCGATACAGCCGACGATCACCGAACCCGTAGGTCCTGCCCAAGGAATATCGGAAATCGAAAGCGCGATCGAAGAACCGATCATAGCAATAGGCTCAGGCGCGATATCGGGATCCACAGAAAGCGCGGTTGCCACAACGACGACGTCGTTAAAAATCCCTTTCGGGAACAGGGGACGAATAGGACGGTCGATCAAGCGGCTGACGAGGATCGCTTTGTCGGACGCTCTGCCCTCTCTCTTTTTAAAACCGCCGGGAATTTTCCCTACGGCGAACATTTTTTCTTCGTAGTCTACCGAAAGAGGGAAGAAGTCCATGCCCTCTCTGGGTTTTTCCGCCATACATACGGTAACGTTTACCGCCGTGTCGCCGCAACGTACAAGACAGGCGCCGTTTGCCTGCTCCGCATACTTGCCGATCTCAACGGTAAGCTCTCTCCCCGCATAGTCCATTTTGAATACTTTTGCATTTTCTAAGTTTGGCATTGTTCGTTTTTCTCCTTGTCAATTCTTTTTTTGTTCTTGGCCTTTCCCGTCGCCTTGGCGAAAAAGGTTTATCCGATAAAAAGGCGCGTTCTTCCCTGATGCCGCAAGAAATACGCCTCCCCTTATCGACAAAAAAGGGCGAGTTAAAAACACCCGCCCTTTTATGCTTGCTTATTTTCTAAGACCCAACGCTTCGATAATGGCTCTGTATCTCATGATGTCTTTCTCTTTGAGATAATCAAGAAGACCACGGCGCTTACCTACCATCTTCAAAAGACCACGGCGGGAATGGTTGTCCTGCTTGTGTTCTTTCAAATGTTCGTTCAGGTGGTTGATTCTCTCCGTAAGGAGTGCAATCTGCACTTCGGGGGAACCCGTGTCGCCTTCGTGGGTTGCAAATTTTGCAATGATTTCGTTCTTTTCCATTTCTCTTTATCCTCCTATGGAATTTGTATCCCGTACCGCAAAGTCGTGCGTGGAGAATCGTCACGCCTTACAGCCGTTGTTATTATTTTACCATAATCTTTTATAAATGTAAATCAATTTGACGGGCTTTCTTTAAAAAATTTCCGCTTATTTTCGATTATTTGCTCGATTTTTTCCAAATACGTCTTTAAGTCCTTGGGCGAGCCGAAACGGCTGATTTTCTCTCCACCCGCTTCTATCTTCTTGGAAACGGCGTTCGCGCCCACCGCAAGATTGTTTGTGATCTCCTCCATCATATTGACGTTGTATATGCACTCCTTGCCCGCCTTTGCCCAACCGACGTTCTCATTGTTTCCTACTTGATACTTTTGACGGTACAGGTAATACGGCTCGTAGCCCGCCGCCGTCAAAATTTCCCGAGAGGCTGCCACCATGTCCGAAACGAAATCGTTTTCCAAGTACTCCGTTTCCTCTTTCAGCTTTGCTCCGCTCTTCAACGAAAGGCAATGCACGGTGACGTTCTCCGCGCCCGTTTCCACCGCCTTTTTTACGCCGCTAACAAAGTCCTCCGTCCGCTCTCCCTCCAAGCCCGCAATCAGGTCGAGGTTGATCAAAAAACCGTATTTTTGCGAAAGCTCAAACGCCTTATACACGTCGGCAACGGTGTGCTTTCGGCCGATTTTTTTAAGCGTTTCGTCCGAAAAGGTCTGCGGATTGATACAAATCCGCGTCACCCCGAACTCCTTTAAAAGCTGTAATTTTTCCTCGGAAAATACGTCGGGTCGCCCCGCCTCCACCGTGTATTCGCAATCGTTTTTCCGAAGCGGCGCGACGGCAAGGAGTACCTCTTTTAATTCCTCCGCGCTCAACGCAAACGGCGTACCGCCGCCGATATAAACGCTTTTTAAATCCCCGATCAGCTCTTCGCTCGCCGCAAGCTCTTTTTTCAGCGCCGCAAGATAAGCGGGCAAAAAGCCCCTCGTCTTTTCAATAGGCGCAGTGATAAACGAGCAGTAAGCGCATTTGGACGGACAAAAGGGAAGAGAAACGAACAAATCGGTAGCCTGCTCGTCGATCGCGTAGATCCCCTCCTGCGCCTTTAAAATGCGACGGATCACGGAAATATTCTCTTCGCTTACCCGCATTTTTTCAAACAGCGGCTGAAAATCCCGCCCTTCGGACAACTCCCGATAGGCAAGCTTGGTCGGGCGGATCCCCGTCAGCGCGCCCCACGGCATCTTTTCGCCAAAACGCTCGCTTAAAACGTCGTACAGCGCAAGCTTGGCAAAACGCCGTTCTAAGCGTTTATAGGTCACCTCGTCCTCTGCCATTCCCTTTTCTTCAAAACGGTGCTCCTCGCCGTCCACCCAAAAAGTATTATAAAAAACGCCCTCCGCAAAGCGGAAGGTATGGCGGACGCTTTCGGGGCGGCGTTTAAACAACCGCGCCACGTCCATCAATTCGTTTTCCAAAAATTTACAATCAGTCGTCAACATTTTCTTTTTCAAAGCGCCGCAAGCAAAAAAGGATTGCTTTTTCGCTCGGACTCCAAAGTAGTTTCGTCGTTATGCCCTGCATACACGGCGTAATCGCCGTCAAGCAAAGCCAGCTTTTTCAGACTTTCGCGAAGCTCCGCGCCGGAGCCTGTGGGAAAATCCGTCCTCCCTACGCTCCCCTCGAATAAGGTATCGCCCGTAAACAAAACCCGTTCTTCCGCAATGAAATAACACGCGCTGCCCGCCGTGTGCCCGGGCGTGGAAATTGCGGTGAACGAAATTCCTGCAAGCTCTCTCGTTTCTCCGTCCTTAATCGCCTCGTCAATCGTAAACGGAATACGCGGCGCGCCGAAATATTCAAAAAGATCCACCTGCGTAAAGAAATTTCTCTCCTCTTTATCCAAACAAATCACTTTCGCGCCTTGCGCTTGTAAAAGCGGCACTCCCATAACGTGATCAAAGTGACAATGGGTTAAAAGCACGTAGGCAGGTACGAGTTTACGGCGGTTACATTCTTCAAGAACCCGTTCGCTTGACGGGTCGATCACGACGGCGTTTTTGCCGTCTGCCGTCACGAGATAACTATTCGCGCCAAAGCCCTTAGGCCCCACTTTAAAAATTTGCATTTCCGCTCCTTAGCCATTACGGAGCGAATTGAACCTGCCCAAAACAAGTCTTTTTGCCCCTTTAAGGCTTATCGTCATTACAATACATACAGTATTGTTGCTTCCTCTGCGCCTCAAATCTTGCAAAAATAATTCGTTTTGGGTGCAGAGCAATTTTCAGCAGCCGAATTTACAGTTATTCAAGGAGAAAGCCGCAGTCAAACCTGTATGGTTTAACAAGACTTTCGACGAAGTAGAACGTGAAATTCGGCGCTCAAAATCAGGTTCAACTCATTCCGTAATGGCTACGTCGTAATACGGTGTACGTCGTGAATCCGTTTATCGGACAACATTTTTTTGATGAGCATATCCACCTCGGAAATGTCGGCAAGAGAAACGGTCGCCTCCAAAACGGCGTCGCGATTTTTATCAATCCTGCCGTTTACTGCCGTGATCGAAAGCCTCATGTCCGCTACGGCAAGCGACAGAACGGACAACGCCGCGCCTTGATCGGTCGCGCGAATGGAAATATGCGCGTTGTATAAATTCTTATCGCCAACCTCCCGCGCCCAAGAAGCAGGGATCAGTCGATCCTCCTCCACCCCTTTGACGTTAGGACAATCGGCACGGTGCACGACAACGCCGCGGCCGCGCGAGGTAAATCCAACGATCGCGTCGCCTCGAACGGGCGAGCAACAGCCCGCAAACCGAACAAGCAGCCCCGACTCACCGTTGATAAGGATCCCGCCAGCCGTGCGCTTAATCCCACCTTCGTTTAACACGAACCCCGTGGGCACCTTCTTTTTATAGAAATCAATGAGTTTAACGAGTACCTGCCCTACGGAAACGGAGCCGTACCCCACCGCCGCAAACATTTCGTCGCGCTCGGTAAACGAGAACCTATCGGCAAGACGCTCAAACGATTCGTCGTTTAAAAGGGTAGAAAGGCTAAATCCTTTTTTTCTCGCCTCTTCTTCCAGCTTATTTTGCCCCTCGCGAATATAGTCGTCGCGCAAAAGATTTTTAAAGAATTGCTTAATTTTCGCGCGCGCGCTGGAAGATTTTACAATTTTCAGCCAGTCGCGAGAGGGGCCTTTGGAGGCGGGAGAGGTGATAATTTCCACCACATCACCCGTCAACAGCGTCGTTGTGAGCGGCACCATTTTAGAATTAACCCTCGCGCCCGTACAGCGGTTGCCAACCTCCGAGTGAATGGCGTATGCAAAGTCGATCGGGGTGGCCTCGGGGGGCAAGGAAATGACCTTCCCGAGCGGCGTAAACACCAACAGCTCGTGACTGTACAATTCCGTTTTTAAAGCGTCCACGAACTCCTGCGAGTCCTTGACGTCCCCCTGCCATTCCATGACCTTTCTCAGCCACGTCAGCTTATTCTCAAACTCCGTCGCGCTTTGCGCCGTCTTTCCCTCTTTGTATTTCCAATGCGCCGCGATACCGAATTCGGCAATACGGTGCATTTCCACCGTACGAATTTGAATTTCAAACGGCTGCCCAAAATTCGTCATAACCGTCGTATGCAACGACTGATACTTATTCGGCTTGGGCGTCGCGATATAATCCTTGATTCGCCCGGGAATCGGTTTCCAATGCTCGTGAATACTGCCGAGCACCGTATAACATTCCTTGACGTCGCTAACAAGGATACGGACCGCCGTCAAATCGTAAATCTGATCGAGCGTCTTTTCCTTGTTTTTCATCTTCTTATAAATGGAATAGAAATGCTTAGGGCGGCCGAACACCTCTCCCTCTACGCCGTCGCGCGCCATAATATTTTTCAGCTCGGCAATGATCTTACTCACAAACTCCCGACGTTCGGAAAGCCGCTCGCGAATGTTCACCACGAGGTAATCGTATGCCTCCGGCTCTAAATACTTCAAGCATAAGTCTTCCAGCTCGCACTTAATTTGCGAAATACCCAACCTACCGGCAAGCGGGGCGTAAATATCCAAGGTTTCTCGCGCCATTTTCAACTGACGCTCGCGGGACAAAAAGCTCAGCGAACGCATATTATGCAAACGGTCGGCAAGCTTGATAATGATGACGCGAATATCTTTCGCCATCGCGACGAAAATTTTACGGAAGTTTTCCGCCTCTGCCTCTTCTTGCGATTTGAATTCGATTTTTTCAAGCTTGGTCACGCCGCTGACAAGCCGCAAGACCTCCTCGCCGAATTCATTTTTTACGTCCTCCTCCGTTGCCGAAGTATCTTCAATAACGTCGTGCAAAAGCGACGCGGAAATAGTCGCCGCGTCCATGCCGAGGTCAATTAAGATCTTCGCAACTTCGCAAGGATGAATAAAATAAGGTTCTCCCGAAGCGCGTTTCTGACCGTCGTGAGCGCGCTTCGCGTAGGCGTAGGCCTTTTTCAGCCGTTCCCCCTCGTCACCCGCGTACACTTCTTCGATTTTTTTCAGCGTTTCGTACATAAAGCTCTCTTTCTCTCCATTAATTCTCTTTGAGCAAACAAACCTTTCGATAAATGCTTGACTTATTCAGCTCCGCTTTCACGCCCCGATACACCGTCGGATTACCGCCGTCAAAGGTCACCAGTCCAAGCTCCTCGAACACGTTGAGCGCGAAAATAAATTCCATACTGTCAAACCCAAGGGCGTCACAGCTCGCCGCAAGCTCCTCCGCCGTGCTCCCGTACAATCGATTGACCTCTCTACGCAGCGCGGAATAAATTTCTAACAGGCTCTCTCTCGCCGTGTCTAAGCCCTCGAACATTTTAAAGCCGCAAATTTCCTCGTTGACGTACCCTTTTCTCCCTGCAAGACAGGCGATATTAAAATCGGAGGGGGTATCTAAGAACACGAAATCTCTAAACCCCGAAAGATCAGCATCGGGGGCAGGCGAAATAATCAGCAAATTCGCCACGTTTCGCGACGAGGGATAAAACAAATCGCAGTCAAAGCCCTGCAATTCTTCGTAAAAGCGCAGGGTACGACGGTCGGAGGCAATCATACAAAGCCCGTACGGACATTCTTGCAGCTTTTGCGCGATCAACGCCTTGGTTTCTTCCGTGGAAAGAGCGGTGAGCGCAAGCTCCGCCGTGTTCGCATAGCTCCGCGCGATCCCGTTAGCAAAAATACTTTCCGCTACCCGTCTACCCGTTCTACCGTCGTAAATAAGCTCTCGTACAAATCCCTTGATTTGCTCCCTGCCCTTAAAGCGGGAAACGTTGATCTCAAAGACGATCTTTTTACGAACGTCGCTTTCTATAATCTTTAAATTTTTACTTCCCGAAAAATACATCAGGTCAATATAATCGCTCTTCACCGTCAAGTGCGGCGACATATTTTTGATCGGTCGAGCCGTACATGCCCCCGCGTTAATGACGAAAAGCGGCCGACGGTGCCCTACGCCGTAAGGCTCCATTCTGTTCAGCTCCCGCGCAAATTTTTCGGGGAAACGGTCGGTAATCTCCTCGCTCACGCACACGCATTGCCAAAAATCCTCCGCCTGATAGGTGGCGCCGATCTCTTCATTGAGCGCCCTCTCTAACGCGTCAAAATTCTCCATGCGAATATTGATTCCCGCCGCTTGCGCATGACCGCCGAATTCTTCAATATAGCTACTACAATTTTTCAGCGCAGTAAAAATATTGACGCTCTCAATACTCCGCGCGCTCCCTTTGAGCATATCGCCGTGGTGTACGAACAGCAACGTCGGGCGGTTGTACTCCTCTGCAATACGGGCGGCAACAATCCCGATAAAGCCTGTATTCCAGCTCTCGTCCGAAAGCATAATAACGTTGCCGTACGCCCCTTTTTCCCGCAATTTTTGCTTGGCTGATGCGTATAATTCGTCGCAGTATTTTTGGCGCTCGGTATTATACGCGCAAAGCTTTGCGGAATACTCGTAAATGCGGGTGGGTGATGTGGAAATAAACAGCTCGAACGCCGCACGGGCGTCGCCCATTCTCCCCGCTGCGTTGACGCGAGGTGCCAACGTAAACGCAAGCGTCTGCGCCGTCACGGCGTCGTAGCCTTTCCCCACAAGGTCGGCAAAGCAAGGCCGAATATCGCGATTAAAGCGTTTCAGCCCCTCCGTAACAATATCTCTGTTTTCCCCCAACAAGGGCACGCTGTCCGCAACCGTCGCAAGGGTGGCGAAATCCAAATACTCGTACGCTCTTTCACCAAGCAACGCGCAAGCCAGCTTGAACGCCACACCCGCGCCGCAAAGATTATCGTAAGGGTAATCGTCTTTCAGCTTGGGATTGATAATCACGCAATCGGGCAGCACCTCGGGCAATTCATGGTGATCGGTAACGATCACGTCGGAGCCAAGCTCGTAAATATACTGCGCCTCTTTCGCGCAGGAAATCCCACAGTCAACGGTAATGAACAGCTCGGGATTGCACTCCTCGAAAAT
The DNA here is from genome assembly GCA_017463325.1 of Clostridia bacterium. Lineage (GTDB taxonomy): Bacteria > Bacillota > Clostridia > Christensenellales > Borkfalkiaceae > Scatosoma. The sequence continues at coordinate 59,893 of JAFTPK010000006.1, forward strand.
TTTGTCGATCGCCTCTTCCGAAAGCCCGTAGCCGTCCGAACGCTCGGGAATATAAATATGCGCTTCAATCCCAAATTCCCGCAACGCGTGATACATAATCGCCGAAGCGCAAATACCGTCAGCGTCGTAATCGCCGAACACCGCCACCGTTTTGCCAAGGTCGCGGGCTTCCGTGATCATTTCCACAGCCTCTTTCATACCGCTCATTAAAAAGGGCGAAAGGAAGTTGGCTTTGGAGGGGTTCATAAAGCGCTGGATCTTTTCTTTGGTATCAACGCCGCGAGCGTACAAAATACGTACGACGTTCTCCGTCAAACCCGTTTCATGCGCGAGGGTGGAAACCGTATTCAGTTGTTCTTGCCCAAACGCATATTCGGGAATGATTTTTTTCACGTTGACCTACCTTTGAAAATAGACGGGAATAATAAGAAACGGGCGGTTGGGTACCGAAAGCCCCCTCCCGCCCGAGTTCCTGTCCGTAGTTATTCGTTTTCCGCGGATACTTCCGCTTTCTCTTCTTTTTCTTCTTTCTTCGCTACTTTTACGCCTTTTTTGTAGTCGTATCTCGCTTTCTTCGCTTTCATTTCCGCTTCCGCTTTTTTGAGCGGCAAATACAGCGAGGGCGCTGCAATCAGCGAAACGAACGCGCCGACCACTACTGCAATCATACCGTGCACGGCAAACAGGCGGGAAGGTCCAAACGCAAGAACGAGCACAAGCGCGCCAAGCATTGCTACGGAAAGAGCCAGCACGCTCTTTACCGAAAGGGAGCTTTGCACTTTCTCCTCCTCCGACATCTCTTTCGCCGCGTCCGTCTTTTCAAGGGCGCGCGTCTTAGCAAGGGTGAACACCGTTGCCACCGCCGCAAAGAGTGCCGCCACGCCGTACACCGCTACAATATAATTATCAACGGGGATACGGGTAATCGCGGAAAGAGCAAACGTAAGCGCCGCAGAAAGTGCCACAGCCACCGCTGTCGTGATGCCACCGCTGAGCTTATAACGCAGAGCCGTATAAGCGAACGCAAGCACCGTAAACACCGCAATCGCGATCACGGCGCGTCCCGCATACAAAGCGGGCGTATTACGAGCAACCTCTTCTTCGCCTACGGACGCCCACGCGGAAACAATCAAAAGCTCTTCGTCCGCAATCGCTTTCGTAAGGCTATCCTGCACGTCCTTTTTCGCCGCCGTAAGGTCGGTACCTTTTGCAAAATAGTAAGCATATTCCTTTTCCGCCGTAGAAATTTCCGCCTCGCTCTTAAAGAGAATGCCCTCGGAAATTTCCGCCGTAACGAGTTCGTCGATTTTCTCCGACTGAGCGTCGAAAGAAACGCCCGACGCCCTTACCGTCAAGACGGAATAGGAGTTCATATCCGCCGTTTTATTGAGGCCGAACACCGCCGCCACTACAATCCCCGCAATAAGGATCACCGCGCAAATCACAGCCCAAAGACGGAATTTCGTAACCGCTTTCGTAACACAACAATTCTTACTCATCATCATCGTCCTCCCTTACAAAGCGGAAATATTGATATTTGTTTTTGCTTGCGGACAGGTGCACGTAATTAATCACGCGCGTCCAAAGCAAATTGATGAACGCTGCCGCCACTACGCAAATCACAGCCTGCCATGCGATCAGTTGAATACTGCCCGTCATAAAGAGCATGGAAATCGCGCCGAGAAGCAGTACCACGTACGTATCTACCGTCGCCCAAAGCGTCTTTTTATAACCGAGCGTTACGGAGGATTCCACCGTCTTACCGAGGTCGAATTCCGACTTGATTGCGTTATACGCACGGGCATTCATTACGCTAACGAGCGCAAGGCCAAGAATATATACGAGCGCCGTCGCCGCGGAAATTTCAAAGTACGCGCCGCCCGCGATAAACGCAAAGCAGAGTACGGTAATCACGAAATAGGAAACGACCGCGTATGCGCACGTCACGCCATAGCGTCCGTATTTCACGATAGGCAAAGCGATCGCAAGCAAGGTGACAATCCCCATTGCAACGAGGAAGAGCGTTTTCGCGCTGTCACCGTAAGGTGATTCTTTAACGCGGATCTCGCTGGATACGTCACGGAAAGAAAGCTCCGTTTCTTCGCTTTCGAGCGCCGAGTTGAGAAGGATGACCATAGTTTCAAGCTGCACCTTGTTTTCCTTTTCAAGGTACGCGCAGTTCACCGAGTTATCGGAAAGGACGTTGTCGCTGTAAATGGGAAGAACGTTCTCGCCGCCAACGCGCACGTACAGCGTCGTAGCCGCATCAGCCGATTCCGCCGAAGAAAGTCCCTCTTTCTGTTCGCCGATCAAATCTTTCCCTGCCGCCGTCAATTTTACGGCAATGTAGGAATAGTCGTACTGACTACCGATCGAGAAGCCTTTGATATACTCTTTCACGTTGACGTCTTCGTCCGAGAACGCGTCCAAAACCGTTTCGCCAAGCGCGAGGTCTACCTTACCGAGGTTGGCAAACGCCGAAATGGTGGTAGCCGCCGACGCGTCCGCGTACGGAAGCTCGATTTTGATCGCGTAATCGTCTACGACGGAAACGCGGAAATCGGAAAATCCTTTCTTCGCATAGCGGTCAGAGATGGTCTTTTTCGCTGCCTCAATGGAAGCCTTGAAATCCTCGGAAACGTTTGCGGAGGTAAGCCCGTCCGCTTCGCCGTCGTCAAAAATTCCATAGCTTTCGTCTTTCGCAAGGTACAAGCCCTTATGCGCTACGTAAGAATCCTTGTATTCCTCCTGCTTGTCCGCAGAACCAAAGTTCTCGTAGTTGTCGTTAAATTCCGCTTCCGAAACGACGCCTTCCGGATAGTAATACGCATAGTAGCCGCCGTGGAAGTCCGAACCGAGGTCGAGCATTTCGGTTGCAGGCTGCCAACCCTTTACGCCGTTCGACCAAGGAAAGGTGAACGCGGGGAAAGCGGTTATCACGCAGAGTGCGATCAGTACGATGGTAAGGAGCGTCATCAATACCACCGATTTTTTCTTGCCCATGCAATAAGCCTCCTGAATAGTTGCTTTTCGTGAATAAAACTCACAATATACTTTTTAATTATACCCTATTTACCGCCTATCCGTCAAGTTTTTACGACGCGTTCAGCGTCATTTTTTCGGTTTTTTTATAAAAAAACCAAATTTCTTTACGGTAGCGGACTTTTTTCGGGTTATTTTTCCGCCGCCTTTTTCTTTGCGAGAATGTGCATTGCGCACTCCACCCGCTTTTTCATCATATCGCAAGTGACCTCGTACGGATCGTTCACGTCGCCGTTGAAATGATAGTTGTTGGCGTTGCACCCGCCCGAGCAGATGAATTTCGCAAAACAGCCGTCGCATTTTTTACGGGTAAACAGACAAGACGACGCGAATTTTTCCCGTATTTCAGGCTTCGTGATCCCCTCCCAGACGTTCCCCATGTAAAATTCCTTATCCGAGGCAAACTGGTGACAGGGATAAAGATCGCCGCTTGGAAGAACGGAGAAATATTCGTTGCCCGCGCCGCACGCCGAAACGCGCTTGGAAAGACAAGGTCCGCCTTCGAGGTCGATATTGAAATGGAAGAAATTAAAACCCTCTCCCTTTTCGTACTTTTCCAAATACCTCTCGCAAAGCTCCTCGTACTCCCTTTCAATCGCGGGAATATGCTCCTGTTTGATTTGCAGATCGTCTATATCGGTAACGACAGGCTCCATGGAAATACTGTCAAAGCCCTGCTCTGCAAGGAAAAGAACGTCCTTAGAAAAATCCAAATTTTTCGAGGTAAACGTGCCGCGTACGTAGTAGCTTTTCTCCCCGCGAGAACGAACGAAATTTTTGATTTTATCAATAATCAACGCGTACGTGCCCTTGCCGTTGGGGGTTTTTCTAATCGCGTCGTGCACCTCGGGACGGCCGTCAAGCGAAAGCACGACGTTCTCCATCTCCGTATTGAAAAATTCAATAATCTCGTCGTTTAAAAGCAAGGCGTTCGTCGTCGTGGTAAACAGGAATTTCTTTCCCGCTTTCGCCCCCTCCTCTTTCGCATACGCCACCGTTTCTTTCAGCACGTCGAAATTCATGAGCGGCTCGCCACCGAAAAAGTCCATTTCCAACACCTTGCGTTTACCGCTGTTTTGTATGAGGAAATCGACCGCCGCTTTCGCCGTCGTCAAGGACATGGCCTCGCGTTTCGCGTGGTACGCCCCCTCGTCGGCAAAGCAGTACCGACAACGGAAATTGCAGTCGTGGCAAATGTGGATACAGAGCGCCTTTACCTCGCTGCTTTTACGGGGATAAACGCTCACCTCTTCCTTGTACAAAAGGCCTTGCTTTTTAAGCCCCTCCACGTCCGAAAGGATCTCTTTTATTTGCGCGTCGGTGAGGTAAGTAACGTCTACCTTTTGCCCCTCCTGCGCCTTTAAATAGTCGGCGGTAGCCCCGTCACATTCGTGCAAGGAGCCGCTCCCGACGTCGTAAATATAATGTTTGTCGCGATAGTTAAAAATGTGTATCATAAAAAACTCGTAAAAAAGAAAATTGCCGTAGGAAAATTACGGCAAAAAGGGCGCGTACGACTACGCGCCTTTCGTGCTACCGAAAAAATACCTTATTTGCGCTCGATTTTGCTTTCGCGGGTAACTCTTTCGCAGGACTGGTTGCCCACCGTGCAGCTCGTCTTACAAGCGGACTGACAGGTGCTTCTGCACTCGCCGCAACCGGTAATTTTCTTTTCCTGGGGTTTTGCAATCGTCTTAATCATGACCGTAAATCTCCTTTCCTTACTGATTTGGTACTATTATTATAATACACTTTTTATGAAATTGCAAGCACTTTACGGCAATTTCCCCGTTTTTCTTCCCGTTATGGAATAAATTTTTTCACCCCTTTTTCAAATTGACCGCCGCGATCCCGCCGAGTGCCCCAACGAATAGCCCGAAAAGAAGATCGAGGGCGATCAGCCACGACAGGGAAAAATCGCCGCCGAATGCGGAAAAGGTAAGAAAGGAAAGCGCCGTAAAAAGCAGCCCCGCCGTCAAGCCCTTCCACCAGCCTCCCTCCTTGGACAGGCATAAAAAGCAGCCGAGCGCAAGCGAAATCGCTTTCAGCGTTTGTGCAATAACGCGAATTACCGTCGGCGACAGAGGGAAAAAGTAACAAATCACCGCAAACACGAGAGAAAACGCAAGCCCGAGCAGGGTGGCAAACAGCGCGGCTTTGAGCGGCTGTAACACGGAAAATTGATTTTGCATAAAAAAATACCTCCGCAAGTATTGTATGCGGAGGGATTGGTCTTTTAGAATTTGTTTTAAGGGTTAGTCTTGCTTTTCTTCCGACTCAGCTTTCGTTTCTTCGGCAGGCGTTTCTTTTTCTTCCGTCTTTACCGCCTCGACTTCCTTTTTCGCGTCCGTCTGATAAATGGCCTGTTTGTCAAATTTCAAGTAGCACTTGCCCGACGCTTCGCTGCCCGTTTCAAGCACAAAGGTGTTGTCCTCGGGGCAAATTTCCACCACGATCCCGCAAATGCCGCCGATCGTCTTTACCTTACAGCCCGGTTTAAGCGCTTCTAAGGTTTCTTCCATTTCCTTTTGACGCTTTTTCTGCGAACGGCTGTTCAAGATAAAGATCACGATAAACGCCACGGCAACGACGCCGATAATGATCCAAGAACTCCAAGGGTTTTGGTTAGTACCTGCACCCGATTCCGTCAATAAATTCCAAAACATAGTATTTTCTCCTTTTCGTAATCTAATATTACCTTTCTAATATTACCTTTTTTTTCTTGTTTTGGCAAGCGTTTCACCCGTCAAAACGAAAAATTTTTCTTTTTTCACCCGCTTTTCATTTACGAATTCACTCGAAAAAGCGCGAATTACCATTTTCCCTCGCCGCCGTACTTGGCGTAGAACTCACGCGCAAACTCACGGACGTATCCGCCGAGAATCGCCTCGCGCAAGCCGCGCATCAGCTTGTGCAGGAAAGTGATGTTATGCAAGCTCAAAAGCATAGCGCCGTACATTTCCCCCGTATTGACGAGGTGACGAAGATACGCTTTCGTGTAATGCTTGCAGCACTCGCAATCGCACTCGGGGTCAAGCGGAGAAAAATCCTCCTTAAAACGTCCGTTCCTCACCACCACTCTACCCCGCGAGGTCATTGCCGTTCCGTTTCTGGCAATACGGGTGGCGAGCACGCAATCAAACATGTCGATCCCGCGCAAGGTTCCCTCAATCAAACAGTCGGGAGAACCTACGCCCATCAAATACCTGGGTACGTCCGTCGGCAGTTTTTCCTGTAAATCGTCCAACAGCTCGTACATAAGCGGCTTAGGCTCGCCCACGGACAAGCCGCCGATCGCGATCCCGTGCTTGACAAACGGTAAAGTCCTTTGCAAGCTCTCCGCGCGCAGGTCTTTATACATATTCCCTTGCACGATCGGAAAAAGCGCCTGCTCGGGCTTATCGTGGAATTTGTAGCATCTTTCCAACCATTTTGCCGTACGCTCCATGGCGGCTTTGGCTTTGTCGTGGGAATAGCCGTACTCGCTACACTCGTCAAAAGCCATGATAATATCCGCGCCGAGGTTTTGCTCCACCTGCATTGCCTTTTCGGGGGTAAAGAAATGCTTACTCCCGTCCACGTTGGAGGAGAACTCCACCCCCTCGTCGGTAATTTTGTTTAGTTTCCCGAGGGAGAACACCTGAAAGCCGCCGCTGTCGGTGAGAATGGGTCTGTCCCAGTTCATAAACTTATGCAAGCCGCCCGCCTTTTTCACGATCTCGTCGCCGGGACGCATATACAAATGATAGGTGTTGGAAAGAATAATTTGCGATCCTGCTTCTTTCAAATCGCGTGGAAATACCCCTTTCACCGTCGCTTGCGTGCCGACGGGCATATAAACGGGAGTTTCAATATCGCCGTGCGGCGTGTGCAATATCCCCGCCCTAGCCCCCGTTTCGGGGTCGGTTTTTATGACTTCAAACGAGAAAAATTCGTTATTCATAGCCTCTCTCACTTTTTTGTTTTCTTGATTATACCATATCGACAAAAAAATGAAAAGCATTTTTCACCGACTAAAAAATTTTCCTCCAACAGGAAGTCGGAGGAAAAAAGGTTATTCAAGCTCGAACGCGCCCGTATACAATTGATAATAGGTGCCCTTTTGTTCAAGGAGCTGTTCGTGCGTGCCACGCTCGATAATATGCCCGTGATCGAGCACCATGATCGCGTCCGAATTGCGGACGGTGGACAAACGGTGAGCAATCACGAATACCGTTCTGCCGTGCATGAGCTTATCCATACCGTCGGTAACGAGTGCCTCCGTGCGAGTGTCGATCGACGAGGTCGCCTCGTCGAGGATCATGACGGGAGGATCGGCCACCGCTGCACGCGCAATCGCAAGAAGCTGCCGCTGCCCCTGCGAAAGGTTTGAACCGTTATTCTTCAACTGCGTATCGTACCCGTCGGGCAAACGGCTGATAAAATCGTGCGCGTTGGCAAGCTTCGCCGCCTCAATACATTCTTCGTTCGTCGCGTCCAGTCTGCCGTAACGGATATTATCCATCACCGTCCCCGTAAACAAATTCGTTTCCTGCAACACGATCCCAAGCGAACGGCGCAGGTCGCTCTTTCTAATTTTATTGATATTAATCCCGTCGTAACGAATTTTTCCGTCGGCAATATCGTAGAAACGGTTGATCAAATTCGTAATGGTCGTTTTGCCCGCGCCCGTCGCGCCGACGAACGCAATCTTCTGCCCGGGGCGCGCATACAAGCTTACGTCGGTAAGCACCTGCTTGCCCTCTACGTAGCAGAAATCCACCATATCCATAACGATATCCCCTTTCAGCTCGGTATACGTCGTCGTACCGTCCGCCTTGTGGAAATGTTTCCAAGCCCAAAGCCCTGTGCGCTCCTCGGCCTCAACCAGCTCGCCTCCGTCCCCTCTTTTCGCGTTGACAAGCGTCACGTACCCCTCGTCAAATTCAGGCTGTTCGTCCATAAGCGTAAACATACGCGACGCACCCGCAAGCCCCATGGCAATCATGGAAACCTGCTGCGAAAGCTGATTGACCGTCTGCGTAAAGTTCCTCGAAATGCCGAGAAAGGCGATAATAATGCCGATCCCGATCACCTCCGTTTCGCCGCGGAAGAGCATACCGAGGTTGGAAAAACCGTAATTCGGCACGGACAACGCAAACAAGCTCCCGCCGACGATGGCAATGAGCACGTAGGCGAAATTCCCGATATTCCCAAGGATCGGTCCCAAAATATTTCCGAACCCGTGCGCGCGAGTACTGTCCTTTAACAGCTGCTCGTTCAGCACGTCGAAATCCTTTTTCGCCTGTTCCTCGTGGGTAAAGACCTTGACGACCTTTTGCCCTTTCATCATCTCTTCGACGAACCCTTCTTCTTTCGCAAGCGAGTGCTGCTGCGCAACCATATATTTTGCGCTGTTGCCGCCGATCTTTTTGACCACAAAGGTCATGGCGAACGTCGCCACCGCCACGACGATCGAAAGCCAAAAGCTATACGTGAGCATAATCCCGATGGATACGAGCAAGGTAAGCGAGCTACTGAAAAGGGTGGGCAAGCTCTGCCCAATCAGTTGCCGCGCCGCGTCCGTATCGTTGGTATAGGTACTCATGATGTCGCCGTGCGCGTGCGTATCAAAATATTTAATAGGCAGGGTCTGCATTTTCGCGAACATATCCTCACGGAAATGATAGAGCATTCCTTGCGTCACCGTCGCCATAATCCGCGTATACGCGAACGTGGAAATAATCACGAGGGCGTACACCGTCACCATCATAACGATCAAGCCCGTCAATACTCCGTACAGCTCGCTCGTCATGCCGCCTGCCGCAAGTGCGGGCGTGATCACGCTGTCCACGAGCTGTTGCATATACACCGAGGACACTAGCCCGCCCACCGAGCTGAATAAAATACAGAAGAACACGACGATCATCTGCCATTTATAATATTTGACCACCGTTTTCAAAAGCCGTGAAAGAGTGCCTTTCTTGATCGCGCCCTTGGGCACGGGCATACCCCGTCCGCGCATAGGTCCTTTGGGCATTGCGGGGGTTCTCGTCTGTTGCTGCGCCGCCATCAGTTTGCACCTCCTTCTTCCATTTGCTTGCCTTTCGTTTGCGCCTCGTAAATCTCGCGGTACACCTCGCTCGATCCCATTAGCTCGGCGTGGTTGCCCATAGCAATAATTTTCCCGCCGTCCAGCAGGAGAATTTTATCCGCGTGCTCTACGGACGAAACGCGCTGAGCGATAATAATTTTAGTCGTATCAGGGATTTCCTCGGCAAACGCGTGACGAATGAGGGCGTCCGTTTTGGTATCGACGGCGCTCGTCGAATCGTCGAGAATGAGCACCTTGGGTTTGCGCAAAATTGCGCGGGCAATACAAAGTCTTTGCTTTTGACCGCCTGAAACGTTGCTACCGCCCTGTTCGATATAGGTGTCGTACCCGTCGGGGAAGCCCTCGATAAATTCATGCGCCTGTGCGAGCTTACAAACTCTTATAAGCTCCTCGTCGCTCGCCTCGGGATTGCCCCAACGCAAATTTTCCTTAATCGTACCCGAGAAAAGCACGTTCTTTTGAAGCACGACAGCCACTTCCTTTCTCAAAACGTCCAAATCGTATTCCTTGACGTTGACGCCGCCGACGAATACCTCCCCCTCCGTCGCGTCGTATAAGCGGGGCAGGAGTTGAATGAGCGTCGTTTTAGAGGAACCCGTGCCGCCCAAAATCCCCACCGTTTCCCCCGAGCCGATGGCAAGATCAATGTCGGACAAGGCGTACTTGCCCGCCTTAGCGGAATATTTAAAGCTGACGTTTTCAAAACGAATCGAACCGTCCTTAACCTCTTTCACGCCGTTTTCGGGACTGACGATATCCGACTTTTCGTTGAGAACCTCCGCAATACGGCGAGCCGATTCAAGCGACATGGTCAGCATCACGAAAATCATGGAGAACATCATCAAACAGGACAGCATTTGAATTCCGTAAGAAATGAGCGCGGAAAGCTGTGCTTTATCAAACCCCGCGTACGCCGCCCAGTAGGTATTGTCCACGATGGCAAACGCCGCGAACGCGGAAATCAGAATGGAGGCGAAGTTGATAAAGAAAGTCATCAAAGGGGAGTTGAAGGCGAGAATTTTTTCCGCTCTCGTAAAGTCGTCGCGTACCTCCCCCGCCGCTTTTTGGAATTTCTGCGTTTCATAGTCCTCTCGCACAAACGCCTTGACCACGCGGATCCCGCCCACGTTTTCCTGTACGGAATTGTTGAGCGCGTCGTACTTTTTGAAGATACGACGGAAGAACGGCATTACCACCCGCATAATCGCAATCAGCACCGCCGCAAGGAAGGGTACGATCACCACGAAGATCCACGCAAGCTTGGGGTTGATAGAAAAGCTCATGATAATGGCAAAGGTAAACTGTAACGGCACCCTTACCACGATCCGAAGACACATCTGGAAAGAGTTTCTTACGTTGGTGACGTCCGTCGTCAAACGGGTCACGAGCGAGGAGGTAGAGAATTTATCCACGTTGGAGAAGGAGAAATTCTGCACCTTATAGAAAAGATCGCGACGAAGATTAGAGGCAAAGCCGCAGCTAGCCCGCGCCGCCGTTCTTCCCGCCATTACGCCGCTGAACAACGAAAGCGCGGCAAATGCCAACAGGCACGCGCCGTATTTCAAGATCTGCTGCATTGCGAAAGCCGCCTCGATCCCCTCTACGTCGATTGCCGAAATCAGCTTGGACATAAAAAAGGGAATAAGACATTCGCAAAACGCTTCTAGCGTCATCAGTAGCGGCGTGATGATCGCCGGCTTTTTATATTCTCTGACGCTTTTCAACAAAGTTTTTATCATAGACCGTCTTTTCTCCTCGTTTCAAACTCTTTTTACAATTTCTTTTTCCTATGGAAAAAGAGTTTCACTTGACATACTTCTCATTTATTATATTTTGTACATTGTTTAATGTCAAGTATTTAAAAGGAAAGAATTTTTCTTTTCACAAAATTTTTACGAAAAAATCCGACGCAAAGCTCGCGTCGGAAATTTTTCAAGCCTTTTGCACGGCAAGCGCGCCGTTTTCCACCGTCACCTTGACGGTATCACCTGAAAGGAACCGCCCTCCCAAAAGCGCCTTGGCAAGCGTCGTTTGCAACCCTCGCTGCATATACCGTTTGAGCGGCCGCGCCCCGTACACGGGGTCGTATCCGTTCTCCACAATATACTCCTCCGCGCGCGGCGTAAGTTCAAGCGTCAGCCCTTGCTCTAAAAGTCTTTCGGCAAGCTCACTTGCAAACAGTCTGACGATTTTCTTAATCTCCGTCCGTTGCAACGGTTTAAAGAGCACCGTTTCATCCAACCGATTTAAAAATTCAGGACGGAACGAGTGTTTCAAAAGCGTCTGCACCTCCGCCTTTGCCTCGCTTGAAATTTCCCCGTTTTCGTCAATCCCGTCAAGGATCACGGGCGAGCCGAGGTTGGAGGTGAGAATGAGCACGGTGTTTTTGAAATCCACCGTCCTGCCCTGCCCGTCGGTGATGCGCCCGTCGTCAAGCACCTGTAAAAGCACGTTAAATACGTCGGGATGCGCCTTTTCCACCTCGTCGAACAAAACGACGCTATACGGCTTTCTGCGCACCGCCTCCGTAAGCTGCCCGCCCTCGTCGTACCCGACGTATCCAGGAGGCGCGCCAAGCAAACGGGAAACGGAATGTTTCTCCATATACTCGCTCATGTCGATACGAATCATATTTTTTTCGTCGTCGAAAAGCGCCTTTGCAAGCGTTTTGGCAAGCTCTGTTTTCCCCACGCCCGTCGGCCCTAAGAACAGAAAAGAACCTATGGGACGATCAGGATCGGCAATCCCCGCACGAGAACGCAAGATTGCGTCCGCTACCGCCTCCACCGCCTCGTCTTGCCCGATCACCCGTTCGTGAAGAGTGGAGGAAAGCTTTAACAATTTCTCCTTTTCCCCCTCGACGAGCTTTGCCACGGGAATCCCCGTCCAACGGGCAACGATTTTTGCGATCTCCTCTTCCGTTACACGGTCGCGAAGTAGGCTTTGCCGCGTCCCTGCCCCCGTCGAAACGGTTTTTTCAAGCTCTTCTATTTTCTTTTTCAGCTGAGGAATTTCCCCGTATTTAAGTCTGGACGCCGTTTCCAAATCGTATTCCCGTTCCGCCTTTTCCAGTTTCGCGTTCGCCCCGTCAAGCTGCTGACGAAGTAATTGCAACGTCGCAATCGAAGATTTTTCTCCCTCCAACCGCTCTTTCATAGCGGCGTATTGCTTGCGCTGCTCGATAAGCTCCGCTCTAATTTCCTCTAAATGCTTTTTGGATGCCGCGTCCGTTTCCTTTTTGAGGGCGTTTTCCTCAATTTCAAGCTGCATAATCTTACGGCCGATCCCGTCCAGCTCGGAGGGCACCGACTGCATTTCCGTCTTGATCATGGCGCACGCCTCGTCCACGAGGTCGATCGCCTTATCGGGCAAAAACCGATCGGTGATGTACCTGTCCGAAAGGGTCGCCGCCGCAATCAACGCTCCGTCGTTGATTTTCACGCCGTGATACACCTCGTACCTGTCTTTGAGTCCGCGTAGAATGGAAATACAATCCTCCACCGTCGGCTCGCCGACGAGGACGGGCTGAAAACGCCGTTCCAAGGCGGGATCCTTTTCGATATATTTACGGTACTCGTCTAAGGTGGTCGCGCCGATACAATGCAGCTCCCCTCGCGCGAGCATAGGCTTTAACAAATTGCCCGCGTCCATAGCGCCGTCCGTCTTTCCCGCGCCGACGATCGTATGCAGCTCGTCGATAAACAAAATCACCCCGCCGTCGCTGTTTTTCACCTCGGAAAGCACCGCTTTAAGCCGCTCCTCAAACTCACCGCGATATTTCGCCCCCGCGATCAAAGCGCCGATATCGAGGGAATATACCTTTCTATCTTTGAGCGCGTCGGGTACGTCGCCTTTGACGATCCGAATAGCAAGCCCCTCGGCAATCGCCGTTTTCCCAACGCCCGCTTCCCCGATCAGCACGGGATTGTTTTTCGTCTTTCTCGACAATATCCGAACGACGTTTCTAATCTCTTCATCTCTGCCGATAATCGGGTCAATTTTTTGCTGTCTTGCTTTTTCCACAAGGTCTACGCCGTATTTATTGAGAGCGTCGTAGGTTTCCTCGGGATTTTCGCTCGTCACCCGCTGTCCGCCGCGAAGCTTGGAAAGCTCTTTTAAAAACGCTTCGTTTTCCACGCCGTAGTCGCCGAGCAGCTTACGAAGTTTCCCGTCTGCCTTTTCCAAAAGCCCCAAATACAAATGCTCGACGGACACAAATTCGTCGTGCATACGCGCGGCAATCGCCTCTGCCTCCTCCAAGGCCGCGTACGCTGTTTTGGATAAGGTAATCTCCCCGTTGCCCTTGGGGTATTTTTCAATTTCCTTCAACGCCTCGTTTTTAAGCGTTTCGCTCTGCTTCCCTGCACGCTTAAAAATTTGCGGCAAAAGCCCTTTTTCGTCAAAGAGCAAGCCGTACAACAAATGCTCGCCGCCCATTTGTACGTTCCCGTACTCGTTGGCAGTCGAATGTGCTTTCAAAAAAGCCGCGCGGGCCTTTTCCGTATACTTATTCGTATCCATACTTTTTACTCCTTTTTTCTTTGTTCATTCTATTTTTACCCTGTTTTTCCTCCCTTTAAACAAAAAAACAAACTTTTCGTAAAATAATTGCCGCCTCTTTTCAAGAAGCGGCGAGCCGTTTACAGTAACGGTTCTATTAAGCGGAGGGCGGCGTTGACGATCCCGCCGAGCAAGCCCCGTTTTCTCGTGGATAACGTTTGTTCCTTGGACACGGTAAATATCTCCTCCACGTCCTTTTTTAGTGCGTCTACGGCACTCGGCGTCGTAAAGTACACGGCGTTCTCGAAGTGATGATATAGGCTCCTAAAATCAAAATTCACGGTGCCCACGACGGCGGTTTCGTCCGAAAGCACACTTTTGGCGTGTAAAAACCCGGGAGTGTATTCATAAACGCGTACCCCCGCTTTGAGAAGATCGTCGTAGTTGGCGCGGGTCAATCGGTACACCGTCTTTTTATCAGGGATTCCCGGCGTGACCACCCGCACGTCCACTCCTCGCGCCGCCGCCCGCACGAGCGCCGAACGCAACAGATCGTCAAGCAGTAAATACGGGGTGGTGATATACACCCGATCCTTTGCCCGTTCGATCATATCCAGATACACTTCCTCACCGACGCGAGTACGGTCCAACGGGCTATCGGCATACGGCTGCACAAACCCTGCCTCCGCCCCCGTTTCCGCTTTTGCGCAAAAATATTCTCCGCAAGAAAGCTTGGGGGCTTTAAAGGTCGTCCACAGCTCCAAAAACGTCCGCGTCAACGAATTTACCGCCTCACCCGTTACTTTGATCCCCGTATCCTTCCAGTAGCCAAACCGCCGCTTTTCGTCGATATACTCGTCGGCGATATTCACCCCGCCCGTAAACCCGACAACGCCGTCCACAACGAGAATTTTGCGGTGATCGCGATGGTTCATTTTCAATGTAAAAATAGGTGAAATTTTATTAAAGCAAAGACATTCGATATTCTCATGCAAGCCCTCCAAATATCTGTCGTATTTAGGCGGCAAGGCTAGCACGCTGCCAAAATCGTCGTAAACGATCTTCACCTTGACCCCTTGCATTGCCTTGGACAGCAGTAATTTTAACAGCCGTTCCCACATCACGCCGCCCGCGATAATAAAAAATTCCAAAAAAATAAATTTTTCCGCTTTTTCCACCGCCTCGCATATGCTCTCAAACAATTCCTTTCCCGTAGGAAAATAGCGGACGTTTCCTTGATACGCAGGGTATCCAAGCCCCTCCAAACGCAAGCTGAGCGCCCCCGCCCTGCCAAGAGCTTTCACCTCCTCTTGTAGCCGCGGCTCCCCTTTAAGCGCGGGCAGGTTCTTCGACGCCTCCGTATATTTTCGGCAAAGTCTGTCCGTTGAACGGCCGTTCCCAAAAAAGAAATACGCCGAAACGCCCACGACGGGCGCCACGAGAATAAGAATCACCCACGACACCTTTGCAGGCTGCGCGTCCGTCCTACTAAGTAAATGTAACACGAACAGCGTGCTTACAAACCCGAAAAAGAGCTGCACCGCTACGCCGTACCGACCAAGCGCGTCCACTAAGGCGATAAACCCTACGCATTGTAAAATCACAAGCAAAACGCAAACGATCACTCGGTTATAGAGCACTACTTTATACCGTCTGTTATTCGCAACCGTCCGTTCGATCCACTCCGATTGTCGTTTGGAAAGCTTCCTCATCTCTTTCCCCTCCTATACATATAATATATACCACAAAATTTAGCTTTTTTTACGAAAATTGTGTGAAAATCTTATAAAATTAAAAAAGTTGAAAAAATTTTCCACTTTTTTCTTTAAAACTGTTGACAAACAGAAAAATTTATATTATACTATAAATACTTAATAGAACTAAATCCTATTAAGAAATCCAAAAAATAAAAATGCAAGAGGTAGAAAATCATGAAAAAATTCGTATGTAAGATCTGTGGTTACGTTTACGAAGGCGAAACGGCTCCTGCCGTTTGCCCCAAGTGCAAGCAAGCAAACGCGTTCGTTGAAGAAAAGCCCGTATTGAAAGGTTCCAAGACGGAAGCGAACTTACAGACGGCGTTTGCCGGCGAATCGCAAGCAAGAAACAAGTACACCTATTTCGCGTCCAAAGCGAGAAAGGAAGGCTACGTGCAAATCGCGGCGATCTTTGAAGAAACGGCGAAGAACGAACAGGAGCACGCAAAAATTTGGTTTAAGCTGTTAAACGGCGGCGAAATCGGCACGACGGCAGAGAATTTGCAGGCGGCAGCAGAGGGCGAAAACTACGAATGGACGGATATGTACGCAGGATTTGCGGTGACGGCGAGAGAAGAGGGCTTTGAAGACATTGCAAAGCTTTTCGAGGGCGTTGCGGCAATCGAAAAGGAACACGAAGAAAGATACAAGAAGCTTCTTTCCAACGTTGAAAACAAGCTTGTTTTCTCCAAAGACGGCGACGCCGTATGGCAATGCTCTAATTGCGGCCATATCGTAATCGGCAAATCCGCCCCCGAGGTATGCCCTATTTGCGCGCATCCTCAGGCATATTTCCAGGTAAGAGCGGAAAACTATTGATTTATCACTCCCAAAATAAAAAAACTCCCCGACGGCTTGTCCGTCGGGGAGTTTTTTAACCATTAAACGACTATAAATTTCTTTCGATAAACGCTGCTAAGTTGGCGGCAGGGATAAATCCAAGACTGTTGTCTACGGGTTTTCCATTCTTAAATGCAATCACGTTAGGAATGGAAGAAATACCGTACTTGACGGCAGCCTCTTCGTTCTCGTCTACGTCAAGCTTGACGACGGTTGCCCTCCCCTCAAACTGCTCGGACACCTCCTCCAAAACGGGGGCAAGCATTCTACACGGACCACACCACGTCGCCCAAAAATCACAAATTACAAGCTTGTCGCTCGAAGCGATCAGCTCTTCCAGCTCTGCCGAATTTACGTGCTTTACCATTATTTTTCCTCCTTTGTCAGTATGCTTATTTTTCCAAAAAATATGCGGACGCGTTTTCAAACGCCACGCTCTCACTTTCGCCCGTTGCCATGCACTTAACGTTCATGACCCCGCTTTCCAACTCGTTGCCGCCGATCACAGCGACGTATTTCGCACCGATCTTGTCCGCGTATTTAAACTGTGCCTTAATCGAACGCTCCATATGATCGGTTTCGGCGTACACGCCCGCCGAGCGGAGAAATGCGCAAAGGGTAAACGCCTTTTTTCTGCACGCCGCGTCCATGCCCGCCAAATACACGGTGGGCGTTTCCTCTTCGGGCAGGGCAGAACCGGTCTGCTCCATCACCATCAAAAGCCGCTCGATCCCCGCCGCAAATCCGACCGCGGGTACGCTGTTGCCGCCAAGCTCTTCAATCAGCCCGTCGTATCTGCCGCCGCCGCACACGGTGCCCTGCGCGCCGATGGAGGTGGAAACAAACTCGAACACGGTACGGGTGTAATAGTCAAGCCCGCGCACGATACGGGGATTAATTTCGTACTCGATCCCCGCCGCCGTCAAATATTCTTTCAGCGTTTCAAAATGCGCGGCACATTCCTCGCATAAATATTCCAAAATCGTCGGCGCACCCGCATTTATTTTTTTACAACCCTCCTCCTTGCAATCGAGCAAACGGAGGGGATTTTTTTCAAAGCGGGTCTTGCAGTCGTAGCAAAGCTCGTCCAAATGCGGCGCAAAAAATTCCTTCAAAGCCTTATTGAAACGCGCGCGGCAGGTAGGACAGCCGATCGAATTGACGTAAAGCTTTACCTTAATTCCCAACCCTTTCAAGAGGCTGTCAGCCACCATGATCGCCTCGGCGTCCGTATCCGCGCCCTTCGCGCCAAAAATTTCTACGCCGAACTGATGAAATTCACGAAGTCTGCCCGCCTGCGGCCGCTCGTAGCGGAAAGCGGGGGTAAGATAAAACATTTTTACGGGCAATACGCCGCTTGCCATACCGTTTTCGATAAACGAGCGCGCCGCGCCTGCCGTCCCCTCGGGTTTGAGGGTAATCGAACGGTCGCCCTTGTCCTTAAAGGTGTACATTTCCTTGGTAACGACGTCCGTCGTTTCCCCAACGCCGCGCTGAAAAAGCTCGGTATGCTCGAACGTCGGCGTACGAATCTCCTTCAAATGAAAGCGTTTGGAAACAGAGCGACACACTCCTTCCACAAATTGCCATTTATACGATTCGGACGGCAAAACGTCCTTGGTGCCTTTGGGTATATTGATCATGATCTTCCTCTTTTCGCCTTTTACAGCACGTATTTTTTCAAATTTCTGTCGCCCGTGAGCTTCGCCAAATGCTCGTCAACGTAACGGCGATCAATATTTAAAGTAAAGGTAGGATAGTCGCCGCTTGCGTTGAACGAAATATCCTCCAAAAGATATTCCATCACCGTGTGCAATCTGCGCGCGCCGATATCCTCACTCGTTGCGTTAAGCTCCACCGAAACTTCGGCAATCCGCTCAATCGCGCCCGCGTCGAATTGCAGATCGATATTATCCACGCTCAGCAGCTTGGAATACTGGAAGGTGAGAGAATTTTCCGTTTCCGTCAGAATACGAACGAAATCCTCTTTGGTGAGGCTTTTCAGCTCCACGGACACAGGAAAACGACCTTGCAACTCGGGAATTAAATCCTCCACCGCCGCCACGTGGAACGCGCCCGCCGCAATAAATAAAATGAAGTCCGTCTTTACAGGCCCGTATTTGGTAACGACCGTCGAGCCTTCGACAATAGGCAGAATATCCCGCTGCACTCCCTCACGCGAAACGTCCGCGCCGCCGCGGTTGCCCTTCCCCGCAATCTTGTCGATCTCGTCGATAAACACAATCCCGTCGTTTTCCGCGCGCCGCACGGCCTCTTCTTTTACCGCGTCGTCGTCTACGAGCTTCGCCGCCTCTTCGTCCAGCGCAATCTGATACGCCTCCTTTAAAGGCAATTTCCGTTTCTTCTTTCTTTGCGGGAACATATCCCCGAAGATATTGCCGATAGAAATCGCCGCCGTGCCGGGGGCAAGCTCCAACTCCTTAGGCTCGTCAACCACTTCCATTTCCACGACAAAATTGTCGTACTGCCCTTTGCGGAACCCCTCCAAAAGCTGCGTGTCAAAGACCTCTTTGGCAAGCTCGCCACGCTCGTTTTTCTTAGCCTCGCAAAGAATTTTATGCACCCGCTGTTCGGCGGCTGCCGCCGCTTTCCAACGCACCTCTTCTTCCTTTTCCGCTTTTACAAGCCTATACGCGCACTCCGCAAGATCGCGAATCATGCCCTCGACGTCTTTCCCCACGTACCCGACCTCGGTGTATTTGGTGGCCTCCACTTTGACGAACGGCGCTTTCACAAGCCGAGCAAGCCGCCGCGCGATCTCCGTTTTTCCCACCCCCGTAGGACCTTTCATAATAATATTTTTCGGGGTGATCTCCTCCCGCACCTCGGGAGGGAGCTGACTGCGACGGTAACGGTTGCGAAGAGCAATCGAAACCGCCTTTTTCGCCTCGTCCTGCCCGATAATGTATTTGTCAAGCTGCTGTACAATCTGTCTGGGGGAATAGTTCATTTACTTCTCCTCCTTGGCTGTCTTTTTGCCTTTTTTTGTCGGCGCCGTTTCCTCGCCCACCGTTTCCAAACGGATATTATCATTCGTAAACACGCAAATCTCCGAAGCGATTTTGAGTGCCTTTTTCGCAATCGTCGCCGCGTCGTAGTCCGTTTCCTGATATAAAGCGCGCGCCGCTGCCAACGCATAATTGCCGCCGCTACCGATGGCACAAACGCCCTCGTCCGGCTCGATCACCTCGCCCGTACCCGAAAGAATAAGTAGAGTATTCTCGTCCGCCGTAATCATCATAGCGTCCAGTTTTCTACCCATTTTATCACTTCTCCAAAGCTCGGCAAGCTCCACAGCCGAACGCATCAAATTGCCCGCAAACTTATTGAGCATACCCTCAAACCGCTCGGTAAGCGCAAAGGCGTCCGTCACCGATCCCGCAAACCCGAGAATGACCTTCCCGCCGTAAATTCTACGCACCTTTATCGCCGTGTTTTTGAAAATGACCGACTCGCCCATCGTCACTTGACCGTCGCCCGCAATAGCCGTCACGCCGTTTTTCTTAACCGCGCAAATGGTCGTTCCGCGAAATTCCATATCTTATTTCTCCTTTTTCTCGTTTCCTTGCTCCCGCATTGCCTCGATCGCCCGTTCCGCAAGCATACGGTATCTTTCCTTTTTGTCCTTAATTCGCACGGGCAAAGGCGCCAAAATGCCAAAGTTGGCGTTCATGGGCTGAAAATCCTTTTGCTGCGTGGAAATATACGTTTCCAACGCCCCGCATACGGTACGTTCATCAAAGACACGGGTGGGTCTTTTTAAAATTTTATCGGCAATATGCACCGCCGCAAGAAGCCCGCTTGCCGCACTCTCGACATAGCCCTCAACGCCCGTGATTTGCCCTGCAAACGCCACCCTTTCTTTATTCTTAACCGAAAAATCACGGTTTAAAACGCTCGGTGAATGAATATACGTGTTTCTGTGCATCACGCCGTAGCGTAAGTAGTCGGCGTTTTTTAAGGCAGGGATCATAGAGAACACCCGTTTTTGTTCGGGAAATTTCAAATTTGTCTGACAACCGACGAGGTTGTACGTCGTTCCGTCGGCATTTTCCTTACGAAGTTGTAACACCGCAAACGGCCGTTTCCCGTCCTCACCGTATAAACCTACGGGTTTTAAAGTGCCGTAACGCAAAGTGTCCTTGCCCCGCGACGCCATCACCTCAATAGGCATACACCCCTCGAAGATCTCCCGCTTTTCAAATTCGTGCAGCTCCGCTTTTTCCGCTGCAAGCAACGCCTCCACAAAGGCGTAATACTCTTCCTTGTTCATGGGGCAATTGATATAATCCCCCGTGCCCTTTCCGTACCTGTCCCCCGTAAACGCGCAGGAGTAATCAACGCTTTCCGCGCTGACGATCGGTGCGGAGGCGTCGTAAAAATGCAGAGCGCCGCCAAGCT
This sequence comes from Clostridia bacterium, assembly GCA_017463325.1. Lineage (GTDB taxonomy): Bacteria > Bacillota > Clostridia > Christensenellales > Borkfalkiaceae > Scatosoma. The sequence continues at coordinate 80,548 of JAFTPK010000006.1, forward strand.
TGTTTTTTATATCCTCGGCTAGCGCGTCCGCCGTCAACGGCCCCGTCGCGACAATCACGTATTCGTCCTCCTCAGGCTCAGGCAAAGCAAGCACCTCTTCTTCGACGATACGGATATTTTTATGCCCTCTTAACTTTTCCGTGATATACGCCGCAAACCGTTCCCTGTCCACGGCAAGCGCCGCGCCCGCAGGTACCTTGGTCGCCTCGGCAGCCTCCATAACGAGAGAGCCGAGCATACGCATCTCCTCTTTTAAAAGCCCGCAAGCGTTGGCGTATACGTCCGCGCTCTTTAAGGAATTAGAGCAAACCAGCTCGCCAAAATCCCTACTCTCATGCGCGGGCGTAAATTTCTTCGGTTTCATTTCGACAAGCGTGACCTGTATGCCGCGCGTTGCAAGGTAGTACGCCGCCTCGCTCCCCGCAAGCCCGCCGCCGATCACTTTCACTTTCACCTCAGTCCTCCTGCCCGTAATAGTCGTCATCCATATAATCGTACACGGGCGGTTCTACGGGCGGGGGCGGCGCGTCGAACCCCTCTGCCTTGGGCGCCGTTTTCCGCTCCGTCTTTACGCGATAATTACATTCCTTGCCCGAACATTTCACCGTACCGCGCGCTGTTTTTACAAGCGGCTCGTTACATTCAGGGCAACGCTCGCCCGTCGGAATATCCCAACTCATAAACTTACACTCGGGATAGCTCGAACAGCTATAATAGGTTTTGCCTCGTTTGCTTTGCCGCGCCGTCATGCCCGCGCCACATTCAGGACATACGCCCACCGTTTTCGGGCCGTCCTCTTCGGGTATGGGCAGCGTCGCTTTGCAGGTAGGATAGTTGGGACAAGCGAGGAATTTTCCGAATTTTCCGTTTTTCACCACCATATGTTCCCCGCACTTGGGACAACGTACGGAGGAAATTTCCTCCGTGGATTCGCTGACGATATTATGGCACTCGGGATAATTCGAGCAGGCCAGGTATTTGCCGAACTTACCGTTACGGCGAATCATAAAATGCCCGCACTTGCCGCAAACTTCTTGCGTCAACTCGTCGCCATAGGTAGAGGCGCCGCGAAGATTTCTTTCAAAACCGGGGTAAAAGTCCCCGATTACGTTCCGCCAGTCCACACCGCCGTCCTCAATGCCGTCCAGCTTGGTTTCCATATCGGCGGTAAAGCCCACGTCCATAATGTCCTCAAAGCATCTGACAAGCATATCCACCACCGAATACGCCACGCCGGTAGGGACCATGTACTTCCCCTCTTTTTTAACGTATTTTTGATTGAGCTTGGAAATAATGGTGGCGTACGTAGACGGACGGCCGATCCCCTTTTCTTCCATTGCTTTGACAAGCGACGCGTCCGTATATCTTTGCGGAGGCTTGGTGAATTTCTGTTCCGTCTTCATAGACTTCTCTTGCACCCTATCCCCCTCGGAAAGATCGGGCAAAAGCCCTTTCGTTTCCACGCCGTCCTCGTCCGCTTTTTGCGTATGATCCTGATACACGGCGGTAAAGCCCGCAAACAACAACATTCTGCCGCTCGCCTTGAACACGTACCCGCCGTTTTCAATCTCCATTTGCGCGCTGTTGTATTTCGCCTCCGCCATTTGCGACGCAAGGAAACGCTCGTACACGAGCTTATACAGCTTAAAATGTTTGGTATCGAGCAAGCCCTTCGCCTTTTCGGGGGTCATAGCAAGATCAATAGGCCGTATCGCCTCGTGCGCGTCCTGCGCACCCTTTTTAGAGGCGTAATAGTTGGGCTTAGTCGGCGCATATTCCTCGCCGTACACCGTGCGGATCCGTTCGAGCGCCTTTGCCTGCGCATCAAAGGAAACGCGAGTGGAATCGGTACGCATGTACGTGATGAACGCGATATGCTCGCCGTTCGGCGTTTCTATACCCTCGTATAAATGCTGTGCAAGCGACATAGTTTCGGGCGCGGAAAATCCAAGCTTGGTGGAGGCGTCCTGTTGCATAGAGCTGGTGGTGAACGGCGCGGGCGCGTGCGATTTCGTCACCGCTTTTTTCACTTTGGAAACGACGTATTCTCCCGCCTTTAACGCTTGGAGCACACTCTCCGTTTCCTCCTTGGAAGCGGGCTTATATTTTTTATTCCCTTTCTTTTCAAGCATAGCCTTAAAGGGCGCGTGCTTGCCTTGAAGATCGACAAGCTCTGCCGTCAAATTCCAGTATTCCTCAGGCTTGAATGCGGCGATCTCCCGTTCCCGTTCCACGATCAGTCGAAGCGCCACCGACTGCACTCGCCCACCCGATAAATTGCGACGGGCGTTCTCTTCGTCCACGATCTTGTGATTGAGCAGGGTGGAGAGCTTATACCCCACCAACCGATCGAGCACGCGGCGCGCCTGCTGCGCATCCACAAGCCCCAAATTGATTTTACGGGGGTTTTTGAGCGCAGCCTCAATCGCCTTTTGCGATACCTCGTTGAACTCGATACGGTTTTCTCCGTTCTCGTCCAACCCGAGCACCGTCTGCAAATGCCAAGAAATCGCCTCTCCCTCGCGGTCGGGGTCGGTTGCCAAATACACACGGTCGGCTTTTTTGGTCGCGTCCGTCAAGCGACGAATCAAGTCCTCTTTTCCCTCGGAAACAACGTATCTCGGCTCGAAACCGTTTTTCACGTCCACCCCGAGCGAATGTACGGGCAGGTCACGAATATGCCCCGCCGACGCGTCTACTCGATATTTTCCTTTGAGGTACTTTGCAATGGTTTTCGCCTTCGAGGGCGACTCTACGATAATCAGATCCATTCTTACTTCCTTTCTATCTAAAAAATCTACAATTTATCTTTTCTGAAAATTCCCGTTTTTCGCCGCATTTATACCGCCGCGTAACGGTTTCCTCCAAGCGCGACGGCAAGCCCTTTCACTTCGAACGAGGAAAGCACGGTCGTCGCCTTGAACGGCGGCAAGCCCGCCCCTTTGGCAATTTCCATCGCGTGTCCTTCGCCGCGCTCTTTCAAAACGGCGAGCACCTTTTCTTCCGTTTCCGTCAAGGTCAATGCCTTTTCCACCTTGCGCTCCAACGAAAATTTTTCGAGGATATCCCCCGCATCCTCGCAAAGCGCCGCTCCGCGTTTGATCAGCGAGTTACACCCCACGCCGTACGTCGCCCCTATCGAATAGGGAAAGGCAAACGCCTTTTTTCCTGCCTCCAACGCATGGTTTGCCGTCAAAAGAGCACCGCTCTTTTCTCCCGCGCCCACGACGAGGATCCCCTCGCCAAGCGCCGCAAGTAATTTGTTTCGATACCCGAACGAGAAATTCCGAATCCCCGTATCCATAGGACAAGGGGAGAGGAGCAAGCCCCGTTTTTCCACCGCGCGATACAGCTCAGGATCTGTTTGCGGCATACTTCTCAGCCCGCCCGCATGCAAGCAAATCACCCTGCCCGTCCCGTCAAGCGCGCCCTTGACAGCCGCCGCGTCGCCGCCCTCAGCCGTTCCCGTCACCAAACAGAAATACGCGGAAAGCTCTTTACACACCCGTTCGCAAGACTTTCTTGCCTGTTCGGGAGTGCGCCGAGAACCAACAACGGTAAAAATCCGTTCCCGTAACAGCTCCGTATTCCCTTTCGCATACAAACAAAGGGGAGCGTCCGCAAAGCTTTTCCACACTTCTGGGTAGAGGGGATGCGGAAAGGGGATCGCCGTCACGCCCTCCTGTTCCAACCCACTTACAATACTCTCGAAATACTCTTTCCCCAAAAGTGTTCTCGCCATTTTCTCAAACAGTTCCGTCTTTCCTTTTTCCGCAAAAAACGCTTTACTGTTTTCAAACCGTTTGACGAGGGTCACCGCGTCGCCGACCCGCGTGAGCAGCTCTCGCTTTTCGGCAAGGGAAAGGGGAAAACTATCCAACCATAGATAACATTTTTCCTGTGCGTTCAAACGCCCGACCTCCCTTTTTACCTTTCGTCGTCCGCGCCGTAGCTACGGTAAGAAATCGCCTCGTATAGATGATCGGCTGAAATCTCTTCGCAAAGCTCGAGGTCGGCAATCGTTCGCGCCACTTTGAGTATCCGCGAACGCGCCCGCGCAGAAAGGTTCATACTTTCAAACGCCGCTCGCATGACCTCCTCGCTCTCAGGGGCAAGAGCGCAAAATTCCCGCGTTTCCTTTTCTCCCATCTCCGCGTTTGTCTTGGGCCGCAGCCCCTCGAAACGGCTACGCTGTATCATTCTTGCGGCGTCCACCCGTTTTTTCACCTCAACGCTCGGCTCTTCGGCCTGCTTACGAACCAAATCGTCGTATTCGACGCCGTCCACTTCCACTTGAATATCAATTCGATCGAGTAACGGCCCCGAAATTTTAGCGCGGTATTTGCGAATATCGCTCGGTTTGCAGGTGCATTGCCGCTTCGCGCTCCCGTAATTGCCGCAAGGACAGGGATTCATGCTCGCACACAGCATAAACGACGCGGGATAGGTCACCGTACCTCCCGAACGGGAAATGGTAATTACCCCGTCCTCCAAGGGCTGTCGCAACGCTTCGAGGGTCGCGCGGTTATACTCGGGCAACTCGTCGAGAAAGAGCACGCCGCCGTGCGCAAGACTGATCTCCCCGGGGTGCACCGTCTTATTCCCGCCGCCGCACAGGGAAACGGTAGTCGCCGTGTGATGCGGGGTACGGAAAGGCCGTACGGATACGATCCCCTCTTCCCCAAGCGTTCCCGCCACCGAGTGTATTTTGGTAATTTCCAACGCCTCGTCAAACCGAAGATCGGGCATTACGGACGGAATCGCCCGCGCAAGCATAGTTTTCCCGCTCCCAGGAGGACCTACCAACAATAGGTTATGACCGCCCGCAACAGCCACTTCAAGCGCCCGCTTTGCAATGGGCTGTCCTTTAACGAAAGCAAGGTCAAACGCACCCTGCCCCTGCTCTTTGGAAAAATTTAAGTACGTTTCGGCAACCTTTTGAAGAGGGGCTTGACCGCTCAAATGGCCGACCACCTCTTTCAACGTCGCCGCGGCGTACGTCGTAACGCCACGCACGTGCCCCGCCTCTTTTGCATTGGCTTTGGGCAGAATAAATTCGGTAAATCCTTTATCTCGCGCCGCAATGATGAGCGGCAGTACGCCGTGAATGGGTCGAAGCTCGCCGTTGAGCGCAAGCTCCCCAAAAAACACCGTATTCTTGACCTCTGCCTGCAAGCAGCCCGAGGCAAGCAAAATACTAATCGCGATCGGCAAATCGAGCGCCGTGCCCTCTTTTTTTACGTAAGCGGGCGCAAGGTTGACAATAATCTTATGCGACGGAAAGGAAAGCGCGCTGTTTTTCACCGCACTTTTGACCCGTTCTTTGGACTCTTTCACCGCCGCGTCGGGAAGCCCTACGACGTCGTAGGCGGGCAAACCGTTCGTCACGTCTGCCTCGACGGTCACGGGCACGCCCTCCAACCCGTTCAGCGCATAGCTTTGCACTCTTGCGATCATACCCTCGCCTCCGTTTTTTATAAAATCGTCGTCCAACCAAACAACGCGTTCGCCACCTGCGTAGGCACGGCGAAACCGTACATGGTAGGAATGTTGAGTACGAAGAACACCAGTAAAAGGGAAACGGCGACTGCCGTCAACACTCTTTGCGTTTTTTGCTTTTTCTCAAACGCCGTCAACGCAAGCGGGATAAACCCAAGCCCGAAGGTCGAGCACGCATACGCGTAAGTAACGGCAAAGCCACCCTTTATCAAAGCCGCGATCATAGTCAGCGCCGCCGCCCCAACGAGGACGAAAAAGATACGGCGGAAACGCTTGGTAAGACGGTCTGCTTTTCCTTGGCGATAATCGCAAACGACCCGAACCGCACACCCTACGAATGAAAGAAGAGCAAGTATCTTCGCCGCCGCAGTAAGCCCCGTTTCCCAAGCAAGATAAGCGCCCTCGGTATGCGCCGCATACACGGGGAAATTCTTCAACGGGATAAACCACGAGAGGAAGTCCAGCCCACCGCCCGCACCGTACGCACCAAACGCCGTCACAGAGCAGGAATGAACGATCCCTTTCACGAATAAATTTAAGAAACCGAGGCTGGGCGCGGTTGCCGTATCGTACGCCTTGACGAGCGCGGAATAGTACACAACCGCCCCGAGAAGTAACAGCACGAGCGTCCCTACCGCGTAGGAAAGGACGGCAAGCGCAATGCTTGCACGCTTAGTGTAGGCGTAGCGCGCCTCGATCTTTTTCACAGCCGCCTCGTCGCCCGCCGCTTTTTCCACCTCGTACGCCTTTGCCTTTTTCACCCGTCTAAGCCCGAGAATGAACGTCGCAACGATCCCCAACACGGGAATAACGGCAAGCGTTTCCATAGCGATCGCAAGCGCGGCAAAAAGCCCCGAAACAAGTACAGGCATACAGCCTTTGAGCGGCTTTTCAAACCGAACGCCGTGAGAGAAAAACCGATAGGCAAAGTACAGAGAAATAACGAGCGTGCAAAGCACGAGAGGCAGGGGAGTACCCATTCTCCCCACCGTAGTTGCAAGCCCGCCGAACGCTACGGTCAGCATGAAAAGATATGCCCATTTTTCCGAGCGGAAAAGATCCTTGGCGAGCAGATACAAAAACGCAAGCATCACGCAGGTCGCCAAGAACGGCGTCAAGCGAAGCGCGAACGCGCTGTCACCAAAGATTGCCACCGACGGCGCCATCAGCACGGTGGCAAGCCCGTTATAATTTTCGTCGATATTGTACGTGCTACCCCCGAACACGCTACCGCCCAAGAGGAAATTATTGACGGAGGTCATATAATACCCCTCCTCCTGCGTCAGCGTATCGTACGCCGCGGAAGAATTTTTAAAGCTGTCTTGTGCGTCCACAGCCTTGGACACCTCCGCACGGGGATAGCCGCTGCCCGCGAGGTTGAACGCCGTCAAGGGAAGCACGTTGCCGTTCTCGTCCAAGCAAACGATCTCGTTCAAAGCAAGATTGGTATCGGCGCGGAAAAAGAGGTAACGCACGTTATTTTTCGCCGCATCTTTAACGACGGGGCACCAGTTATAATTGTAGCCGCTCTTCCCCTCTTCGGCGTAAATATTCGCAAACTTCATTTTAGGGGCAAGATCGGTCCCGCCCGAGGTATTCGGGGTGGTCGCCGTCGTGTATTCGATTTCAATAGAGGCCGCGTCGCCGTACTTTGCATACACCGCACCCACGTTGATATACACGTCGTCCACCTTTTTAGAGCCGCCAAGCGAAAATGCAATCGTCTTATTTGCGATATATTCCAAGGTTTTTCCCGTCGCGCTCATATTGCCGAGGGTAAGAATACCGTAAGCAAAAAAGAGCGCCAAGGTCACGAGAAACGCAAGCGTAAATTTTCCGATTTTTTGAAACATAACTAAAAAAATCCTCTCTACTTTTCTACATAGTAGAAAACCCGTAAAGTTTTCCTCTTCTATTGTACAAAAAAATACGGAAAAAGTAAAATAAATTACCCCCATCTTCCGTATTTTTCTCAGTAAAAATAAAAGAAAATAAGTCCTCCCCTGACTTTGGGTGGACTTACGTAGAATTTTCTCTTCAAAAAATTTAGATCTTTTCCTTGACTTTTGCTGCTTTGCCCGTCAAGCCGCGCAGATAATAGAGCTTCGCTCTTCTCACTTTACCCTTTCTCACGACGGTGATGTACGCGATCTTCGGGGAGTGAAGAGGATAGGTCTTTTCTACGCCGATCCCGTAAGAGATGTGGCGAACGGTGAACGTTTCGGAAATGCCGCCGTTGCGCTTTGCGATCACGACGCCCTCAAAGTTCTGGATTCTTTCCTTGCCGCCTTCAATGATTTTGTACCCTACTTTTACGGTATCCCCTACGTTGAACGCAGGAACTTCCGCTTTCAGGCTTTCGGCGTTAATGCTCTCGATCAATCCTTTCATTAGACTTTTACCTCCGTTAATTACGAAACGTTCATAACCCGCTGTACGGCTCCTCACCGTACCCAAAAAGGCAGCGGAACGCTCGAAGTCAGTAAGTATTATATCCTATTTCCCCCGCTTTGGCAAGCGATTTTACACGCTTTTTTGAATTTTTCAAACATTTTTAAAAAAATATTTCCTCCCCCGTCAACCGTTTTTTATTGACAAGCCCTGTCGTTTACGCATATAATGTAGGTATGACTAATCTTCTTATAAAAGCATTTATCAAAAACGCCAAAGATACGAAAAACGAAAAGGTTCGCGCCGCGTACGCCACCTTTGCCAGCGTGACGGGGATTTTTTGCAATCTTCTTTTATTTGCGGGAAAGCTCGTTATCGGGCTTCTCACCGCCTCCGTGGCAATTATCGCCGACGCTTTTAACAACGTCACCGACGCAGGCGGCGCCCTCGTTACCCTCCTCGGCTTTCGCCTTGCGGGAAAACCCGTCGATAAAGAACACCCCTTGGGACACGGCAGGTTTGAGTATATTTCGGGCTTTATCGTAGACGTCATTATTCTTTTCGTCGGTGCAGAGCTGCTCATTTCCTCCGTGGAAAGAATTTTCTCTCCCGCGCCCGTTCGCGCGGACGCCCTTACCTTAATCGTCCTTGGCGTAGCGATTTTCATCAAGCTTTGGCTCTTCTTCTTTTATCGAAAAATGGGAAAAACTATTTCCTCCTCCGCGCTTTCCTCGGCTGCGCTTGACAGCATTTCCGATTGCGTTGCCACCTCCCTCGTTCTCTTCACGGCGATTTGCGCAAAATACAGCCTCTTTGCGGGCTTTCCCCTCGACGGGATCGTCGGCGTCCTCGTCGCCTGCTTTATCCTATTCACAGGCTTTAAAGCGGCAAAAGAAACCATTGACCTTTTGCTTGGCTCCCCACCCGACCCCACGTTCGTACGCGAAATCCACGAATTCGTCAAGGGGTATAAAGAGGTGCTCGGGATCCACGACGTCATGGTACACGACTACGGCCCGGGGAGAAAAATCGTTTCTTTCCACGCTGAGATCCCCTCCAACCAAAACATCAATTACGCACACGAGGTGATTGACAAAATCGAGCGGGATATGTTCGAGCATTTTCGCTGTATCGTCACCATTCACCTCGATCCTTTGGAAACGGGCAACGAAAAGGTGCAAGCTATGCGTTGCTTTGCCGAGCGGTGCGCCACGGCGATCGACCCCAGCTTTTCCATTCACGATTTCCGTATGACGCAAGGCGAAAAAAACACCAACCTTATCTTTGATCTACTCGTGCCCGCCGACTGCAAAATGCCTCTCGAACAAGCGGTCAAGGCCGTCGCGGAGAAGATCAAATCGGAAAACGAAAACTGCTTTGCCGTCATTCGCGGCGAACACCCCTACGTATAAAATCACCTAAAACGAAAGCCTCGACGGAAAATCCCGTCGAGGCTTTCGTTTTAAGCAAAATCACTTACGGTGAACGAACTGCCGTAATAGCTTTGTCCGTTCCAGTCGGCCTTGCTTACGCTTTGCACGGAAAACGATTGACTTTCCCTTGCAAAAAACAGGGCACCTACAATGGCGAAACTACAAAACAGAAACAATAGCGCCGCCTTTTTTAAACGCGTTTTCATGGTACAAATTTCCTTTCTCTTGTATTTCATTTCCCCTAATCGCGTCTAATATAGTACACCCACTTCACCGATTTGTCAAGCGAAAACAGTCGAATTTTGTAAAAAATTTCACAAAATTATCTGATAAAATTCGTAAGTACCTTTTTTTCCTTTTGCGGCTCTACGCCCGCCGCTTTCCCTGCTTCAATACATTTAAGCAGCCACGCCATATTATTCCCGAGCACCCGCATGGTCTGGATCCCCTCGACGTCCTGTGCCGCTTCCTCTGCCGTATTGCCGTGAATTTCGTTCCAGTAGTTAGAGGACACCACGGGCATATTATTGATGGTGAAATACTTATTGAGCACGTCGAAAGTCGCACTCGCGCCCCCTCTTCTGCAACTTACTACGCAAGCCGCAGGCTTGTAGGCAAGCTTTCTCGAACTGCTGTAAAACAGTCTATCCATAAAGGAAACGAGGGCGCCGCCCGCCGACGCATAATGCACGGGCGAGCCGAACACGTATCCGTCTGCCAAGGCCGCCTTTTCCATAAACTCGTTCACCTGATCGTCGATTACGCATTTCCAAAGCTTACTGCACGCCCTGCAACCGCGACAGCCTTCGATGGCTTTACTGCCGAGCCATACGATCTCCGTGTCGATCCCGTTTGCGTTCAACGCCTTTTCCACTTCCGCAAGCGCCGTGTAAGTACAGCCCTTTTCGTGCGGGCTACCGTTGACTAATAAAACTTTCATTTTTTTCTCTCCTTTTATTTGCATTTAATAAAAAATTTTCACAAGCGGCGTAATCCCCCGCTCTTTCAACCAAGTTAAGTCGATCGACCAGTTCTCGATCTTATTTCGCCGCAAATACTCCTCGTTCGCTTTCCCAAGCGCCTCGTGGTACTCGCTTTGCGTACAGCCGTTGACCCTCATAAACTGCTCCATAGCCTCGTCGCCTCGGCCTACGGCGTACGTCCTACCGATATGGACGACCTCGTGACAGCGCGAACAAAGCGCCACTACCCCTTCTAATTTTTGTACGGCGTTGTTTTCGTCGTAAGACCAACGCTCGTGCGCCTCCAACCTACCTTGCGCGCCACAAAAGTAGCATCGGTGCCCGTTCGCCGCATACGCGGTCTTACGCACCTTATCCCAGTCCTCGGGGGCAAGCGCGCTACGAAGATTTGCCCGCCAACAGCTCTCGGGTACCATTTCAAAACATAATTTCTCTTTCATGGCAACATTCTCACACATTGCTTAAAGGCTGTCGGTAAAGAAACCTCCCGTTCAAGCGCCTCTCCCGAAACCCATAGAAACGGCGCGTCGCTCACCTCGAACACAAGACATTCCATCTCCCATTTCACGTGGGTAAAAATATGAGTGAAACGCCCCTCTTTTTTCTTCGTGAACGCGGACACGCCCCACTCTTTTAAAATTTCCTCCGCACTTCTTCCCTCTTTTTGCGCGGTGGGAAAGCCGTACATACCTTTCAACAGTCCGCTCGTTCGTTTTTCCACGTACACCCCGCCGTTTTTAACAAGCAAAAAGACGAACAACTTTTCTTCCCGCTTTGCTTTTTTCTCGGGCAACACGGGAAATTCTCCCTGCCGCCCGCTTACCCTAACGCGGCAAACGGAAGAAAGCGGGCACACCTCGCAATCGGGCGAGGTCGGCTTACACACAAGCGCGCCAAGCTCCATTAAGCTTTGGGTAAAATCCGAGCATCTCTTCCCTTCTTCGGGATAAATTTCCCCAAGCTTTTCCTCCAAATACGCCCTATATTTCGGTTCGCTGATCACCGTCGGATTTTCCGTCAATCTGGAAAGTACTCGAAAGACGTTTCCGTCCACGGCAGGCGTCCGTTTTCCAAACGCGATCGACGCAATCGCCCCCGCCGTATACCCGCCGATCCCGGGCAGCTTTTCAAGTTCCTTCGGCTCACACGGAAACCCGCCCGACGCTACAACGAGCTTTGCCGCCTTTTGTAAATTTCTTGCGCGAGAATAGTATCCAAGCCCCTCCCAGAGCTTTAACAGCTTTTCCTCGTCCACCGACGCAAGCGCTTCAACCGTAGGAAGCGCGCGCATAAATCTGTCATAATACTCTTTCACCGCCTCCACGCGCGTTTGTTGCAACATAATTTCCGACACCCAAACACGGTACGGGTCGGAATTTTTGCGCCACGCAAGGTCGCGTTTTTCTTGATCATACCAAGCAAGCAGGGGGGCAGGTATGCGTTCATAGGGATAATCGTCCACACGGTATAACATCATTATTCGATCCCGTTGAAAAACGCAATGCTTTCCGAAACGCTCGGCAAAGAGGGGTAAGAAACGGTTTTAGGCAAGGACATAGAGGTATCGAGATTGACGTAGGTCAAATCGGCAGTTCCCTCTGCGTCCGTCGTCACGAGGCAGTTCCCTACGCCGACGAACCCGCCGGGGTACCCGCCGAACACGCTCTTTTGCAGTTCTACCCCCGAAATAATTTCAATACCCGTCGTTCCCACCGTATCGAGGAAAGGGCGATAGCTCACGAGGGCGGTGTCCCCTTCCGTCAGCGTTTCTATGCCGTCGAGCACGACGAACAGCTTGGGCGCAGGCGTACCCTCCCCACGCGTCCGCACAAGCCCTTGCAGACAGTCAAGCACCTGCTTTAAATCCTCGCCGCCGCGGATAAAAGGCACGGTGACGTCCGCATTTTTTAAATTCATCAGCTCGCCGTAAGTAAGAAAGGGGGATACGATCAAAAACGCCGCCTCCCCACGCTCGTAAAGACAAGCAAGGGAGAGCACCAAGCGTTTGATAAATTCCGTTTTATACGCTCCGCTGACGCAGGTATGGTGATAGCGTTCTATCTTATTTTCCCTGTGCGAAACCGCCACGCCGCCGAACGAATCCACCCCCAGCGGAATCCCCGCGCGAAGTCTTTCAAATTCCGCGGGATTGTTTTTGGATATTCCCGAAAGGGTTTCTATCAATTCCTCCGTTCTCATAACCGTTTACCTCGTTTTTTCTTTCTATCAGTATACCATGTCCACAACGATTTGTCAAGCATAACGGCGTAACCGAAGTTACGCCGTTGCATTTACTTATATAATGTGAAATAACTTTCTTTGTCAAATTTGATCTCCACTTCTTTTTCCGTGCCGTCACGCTCGATCGTCAGCTTGATGGTATCGTTTAAACGCACCTGTAATAAGAGGTCAATCAAATAAAACCGCCGCGAAAGCTCCGTCGTTACACCGTCGATCGTCGCGTTTTTAAGAATATCGCCCGCTTTCAACTGCCCGTACGCCGCCGAACCTACCGTCGGCGTCTCGTAAACCGTCAGCTCCTCCACGACAACAATTTCGCCGTCTTGACCAAATTGCAAGCTCGTATCCGTTGTCGCTACGGTGATGCCAAGCATTGCCCGTTTCACCGCACCGCCGTTTTCAAAGGCGTTTTGCATGACGTATTTCACTTGCGTGATCGGAAGAGCATACGCCACGTTGTCAACGTCCGTTTCCGTACTTTTCGCGTTGGTGATGCCGATCAGCTTTCCCTCGGCGTTAAAGAGCGCACCGCCCGAATTGCCGGGGTTGATCGCCGCGTCCGTTCGCATTACGCGGTATTCCACCGTACGCAACCCGTCGCTCGATTCCATTTCGATATACTCCGAATCTACGGAAAGTACGCCGCTCGTCACCGAAATTCCGTCGCCGCCGGGGTTCCCGATTACGAACACCTTTTCTCCAAGTGCCGCCGTATTCGAGTCACCAAACTCAGCTGCCGTCGCGATACTGCCCTTTAATTCCATGCTATCCTCTACGCGCAAAATGGCGATATCGTAGTCCATAGACCCTGCCACGAACGTCGATTCAATAGCGTCAGCGCCAAGCGCGCCGTACATATATAAATAGATTGCGTTTGAAATTCCCGTTTTGGTATTGCTTTCGCTGTCATAAACGACGTGATAGTTGGTAACGACGTACGCGTCGCCCTCCGTTCTGTCAAACTGCACGATCACGCCGCTACCCGCCGCCGAGTACTGCACCGTTTCCGTACGGCTACCGCCGAAAATGCTGCCGCCCTTCACCGTCTTTTCAAAGTTGGCAACCACGCTAACCACCGAAGTAATATTTTGCGCAATTTGTTTGACGTCGTTGTCCTCTTGCACGTCAACGGAAAGGTATTCTTTGAGAAATTCGAGGAAAGTCCCCTCATAGCCGTACTTCACAGCCGAATTGTAAACGTCCTCAATATCAAGATCTTTTCCGTCTTTTCCGTCCACGCCCTCCAAGCTTTTCAGCCATTCGGCAAGCGTGCCTTGATACCCGTTCTCCACGGCAATATCGTAGGCGTTGTTTCCGCTCGTAACGTTGCAAGCAGAAAACGCGAACACTGAAAGCGCGGCAAGCGTCGCCGCGATTGTCATTCCGATCTTCTTTTTCATAAAAAAGTCCTTCTTTTTTCTTATCAGTACCTATATTATACGCTCTTTATTTGTTTATAATTTTAATATTCCTTGAAAATCGTGTGATAATTTTCCTCAAATTACTTCCAACTCGTCCAAAGCCAAGGAAAAAGAGGGAATAAATTTCTCAAAAAAGTATTCCACTTCGGGCATATTGCGGGAATGAAGATCCTTTTCAATGCTCTTTTTCGCTTTCGCAAACTCTTTATTGCCGCTGCGAAGCTCTTCGAGGCACTTGATATACGCCGAAAACCGATCCGCCGCCTTTACAAGCTGATATTCCTCGCTCTCCTCGTCCGCAAGTACGAAAGGAGCAATTTCCTCTTTTAATTCCTCCGGCAGGGTCTGCGTCAGCTTTTCCGCCGCCCCACGCTCCAACTCCTTATATGCGCCGTGAATACTGTGATTATAATACTTGACGGGCGTAGGCAGATCCCCCGTGATCACCTCGCTCGTTTCGTGATACATAGCGTACAGCACCGTTTTTTCCACGCTCACCGAGCCGCCGAAAATTTTATTGCGAATGACGGCGAGCGCGTGTGCAATCATAGCCACCCCTTGCGACTGTTCCATAATATTTTCTTCGCGTTGACTGCGCATAAGCTGCCAACGCTTGATATATTTCATTCTGTCCATATACGCGTAAAAATCGTAACGCATGAAAATTTTCCCCTTTTTACTGATTTTTTCTTGACAAACCGAATAGGATAGAGTATAATAAATTCACAAAATTTAATTATTCCGTCGTGGGTGCTATACTATAAAGGCTGAGATTATACCACTTGAATCGGCAAGGTAATACTTGAGCGAAAGACGCAAGCAAAAACGGTTGATTGCCGTTATTTGCTTATTTACACCCACTTTTTTCTCGGAAAAAAGTGGATTTTTTTACGACGGAAAGGAGGTATTTTATGTTTCTTTCTTCCCTACTCGCCGTGTCTGACGCGGCGACAAAAACGGTTACGATCATTTCCATCGTCGCCGTAGCCGTGCTTTTCGTCGTGATCGCCCTCATCTGCATCAAGGGCAAAAAAGACTACGACGCGAAACGGATCGCGTTCGCGGGGCTAACCGTCGGGCTTTCTTTCGCCCTGTCGTACGTGAAGTTTTCCCCCGTCACGAGCGGCGGCTCCGTCACCCTCGCGTCCATGGTGCCTTTGCTCGTCTACGCCTATTTCTACGGGCTTGCGGACGGGCTTTTGGCTGGCACGATCTTCGGGCTTTTGAATTTTATTTCCGGTCCGTGGATTTTAACGCCTATGACCTTTTTCCTTGACTATCCTCTCGCCTACGCCTCGATCGGCTTAATGGGGCTTGCGAAAAAATTCGGAAAAAACACCGTTTTGCAGATAGCGTTGGGCACTTTTCTCGTTTACGCCGTCCGCTTTCTGTTCCACTTCGCTTCGGGCGCTATTTACTTTTTGGAAAACTCTATTTGGGTGGAATTCCCCGACTGGGCTTTGAGCGGACCGTTTATCTACTCTTTCATTTATCAATGTCTGTATCTGCCCTTCGATATGCTTATCTCTCTTGCGGTCTTGACCGTCCTTGCAAAAACGCGAGTGCTCGAACGGCTGCAAAACTTTATGAAAAAATAACCTTTTTCCTCTACACTCTTTCCCCTGCGCCTTTTGCGCGGGGGATTTTTAATAGACGGCTACTTCGTCGAATTTCTTTTTGTTTACGACAAGCTTCCCGCCCGCAAGATCGACTTTTACAACGACGCCGTTCACAGCGGGGAATAAAATTTCCTTTCCGTTTTTTTCAAGGGTGTAAATATCCGAGGACAAATTGACGATATTTTTCAAAACGCCAAGCACCTCGCCCTCCTCGCTTACGCAAGTAAGACCAAGCATATCCACGATATAGTACTGTCCCTCTTCTAAGGTAGGCGCGTCCTCCCGTTCCCCTTCCAGTTTTTTGCCGCGCAAAAGCTCTGCCGCGTTACGATCGGGCACGCCGCGAAGCCCCAAATAGGCCGCGCCGTTTCCGTCCACGCGAAAGGAAAGAATTTTATATGCCACACCGTCGATATACACGTTCCCAAACGCTTTCACGTCCTCGGGGGAGTCCGTGTACGTTTTCACCTTGATCTCTCCGCGGATCCCCTGCGGTTTCAAAACCTCACCGATCACAAGTCGTTCCATTACACACTCTCCATGGTCAAAAAAAGGCTTTCAAGCAAAGAAAGCCTTTTCATTCAGCCTTATTCGGCGTCCGAGTCTACGACGTCGCCACCCTTTTCGCGGATTTCAACAACGTATCTCTTGCTGTTTCTAGGCGTTGCGGCGTGCACGAGCGTCCGCATTGCTTTCGCAATTTTGCCCTGTTTCCCGATTACCTTTCCCATATCGGACGAGGGGAGAGTGACCGTCACTTCGATCACACGCTCCTTTTCTTTTACGTCGTATTCGATATTTTCTTTATCCTCGGCAAACTGATTGACGATATATTTGATCAAATCCAACATAACGGCTTTTCTCCGAAAAAATTATTTGCTGGACTTTTTCGCTTTCGTCTTTGCAGGGCTGAGCTTGCTGCTCTTTTCCATTGCGCCCGCATTCACAAGCAGGTTCTTCACCGTTTCGGTGGGCTGAGCACCCTTTGCGATCCAAGCCTTTGCAAGCTCTACGTCAATGGAAACCTCTACGGGGTTTGCAGCGGGTGCATAGTGGCCGATACATTCAATGTATTCGCCGTGCATTGCCTTTCTGCTATCCGCAACTACAACACGATAGATAGGGTTCTTCTTGTCGCCCATTCTGAAAAGTCTCATTTTTACCATAATTCATACCTCCAAAGTATCTTTAAATATTTTTTTCTTTATTTTCAATCGGCTTTCGCCGTTGATTTTTAGTTCATTGCGCCGCAAATCTAAAACGGTTTAGACGCAAGCAAGGCAAGGAGAGCGCGGCTTTTTCGCAGAGAGTGTACTTGGCGTACACGACCAAGAAAAACGCAAGCTCGACGCCGCATTGCGCCGCAAATCCAAAACGGTTTAGACGCAAGCAAGGCAAGGAGAGCGAGGCTTTCTCGCAGAGAGTGTACTTGGCGTACACGACCAAGAAAAACGTAAGCTCGACGCCGCATTGCGCCGCGTATCCAAAACGGTTTAGACGCAAGCAAGGCAAGGAGAGCGAGGCTTTTTCGCAGAGAGTGTACTTAGCGTACACGACCAAGAAAAAGGCAAGCTCGACGCCGCATTACGCCGCGTATAAATCGTTTTTTAGAAGGGCAAACGGAAACGCCCCTTATTCCCTTTCAACTGTTTCATCAGCATCTTCGTCTGCTCGAACTGCTTTAAAAGCTGATTGATCTCCTGTACGCTCGTTCCCGAACCAGCCGCGATCCGTTTCTTTCGCTTACTGTCGATAATGGACGGCGTTTCGCGCTCCGTAGGAGTCATGGAAAGAATAATCGCTTTCGTCCGCTCGATCCGCTTTTCGTCAATCCCGTCCTCGCCGATTTTCAGCTTACCCGCCCCGGGCAGCATGGAGAGCATTGCCTGTGCGCCACCCATTTTTTTCATCATAGCGAACTGCTCTAAATAATCGCTCAAAGTGAAAGAATTTTCTTTCATCTTTTTTTGCATTTTCAAAGCGTCCTCTTCGGTGATCGCCTGCTGTGCCTTTTCAATGAGCGAAAGCACGTCGCCCATGCCAAGAATTCTCGACGCCATACGGTCGGGATAAAAAGGTTCGAGGTCGGTCAGCTTTTCACCGACGCCGACAAACTTAATCGGCTTGCCCGTCACCGCCTTAATGGAAAGACAGGCGCCGCCGCGCGTATCGCCGTCAAGCTTGGTAAGCACCACGCCCGTGATCTCCAAACGGGAATTAAAGGTTTCAGCGACGTTCACCGCCTCCTGCCCCGTCATGGCGTCTACGACAAGCAGGGTTTCGCTCACCTCCACCTCTTTACGGATATTTTCCAGCTCTTGCATGAGCGTTTCGTCGATTTGGAGCCGTCCTGCGGTATCCAAAATCACCGTATCGTAATTCATGCTACGGGCGTACTCGATCGCCTGTTTGGCTGTTTTTACGGGATTTTGCGTTCCCTTTTCAAACACCTCTACCTGCGCGTTCTTGCCCACGACTTGCAGCTGCGTAATCGCCGCGGGACGGTAAATATCGCCCGCCACAAGCAAGGGCTTTTTGCCCTGCTTTTTCAGTAACGTTGCAAGCTTGCCGCAAAGGGTCGTTTTTCCCGCGCCCTGCAAGCCGCACATCATGATCACGGTAGGGAGCTTGGAGGAAACCTCCAACTTAGAATTTTTCGCACCCATAAGCGCAATCAGCTCTTCATTGATGATTTTGATCACCTGCTGCGCGGGATTGAGCGACGAAAGGATCTCTTGTCCCACCGCCTTTTCGGAAACCTCTGCGATAAATTGCTTGGCAACCTTTAAATTGACGTCTGCCTCCAAAAGCGCCACGCGCACCTCGCGCATTGCGCCGCGAATTTCAAGCTCCGTCAGCTTGCCCCGCTTGGTGAGCTTGGAAAATATATGATTTAACCGTTCGGATAACGAACCGAATAAAGCCATGCCCCTCTCCTTTTATTGCTCTATCACTTCCACGCCGCAATCTTCCAGCGTTTTTGCAAGGAGCGTTTTCAGCTCCCTTACCCCTTCGCTGAGAGGCTCGCCCTGCGCCTCAATCCAGCGGTTCACCTGCGTCATATACGCGGAAAACGCCCGATCGCCTTTTGTAAGTAATTCGTCGAATTTCAGCTTTTCGTCGTATTCAACAAGTTGTTTACGGCTTTTTGCAAGACAGTCGGAAACGCTCTGTCGAGAAATTCCTTTCTGCTCCGCAATTTCGCCGAGCGACAGATCGTAATTGAAATACAGGTCGGTCATTTCTCGCTGCTTTTCGGTAAGCAACGGAGAATATAAATCCCAAAGACGGAAAAATTTTAAGTCGTCTTTCATACCCTACCTCCTCAGCTTACCCTCTTATTATACACGATAAAAATAATGGTGTCAAGCATTTTTACTTGACACCTAAAAATTTTTTTAAGCAAATAAATGCAACAGATCGACGAGGATTGCAAAGGCAAACAGCGCAACAATCCCAACGAAATGAATGATCGTTTCCACCTTACGGTTGATAGGTTTTTTCCGTATCCACTCGATTATGCAGAAAATCACCTTACAGCCGTCGAGCGCGGGCACGGGCAATAGATTGAAGACGGCGAGGTTGACCCCGATAAAGGAGGCGATATAAAGGAGGGAGAACGGGCTTGCCGTCGCGGCTTGCGCCGTCACCGTGATCGTCGTTACCGGCCCACCCACGGCGTCCGCGCCCAGTTTGCCCGTCACAAGCTCCCCAAGCGAACGCAATACCGAAGTGCCCATTTCAAAGGAATATTCAAACGCCCCGCCCACCGTATGCCAAAAATCTCTTTGTACGGTCGTCGTGAAGATTTCTATCCCCATTGCTTTTTTCAGCGTTTCGACGTCGGCCATATTTTCAAAATCGCCGTTTGCCGCCAGGGTAAGAATTACCTCTTTTTCGTGCCAATAACCGTCATCTTTTCTACGAAGCACGCGGGCAGGTACGCTTTCACCCTCTTTTTTGCCTTGCAGCGCGTCGATACAGTCGGTGATCATGTCGATCTCCACGCCGTTCACGCTGACCAAAATATCCCGATAAGAAAGCGTTTCTGTTTCCCACGCAGCGTGCGGCACGTCGTCGCCGCTTTGATACCCCACAGGCAGGGCGATACACATAGGCACGCCGTACGTTCCCACCATAATCAGGAGCAGAATAAGCGCGAGAAAATAATTCATAAGCGCGCCCGCCACGAGAACGATTATCCGTTTCCAAGGCGGCTGATCGTTAAATTTTTCCCCCTTCGGCTCAGGATATTCCTCCTCCTTCTTCTCCTCGACCGTTTCCGTTTGCACGGGGGCAGGGTCGCGACGAGTTTCTTCAAAAGGCTCCTCCTGCACATTCGCAGGCGTTTCCGTTTCTTCCTCGTAGTCCTCGCCGTCAAAGGCACAGTACCCGCCGAGCGGCACGACGCGCACGGCAAATAACTCGCCTGTCTTTTTGCTACGCTTTTTCAAGATCGCAGGTCCAAAGCCTATCGAAAATTCGTTAATTTTAAAGCCGAGAATTTTTCCCGCCACGTAATGTCCAAATTCGTGTACGGTGATCATCACAAGCAAAATCACGATCGCAATCACGACCCCGCCCACCATTCTCATTACGTCTGCAAAAGCTAATAAAGTATTCAATCCGATCTCCTCATTTTAAGAATAATTTCGTTTGCGTACGCTCTTGCGCGCGCGTCGGTATCAAGAAGAACTTCGTACGCGTCGGGCTTTTCCCGCCCCGTTTTAAAAAGTGCTTCTCCTATTACGTCGGCGATCGCAAGGAAAGAAATTTTTTTATCAAGGAAGGCGCGCACCGCCACCTCGCCCGCGCCGTTGAGGGCGCAAGGATAATTATCGCCAAGCTCCGCCGCTTTTAACGCCAAATCAAAACACGGAAAGTCCTCCCGTTTCAAGGGCTTAAACGTCACCGCCCCGAGCTGCTCTAAATCGAGCGGTTTTAACCCGCAATCCAAACGGTTTGGATAGGTAAGCGCGAGCTGAATAGGTAGCTCCATGGACGGATAGCTCATCTGCGCGAGCGCCCCCATGTCCTCGAATTCGACGATAGAATGGATAATGCTCTCGGGATGTACGACGGCATGAATCTTGGAAAGCGGCGCGTCGTACAGCCATTTCGCCTCAATCACCTCAAAGCCCTTATTGAGCAAGGTCGCGCTGTCAATCGTGATCTTCGCGCCCATTTGCCAAGTCGGGTGTTTGAGCGCGCTTTCAGGAGTCACTCTTTCCAGCTCTGCTCGCGTTTTTCCGTAAAAGGGACCGCCGCTCGCCGTAATGATTAGCCTACGGAAAGGGGCGTTTTTACGAAACGATAACGCTTGCCAAAGCGCCGAATGTTCGCTGTCAACAGGCATTAGATCCAACCCTGCCCCCTTGATACCGTTCATTACAAGCTCCCCGCCGCAAACAAGCGTTTCCTTGTTGGCAAGAGCGATCGCCTTTTTTTCTTCAATTGCGCGCAAGGAATAGGCAAGCCCTGCAAACCCCGTCGCCGCGATCATGGCAACCTCGCCGTAGCCCACCGCGTCAAGTGCCGCCTCTTTCCCTACGGCAAATTTTACGCCTTGGGGGATTTTTGCCCTGACAGCCTCGCCCGCCCGCTCGTCTACGAGAACGGCATATTTAGGGCGAAATACCTCCACCTGCTCCAAAAACAGCTCTTTCGAAGAATTTGCGACGAGCGCAACAATTTGAAAGCGGTCGGGATAGCGCGCCGCAACCGAACAAACTTGTCTGCCGATCGAGCCGGTACTGCCGATAAGTGAAATAGTTTTCATATTCTTCCTTTTTCGCAAAAAGTACCCACGCACGCAGGTACTTTTTCTTTGGTAAATGGTATTTAGATAGCAATTAACGCAATCAAAGTGAAAGAAACGTACACGGCGACGGTGGCAAACAGGGTACCGTCGATACGGTCCAAAATCCCGCCGTGCCCGGGCATCAAATCGCCCATATCTTTCAAGCCACGCTGCCGTTTAATACAGCTTTCCACTAAATCCCCGAACGCCGTTGCGAGCGACGCAAACAGCCCCACCGCAACGTACACAGGCAACCATATATACATATGCGTAAAATCGCCGTAAATTGCGTTGTAGACGAAATAAATGATTGCTCCGCCGATCATGCCGCCTATCAGCCCGCCGACAAATCCCACCACCGTCTTGTTGGGGCTAAGCTTGGGTGCAAGCTTTTTGGGGAATTTCTTTTTGAGCGAAAGCCCTGTAAAGAACGCCGCCGCGTCGGAAATAGGCGAGATGAAGAAGATGAACAAAATCGCAAGCTTGGAATCGAATTTCATGGCTTGCAGGTCGGTAGCGCCGCTAATATACTTTTCGTCCATGATAGGGTTTTCGCCGAAATGGTTGGCGAGCACCAACAAACAGAGCAACAGCGTAGGATACACCGCCGACACGAACGCCGTGCCGATATTTTCCAGCGACGACTCCTCGTTTTTAAAGACAAGCAAGGAGAGCAACACGATCGCAAGCGCAAAGAAACACACCGCCGTTACGTGGATCCCGTAGCCGAAGAGATATTCGCTAACCGCACAGGCAGGGATACAAACGGCAGAAAAACAAAAGACGATCGTCTTTTCCGTCCGAGCCAGCCCCTTGCCCATTGCGCGCACCATTTCAAAGGTACCGATCACGGCAAACGCATAAATGAGCGCGTCAAAGATAAGGTCGCCGTGCGGAATAAATATTTTCGCTAAGAAAAATGCGAGGAGCACCGCCACGTATAAGGTGCCTGAGATCACTCGGTTTTTCATGACTTATTTTCAGTCCTCCGCTTTGCATTGTTCGTCCGTTTTTCCAAACCGCCGCGCACGCTTCGCGTAATCGACGAACGCCTTTTCAAGATCGGCGTCGGAAAACTCAGGGAACATTTTATCCGAAAAGTACAGCTCGGCATACGCCGCCTGATAGAGTAAAAAGTTAGACAGCCGTTTCTCTTTCCCCGTCCTAATGATCAAGTCGGGGTCGGGTTGACCGCCCGTATACAGGGCTGCGGACAAGCTCTCTTCCGTGAGCGGCTCACCCTTTTTCACAGCCTCGTTCGCCGCGCGGACAAGCTCCTCTCTTGCACCGTAAGCAAGTGCAATATTCAGCCCTTTTCCCGAAAAGCCCGCCGTTTCCGCCTCCGCTTCACGAATAATTTCTCTTACGTCCTCAGGGAGCAGGGAAACGTCGCCAAGCACCTTTAATTTTACCCCACGCGCACAAACCTTACGCATATATTCGAGAAAATGATCACGAAGTAGAGTAAATAATCCGTCAAGCTCCTCTTTCGGACGTTTCAAATTTTCCGTCGAAAGGGCGTATACGGTAATATAGTCCACGCCCAAATCATAAGCGTGCTCCATCAGCCCGATCATGCGGTGCATACCCTGTCTGTGCCCGTAGGAGCGAGGCATCATACGGCTTTTTGCCCAACGCCCGTTGCCGTCCATAATGATAGCGACGTGCTTGGGAACTCGCGTTATTTTCTTAACCATATCAAATGGACATCAATTCTTTTTCTTTTGCCGCAACGATCGCTTCCAGCTTCCCCATGGTCGCGGAAACGGCCTTTTCTACTTCCGATTCGCAATCCGCAATCATGTCCTCGGACAGCTCTTTTGCCGTTTTCATCTTTTTCAAAACGTCCATTGCGTCACGACGCTGATTTCTCACCGCTACCTTTGCCTCCTCGCCAAGCTTCTTGATCTGCTTGACAAGCTCCTTTCTTCTCTCCTCCGTCATCACGGGGAAAACAAGTCTGATCACCTGCCCGTCGTTGGTGGGCGTGATGCCGATATTCGAGTTCAAAATCGCCTTTTCCACAGCCTTTAAGAGGGATTTATCCCAAAGATTGATCTGTAAACAGCGCGCGTCCAAAGCCGCCACGTTGCCAAGCTCGACAAGCTTGCTCATGCCGCCGTACGCCTCTACCTCGATACGGTCGAGAATACGGGGATTTGCGCGCCCCGCGCGGATCCCGAGATATTCGTTTTCTAAGGCGTTGAGCGTCTTTTCCGCTCTTTCTTCCAGCTCAAACATCAATTCTTCTACTT
The DNA here is from genome assembly GCA_017463325.1 of Clostridia bacterium. Taxonomy (GTDB): domain Bacteria; phylum Bacillota; class Clostridia; order Christensenellales; family Borkfalkiaceae; genus Scatosoma. The sequence goes on from JAFTPK010000006.1 coordinate 104,190, forward strand.
TTTCGTTTTCAATCATTTTTCTATCCTCCGATAAGGTATTTTTATACTGAAATAATAGTGCCGAGGCCCTCTTCGCCGCACACCGCGCGAACGATCGCGTTTTCTTCATTCAGCCCGAACGCAAGCGTAGGCACGTTGTTTTCCATACACATAGTCGCCGCCGTAAAGTCAATCACCTTTAAGCCGCGATTGAGAATATCCGCGTATTTAAGCGACTCGTATTTCTTGGCAAAGGGATTCGTTTTAGGGTCGGAATCGTAAATGCCGTCCACGTTTTTCGCCATCAGCAACATATCCGCGTCGATTTCGCACGCCCGAAGCGCCGCCGCCGTATCCGTCGAGCAGTAAGGATTACCCGTACCGCAAGCAAAAATGACGATACGCCCCATTTCAAAATGCCTAAGCGCTTTTCTAAGAATAAACGGCTCTGCAAGGGAGATCATATCCAGCGCCGTTTGGATACGCACGGGCACCCCGCGCTGTTCGATCGCGTCCATCATAGCAAGCGAATTCATAACGGTTGCAAGCATACCCATATGGTCTGCGGTAGTGCGATCCATATTCGTACCCTGCCGTCCGCGCCAAAAATTCCCGCCGCCGATTACAAGCCCTACTTCCACGCCCATATTGTGGATTTCCACAATCTGCTCTACGACCCCTGCAATCACTTCGTGATTAAGTCCGAAATGCTGATCACCGGCAAGTGCCTCCCCCGAAAGCTTCAAAAGGACTCTCTTATACTTAGGCTGCATTTTCTTTCCTCCGTTAGTAAAATTTTTCGCGTCGAAAAAAGCCCGCAAAATTCTATTTTATCTATTATACCATATTTTGCGAAAGAAAGCTATACTATTTACAAAAAAAGTCAAGGAAAATTAAAAGTTTTTTTGTTGTTTTTTCACACCACGAACGGCGCAATTCACTTTTATAAAAAACTCACCCGTGCAGGCGTACCTGTACGGGTGGTTCTTGGTTGTCTTATACTTAGTTTTTCATGGAAGCAACCTGCTTCGCAACTTCTTCGCTGAGGTCTTCGCTCTTCTTTTCAAGCCCTTCGCCCATCACGTAGAATACGAGGCTCTTGATTGCGGTGTTGCCCGCTTTCAAAATGTCGCTTACTTTCTTGGAATCGTCTTTAATGAACGCCTGTTCTACAAGACAGTTTTCCTCGTAGAATTTCTTAATTCTACCCATTACCATCTTTTCGGCAATCGCCTCGGGCTTGCCCTCGTTCATTGCCTGCTGTTTCAGCACTTCCTTTTCCTTTTCAATGACAGCGGGATCCACTTCGTCTTTCGTCACGTATACCGGTTTGGAGAACGCAACCTGCAACGCAACGTCGTGCGCCGCTTCCTTCGCCGCTTCCGTCGCCTCGCCCGTCATTTCAAGCATAACGCCAAGCTTGCCGCCAAGGTGTACGTAGCTTTCGATAAAGCCTTCCGTCTTGTATACGGTAAATCTTCTAACGGCGATCTTTTCACCGATAATCGCGATCTTTCCTTTCAGGTAGTCCTCAACGGTACTGTCCTTCGTATTCACCGCAAGCAATTCTTCTACGGTGCTAACACCCGAAGAAAGAATAACTTTGGAAATTTCTTCCGCAATTTCGGAGAATTGAGGGTTGGTTGCAACGAAGTCGGATTCGCAGTTAAGCTCTACAAGCACGCCTGCTTTGCCGTCGATATAGCAATAAACAATCCCCTCTGCCGCGATACGGGAAGCTTTCTTCGCCGCCTTCGCGATCCCTCTTTCTCTCAAAAGGTCAGCCGCTTTTTCCATATCGCCGTTCGCGTCGGTAAGCGCCTTTTTGCAGTCCATCATGCCCGCGCCCGTTCTGTCGCGGAGTTCTTTAACGTCCTGAGCCGTAATAGCCATAATATTTCTCTCCTTTATTGTCGTATTTTGTTTTAGCGAAAAGCTTACGCGTTTTCTTCGGCCGCTGCTACGACTTCTTCAATAGAAACGGGCGTTTCTTCCGCCACGTCTTCGGCAACGGTCACAAGCGCTTCCGCACCCTGATTTGCCTCGATAACAGCGTTCGCGATAACGGACGAAATGAGCTTGATTGCACGGATCGCGTCGTCGTTGCCGGGGATCACGTAGTCAATCTCGTCGGGATCGCAGTTGGTATCGGTGATCGCAACGATCTTGATGCCAAGTTTCTTCGCTTCCTTGATGGCAATATCTTCGTTGTGGGGGTCAACCACGAACATAACGCCGGGCATAGCCTTCATCTTCTTGATACCGCCAAGGTTGGCTTGTAATTTGTCCATTTCCTTTTTCAGAAGCATAACTTCTTTCTTGGGAAGAAGATCGAATTCGCCATTCGCTTCCATAGCTTCAAGCTTTTCAAGTCTTTCGACGCGGCTTCTCATGGTCTTAAAGTTGGTAAGACAACCGCCGAGCCAACGGGAGTTCACGTAGAACTGACCGCATCTTTCCGCTTCTTCCTTAATCGCTTCCTGCGCCTGTTTCTTCGTACCGACGAAAAGCACGGTCTTACCTGCTTTTACGCTGTCGCATACGAAAGAATACGCTTCTTCAATCAAGCCTGCGGTGAGCTGCAAGTCAATGATGTGAATGTCGTTTCTTGCCGCGAAGATGTACTTCTTCATTTTCGGGTTCCACTTTCTCGTCTGATGACCGAAGTGAACGCCTGCTTCCAAGAGCTGCTTCATAGTAATAACTGCCATAATTCATACCTCCGTTTGTTCCTCCTCGCACCATGTTAGGCTCGTAACTTATCCGCATGAAAAAATTTACGGACACGGATTACGCATAGTGATCGAGTGTGAATTTTTAGCTATATCATTTTACCACAAAGGGCAAGCATTTGCAAGCTATTTTAACGCCTTTTGCAAATTTTTTTTCTATTTGTTCAATTAAAAATGAAGAAAAGCGACAAAAAACAGGCGCAAAGCCTGTTTTTTAGTAAATTGAAATTTTCGATTTTCTTAAATTGCGCTTTTCAAGCGCGTGATTTCACTCTTCTCCCCACACCGTCGGCACGCCGTCCACGTAGCGCCATGTATTTCCTTTAAAACTCGGCTCTTCCTCGCTGTAATAATAAACGGTAGCAAATGCCGCCGCAGCGGTACTATTTTTGAGCAACATCCATTCGCTTGCCGTGCCTGCGTAATAAATCGCACCCGCGTAGCGACAAAACGAACTTTCCCTCAACTCCGTCAAAGACTTGGGTACCACCAACGATTTCATCACGCCGTTTTCGTCAATAATGGAAACGCCGATACTTTCAAGACCCTCGGGTAAAATAAGCTCTTTTAAGTTCGCGCAAGCGTAAAATGCAAAATCCCCGATCGTCTTTACTCCCTCGGATAATACGATTTTTTCAAGCGCACACCCCATGAACGAATACTTTTCTACCGTTTCCACTCCCGCAGGAAGAACAAACTCTTTTTCCGTTTTCCCCAACGCATATTGCAAAAATGTTTTTCCGTCGGCCGTATATAAATTTCCGTCTATCGACTGATATGCAATATTCCCCGCTTCTACGTTGATCTCCCCCAAAGTTAGACAGCGAAAAGCATCCTCGCCGATTTCCACGACACCCTTGGGAACCGTCACCGTTTTCAGCTGCGTACCGCCAAACGCACCCATGCCGATCTTTTCAAGCGCGGCAGGAAGCTCCACCTTTTCCAACCCCGAATCGGCAAATGCAAACGCGCCTATCGCCGTCAACGTAGCAGGCAACTCGATTTCGGTAAGCTTCGGACAGCTTTCAAAAGCGTACTCGCCGATTTCCGTAACCTTATCGGAAAGAACAACCCTTTTAAGATTTTCGCAGTTGGAGAAGGTATCGTTTATTTTCGTAAAAGATTCGGGAAGAACGATTTCTTCTACCCCCGTCCAGCTTAAATTCACCGCCGTAACCGTCTCGGGAAGCTCAATATTTTTCAATTTTAAGCAGCCTGAAAAATCAACGCTTTCCACAGTAGAGCCGCTTTCAAAAGTCACTTTTTCCAAATTTTTGCAACCAGAAAACGACACCTGCGTCACCGTATTCGGCACCGTAATCTCTATCAAGCCATCACAATACGTAAAGCCTTTTAGATCGGTAACGCCACTCGGCCACTCAATTTCCGTAAAACCGCAACCCATGAAAGCGTGTTCGCCGATCACCGTCAACGAAGAGGGCCAAACAACCTTATTTAAACTCGTACAGCCAGTAAACGCAGCTTGCGGAATTTCCGTAATCCCCTCCGAAATAGTCACCGTTTCCAACGCTTCGCATGATCCAAAGCCACGATTCCATTCCTGTAAAGACGCGGGAACCACTAGGCTTTTTATCTTACTTTCACCAAATGCGTACTCCTCAATCCTTTGCAAGCCATTCGGTAAAACGACTTCCTCCAAAGCAGTACATTGACTAAAAGCCCGACTGCCAACCACCTGCAAACTTTCAGGAAATTGTATTCTTTCAATTCCCGTACATTCGTAAAACGCCCATCTTTTAATTTCACGTAAGTTTTGAGGAAAAACGATTTCCGTCAGCGCGGTGCATGAACGAAAAGCATATTCGCCGATCGTCTGTATACCGTCGGACAATACCACCGTCTTCAAACTCTTGCAACCATAAAAAGTTGTTTCCTCAACCGTTTGTAAAGCCGCAAATATCTCAACCCTTTCAAGCCCCGTACAGTTATAAAACGCCTTTTTCCCAAGCGTTTGCACACTTTCGGGAAGCCCAACCGTTTTCAATCCCGTACAGCCGTAAAACGCGCCGTCGGCAATCGTTTGCAACCCGTCGGGAAAATCAAAAGATTTTAATGCGACGCATTGATAAAAAGCCTCCTCGCCGATTGTCTGTAAAGTTCTCGGCAAACGAATACTTTCCACCAACGCAACGCGGTCGTTTTGCCCTGGCGCGCCAAGCTGCCCGCCAACGGAACTTTTCGCCGTTGCCTTTCGCCCGAATGCGTAATCGTCTATTCCCGTCACGCTTTTCCCGCAATAGGTATCGGGCAACACCAGCCGTTTCGGCACTCTATCGGCTTTGCAATAGGTCAAAATGCTCTCTTCCAACGTTTCGTAATACTCCAAACCGCTAAATACGGCCTCTGCCTTACACTCTAAAACGCTCTTTTGGGAATCCGAATAAGCCTCTTTCCCGATCGCAATTACGCCCACCGTCGTCAGCCCGTCAAGCGTTAGACGGTCGGTTAAATCGTATCTCGCCTCCGTCGTTTCACCTACGTTATTTCCACCCAAGCTGATCCTATACCCGCTTGCGTTTTCCACAGGCTCCCAAGTCATTATGTAATCCGTTTGCAATTTTCCGTTCTCTTTAACGACGTCGAACGAAAGATATAAATTTTCGGGCGCAGTAAGTTCCGTTCTTACGCCTGTATAATCCGACGGCGAGCTACTGCTCCCGTCCGTAGGATTGCCCGCAGGCGAGCTTCCTCCGCCCAAGGAAGAGGAATAGCTTCCCGTGCCGCCGTTAGGTGGCGTGGGCTGCTCGCCGCACGCCGTCATTACGCCCACAATCACAGCGGCACACGCCGCCATACTTAGATATCTTATGATCGTACTCTTTTTCATAAAATCCTCCTTTTTTATTCTTTCGTATTATTTTACTCTTCGCCCCACGGGGTGGGAACGCCGTCCACGTAGCGCCAGAAATTCCCCTCCTCCGTCGGTTCGGTTTCGCTGTAAAAATAGATCGTGAGGGGAATTCGCACAGGTTCTTCTCCGAACGCGCCACCACTATACACAAAGGTATTCTCGTTAAAAACTCCGTTCCTTTTTAACGCCTCCCATTCCTCCGAAGTGCCCTTATAAAAGATCTCGGGGTTAAATACTCCTATGCCCGCAAAAAGCGAAAGGTCGCCCTCATACATTTTGAAGTCTTTCGGTATGACCACTTTTGGGATATACGCCCACAAAAACGCATTCTGTTCCAACATCACTCCCTCGGGCAATTCCAAAACGGGAACCCGCAAGCCAGTGAGCGAAAACGCTTTAAACACCTTGATGTTTTTTGAGAGGATCAATTCAGTTAGATTTGAGTTCGAGAACGCCTCTTTCCCAAACGAGGTTACGCTGTCAGGCAATACGATACTCGTCAAATTTGACACAACACCTGGCCCACTAATGTTCTTATCAGCAAACGCGTACTCCCCGATCGTCGTCAAGCCGTAAGGCAGCTCGATCTCCGTAATCGCGCAACCGATAAATACGCTGTTCCCGATCTCCGTCAAGCCTTGCGGCAAATTGATCCTCAACAAATTTTCCGCCAAGGCAAACGCGTAATCGCCGAGCTTCGTCACCCCGTTGGGTACGGTAAATTCACTCGCCGTTTTCCCGATCGCATATTGCACGAATTGCGTTCCGTCTTTACTGTAAATATTCCCGTCGATCACTTGATACGCAGGATTGTCCTCGGCGACGGTAAACGCGGTAAACGCTGGATTGCAAAGCGCGCCTCCCTGTAAATTCGTCACCCCCTTGGGTAAATGCAAGGTAGTCAACCTTTCGCAATGCTGAAACGCCTCGTACTCTATCGTTTGTAAGGCTTCGGGAAGTTCTATTTCAGCTAAATTCGTACAGTAGTGAAACGCCGCCTCCCCGATCGTTTGCAAGCCCTCGGGAAGCGCTATTTCCGTTAAACTTCCACACTCGCAAAAAGTAGTCTCCGCGATTTCTTTTAACTTGCTCCCTTGTTCAAACGTCACCGTTTTTAAATTTTCACACCCGGCAAACGCACTCCCCATTTCCTTTACGCTTTTCGGCACGAAAAGATTTTCTATCCCGCATCGGTCAAACGCATCCTCGCCGATTACAGTAAGCTTCGTAGGCAGTACGACATTGTTTAATCTATCTGTTCCACCAAACGCCCCGTCCTCGATCGTCGTCAACCCGTCGGGCAGCGCAACTTCCGTAAGAAGCTTTGACAAGAAAAAAAAATTCGTGCCGATTTCCGTTAAATGCTTCGGAAAACGCACGGAGGTCAACTTCTCATGTAGTATTGTATAAGCGTGAGCTTTACTGATTTTTTTCACCGCCTGACCGTTATACGTGTCGGGTAGTACCAGCCTCCCCTCTACGGCAGAGGCAAAAACAGCCTCGTAACCCCCGTTCGTCCGCTTATTATAAATAATTCCGTTTGTAATTTCCTCGATTTTTTCCTTTATGTTTGCGGCTTTGGAATCGCGAAAATCGTCCGCTTCGCTGATCGCTTTTACGCTCATTCTCGCCGTTTCTCCCTCCGTGCAATAATTCGTTACTTCGTAACTCGTTTTTTTCGTCGTAAACGTTTTTCCTCCTACGGTAATCTCGTACCAGTCCGCGTCCTCCACTTTATCCCAAGTCAAAATATACTCCGTTTCGTATTCCGTCGTTTGGTTATAGCTCACGTAAAGATTTTCGGGAGCAGAAAGCGCAGGTGCCGCCGAGGAATTCGGCGTGCGGCTTTCGCCGCACGCTGTTATAACGCCCGTAATCACAGCGGCACACGCCGCCATACTTAGATATCTTATGATCGTACTCTTTTTCATAAAATCCTCCTTTTCCTTTATATTATCACAATTTCCAGTATTTGTCAATAGTTTTAGAAAAATTTTTTTGTAAAATTGATAATTTTTTTAAAACGATTTGTTTTTTGATTTTTTTCTTAACAAAAAAATAAAACCCCCTCTTCGCGAAAATCCGCGAAAAGGGGATCCTTTAAACATTCCGTTGACCGTTTAGACTTGCGTTGCGCCGTCCACAGACAAAAGCGCGCCCGTGATATAGCTTGCCTTATCGCTCGCAAGGAAGACGAACGCGTTCGCCACTTCCTCCGGCTCGCCCACTCTTCCAAGGGGAATGGTCGCAGCAATCCGCGCCACCATTTCGGGAGGCAACGCCGCCACCATGTCCGTACGAGTCACCCCGGGCAATACCGCGTTTACGCGGATATTGTCTTTTCCAAGCTCTCTCGCCAAGGACTTAGTAAGCCCGTTTACGGCAAATTTCGAAGTGGGATACGCACAGCCCGACTGCTGACCGTACAGGCTCACCATGGAACTCGTATTGATTACGGACCCGCCGCCCTGTTCTTTCATATACGGCGCCACCGCCTTGGTGCAATAGAACACCGCGTTGACGTTGAGGTCGATCACCTTATCAAACGCCGCGGGGTCGTAATCGTAGAGCGGTTCGCGCGCGGAAACGCCCGCGTTGTTGGCAAGAATATCAATCTTGCCGTACGCCTGTTTCACCGCTTTCATTGCCTCTTCGACGGAGGCGTAGTCGGTGACGTTCGGACAAAGCCCGATTACCTCGTAGGCAGGGTCGATCTCTTTCAAGCTTGCAAGCGCCTTATCGACGGTTTCCTGACGAGAACCGAATAACGCCACTTTCGCGCCCTCTTCCAAAAACGCCTTCACGATCGCAAAACCGATCCCACGCGTACCGCCTGTTACGACGGCCACTTTCCCTTCTAACATTTTCATCTTTTTCACTCCTTAGCTATCTAATTTTTTCGCCTCGTCTGCGTCCTCAAAATCCTCGTACTGATTACAAAATTCCGCAAACACCTCGTCCAAAAGCTGATCGTCCTCTACAATCAGGAACTGCATATCTTCCCCCTCGCCCACAAGCTCGTAGATCGCGATCAAATCCGCCTCTTCTTCCGTTTCGGGGTCTGCCTTTTGGAAACAGCAATATTTTCTTCCCTTATACACAACCTCGTCGATAAAGAGAAGCTTGATAATATTCCCGTCCTCATCCTCAACTTCGAGGATATTTTCTTCCTCGTATTCTTCTTCCAGCAATTCTTCCTTGGCCATAGTCCGTTCTCCTTTTTAAATTTATCAATTTGGCAATTCGCCGTTTTCCTCTGCAAGCCGCGCCGCCTCGCGCGCCCTTGCTTTCAGCCTTTGTAAATACCCTTCGAGAATATACGACGCCGCAATGGAATCAATCGTCTTTTTCCGATTTTCCCGTTTCACGCCGCCCATCATCTGCGTTTCTCGCGCCGCCGCGGTGGTATAGCGTTCGTCCTCCGTTTCCACGGGCAGGTCGGTCTTTTCTTTAAGAGCCTCGATAAAAGCGCGGGTTTTTTCCGTCTGCTCGCTTTCCGTGCCGTCCGAATTAACGGGCAAGCCACACACAATCACACCCACCCCTTTATCCTTAGCAATTTTGCAAAGCGCGTCCACGTCCGCGGCAAAAGACCGCGTACGGAAATACGTTTCGCAAGGCATTGCGTATTCGTTAAACGGGTCGCTCACGGCAACGCCTATTCTTCTGTCGCCGATATCAAAGGCGATTGCTCTTTTACCTATCATAGCTTTATTATACCACAAAACCTTTTTCCCGTCTATCGTTTGAAGGGGGAATTTTTCGTGAATTTTGCGTATATTCACTTTCTTCACGTCGCATACTGTTAGCGAATGAAGATCATTCGAGGAGGCAATATGGAAAAATTCGTGGTAGGTCTTTTGGTCGGCGGCGTTGTCGGCGCGTTGGCTGTGACCAACAATCGTAAAGTGCACGCGCTCGTTAAAAAAGGACAGGACGAAATTTTGACCCGAATTGACGAGCTTGTGGAAGAAAAATTAGAAAACGACGAGCAAAAAAAGTCTGAGGAAAAGTCCGAAGAAAAACCGAAAAAACGCGCGGTAAAAAAAGCGTAACGAACCGCCCACGGAAAATGTGTTCCGTGGGCGTTTTCGCTTACGTATCTTCGTCAATCGTTTTTGACGTTCGCAAGCTCGCTCTTCAAGGCAAGATTTTCTTCCCGTAAACGGGTATTTTCCTCTTTCAACGCCTGCGTCAACCGATCGTACAAGGCGTCAATTTCCTTTTCCAACCGCTTTTGCAAAAGCGTCCGTGCCTCCTCCTTTAAGGCGGGCATACCGTTTTTCGTTTGCTTAGTCAAAACCCTGCCCCCCTCGTCTACTCTTTTTTGCAACGCGGGGATAGGCTCGCAGCCCAGCTCTTCTTGCAAGGCACGCAGCTTTTCAGGCTCTTTTTTCAACGTATTGCGATACTTGTTTTGCAAACGGAGCATCAGCTTATCGTCGCCGCCTGAAAGATTAAAGATGGCGCGACGAACGGAAAGCCCCTTTGCCCGCTCCTGTAAAATGCTTCTGAGCGCGGCGTCCGCCTCTTCGTCGGTAAACGCTCTGATTTTCCCCACGGACAGGGTAGTTCCGTCAAGCATTTTCACAATCCGTTCGTCCCCGCGCTCGTTTTTCATAAGCGCGTAATAGTAGTTGCGCACGCTCCCTTTTGCTCTGCCGTTTTTCACGCCGTATTCGGCGAACAGAGAGGTGAGCGTTTTTCCTTTGTTTTTACCCTCTTCCACAAAGCGCACCAAACGCTTTGCCTCTTCTTCCGTATAACCGTTGATTTTCGTCATAACCGTTTCTCCTTGACTTCGTTTGAAAAAATTATTTCCTCATTTTTTCTCGTTTATACATATCCGAAGAAAAAAAATCATAGGGTGAGTTATGAGAATTTATTTCCTTTCTTGCGCGCCTTGCGCCCTCTACGTAGGCGGGGCGTATTTCGGCGTCGTTTCTGATTTCGAGCGGTATGCGGAAATCGAGCTTTCTGACGCCCTGCCCGTTCAATTCGCCCCCGCAAACGCTTTGCCCGTTTCCTTTTTTCTGGACGAGAGTATCCGTTTTTCTCCGCCCGCGTGCTGCGAGGTCTATCTGTTGGAGGACGGGCTTGCCCTATACGTACGCGAATTCAAGCCTCTCGATCTTACCTTGCGCCCAATCACGCAAAAAAGAGAGGGCAACCTCCTTGTCACCGTCTTTTCGCAAGGCGGCGTCCAAACGAGCGTTCAAACGGAAAACGGCTTTTTCACCGCACCCCTGCCCCCCTCCTTTGAAAAATGCGAAATCCTATTTCACAGCGGCTGTATTCTGTTTTCGTCGGGGGAAGAACTCGTCGTATTTAATCAAAAAGGGGAAAAGCTTTTTTACGAGCGTATCCTTTCCTATGAGGTGGAGGGCGACGAGCTTTCCGTCCTCCTCCCTCTGTCCGACCTATACAAACGGACGGCGCGTTGCCGTTACCGTTTGGACGAAAACGGTCTTACGCAAACGGAATATTCCCTCTCGCAGGCAGGTCTTGAAGACGGCGCAGCCCTGCTACCTTACGCCTTTTTCGAGAGCGTCCGTATCGGCGCGGCGTATGAAAGCTTTCTTTGCGAGGAGCTTCGAGAAAAAGCCGCCTCCATTAAAGAATTTTTGGGCAATTTCCTACACGTTCTGCCCACGGACGACGAAAACGTCTGCACCCTCGTTTATCAAAAAGCGCCCCGCCTGTTTACAACGCGAAAATTCCGCGTCACACTCATAGGCGGAGCGATCACCGATATACAAGGCTAAAAAAAGCCCTCGTTTTTCACAAAGAGAAACGAGGGAGTTTTTTTAGAATTTTAATACTTTAACGTAGTTGATTTTAATGGGCTGTTTCGGTACGTTGTAGGTCGCCTCATAATCGGCGTCACCCACGTAAGGATCGTCCTCGTCCACCGCTACGGACACGTCGGGAGCGAACGCCTTTTCAGGGGTCGTTTCCTCGCCGTACACGCTGTCGATATACGCTTTAATCGCGTCCTGCAAATCTTCCAGCGTATCCACGCTGCCCTCTTTCAGCTTCGCAAAGGTACAGTATTTCGAGCTTGCCGAGGCAGAGCTACCAAGCTGGATATAGAACAGGGAAGTCGCGCTGTTATAGCGATATTCCTTGGTATCGGTGCCGCTACCGTCGATCTTTTCCACGGTAACGACGTCGTCGTTGGAGGACTTATCGGTGTAGAACATGGTAAGCGAACCGAAGTCCTGCTTTAAGAAACTCCCGCTCCCCATTTTCACGTTGTTCGCAGAGAACTCCCCGTACAGGGTGTAGGTGGGTACGTTTTTCGCGCTATCTGCCCAAACGCTGTGCTCGTAATTCTCGTAGCCTTTTACAATATCAAAATAATTTTGATATACAAGCCCGCCGTCGTCCGCCTTATTCGCGTCGTACTTATAGCCGCCTGTATAGAGCTTGTCGTCCGAGTAGTCGTGTACGACCAACTCGTTATAGTACCCCTCCTCCGCAAGCTGTAAAAAGTGCGTCACGGTGTTGGGTGCAAACTTTCTGTACAGGGTATATTCCAGGGTATATTTCTCGCCGTTAAAGGCAATCTGCATTTCCACCTCGGGGTGGTTGGTGGTACAGCCGCCAAGCATCACGGCAGACCCGAACACACTCACGCCCGCAAGCAAGCCGCATACTGCTTTGTTAAAAATCTTTTTCATACTCATTTCTCCATTCCTTGGATTTTACCATATTTATTTTACCTTTTATTTGTCGTTCCGTCAAGCGGTTTTACGCTCTTTCCTCGGATTTTTACCGAAATTCCATAAAAAGAAAAAAACGAGCAAATTTTTCGGCTCGTTTTTCGCTTTTTTAAATCGTTTCGTAGTCAGGATAATATTCCCCAAACAAATCGCCGTAAAGCTGATCGAGGATCCCCGACGCCTCCAACGCCATCATAAAAGCGCAAGAAAGAATGGTCACCGCCCCGATCACGATCGCGGCGATCGCCAAGCCCTTGCCGCTGCCCTTTCCCCCTTTGATCTGTACAAGCCCGATAATCCCGAGCACGAGCGAAGCGATCCCGCCCATAATCCCGAGAACGCCAGAAAAAATCGTCGCGGAAACGAGCGCGATAATAAACCCAACGAGAGCGCAAGTATTTTTCTTTTTCGGGATCGGCGGCGCGTAAGGCGCGGGAGGATACCCGTAAGGGGCTTGCGGCGGAATAGGCTGCCCTGTCTGTCCCTGCTGCACGTAGCTTCCACAGGTACCGCAATAGGTCACCTCTTGGGGTAAATAGCTCCTACAATAGGGACAAACGCGAAGAGCGTTTTGCGTAGGCTCGGGCGTTTTAGGCGTTTCAAAAAATTCATCTTTTTCGGGCGTAGACGGCTTTTCTTCTTGCTTTTGCGTTTCCGTTACAGGCGTCGAATGAAAATCGCGCAGAGCTTCGATTTGAAGTTGAGAAAGTTGATAGCCGCAATTTTCGCAAACGGTATTCCCGTCGGTCATTTTCTTGCCGCAATTTGGACAAAACATATTTTTTCTCCTTTTGGTCTTTTTATTATTATATACGCTTTGCGAAAAATTGTCAACGAAATATAGGCAAATTAAAGTGAATTGAAAATCTTCGGATTTTCTTAAATTGCGCTTTTCAAGCTCGTATATTTACTCTTCGCCCCACGGGGTGGGAACGCCGTCCACGTAGCGCCAGAAATTCCCCTCCTCCGTCGGCTCGGTTTCGCTGTAAAAATACAGTCCCTTGCTCGGTTTAAATTTGTCCGAATTCTCGATCTTCGCCCACTCCTTTGCCGTTCCCAAATAGTAAACGTTATACACAATTCCGCTGAAAAACATAACGTCCGCAACAATCTGCTCTCCAAATTTTTTCATGGAGGTGGGCACGATTAAATTCTCCACAGACGCCAACTCGCCGACTGCGTAATTTTCAATAGCTTCTACCCCCTCTGACAACTCCAAATACGTTAAGCTTTGCCAATCAATCATTCCCCCGACGATTGTTTTAACGCTTTTTGGAATTTTTAAGGTTTTTATTGCCGTTTGCGAAGTAAAGCTTTCGCCGATATACTCCAAACCCTCAGAAAGAATAATTTCTTCCAAAAACGAATTATCGGAAAAGGCGTTAGCTTCGATCCGCTTTACCCAAGAAGGCACGACAACTTTTTTCAATACACTCCATAAAAACGCCTTTGCCCCCACCGTTTCCACACCCGCGGGCACCGTAAATTCCGTTTCTTCTTTCCCGCACGCGTATTGCACAAGCGTCTTTCCGTCAATTGTGTACAAATCCCCGTTCACCGTCTTATACGCGCCGTTTCCCGTTTCCAACGCAATCTCTCTCAGCGAGGTACACCCGCCAAACGCGCCGCCCATAATTTCCGTTACGCTTTTCGGAATTTCCACAGCAGAAAGCGAAGTACACTTCCCAAACGCAAATTCTTCAATCTTCGTCACACCTTTCGGTATGTTGATCGAAGAGAGTAGCGTACACCCACTAAACGCAAATTTTCCTATCTCTTTCAAAGACGACGGTAGTTCGATTTCTTTTAGCTTGCTACAACCATAAAACGCACTTTCGTTAAGGTTTTTCATTTGATTCCCCGCCTCAAAGACGACCCGTTCCAAATTCGTACACCCGTCCAAACAGAGTTCCGTTACGCTACTTGGGATCGTGATTTCCGTCAATCCCTCGCAAACCCTAAAGCCTTTTAAAACCTTTAAGTTTCTCGGCAATTCTACACTCGTTAATTTTTCGCAACCGAAAAATACGCCGCTCGACAATTCCGTCAAATGTTTCGACAATTCTACGCTCTTTAAGCCCGAACACATTTCAAACGCGTATTCACCTACTTTCGTTATACTATCGGGGAACACGAGATCTTTCAACCGCGTACAATAAGCAAATGCCGAACTTCCTATACTTTCCAAACCATCGGGAAAATCAAGCTCCGTTAAATAGGAGCAATCGCAAAACGCAGCCTCCCCTATCTCTTTTAACCCTCTTGGAAAACGGATACCCGTAATTTCCGACATGCGGAGCTGCCCCGACGAAGACGGCCCCGTTCGACTACCAAACCCAAAATCCTTGATCTTCGTAACAGGCTCTCCTTGATAAAAGTCGGGGATTACCAACCGCCCAGAAATCTTTGAAACTCCGCAATAAGCCTCGTTGCCTTTGTCCGAGGGAAAATATAATACCTCCACGCCAACTCTTTCTGCCGTACATTCCGAAAAACTCTCTTCGGAAGCAAAAAATTCCTCTCCGCCAAGCGCCGTTACGCCTAATCGAGCCGTTTTTTCAATCGTTAAATAATCAGTCAAGTCAAAACGCGTTTCCTCCGTATTCCCAACCGTTTCGCCGTCCATGCTGATCTCATACCCGCTCGCATTTTCCACGCTCTCCCAAGTTAATACGTAGTTGGTTTTTTTTAGCTCTCTTTCAAAAGACAAATAGAGGTCTTTGGGCGCGGAAAGCGTTGTTTTAGCATTAGGCGTGCGGCTTTCGCCGCACGCCGTCATAACGCCCGCAATCACAGCGGCACACGCCGCCAAGCCCAAGTATCTTATGATCGTACTCTTTTTCATAAAATCCTCCTTTTTCTTTATATTATCAAAATTTCCAGTATTTGTCAATAGTTTTAAAAAAATTTTTTTGTAAAATTGATAATTTTTTTAAAACGATTTGTTTTTTGATTTTTTTCTTAACAAAAAATAAAACCCCTGTTTTTCCTTTTGTAACGAAAAAACGCACCCCATAGGGAGTGCGTCTTTTTCTTCATAGTCGTAAACTTATTTAAGCTCAGCGGTAGCGCCGTTCTCTTTAAGCTTCGCAACGAGGGCTTCTGCGTCAGCCTTGGGAGCGTTTTCTTTGATAACGCCCATGGATTCAACAGCCTTCTTCGCGTCAGCAAGACCAAGACCCGTAGCTTCACGAACAACTTTGATGATCGCGATCTTGTTGGGACCGATATCTTTAAGGACAACGTCGAATTCCGTCTTTTCTTCCGCAGCGGGAGCAGCCTCAGCCGCAGCACCTGCACCAGCAGCTGCAACGGGAGCAGCCGCGCTTACGCCAAATTCAGCTTCAAGAGCTTTAACGAGTTCGTTCAATTCGAGAACGGACATAGCTTTTACTTCTTCAATGAGTTTCTGAACATCCATAGTAATTTTAATCCTCCGATTTTTTTAATTTAATGATTTTTAATTAGTTAGCCGCTTCTTTTGCTTTCGCAATGGAATCCAAAACGTAAACGAATTTGGAAATGGAAGACTGCAAGCAGCCGAGCATCTTCGCGATAAGGACTTCTTTGGACGGGATCGCCGCAAGTGCTTTCACGCCGTTTTTGTCCAAGTACTTGTTTTCAAGGAACGCACACTTGGGCACGATCTTTTCTTCAAGCTGAGGGTTTTCTTTGGTAGCTTTCGCGAAAATCGCCGCTGCGCTCGTTTCGTCGCCACCGAATACGGTAGCCGTCGCACCGTTCAGATCAGCGTCGAAATCGGTGATCCCAAGCTCGTTGAACGCTCTTCTTACGAGGGTGTTCTTGTAAACCTTGTATTCACAGTTCGCCGCCTTGAACTTATTACGAAGCGCCGTTACTTCCAAAACCGTAAGCTTGTTATAATCAGCAAGAACAACGGACTTACTTGCCTGAATTTTTGCCTTGATTTCTTCTACAACTTGTTTTTTTGCTTCTACGTTAGCCGACATAAATTACCTCCTTTAACGACTATAAAAAAATCCCCTACGCCGCCGCGGCATAAGGAACCCTACTCTTTTTCACAAGCGTTTTCTTTCCTCTACCTAAGCGAGCGGTTTCCCATCAAACCTTTCGGTGCTCGCCGTCTTCGGCGTCAGTTATTTTTTACTTTGTTATTATATCATTTCCGTCAAAGGCAGTCAACTAATTTTGCCCGCCTTTGACGAAATTTTTGATATTTTTTGATTTTTGGACGAAATTCGCCCGAATTCTTTAAAGCTTGGGTACGACTTTCACGCCGGGGCCCATAGTGGAAGCAAGCGTTACGCTCTTAATATACTGACCTTTCGCCGCCGCAGGCTTCGCTTTCACGATCGCGTCCATCAGCGCGGTGTAGTTTTCCACAAGCTTTTCTTGACCAAAGCTCTTCTTGCCGATCGGGCAATGAATGATTGCGGTCTTGTCAAGTCTGTATTCAACCTTACCTGCCTTAACTTCCTTGATCGCCTTTTCTACGTCCATAGTAACGGTACCGCTCTTGGGGTTAGGCATCAAGCCCTTGGGACCAAGCACACGACCGATACGGCCTACCATACCCATCATGTCGGGGGTGGTGATCATTACGTCGAAATCAAACCAGTTTTCGTTCTGGATCTTCGCGATCAATTCTTCCGCGCCCACGTAATCAGCGCCCGCAGCCTGCGCCGCGTCCGCCTTCGCACCTTTCGCGATAACAAGCACTTTCTTAGTTTTACCCGTACCGTGGGGAAGAACGAGCACGCCACGAACCTGCTGATCTGCCTGACGGGGATCTACGCCAAGACGAACGTGCATTTCGATCGTTTCGTCGAACTTTGCCTTTGCCGTTTCCAAAATCACGGAAACCGCTTCCGTCGCTTCGTACTGTTTGGTTAAGTCAAACGCCTTAACGCTATCTAAATATTTTTTACCTTGTTTCATTATTAAAATCCTCCTTGTGGTCGATTGCGAGATTTCTCTCTGCCACGTACTCCCGCTTACTCTTCAACGGTAACGCCCATACTGCGAGCGGTACCCTTGACCATGCTGATAGCGCTTTCAAGCGACGTGCAGTTCAAGTCAGGCATCTTGGTCTTAGCAATTTCTTCGACCTGCGCCTTCGTGAGCTTACCTACTTTCACGCTGTTGGGCTTTGCACTTGCCGTTTCAAGACCAAGCGCTTTCTTGATCAGAACGGGTGCGGGGGGCGTCTTCAAAATGAACGTGAACGAACGATCCTGATAGATCGTTACTACCACGGGGATAATGAGACCGGGTTTGTCTGCCGTTTTTGCATTGAATTCCTTGGTAAAGCCAGGCAGGTTAATACCGAAGGGACCAAGGGTGGAACCAACGGGGGGAGCCGGCGTGGCTTTCCCGGCGGGAAGCTGCAATTTTACGACTGCTGTAATCTTCTTTGCCATAATATTTTCTCCTATTGTGGTTTTGACAAGACGCCCTCAAAAATTTGACGTCTCTCCCACTTATTAACTTGTTAAAAACGCTTATGCGTTTTCCTCAGGCTCGGGCAAAGGCCCGTCCAGTTTCTTGATCTGGATAAAATCCACCTCGACGTCGGTACTGCGGCCAAACATTTTGGTCGAAACGGTGGCCTTTTGCGCCGCCGTATTCACCTCTTTGATCGTACCGAAGAAGCCCGCCAAAGCACCGTCCTCGATAGAAACGGTATCGCCCGCCTTGAAATCGTCGGTGACGGTGGGAAGTTCGAGGCGCATTTTCAAAATTTCTTCCTGCTTCATGGGGTTAGGACGCCCCTGAGGCCCGCAGAAACCCGTTACGCCACGAGTACTCGTTACGTAATACCAGATCTGGTTGGTATAGATCATTTTAATAAAGACGTAGCAAGGCAGAAGTTTTCTTTCCACGACCTTGCGTTTGCCGTTCTTTTCTTCGATCACCTGCTCCATCGGGATTTTGATATCGACGATATAATCCCCGAGGTTGTTGTTGATGATGAGCTGTTCAAGGCTCGCCTTTACCATCGCTTCGTAGCCGGAATAGGTGTGAAGGATATACCACTTGGGTTGTTCCATTTCAGGCATAAATTCCCCTCCCGCTATTAAGCAGCGCCGCCAAGGTTCGTCAAAAGCTGCAACAGCGCGTTCAAGCCCGCGTCAACCCCGGTCACAACGATCAGGAAGGCGAGAACGATTACGAGAACGACGCCCGTAGTTTTAACGACGGTAGCAAATTTAGGCCAGGTAACTCTTTTCAGTTCGGAAAAGGTTTCCTTAATTTTTGCCCCGACGCGACGGAACCAGTTAGGTTTTTGGTTTTTGGTTTTGGTTGCGTTTGCCATTCTTTTCCTCTTTACGCGCGACGCATTAAAATAAACCGCGCGCGATACACGAAATTATTTAGATTCTTTGTGTTCGGTGTGCTTCTTGCAGAACGGGCAGTACTTGCTCAAAGTAAGTCTGTCAGGATCGTTCTTTTTATTTTTAATAGTGTCGTAGTTTCTCTGCTTGCACTCCGTGCATTCAAAAGTAATTTTGGCTCTTGCCGTCTTGGTTGCCATAATCAAAACTCCATACAAAAAAATTACACCCCTCACGGTGCTTGAATAAAGTTTACCACACTTTCGAGGGGTTGTCAATCTTTTTTGAACGTTTTTTATAATTTTTTTAATTTTTTGAAAAAATATTTTTTAATGCAAAGTGCATTACACACTCCGCACGCGAGAATTCACTTATAAGCCGTATTCTTTCGCTAGCTCTTTAAATTTCGGCAACGCCCGCTTGATCGTTTCCGTATCGACGCAATAGGCAATCCGCACGTAACTTTTCAAGCCAAAATCGTCGCTCGGCACGAAAAGCAGCTCGTACTTTTTCGCCCGCTCGCAAAAGGCGTAGGCGTCCGCCTCGGGACTTTGCATAAACAAATAAAACGCCCCGCTTGGATACACGCACGAAAAGCCGTAGCCTTTCAAAGCCGCGTATAAAAGATCACGATTGCGCTTGTATACGCTCAAATCCCCCGTCAAGCCGTCGCACTCTGCCGCGACCCGTTGAAAAAGCGCAGGCGCGCAAACGTACCCGAGCTTTCTGCCCGCGCCGCAAACGGCGGCGTACAGCTTTTCGCTTTCTTTCGCCTTGGGCGAAACGGCAACGTACCCGATCCGCTCCCCGGGCAACGACAACGCTTTCGACCAAGAATAGCAGCTCAGCGTATTTTCGTAATAATTCATGGGAAACGGCACCGCCTCGCCGTCGTATACAAGCTCCCGATACGGCTCGTCGGAAATCAAATAGATAGGTGCGCCGTACTCCTCCTGTTTTTTCCGCAAGACCGCCGCTAACGCTTGCAGCGTTTTTTCGCCGTACACCACCCCTGACGGGTTGTTGGGAGAATTGACGATCACCCCTTTTGTTTTGGGCGTGATCGCCCTTTCAAATTCCGTAATCGACGGGAGCAGGTCTGCATTCGCGCCCACGGTAACAAGCTTTGCGCCCGCCCCCTCGACGAACACTTTATACTCGGTGAAATAGGGGGCGAAAACGATCATTTCGTCGCCGCTTTGACAGATCGCGTGTAAAGCCGCGCAAAGACTAGCCGCCGCGCCGCAGGTCATATACAGGTTGTCTGCGCTCACGCCCACCCCAAACCGAAAATTCAAATTTGCGGCGATCTTTGCCCGAACCTCTTTATCCCCTTGCGCGGAGGTATAGCCGTGTAACGCCACGGAGGGAGTTTCCCGCAAGAGCCGTTCGATCGTTTCATTTACTTTCGCGGGGGCAGGTACGGAGGGATTACCGATAGAGAAATCGAAAACGTTTTCTTGTCCGATTTCCTCGCCCCGTTTTTTCGCGTATTCAAAAATTTCTCTAATCACCGAGCGTTTACTGCCCAGCTCGTACGCTTGTTCATTGATCACGGTTCTTCCCTCCTCTCAATTTTTTTCTATTATACTCCTTTTTTTTATGAAAAGCAAGTAAAACGGTCAAAAAACACTTAAAAAGCGACTTGCTTTTACAAATCGCTTTCCTCCTTTTTCCGCCAAAGATTGACCACCGTCAATTTTTTTTCACCGCGCTTTTTTTGATAGGCGTATTCAAATGCGAGCTGCGTGCCGCTCTTGGGCTGATATTCCGCCAAATCGCATTTCGAGCGTTTCCGCTTTGGCGGCGCATAATACGGGTCGTAATAAAACACGCAATAATCGCTCGCGTTAATCATTTCTTGATTTCGTTCTACGTAAGCTGCCCCGCCCGCGCGGTAAACACGCTCGGAGCGTTGTACCCCGTCATAAGCTTTGTATGTTATATCCCTTTTCGTTACAGCACGTGCAATGCACTCCAAGTCTTCCTTTTGGTTTTTCAGACAAGCATATTCACTCCTACACGTAAACGCAATCCGTTTTATGTCGGGGTATTCCTCTTGCATTTTCGTTACCCTTTCGTGGCATAAATCATCAAATTGACTTCTGCTCCCAAATAAAAACACGCTCACGCCTTGCTCTTTAATCAACGTTTCTATATATGTGTCTATTCTCTTAATTAATTCGGCTGTGGCTTTTATAGTTCTATGACCGATAAAACAACATTTTTTTGACATATCTTTTTCCTTTTTGGACATTTTTTTATAAAGAACATGAAAAATAATAAAAATAGACCATTTATAATTTTAACTGTTCTTTTTTGTTTTTCTTTATTATAACATAAAAGTATAGAAAAAGTATTTAACTGACCTATCTTTTTTAAGGGAAATTTGATTATGTCGAAAATACCAGCCGATACCGAAAAGAAAATATCCGATTCATTCCGTAAAAGGCTGAATGAATTGATTTCCGAACAAGGATGTAGCAAAAACGAATTTGCGAATCTTGTTCAGGTTAGCTTGCCCGTAATTACACGCGCCGCTATTTATGGTATCATTCCAAGTTTACGACCTTTGATTAAAATTGCTGACTATTTCAAAATTTCCTTGCCCTACCTTTTGGGCGAAAGCGACGACGAAATTTTTTACCCGTCCGAAGAACACGAAAACTTTCATACAAGGCTTGAACAACTCGCCAAAGAGAAAAACGTTAAATATGCTAAAATAGCACACTC
>JAFTPK010000007.1 GCA_017463325.1 Clostridia bacterium
AAAGAAAGATAAAAAGAAAAAGTAAATAACGGCTTGCTTGTATGCGGTAGGCGAGTTAGTGTGGCACTGGAGTGCCGTGCCAGTATTCACGCACTTTAGTGCGCAAAATAAAGCCCCCACTTTTAGTGGGGGATATTTACTGCGATTATCAAATAAATAAGATAATTTTTATGGGCGAAAAAAACCAGTTTATAAGGCAAACGAATTTAAAATTTGTTTGGCTATTGACATTTGGTGGACAAATATGGTAAAATCGGCTCGTCAAAAAACAAGAGGAGCTTTTATAGGAATGATAAGGAAAGAATACGAAACACCTTTGATAAACGTAGCGGTGTTACAAAGAAACGTAGTAACATTGAGCGAAGAGGATAATATTGAAAAAACCTACGGCGATATCTTTGGGGATTAAAAAAGGGGTGTTGAGTATGAATAAAAAGAGGAAAACATTTTTATTGACAATACTGACCGTTGCAACGTTGGCTTGTGCGGGACTTGGCGCGAAAGACTATGCAAGCGACCTTGCGGCTGTGGCAGAGAACGCGCCGACGACAGCGATTGCTCTTGTGGACGGTGCGGCTTGTCGCATCAAAACTTCGAGTGACGTCGAACAAGGTTCGGGAATTCGTTTTAAGGCGGTGCTGGATAGAACAAAATGGACGGCGCTTACAGAAAGCAACGAAATGACGGCGGGGATTATGATTTTCCCTACCGATTATATTGCGTTGGCAAACGGATATACGCACGCTGTATTAGATGCGGCTGGTAAACAATATTTAGATTTTACGTATACCGAAGAAGAGGTAGGGGAAAAAACGTCCCTTTCGGCAAGTATGATCAATATCCTCGACCAAAACTATACGCGTGATTTTTCAGGCGTGGCGTATTTGAAATCGACGACGGCGTTTGAGGGGGCGACGGAATATGACGGCGCGTATTACGCGTATGCGGAATATACCGAAGAAAACAATTCGAGAAGTATTTACGAGATTTCGACGCGCGCGTATAACGATCGTTCCGATAAGAAAGGAACGACGGCGACGACGGACTACGAATATTTAGTTACCTATAACGACAAGACCTCGTACAGCCCGTATACGGGCGAACAGCGCGAGGTATTGAAAAGCTATCTTGACGGGGTGGTGGATATTCAAAAAAACGCGTATGCGGAAGTATTCGTAGCCAACAATACACAGTACTATACTTCGCCGTATACAGTCGAAAAAAAATCGAACGCGGAATATAGGATCAATTACGACCTTTCGGTTACGGCGAAGGGTATGCTGTATCAAGGAAAACGGGTAAAGAGCTTGTCTGTAAAAGAGGGCAAGACGAGCATTTCGCTTACCGACCGTACCGTACATAGTCAAAACGTGGGGGTATATGCAGACGGCACCGTAACGCTTGCGCCGAGTAAGGGGAATTATAATAAGAAAGAAGGCTGCTTTGACGGCAACGGTTACGGAAGCGGCGTTGGGAATTACGACAATAATTATATCGGCTTTGAGGGCAATTACGGCGTAGGCACGGTGGTAGAATTTACCTTTACGGGCAACAATATGCCTCAGGTACTGCTGTTTGCAAACGAGATCAACGGCAGTATGGGGTGGAGTGAGGAGTACGGAGTTGCGAACGGCGCGGGCTACGTGATCTTTAACGGCTGGTTTACGCAAACGATTACGGGGGGCGTGGCGACGTGGCACTTACAAAAAGATTTTCTGTATTGCTACGGCCCTTACCGCGTCAGTGAAACGAGTCAACCCTCGGCGGCAAATGCAACCAACTTCACCTATGAAACGGGTAAGGAATACACGACGCTTGCGGAGATTTTGCAAGACGACGTTACCTATAAGTATTACGTATGGAGTGAAGTGACCGTGAGCGGTACGGTAGATATTCGCGTACGGCTTATCAATGCGGAGAACGATACGGTGGTGGTGGACGGTAGGTACGCTACGGGCAAAACGAAAGAGTTTGTAAATTCGCTCGGTGGAAATATTGTGGCGTACGCAGGGGTAAAAGGCGCCGGGGCTTGGACTACTTTTTCTTATGAAATGCCTTATGCGCTGCCCGAGCTGACCATTCCGAATAGCGGCGCGACGGCAAATATTGACGGCAGCGTAACTTTGGATGGAATTCGACCCGTGAATGCGAGCTATGCTAACGGCGTGAAGAGCAGCTACGTCGCTTTTGACGGTGTATACGGCGTGGGTACGTATATCGACGTGGAATTTAAGGGCAATAATATGCCGTACGTCATGTTTTTTGCGGACGGTATCGACGGATACGTCGGCGGGAACAGAGGTACGCGTAAAGGCGTTGTGATTATGAACGGCATGGTAACGGCGGGGAACGGCGCAGGGGTGGACGAGAGCGTCAATACCGACCGTTTGCAAATTTGGGGACCTGACCGATACAAAGGGAATACTGTCGGCGAAGAGGTTTCCGCAGAAGATCCATGGGTTGACGACGGGTATGCTCCTGCTCACCTTTTTGGGGTGAGTAGAACGGTATCGACCGCACCTTACGGGGCAAGCTTTTCTACGGGCGGTTTGTTGGCGGAAATTACCGATTTTGCGCCTTTAACGCAAGACGGGCTGAAAAGTGACGCGTATAAGAATATGACGTTCCGTTATACGGTTGGCGTGGTTTTGGGCGGTGCGAACGTCTGCGTACGGATTGAACTGTATAATGCGGAAACGAACGAACGGCTCTATGCCAACACGGTTGAAACAGGACTAAAAGAAAGTGACGTAGAGGCGGGAAAGATTATTTTATTTGCTTCGGCAAAGGGCTTGGAGCAAAATACTACGTTCTCGTATACTGCCCCCTATAAAAAAGTAGTAGAGGTCGAGGCGGAAGAAGAGGAAGAAATACTTTATAACGGAGCAACCTTTAATACGGACGGAAGTTTAACGCTTGTAGGCGGGCAGTTGGCTACCGAAGATTTACAAACGGGTGTTCACGCTTTTGATAACAGCTACGTGGCGTACAATGACGAATATATTTTAGGTACGGAGGTGGCGTTTACTTTCAAGGGCAACAATTTGCCGCAGGTTATGTTGTTTGCAGATACGGTCAACGGAGATATGTCTAAATTTGGCGGCGGCGGTATTCTTTTGATGAACGGCTTGTACGCGGGCGGATCGTACGTAGGGGAGAATAAACTCGTTTGCTTTGGCCCGAACAGATTGTACGATAATTATGATCAGCTCGTTATGAATGAAAACGGGTGCGCCGTGAGCTTTGAAAACGGTTACGAATGGGAAACGTTAGACGAGAATACGAGCTATCAATACGTGGTATGGACGGAAGAGGTAGACGGAAAGATCGTCGTTCGCATAGAGCTGTACGACGCGGTAACGAGCGTACTTCTTTCAAAAGGGAGCTATGCAACGGGGGTTGGCGTAAACGATATTGCAGCGGGTGCGATCGTGGTATACGCGGCGGTAAAAGGCGAGGGTAACGACACTACGTTTTTCTGCCACGAGCCGAAAATGCACAAGGATATGATGAGCTTTTACACCTACGGCGCGCCGGGTACGTATGAAACGGAAACCGATCTTGCGACGGAAGAGGTGCTTAAAGGGTACGTTGCAAGCGGTATGAATACCATGGTGCTTGCGGGCGGCAACGGTTTTGACGGCGAAAAGGCTTGGGCAAATTCCGAGGCGAAACGGGTGATGGACTTGGCGAGAGAGGTAGGCGTTGAGAAATTTATCATCAACGATAGCCGTTTGAACGCAGGGCTTTGTATCACGGGAAGTTTGATCGGCGACGGTTGCAAATTTGCTTCGGAAGAGGCTCTTGACGTCTACGTGGCAAGTTGCGTTGACGATTATGTGACGGAAGAGGGATTTTACGGTTTAATTTTAAAAGACGAGCCTTCTTACGAATACGCAACTTCCATGGGGCAGCTGTACCGTTCGATCAAACGCGTGGCTGACCTCATGAATACGGAAATTTATATACAGATGAATTTGTTTCCGATGGACGTTGCGTTGCAAACGAATTACACGGCTCAAACAACGGATTCGCTGTACGCGGATTATAAAAGCTACGTTTCGTTGTTCCTTGAAACAACGGGCGCGGAGAGGATTTGTGTAGACAAATATCCGTTCTTGCCGCGTGCCTTTAACACAAATTATTATTCCACTTATAAGGCGCTCTCGGAGGCTTGCAACGAGTACGGCGCACAATTTGGGTTCGTGTTACAGAGCTATACGAGCGTGAACGTACGTAAGGTTTCTCAGGAAGAAATGAATTTGCAGATGAACGCGGCTCTTGCGTTCGGCGCGAAAGAAATTTCCTTCTTCACTTACGTACCCCATCCTACGGAGGTGACCGAAAGCGTTTACGACTACTCGTTTGTCGATCTTCAAGGCAATAGGACGGAAGTGTACGACTATGCGAAGAACGCGATTGCGGATGCGAAAGCGGTGGAAAGGCTATTAGCGGGTTACGATTACCGTGGTTCAGCCATAAGCGACAAGAGCAGGGAGGGCGAGTTCGTAGACGATACGTTTGCAAGGCTTACCTACGAGGCAACTGCGTGGACGCTGGTAACGGAATCGTATAACAAGAAAACTGACTCGTATTTGTATACGGTGGTGGGCGCGAACGTAAACGGTTTGCTTACAAAGTCCTCAACGGTTACGATTACGTTTACGGGCTGTACGCGGGCGTACGTGGTCGTGGACGGCGTTGGGTCGATTGTCAATTTGACGAACGGCGAGTACAAGGCAACTCTCGCGCTCGGGGAAGTGATTTATATCATTCCTCTTGCGTAAAATAGCATTGCATAATATAGAAAAAGCGGTCTGAAATTAAACGGACCGCTTTTTGTATCGTAAATGAAAGTCCGTAGCGCCAACGGAATAAAAGGTTCTTGCGCGTTTTTGCGTGTTTGTGCGCAAAACGAACGCAAAAAAAACTTTTTTTTCAAATTTCCGAATATATATAGACAAACAAAGAAATATATGTTATAATAAACGCGTATAAAAATAAAAGAAGCAAGGAGTATTTTAGATATGTTAGTCAATCTCAACAAAGTGCTTTTGCCTGCAAGACAGAAAAAATACGGCGTTGGTCTTTTCAACGCGTTAAACAGCGAAATGGCGCGCGGCATTATCGGTGCGGCGGAAAAGCTCCGTTCGCCCGTAATCGTAGGTACGGCGGAGGTTCTTCTTCCGTTCTCCCCCCTCGAATGCGTCGCCGACGTTTTAATTCCCAAAGCAAAGAGAGCGAGTGTTCCCGTCGTTGTACATTACGACCACGGTCTGACGTTCGATAAGTGCGTCGAGGCGTTAAAGCTCGGGTTCACCTCCATTATGTACGACTGCTCCACCGATTCCTACGCGGAGAACGTAAGAAAGGTTGCGGAGCTTACCCGTATGGCGCACGCGTACGGCGCGACGGTAGAAGGGGAGCTTGGTCACGTAGGCGACAACGAGGGCAGCGCGGAGGCAAATCCCAACGCGAAAGCTCACGGTTCCACCCGCCCCGAGGATTTTTACACCGATCCCAAGGAGGCTGCGGATTTCGTAAGAAAGACGCACGTAGACGCGCTTGCGATTGCCGTAGGTACGGCGCACGGTGCGTACAAGCTTCCTCCTAAGCTTGATTTCGAGCGTATCAAGAAGATCCGCGATACCATTCCCACCCCCCTCGTACTGCACGGCGGGAGCGGGCTTTCGGACGAGGACTTCAAAAAGAGTATCGCTTGCGGGATCAGCAAGATCAACATCTTCACGGACATCAACGCAGCGGCGGCGAAAGCGGCGTTCGTGGCGTACAACGAGGGCGTTGACGCTATGACGGGGATTATGAACGTACAGGTAGAAGTCATTCAGTATCTTGCGGAAGAGAAGATGCGCTTGTACGGTTCGGCAGGTAAAGTATAAAAGGATAAAAAAGAAAAGCGTATGTTGCGTGTCTATATCCTCGACAACGGGGTGCTCAAAACGGATAAAAACAACGTCGTTGCGGGGGCTACCATGTGTACGCGCACCCGTCCTTTCGCGCAGCATGAATTTTACGAAATGCCCGTCATGTCCGTGTTGATCGAGCACGATAACGGCTATCTTCTTTTCGATACGGGGAGCAATATGCACTCCATGGAAAAGGGCTACTGGGACGAGGGTATTCAGGATATTTACGAGTTAAAGCAGTCGCTTGGGCAAAATATCGAAATTCAGCTTGCCACTTGCGGCGTACGAAAGGAAGAGATAAATACGGTAGTGCTTTCGCATATGCACTTCGACCATACGGGCAATTTAAAGCTTTTCAAAAACGCCAAAGTATACGCCCCGAAAGCGGACGTGGAATTTGCGAGAAACGCGTTTGCGAAAGGCGATAGTACGGCGGCGTTCGGCTATCATAAGCCCGACCTTGAATTGCCGATCAATTATACGCTCGTGGAAAAGGATTTTGAGCTGTTCAAGGGGGTGGAGGTGATTTGCTTGCCCGGACATTCGCCCGGAGTGCTTGGACTTGTCGTGCATACGGAAAAGAGCGGAACGCTTATTTTCCCTATGGACGCGGTGTACACCAAAGAGATCTACGGCCCGCCCGCGAAAGCATCGGGGCTGGTGTTTAACCGAACGGAGTATTTTGCGTCGATCGAGAAAGTGCGAGAGATTGCGAAAAAATATCGCGCGCAGGTCATTCCCGCGCACGATAACGAGGTGTTTAAAAACCTCAAAAAAGCTCCGTACTATTACGAATAAAAGAATTTCCCGTCGCAGCTTTGCGGCGGGTTCTTTTTATCGTTCGATTTAAAAATTTTAGGCGGCTAAAAACCGTTTTTTCGGGGCATACTTGTTCTCGTATGAAGAAGTTGAAACGGGCGTGGAGGTTTTTGTACGGGAAGTACGACCTGTTAAGCGCGAAAAAATATACGACGGTGGCGGGCACGCTCGTCTTTTTTCTCATAATGTCCATCGTGCCTATGACCTTTTGGCTTGTGATATTATTCGGCGAGCTTCCCGCCGAAACGGAGAGAATGTTAGATCTGCCCATTTTCGGTTCTATTCGTGAGGTGCTCGACTTTATTCGTAGGGAGGCGCAAAACGCGGCGTCGGGCGCGTCCGTCTTTCTCATTGTAACATCGCTGTATTCGGCGACCAACCTCTTTTATCAAATGCGAAAAAGCGGGGAGATTATCTACGAATTTCCCCACGTACGAAAGGGGGTAAAAACCCGCCTTGGCGCCGTGGCGCTGCTCTTTCTCGTCATTGCGCTCGTTGTTGTCACCGTCCTATTGTTTGGGATCGGTTCTATCATTCTCTCCCGTCTTTTTACGGGGCTTTGGGAGGCGGTGGCGGAATATCTGTTACTTGCGGTGTTGGCATTTTTGCTCGTCTTTTTTCTCAACGTGTACGTCTGTCCCTATCGCGTGCCGCTTACGCTTTTTTTACCGTCGGCGCTTTTAACCGTGGCGGCGTGGGCGGTGGCGATCGTCGGCTTTGCCGTATATTTAAGGCTGGGCAATTTAAGTAAGCTGTACGGCGCGCTTACGGCTGTGATCGTCTTTTTGCTGTGGCTGTACGTTCTTACCGTCTGCTTTACCTCGGGCGTGATTTTCAGTAGCGAGCGTGTAAAAAAGCATCTGAAAGAAAAGGGCAAACGTCCGTAGACGGGCTTTTTTAGAAAAAGTGCGAAAGAATCTTACAAAAAAATTTGATAAAAAATAATGTCTTTTCCTGTTTTTCGTGTTATAATAGAAGAAAAAACGAGGTGAGGCAAACATGGACTATACGAAAGAATATCAAAGGGTGGCAGAGGCGTTTT
Source organism: Clostridia bacterium (assembly GCA_017463325.1). Lineage (GTDB taxonomy): Bacteria > Bacillota > Clostridia > Christensenellales > Borkfalkiaceae > Scatosoma. The sequence continues at coordinate 7,789 of JAFTPK010000007.1, forward strand.
GCTTGGAGGGGGAGATTCTTTCCATTACGCCTTACGGCGAAGGGCATATCAATCAAACCTTTTTGGTTACGACCGATCAAAAACGGTATATTTTGCAAAAGATGAACACCCGCGTCTTTCCCGATTCGGACGGCTTGATGAAGAATATTTGCGCCGTGACCGAGCATTTGCGTACGCGCGGTGTAGAAACGCTGGAAGTCATTAAAACGAAGGCGGGGGAGGCGTACCTCAAAGGGGAGGAATGTTTCCGCGTCTACGCCTTTATTGAAGATACCGTCACCTACCAAACGGTTTCGGATAAACAGGTATTTGAAAATTCGGGAAAAGCGTTCGGGGAATTCCAAAACTATCTTGCCGAATTCGACGCCTCCGTGCTGACGGAAACGATCGCCCGTTTCCACGACACGCCTAAGCGTTTCGCCGATTTCAAGGCGGCGCTTGAAAAGGACGCGCTCGGCAGGGCGAAAGAGTGTAAAGAGGAGATCGACTTCGTGCTTACGCGGGCGAATACCTACGGCAAGGTGGTGGACGGGTTAAAGAGCGGCGAGGTGCCCTTGCGCGTTACCCACAACGACACGAAGCTCAATAATATTCTGATGGACGCAAAGACGAACGAGGCGCGCGCGGTAATAGATTTGGATACCATTATGCCCGGTTCTATGCTGTACGATTTCGGCGACTCTATTCGTTTCGGCGCGTCAACGGCTGCCGAGGACGAAAAAGATCTTACCAAAGTACATTTCGATATCGCGCTTTTCGAGGCGTATGCAAAGGGCTATCTTTCGGCGGTTAAATCGAGTATTACCGCCAAGGAAAAAGAGCTTCTCCCTTACGGCGCTTATTTAATGACGATTGAGTGCGGTATGAGATTTCTTTCCGACTATCTTGCGGGCGACACCTATTTTGCGACGAAATACGCGGGGCATAACCTCGTAAGATGCCGTACGCAGCTTCGCCTTGCGGCAGAAATGGAAGCGGCGTTTGAAGAAATGTCGAAAATCGTCGAAAAATATTGCTAATTTTTTACACAAAGTATAAACGCGGCTTTTTTTGCAAACGATAGGTTTGATGAAAGACCGCGCAAAAAAAAACGGAATAATCGAAACAAAGGGTAAGCGTTACGACGTCACAGTCGTCACGCTTGCCTTTTTCGTTATTTCCTTTCTCGGTTGGGCGTATGAAACGGCTCTTATGTATCTTTGGCACGGCCGCTATTTCGACCGCGGCTTTCTCACGCTGCCGTTTTGTCCTATCTACGGCGCGCCCGTTTGTCTGTTATATTTATTGCTCGGAACCCCCCAAGCGGGAAAGTTTGCAAGCTTTTTCGAGGGGAGGTTTGGGCAAAAAACGGGGGCTTTTTGGGTCTTTCTTCGTTACGTTCTGTACTTTCTTCTCTCGGCGGCGTTCGCCACTTTTGCCGAGCTTTCCGTCGGATTGCTTTTCGAGGGCGTGGGGGTTTCACTTTGGTCGTATTCTGATCAACCGCTTAATTTTCGCGGTCATATTTGCTTGCACGTATCGTTGCTGTGGGGAGTGCTTTTGACGGTGTTTATGCGGTTTATCATGCCGTCGCTTTTACGCCTGCTTGCCAAGATTCCCAAAAAATTCAGAGGGATACTTTGCTTGTTGCTGCTCACGGCGACGCTTGTGGATTTTTTTTGGAATATTGCCGCCCTTGTTCGTCCATACTGAGGACATGAAAAAACTTCGTGTCAAAAGCGCCGCTTTTCTTGGCGCAATGCTATTGCTGCTTTCACTTCCAAACGTTTCGTCGCTCGGCTCGTTGCGCTCGGTCAGCGCGCCGTATGCGGGGTTCTACGACTGTAAAAAGCTTACCTTGGACGGTAAAGATATGCTCGGTCATTTCGCCACGCTACGCTTGGAGATCAAAGGGGAGGGGGAAATGCTCCTCTCCTATCAAGATAAATCGGGCGTCAAGGGGGAGAAAACCCTCTCCTACGAGTACTTGGAAGAGGAGAACGCCCTGTTGATTTGCTATCGCGACGGCGAGAAGGAGTTGAAAAAGAGAGCGCAGTTTTCCCAAGGCGAGCTTACTTTTTCCTTACAGCTTAACGGCCGTTTACTGCTTGCCGTTTTCTCCACCGAATAAAATTTAAAAAATAGCAAACAAACGTTCGCGAAACGCTTGCGTTTCTTTGGCGGTCGTGATATAATAAAGTTATGAAACTTACTGCCGACCAAGAGCAAGCGAAAAAGTTAATAGAGGAATGGTTTTTCAACCGCGACGATAAGACGTTTGTACTTGCGGGGTACGCGGGTACAGGGAAAACCTTTCTCATCAATCACGTCGTGAAAGAGGTGCTGCATTTAAAGGCGGGGGAGGAGGCGGCTTTCGTTTCTCCCACGGGTAAAGCGGCGACGGTGCTTGCGCAAGGCGGCACGGTGGCGGGGACGGTGCACGGACTTATCTATATTCGCGACGAGGATGATTTTGACGTAGACGAAAACGGGGAGATCGTGCAAAAGGAACACCTTTCCTTTTTTAAAAGGGAGAGCATTGACGAAAAAATCAAGTTGATCGTCGTAGACGAGGCGTCTATGGTCAACGAGGAGATGCTCGGCGATTTGTTAAGCTTTGGCGTAAAATGTCTGTTTTGCGGCGACAACGCGCAGCTCCCGCCCGTAAACGGCGACTGTCCGTTGCTTGCTACCCCCGATTACGTTTTGACGGAGATCGTAAGACAGGCGGCGGGGAACCCTATCATTCGTCTTGCGACGATGGCGCGGTGCGGCGAGTATATCCCTTACGGGGAGTACGGCGATAAGGTGAGCGTTGTTTCCCGTCGGTATTTTTCGGGGCTTGGACGGCGCAAGGCGTTATTGCGCGCCGATCAAATTGTTTGCGGGCGCAATAAGACGAGAAATGAATTAAACAGGGAGCTTCGCGAATATCTTGGCTATGAAAAAGAGGCTCTTCCCCAAAAGGGGGAAAAGGTGATCTGCACCTTAAACGACTGGGAACAGCCGCTGGACAAAGAGGAGAAATTTCATTTGGTGAACGGCATTATCGGCCGCACGCAGGCACCCTTAGAGGAGGGCATGGACCTACTTGCGCGAATGTCTTTCAAAGCGGACGGGATCGGCGATACGGTGTCCGTGCCTGTCGATACGGGGATTTTCTTACAGGGGAATTACGCGCACGGCTACGGGGAAAAAGCGTTGACGCTGAAAGGCGGTTACTTGGTTCACGAGAGCAATTACGAGATGTTTCGACGCATGAAAGCGGAAAAAGAGGAGCTGATTTGCCGTTTTGAATTTGCGTACGCGATCACCTGTCACAAAGCGCAAGGCTCGGAGTTTGATTTCGTGGTGGTGTTCGACGAGGCGTGGGCGTTCGGGGAGGAGCGGCATCGCTGGCTGTATACGGCGATCACGCGGGCAAAGGACAAGCTTTTGATCGTACGCTGAAAAATGCTTGACGGAAAAGCGGGCTTTTGTTATAATAAGCGGTATGAAAAAACTTGAAAAATACTTAGAGGTGGAGCGTTCGATTATTACGACCTACCGTAAAACGATCTGGTCGCCGTTCGTGCTTGCCGTAAAAAAATACGCGCTCGTTTCGGCGGGGGATAAGATCGCCGTTTGCATTTCTGGCGGAAAAGACAGCATACTGCTTGCCAAGCTCTTGCAGGAATTACAGCGTCACGGCGAGGCTGAGTTCGAGCTGGTGTTCCTTGCCATGGATCCCGGGTATAACGCGGAAAACAGGAAAAAAATCGAGGAAAATGCCGCGCTTTTAAACATTCCCTTGACCGTTTTTGAAAGCGATATTTTTGCGTCGGCAGAGGCTGCGGCGGGGGACAGTCCTTGTTATCTGTGCGCGAGAATGAGGCGGGGGCACCTGTACGCAAAAGCCAAGGAGCTGGGCTGTAATAAAATTGCGCTCGGGCATCATATGAGCGACGTCGTTGAAACGACGCTGATGGGAATGTTGTACGGCGGGCAAATGCAGGGAATGTTGCCACGCATCAAGAGCACGAATTTCGAGGGTATGGAGTTAATTCGCCCCATGTACCGCGTTTTAGAGCGGGATATTCTTCGCTGGAAAGAATATAACGACCTTACCTTTATCGCGTGCGCCTGTCGGTTTACGGAGGCGCAGGAGCGGGGACGAGGCTCGGTGTTTTCGGCGCGGGCGCGGGTAAAGGCGTTGATTGAAGAATTGCGTGCGGAAAACCCGAATATCGAAAACAATATTTTTCAAAGTATCCATAACGTTCAGCTGGATACGCTTGCCGAGTATAAGACGGAGGGCGTGAGAAAATCTTTCCTCGATAAGTTCTAAAAGGTTGCTTGGCGGCATATCGTAAGGTATGCAAGAAATTCTTCATCAAGTAACGGTTGAACAACAGAAAACGCTGACGGTCAGCGGCGTAGAGGGGGTACTTTCCTTTTCGGACACGAAAATCACCTTAGGACTTCTCGGCGGCAAAAAATTGTACGTTTCGGGATCGGGATTAAAGATCGCGGGATTTGTGAAACAGAGCGGTACGTTTACGGCGACGGGCACCGTTTTACAGCTCTCGTATGGAAATAAAGGCTTTTCGGGGCTGTTTAAATAAATGAACGCGTGGACGCAGCTTGGCGAATTTTCCGTATCCGCAATGGTAGGGCTGGCGCTTGCGGGCGCGCTTGACCTCTTTGCCGTACGGAAAAGAGCGGGAAAGGGGCGGCTTTTCGGGGCGGCGTTAGAGGTTTTTCTCTTTGCCCTTTTTGCGGGAGCGTTCGTGCTCCTTTCGACGAGGCTTGGATTTTCGGGCGTAAGAGGGTATCAATATTTGGGCGTTGCGCTGGGAATGATATTATATTTAAAAACTTTCCGAATAATAGTTGCTTTTTTCAAAAAAGTGTGTTATAATACAGGAAAGAAAGTCTTGGAAAAGACCAAACGAAAGCAAAAAACTCTGAAAAATGAGGAGAAATAAAGTATGACGGAAGAGAAATTAAGAAAAATGATAACGGGTGCCACGGTGGCGGCGACCCTGCTTATCGTATGTCTTCTTGCCGTTTTGGTCTTTCAATGGATAAAGATGGGCGTACAGCAAAGACGTTACGAAGAGGCGCTTGCGGAGCAACGAGCCAACGAACAGCTCGTTGAAGAGCTTGGCGGTTATCTTGGATATATCACGAGCGAGCTTGGGAAAACCGACCTTGCCATGCAAGACGGTTGGTTGCCCGGCGGTGGAAACTAAGGAAGAGAAAAGAAATGGAAAAATTTGCCGTAATAGACGTCGGCTCGAATTCCGTTCGCCTCATGGTTGTGGCGGACGGAAAAGTTTTATATAAGACGCTTGACACAACGCAGCTTGGCGAGGGGCTTGCGGCGCGCCCGCTTTTGCAAAAGGGGGCTATGGAGCGTACTGCCAAAGCGATCGCCCGTTTTTTTTATCAGGCGAAATCAGAGGGCGCGGATAAGGTATTCGCGTTTGCGACGGCGGCGGTGCGAAGCGCGGAAAATCGCGCGGAATTTCTCGCGCTCGTCAAAACGCTTTGCGGCGTAGAGCTGGAAGTGGTTTCGGGGGAAACGGAGGCGGAACTTGGGATCCTCGGCGCGCTTGGGGAAGAGGACGGCGGGATCGTCGATATCGGCGGGGCTAGCACGGAATTTATCGTGCGCCGCGGCGGGAAAACGGTCTATGAAAAAAGCGTTGATATCGGCGTCGTGCGTTTAAAAGATCTTTGCGGACGGGATTTGTCGGCGCTGAAAGAGGCGGCGAGAAAGGCGATTGAAAAATATGGAGAGGTGCCTCGCGAAAAGCAGGTGTACGCGATCGGCGGTACGGCGACGACGCTTGCCGCGCTGGCACTTGATCTTACCGAATACGACGGGAAAAAGGTGTCGGGGTATCGGTTGACGAGGGCGCGGGTGACGGAGCTTAGGGAAAGGATCGCGGGGACTTCTGTGGAGGAGCTTGCCGCGCGTCCCTGCGTGCCGAGAAAGCGAGCAGAGGTTCTGCTTGGCGGCGCGGTGCTTTTAAGCGAGCTGATGCAAGCGTTCGATTTGCCCGCAGTCACCGTTTCGGACAGCGATAATTTAGAGGGCTACGCCAAGAAAAAGGGATTGCTGTAAGGAGGAAAATATGACGAAAAGGAGTGCTACCGCATACGCGATCGTGTTACTCGTTTTGTTGGTTTGCGGCATGATCGCCGTCGTGGCGTTTGCGTTTTCGGAGATAGATCGCCTGATTGAGGCGATCGTGGGGCTGCTTGTTGCGTTCGTGTTTGCGCCCGTGTATCACGAGCTTGGCCACGTAGCGCTTGCGCTTGGCGCGGATATGCAAGTAGTGTACGTCAAATGCTTTTGCTTTCGGTACGTAAAAAAGGGCGGGCGTGGGAAATTGCGTTTTTGTTCGCCGTTTGCGCCTGACGAAACGCAGGTCGTGCCGAAAAAGACGGGGAGTATGAAAAAACGCGCGCTTTGGTATACGCTTGGCGGACTTTTGCTTGAAGGGGCGTTTTTTCTTGTCCTTGCGATTGCCGCCGCGGTAACGGCGTTTGTCGGCGCGCCCGATTTTAAACTGTTTGCTATGCTCCCGTACGCCGCCTACCTGTTCTTTTTGAACGTTGCGCCGTTTGAGTATCCGTCGGGCAAGACGGACGCGCTGATCGCGCGAGGGATAATAAGAGGCGAGCCTGCCGAAACGGTTATGCTCGCGGTTATGGAGGCGCACGGCGCGCTTTTTGAGGGGAAGAGCTTTGGGGAGCTTGACGCGGAAACCCTCTTTTCTTTGCCGCAGCTTGCTGAGGACGAGCCGTTGTTTGCGGCGACACTTGATTTGAAATACCGCTATGCGCTTGAAAACGAGGAATACGAGCTTGCGCAAGACTGTTTAAAACGGCTGGCGGCGAGTGAGGATTATCTTTCGGACGAGGGGTATTTTTCCTTGCGGGTAGAGCTTGTCTATTTCTCGTTGCTTTGCGCAAAAGTCGAGCCGCTTAAAAAATTACAGGAAACGGACGAGGCGTTTTTACGCTCGGAGGATTATAAGGCAAAACGGATCCTTGCGCTTTATTCCACGCTTGCGGGAAAAGAGGAGGAAGGGGAGCTTTTAATCGGTCAAGCGAAAAAATTGCTTGAAAAAGAGCCTATCTTAGGGGTGAAAAAATTTGAGGAAAAATTACTCGAACGTATAAAAACGGACGAAAAAGACGATAGTAAACGGGTATGATAAAAGTGAGAAAAAAACGGAAAGCGGGCGTATTGATGCCCGTGACGGCGCTTCCCTCCGATTGTGGGATCGGCACGCTCGGTGCAGGTGCGTACGAATTTGTGGACTGGCTAAAAAGCGCGGATATGCAGCTTTGGCAGGTATTGCCCCTGTTGCCCACCTCGTACGGCGACAGTCCCTATCAGTCGTATGCGGAGTGCGGACTCAATTATTATTTAATCGACTTTGCCTTGCTTGTTAAAGAGGGGCTGTTAAAGGAAGAGGAATATCAAAACGAGGCTTGGTCGACGGACGAACGCCGCGTTGATTACGGCAAGCAGTTTGAAAAGAAAGCGGAGGTCTTGAAAAAGGCGTTCGCGCGGTTCGACCGTACGAAAAAGGAATGGCAAGCCTTTTTGGCAAAAGGCGAGTATTACGACTTCGCCCTGTTTAAGGCGCTCAAAAAACATTTTGGCGATCGAGCTTGGACAGAGTGGGAAGAGCCGTACAAAAATGCGGACGAAAAAACCTTGGAACGCTTTGCGGCGGAGCACGGTGAGGAGCTTGCCTTTTGGCAGTTTACGCAATATCTTACGCTTAGACAATGGCGGGCACTCAAAGCGTATGCCAACGGCAAGGGGATCCGTATTATGGGCGATATGCCCATTTACGTGGCTTGCGACAGCGTAGAAACTTGGCTGCATAGGCGGGAACTGTTTTTGGTTGACGAGACAGGGGATCCTGCATTGCAAGCGGGGGTGCCGCCCGACGCGTTTTGTGACGACGGACAGCTTTGGGGCAATCCCGTCTATGACTGGGCGTTGTTGGAAAAGACAGGCTACCGTTGGTGGAAAGAACGGATCGGTAAGGCGTTCGAGCTTTTCGACGTGATCCGTATCGACCATTTCCGCGGGTTCGACAGATTTTTTGCGGTGGAAAAGGGCGCGGAAACGGCGAAAGACGGGGAGTGGCTGCCCGGCCCCGGCGCGGCGCTTTTCAAGGATTTCAAGGACTATCCGATCGTCGCCGAGGATCTTGGCGTCATTGACAACGGCGTGCGGAAAATGATGAAAAAGACGGGCTATCCCGGCATGAAAGTATTTTCGTTTGCGTTCGACGGCAACGAAACGAACGAGCATCTTCCCTCGCAGTATAAGAAAAATTGCGTCGCATACACGGGCACGCACGATAACGAGCCTGTTCGCGCCATGATCGAGGGTATGTTAGGCGAGGAGCGTAAAAGCTTTGAAATCGCGCTCGAAAGAGAGTGCTTGGCGGCGGACACGCCGTATATCACGGAAACGATCGAGGACGAGGTGGAAAGCGTGGTAGAGTTGTTGTTTTCGACGAAAGCGGAAACGGTGATCGTACCCATGCACGACGTGCTTGCGTTTGGTGCGGAGGCGCGGATTAACGCGCCCGCGACGGTAACGGGGGGCAACTGGACCTTCCGTTATACGGAAAAGGATTTCAAACGCCGCAAAGCGGCATGGCTCAAAGAGCTTGTAAAAAAATACAAACGGTAACAAAAACCGCCACGGCTAAAAGCCTTGGCGGTTTTTGTTAAAAAATCACCCCAAAAAGCCGAGCGGTCTTTTGGGGTGAACGTTATTCAACTTCTAAATGCTCCGAGCGGAAAACCTCGTCGTCTAAAAATTCGTTGAGCGATAAATGAAACCCTCGCGCAAGCATAATGACTGTGCTTAAAGTCACCGTCTTGTTTCTTCCGTTCATAATACATTGCATACTTCCGTGCTGTATTCCCGATTCTTGTTCTAAACGGTATTGCGAAATTTTCCTTTCGCGCAACAACTTGGAAATGCGCGTCGCAACGGCGTCGTTTACGGTCATATACTTTTCCTCCTTGGGTAGATTTAGCTCCGTAGTTACACCTACTTATTTATATTTTAGCAAGGCATCTACAAAAAAATACGAAGCTACACCTACGCAACCTTGGAGTTTAGTGAATTCTCGCTACGCTCCGTGAATTGCCCGCAAGGACGGCGTGCGTTATGGAAATAATTCTGCAACGAAAAGCAGAGCTTTTCAATTCACGCACACGTAGTGTGCAATTTACGCAAGCCATAGGCTTGCAATTCACGAAATCGTAGAGTTCATTCGCTCTGCCCGTTCACCTATTTTTGATAACGAGTTTTTCGACGAGGGCGACGATGGCGTACATCACGGCAGCAAGCACGCAAAGGATAAATACCGCGCTCATTACGAGATCAAGCTTAAATACTTGCCCGCCGTAAACGATCAAATACCCGATTCCCGCTTTCGATACCATGTATTCCCCCATGATCGACCCGATCCACGCCATACCGACGTTGATTTTCAGCATAGAGATAAAAGCGGGCAGCGACGAGGGAATCACAAGCTTTTTTAAAATTTGCCATTTACTTGCGCCCATGGATTTTAACAGCAAAATTTTGTTTTCGTCCGTTTCCATAAACCCGTTCAACATATTTAAAATGGCGACGATCAGCCCGATCAGAACGGTGATAAAAACGATTGCTTTGCTGCCCGTGCCCACCCAAATAATAATGAGGGGGCCGAGGGCGATCTTGGGTAAAGCGTTGAGGACGACGAGGTAAGGCTCGGCGATCTTGCGGAAAACTTCGCTCCACCATAAGAGCAGCGCGGTCAAATACCCAACGCCGACGGCGATACAGAACCCAACCACCGTTTCCCACAAAGTAGTAAATACGTGCGCGCCGAGATTGCCGTTTTGGTAAAGATCGGCGATACACGCCGCAATGCGTGAGGGCGAACTGGTGATAAACGGGTTTACCCATTCGAGGCTCGCCGCAAGCTCCCAAACGATCAAAAGCAGGGCAAGCACAGCCACCCGTACGGCGTTTACAAGCAAGCCTTTGCGTTTTAACCCTCTAAGGTAGAGAAGATGTTCTTTGGTATATTGCGGTTTGTCTTTCATGCGTTCAGCTCCCTCCAAAGCAGTTCAAACCACGCGGAAAAAGCCTTATTTTCGCGGCGTTTGAGCGGTTCGTTTTCCGTAAAGTCTAGGGCGTGCGTAGCCGTCACGGTGGCGGGGCGTTTTGAAAGCACGATAATACGGTCGGCGACGGAAATAGCCTCGCTGATGTCGTGGGTGATAAGCAACGCGGTTTTTTGCTCGTTGCGAATAATCGCGTACACGTCGTTGCAGACGGAAAGTCGGGTTTGGTAATCAAGAGCGGAAAACGGCTCGTCAAGCAGTAGTACGTTTGGGTCGAGGGCAAGTGTTCTGATCAGCGCGGCGCGCTGTCGCATACCGCCCGAAAGCGCGGACGGATAGCTTTTCAAAAACTGTTTGAGTCCGTATTTTTCCGCAAGCGCAAGCACGCGGGCTTTGTTCTCGTCCGTGCATTTCCGTTTGATTTCGAGGGGTAAAAATAAATTCTTTTCAATAGTGCGCCAAGGGAAGAGTTCGTCTTTTTGAAGCATATATCCAAACGAAACGCCGCCGTTTTCCACCTTGCCTTTGCTTGGCGTCAAAAGACCTGCCGCGAGAGAGAGAAGGGTGGTCTTACCGCACCCTGAGGGGCCGATAATTCCGACGAATTCCTTTTCCTTAACGGAGAAAGAAAGGTCTTTCACCGCCACCGTTTCTCCCTGTTTCGTATGATAGTGCATACAGACGTTATCAAATCGTAAGACTTCTTTCATTTGCGTTTACCGTTTTAGCCTTATTTATAGAGTTCTCCGTAAATTTTTTCCGCGTAAGAATTGACTGCAAGCTCGTTTAAGCTCACCCGCCGCGAAAGCTCGCCCGCGCCGTCAATGACGTCCTGTAAGCGAGTAAAGCTCGCCTCGTCCATAGCCATACCCGTTTGCCACGAGTCGATTGCCTTATACCGTTTCACGGACGCGGCAAGCGAGGCTTCGCTCGTCGATTCAAAATACTTTTTAAGATAGGGTGCCACCGTCGTTTCCGAGGTTTCGTTGACGTACTTGATCGCTTTCATAACGGCGCGCAGGAAGCCCTCGGCTTTCCTTTCGTTCTTATTCAGCCACGACTGTTTCGCCATAAAGCAGGTGTAGGGGATTTCGCCCGATTCCTCGCCGACGGAGGCGACGACGTAGCCCTTGCCTGCAGCCTCGTATTCGTAAGCGACGGGGTCGAACATAGTACAGTAGTCGGCGGTACCCGCCTCAAACGCGCTCGTCATCAGGTTGAACGCCACGTCGTAGTTTAAATTGACGTCCACACCGTCGGTAAGTCCGTGCGCCTTCAAAACGTATTCAAAGGTCATTGCGGGCACGCCGCCCTTTCTGCCTGCGAGAATTTCTTTTCCTTTCAAGTCCTCCCATTTGAAATTCGGTTCGGGGGTTCTCGAAACGAGGAAGGAGCCGTCCCGTTTGGTCAGCTGTCCGAATACCTTGGGAACGTCGGAGGAACCGCCGATAAGTACGTAAAGAGCGGCTTCAGGGCCGCAAAAGCCGATATCTGAGTCGCCCGACAGGACGGACGCCATGACGTTATCCGCGCCGCCGCCGTTGGTGAGTTCAATCTTCAAGCCCTCTTCTTCAAAATAGCCGAGCGCGTCGGCAAGGTACAAGGGGGCGTAAAAGACGGAGTGGGTCACTTCGTTGATTTTTAAGGTGGTAAGCCCGTCGTCGTCCTTTTCCGCGCACGCGGAAAGAGGTAGAAAAGCAAAGAGCGCAGAGAGCGCGACGGCAGCGGTCAGATGAGATTTTTTGTTCATGGTAGTATTCTCCGATTAAAAAATTTTTTGGAATAATATATTATATGAGCGGTCGTTAATAATTGACAACGGCGAAAAAAGGTAGTATAATAGAAAACGCTCTCACTCATTTTGAGGGCGTTTTAGCGTGTGATAAGAAAGGGAATAAAGAGAAAAGAGGTTTGTAGATATGGAGATGCAAAAGACGTACGACCCGAAGCAATTCGAGGATAGAATTTACGCCGACTGGGAGCAGTCGGGATATTTCCGCGCGGAAATCGACGCCGATAAGGTGCCGTTTACCATTATGATGCCGCCCCCCAACATCACGGGGCAGCTGCATATGGGGCACGCTATGGACGCCACCTTGCAAGATACCCTCATTCGCTTTAAGCGTATGCAGGGCTACGCCGCGTTATGGCTCCCGGGGTGTGACCACGCCTCTATTGCGACCGAAGTAAAAATCGTTGAAAAGATGAAAGAGGACGGGCTTACCAAAGCCGACCTCGGTAGAGATGGATTTTTAAAGCGCGCATGGGAATGGAAAGAACAGTACGGCGGTCGCATCATGCTTCAACAGCGCAAAATGGGCACCTCGTGCGACTGGTCGCGTCAGGCGTTCACAATGGACGAAAAATGCTCTAAGGCGGTGCGCGAGGTCTTTGTAAACCTCTATAAAAAGCAGCTGATTTATCAAGGCGATCGCATCATCAACTGGTGTCCTTGCTGTAAGACGGCGCTTTCCGACGCCGAGGTGGAATACGCCGAGGAGGGCGGGCATTTCTGGCATTTGAAATATCCCGCAACGGACGGCTCGACTTCCGTGATCGTCGCAACCACCCGTCCCGAAACTATGCTTGGGGATACGGCGGTGGCGGTGCATCCCGACGACGAACGCTATAAAAACCTTGTGGGCAAAACGCTTACTCTTCCCCTTGTTGGTAGAGAAATTCCCGTCGTTGCGGACGAGTACGTGGATCCTGCGTTTGGTACGGGCTGCGTTAAAATTACGCCCGCGCACGACCCCAACGACTTCGAGGTGGGTAAACGGCACGATCTGCCCGTGATCCGCGTTATGAACGACGACGGCACCATGAATAGTCTTGCGGGGCAGTACGAGGGGCTTGACAGATACGTAGCAAGAAAGCGTATGCTTGCCGATTTGGAGGCGCAAGGCGTCCTTGTTAAAACGGAAGCACACGCGCATAACGTGGGGCATTGCTACCGTTGTCATTCGGTGGTAGAGCCGATCGTTTCCAAGCAATGGTTTGTAAAAATGGAACCGCTTGCCAAGCCCGCGATTCAAGCGGTCATGAAAAATAAAGTCAAATTCGTGCCCGAGCGTTTCTCCAAAATTTATTACAACTGGATGGAAAACGTGCGCGACTGGTGTATTTCCCGTCAGCTTTGGTGGGGACACCGTATTCCCGTTTGGTACTGTCAGGACTGCGGCGAGGTCATTTGCGAAAAGGAAGACCCGACTTGTTGTCCTACTTGCGGCGGAGCGAATTTAAAACAGGACGAGGACGTGCTCGACACGTGGTTTTCCTCCGCACTTTGGCCGTTTTCGACCCTCGGCTATCCCGAGGAAACGCCCGATTATAAATATTTCTACCCGACGGACGTGCTCGTGACGGGCTACGACATTATTTTCTTCTGGGTGGCGAGAATGATCTTCTCAGGGCTTGCGCATACGGGCAAGGTACCTTTCCACGACGTGCTCATTCACGGAATTATTCGCGACGAGCAGGGCAGAAAGATGAGTAAGTCGCTCGGCAACGGGATCGACCCGCTCGAAGTCATTGAAAAATATGGCGCGGACTCCCTCCGTCTTTCCTTACTCACGGGCGTTGCCCCCGGGAACGACACCCGTTACTCAGACGCAAAGGTGGAGTCGTGCAGAAACTTTATCAATAAGCTTTGGAACGCCACCCGTTTCGTGCTTATGAACGCGGAGGGTAAGAAGATCCCTGCGATTGAAACGGTGAAGTTTACGCCGGCGGATAAGTGGATTATTTCAAAACTGCAAAACTGTATTCGCGAGGTTACGACCAACCTCAATAAATACGAGCTTGGTGTGGCGAGCGACCTTGCTATGAGCTTTGTTTGGGACGATTTCTGCGACTGGTATATCGAACTTTCCAAGCCCGCTTTATACGGCGAGGATGAGGGGAGAAAGGCAGACGCTTTGGCGGTGCTTTGTTTCGTGCTGGAAAACGCGCTCAAACTCTTGCACCCGTTCATTCCGTTCGTGACGGAAGAGATTTACGCCAACCTGCCGAATACGAAAGGCAGTATTATGGTGTCTTCTTACCCGAGATATAATTCCAAGATGTCTTATAAGAAAGAGGCAAAGACGTTCGAGGGGGTCATGGAGATCATCAAAGCGGTGCGCGCTATGAAAAAGGAGGCGGAATGTCCTCCCTCCAAAAAGGTGGAGCTGTACGTGGTTTCCGAGAGTAAGCGTTTAATTCAGCTCAACAAGGATTGTATTATGAAGATGTCGGGCGCGAGCGCGTTGAAGTTCGTGGACGGCTCGGCGGCGATCGAGGGAAAGACGGTTTCGGCGGTGACGGAGATCGCGCAGATTTTTGTGCCGCTCGGAGAGCTTGTCGATTTAGAAAAGGAAAAGGCAAGACTGCAAGCGGAGGTAGAGCGGATCGACGGAGAAATTGCCCGTGCGAACGGCAAGCTTTCCAACCCGAATTTCGTGAATAAAGCACCGAAAAAGCTTGTAGATGACGAGCGGGAAAAGGTGAAAAAATACGAGGATATGAAAGCGAGATGTCTTTCTCAGCTTGCCGATTTACAATAAGAAAGGATCACGGACGGCTTTTGGCTGTCCGTGGCTTTCTATTTTAAGAAAAAACTTTCAAAAATCTTCGTTCAAACGGTTGACAAACGCTTGAAAAGGTGGTAAAATTGTAACTGTTGTAGTGCGTCGTAGGGGTACTATGCCCTTTTTTGCGGTATAAAAGCCGTAAAAAAAGGAAAAACTTCCCTTATGGACAGGCTACGAAAATTGCTTTCTTTAAATTGCGTAAGGGCAATTTCGAGAAATATATTCCAAAATTTTTACAAGGAGGTCAAAGAATGCCTACTATCAACCAACTTATCAAGAAAGGCAGAGAGAAACTTGTTTACAAGTCCAAAAGCCCCATTCTTGACAACTGTCCTCAGAAGCGCGGTGTATGTTTGTCCGTAACGACGACTTCTCCCAAGAAGCCTAACTCCGCTATGAGAAAGATTGCCCGTGTGCGTCTGACGAACAAGCAGGAAGGTACGGTCTACATTCCCGGCGAGGGTCACAACTTGCAGGAACACAGCTCCGTTTTGATCAGAGGCGGCCGTGTTAAGGACTTGCCCGGTGTACGTTATCATATCGTACGCGGCGCGCTTGATACCGCCGGCGTTGCAAAGCGTAAGCAGTCCCGTTCCAAGTACGGTGCAAAGCGCCCTAAGTAAGCTTGTACCAGCCCGAAAAAGCGACGCTTTTTCAAAATTTAGTGAAGTGAGCAAGGCTCACGAAGTCGGTTGCGTTTTAAGACTGAAACCAAAACGCGTAAAATCCTACTTGTAATCGGAATATAGCTCGAAAGCCCCGAATAAAAGTAGGCAGTATGTGGCAAACTGCCGCAGAAGGTTCGCACCTTACGCAATTTATAATAGATGGTGTAAGCGCGCGATAGCTGTACTGAAGGGTAAAATCCCTTATCAAAATTATTTAAAGGAGGATAAAGAACATGCCCAGAAGAGGTAATGTACCTAAAAGAGACGTATTGCCCGATCCTATGTACAACAGCAAGGTTGTGACAAAGCTCATTAACCAGATCATGTTGGACGGGAAGAAAGGCACGGCTCAAACGATCGTTTACGAAGCATTCCAGATCATGGGGGAGAAACTGAATATGGACCCCATGGAAGTTTTCAAGCAGGCGATGGAAAACGTTATGCCTGTCGTTGAAGTTAAGGCTCGCCGTGTAGGTGGTGCTAACTATCAGGTTCCCATTGAAATTCGTCCTGAAAGACGTCAGACGCTTGCGATTCGCTGGATCGTTATCAACACGAGAAAGAGAAGCGAAAGAGAGATGTCCAAAAGACTTGCTGCGGAACTTATCGACGCGTATAACAACGCCGGCGGCTCCGTAAAGAAGAAAGAAGATACGCACAGAATGGCAGAAGCAAACAAAGCGTTTGCACATTTCAGATTCTAAGAGAGGTAAGATATGGCAAGAGAATACGATTTATTCCATACCAGAAATTTTGGTATCATGGCGCATATCGATGCCGGGAAAACGACGACGACCGAACGTATCCTGTTCTATACGGGTAAGACGCACAAGCTTGGCGAAACGCACGAAGGCTCTGCAACCATTGACTGGATGGTGCAGGAGCAGGAGCGTGGTATCACCATTACGTCTGCGGCTACCACCTGTATTTGGAAGGGTCACCGTTACAACATCATCGACACGCCGGGTCACGTTGACTTCACCGTAGAAGTTGAACGTTCGCTCCGCGTACTCGACGGTGCCGTCGCGACGTTCTGCGCAAAGGGTGGCGTTGAACCTCAGTCCGAAACCGTATGGCGTCAGGCTGATCAGTACAAAGTACCCCGTATCGCATACGTTAACAAAATGGACATCAACGGCGCGGACTATTTCCGCGTAGAAAAGATGATCCGCGAGCGTCTTGGCGCAAACCCCGTTCCTATCGAACTTCCTATCGGTAAGGAAGAAACCTTCCGTGGGATCGTCGATCTTATCAACATGGAAGCGGAGGTTTACTACGACGACCTTGGAAAAGATTTCAGAAGGGAAGCAATTCCCGAAGACATGATAGCGATCGCCGAAGAATACCGTGCAAAGCTTGTAGAAGAAGCTGCTTCCGCAAGCGACGAATTAATGGAGAAATTCTTTGAAAACGGCGACCTGTCCGCAGAGGACATCATTGCAGGCTTGCGCGTTCGCACGCTGAACATGGAGGCTATCCCCATGCTTTGCGGTTCTTCGTATAAGAATAAGGGCGTACAGTTCCTGCTCGACGCAGTTATCAACTTCCTTCCCAGCCCTCTTGACGTTGCGCACGTTAAGGGCATCAACCCCACGACGGGTGAAGAGGAAGAGAGAAAGACGTCGGATGACGAATATTTCTCGGGCCTCGCTTTCAAGATCGCAACCGACCCGTTCGTAGGTTCGCTTGCGTATTTCAGAGCGTACTCGGGTGTCCTTGCCGCAGGCTCTTACGTGTATAACTCCACGAAAGAGAAGAAAGAAAGAGTCGGTCGTCTTGTACAGATGCACTCCAACGAAAGAAAGGATATTTCCGAAATTTGTTCGGGTGACATTTGCGCGATCGTCGGTCTTAAATACACGACGACGGGCGACACGCTTTGCGACGAAAAGCATCCCATCATCTTGGAGAAGATGGTATTCCCCGAACCCGTTATCCAGCTTTCCTTGGAGCCCAAGACGAAAGCAGGTCAGGAAAAGATGACGATGGCGCTCATCAAGCTTGCGGAAGAAGACCCTACGTTCAAGACGTATACCGATCAGGAAACGGGTCAGACGATCATTGCGGGTATGGGTGAGTTGCACCTTGACATTATCGTAGACAGACTTTTGAGAGAATTCAAAGTTGAAGCGAACGTCGGTGCGCCGCAGGTTGCATACAGAGAAACCTTCCGCAAAGCTGTGGAAGCAGAGGGTATGTACAAGCGTCAGTCGGGCGGTAAAGGTCAGTACGGTCATTGTAAGCTTCGTCTTATCCCGCAGGAGCCTGGTCAAGGCTATGCGTTCGAGGACGAAACGGTGGGCGGATCTATTCCCAAAGAATATATCCCCGCAATCGACAAGGGTATTCAGGAAGCGGCGAAGAACGGTTTCCTTGCAGGCTACGAGATCGTAGACTTCAAGGTAGTCGTATACGACGGTTCCTATCACGAAGTTGACTCGTCCGAAATGGCGTTCAAGATCGCAGGTTCGATGGGCTTCAAGAACGGTCTTGAAAAGGCACAGCCTGTGCTTTTGGAACCGATTATGAAGGTGCAGATCATCACGCCCGAGGACTACTTTGGCGACTTGATGGGTAACGTTTCCGGCCGTCGCGGTACGATTCTTGGTACGGACGATAGAAACGGCGCGAAGATCATTGACGCAGAGATTCCTCTGTCCGAAATGTTCGGGTATGCGACGGAGCTTCGTTCGCGTACGCAGGGTCGTGGTCAGTTCACCATGCAATTCGATCATTACAGCGAAGTGCCTAACAGCATTTCGAAGGATATCATCGAAAAGCGCGGCAAAAAGGAATAATTTCCTTTAAAAATCATTAAAACCGTTCTTCCCTGTGAAAAAACAGGGAAGAATGTGTAAAAATTATCAAAGAATTTTCAAAAAACACCGTAAAATATTTGATAATTTCCAAAATTTAAGATATAATAGAATTGTCTTATAAGGACAAGCAAAATCAAAAAAATAAAAAAAGAAAAAAATTAAAGAAAATCGGAGGATTTTATTATGGCTAAAGCTAAATTCGACAGAAGCAAACCCCACGTTAACATTGGTACGGTAGGCCACGTTGACCACGGTAAAACCACTTTGACCGCAGCTATCACGATGGTTATGGCAGCTCGCGGCGGCGCAGAAAAAATGAGATACGACGAAATCGATAAGGCTCCCGAAGAAAGAGCACGTGGTATCACAATCAACACCGCACACGTTGAATATC
>JAFTPK010000008.1 GCA_017463325.1 Clostridia bacterium
AAGAAAGATAAAAAGAAAAAGTAAATAACGGCTTGCTTGTATGCGGTAGGCGAGTTAGTGTGGCACTGGAGTGCCGTGCCAGTATTCACGCACTTTAGTGCGCAAAATAAAGCCCCCACTTTTAGTGGGGGATATTTACTATACAATGCCGAGCCGAGTTCCTCGTTCCAAGTGAATTCTTGTTTCGTACGGCACTCCGTGAAAGAGTGAATTCTCGCCCCATTCGAGGCTCCTTGAATTTTGCCCGCAAGAACGGCGTGCGTTATGGAATTATTCCACAACGAATTGCCTACGGCAATTCAATTCACGCATACAAAGTGCGCAATTCACGAAAGGCTATGCCTTACAATTCACGCAAGGCTATGCCTTATAATTTACGAAAGCAACGCTTTCAATTCACTTGAAAAGACTCCCTCGCCCCTGCAATCATGGGGTTGCTTTTCTTTTTAAAATTCTTGACAATTTTCCGATACTATGCTATACTATAAGTAAGAATAAAAAGGAGGAAAAATATGGAGAAAAAGCAAGAAAAATTTATTTGGACGGTAAAGGTGAGCGACAAGGGACAAATTTCCATTCCCAAACAAGCGCGCGAAGTATTTGACATTAAGACGGGGGATACGCTAATACTGTTCGGGGATACCAAAAGGGGGATTGCGATTGCAAAATACGAGGAGTATTTGCAGTTCGCAAACGCTATTTTTAAAGCGAAAGAGGGCGTAGAAGATGATTGAGATTACGAATATTACCAAAAAGTTTGGAAAGCTCGTAGCTCTTGACGGCGTTTCGTTTAGCGTGGGAGATAACGAATGTTTTGCATTGCTAGGCTTTAACGGAGCGGGAAAGACAACGCTTATTAATATTTTAACAACAGCGTTAAAGGCTACGGGCGGTACGGCAACGATTGACGGATACGATATAACGAAAGACGTGTTAGAGGTGAGAAAACGGGTGAATATTTCGCCGCAGGAGATCGCTGTTGCCAAGAACCTGACGGTGGAGGAAAACCTTGTTTTCATTGCCGATTTGTATGAAATTCAAGACAAACAGGCGAAAATCGAGAAAATTCTCGTAGATTTTTCTTTAACGGAGAAACGGCGTACGCTTGCGAAACGGTTGAGCGGCGGGCAGTTAAAGAGGTTAAGTATTGCGCTTGCGGTGCTTACAGAACCGAAAATTCTATTTTTAGACGAACCAACGCTCGGTTTAGACGTTAGAGCGCGCCAAAAGCTTTGGGAAATGATAGAACGTATGAAAAGTTCTATGACCATATTTTTAACGACCCATTATTTAGAGGAAGTGGAGAGGCTTACCGATCGAATCGGAGTGATTAGTCGCGGAAAAATGAAAGCGGTGGGTACGAGAGAGGAATTGCTTGCGAAAACGGGTAAGAAGACGTTGGAGGAGGCGTTTTTGTTGCTCACGGAGGAGGAAGAGATATGAAGAAGCTGCTTGCGCTTGTACGGCGTAACGTTATAGAAATGCTACGAGATCCGCTTACGGTGCTCTTTTGCGTCGTTTTTCCTGTGGTGATGCTCGTATTTATGCAGATTTTGTTTCAAAATATAGCCTTTGCGCCTGAAAATTTTCAAATCGAAAACTACGCGGCAGGGATCTGTGTGTTTGGGTATTCCTTTACGGGTATGTTTGTAGCAATGAGCATTGCGGGCGATAAGAGTGGTTCTTTGATTAAAAGAATTGAAATTTCTCCCGTGCGCCGCATTACCTATTTTGCGAGTTTTCTTGTAAGCGGGCTGCCCGTTGCCTTAGGGCAAACGGTACTCTTTTTCCTAATAGCCCTTGTATTTGGTCTGCCTTTTGATTTCCGATGGGTTCTTAGTCTTGCTTATCTTTTCCCATCGGCGCTCTTTTATCTTAGCTTAGGCGGCCTTTTAGGGGCGCTTTGTAAGAACGAAAAGCAAACGGGACCTATCAATTCTATTTTGGTAAGCCTTACAGGAATTCTTGGCGGGGTATTTATGCCCGTATCCTTGCTGTCGGGCGGATTTGCCGCCTTTGTCAAGGCGTTGCCGTTTTGTCATACCGTTCAAATTGCAAGTGAGCTATATAAGACGGGTGCAGAGTGTATTTTCCCGCATATTTTCTATGTGTTCGCGTATACGGCGCTTATTTGGGTGGTGTTATTGATCGCAGAAAAGCTCAAAAAGCTAAAAAAGTAGTATGCGTGGCGTAATTATTACGCCACGCATATCAATTTTGGGGTGGTATTACGTCAAACATAATAGTTATGTCAGGCATAAAACCGAATAAAAAAGGAAAACGACGGCAAAAATCGTTTTCCTTTTTTATTTGTATAACATCGGTTTTAGAAGAAGGTGACGTCACTCCACATACTGTTGGCGCGGCTGTTGGCGTCGGCGTCGAAGTATTGCATGGCGACGCAACGGGTAAGCACCTCTTCTTGGGGGTATTGAGCGAAGAGTTGCCTTTTTAATTGTTCTTCGTAGGTGTAAAAGACATATTCTTCGCTGGCGGTGGAGGCGTCGCCTGTGACGTAATCGGGGTTGAAGAAGTAATTGAGGTCGTATTTTGCGACGCCTTCTTCGTCTTCCTCTGCGCTGTAATAATCCAGAACGAAATCGTTAAATACCGTTTCGCTTCCGATACAGCTCGTATAGCCGATATAATTCATATTGCGTACAGCATTTTCGGGCATAGAGAGGAAATTGATGAACATAGTGGCGGCGTCTACGTTGCGGCAATCCTTGGTAAGAACCCAGCCGTCAAACCAAAGATTGGAAACGGTTTCGGGGATTGCATAGTTTAAGAGAACGGAATTTTCGGGTTCTTCTTCCTCTTCCCCGTATTCGGCGGTATCCATGATATAAACGCCGTCGCCGCTCCATTGATAGTTGACGGTGATTTTTCCCGCAATCGTGTCGTTTTTCCCCTCGTCCGTTTCAAAGCCGTATAAATTCGAGGTCATATTTTGCAGCACTTCTTTAACGCCGCTCATAGTTTCGTGAGAGGTATCGTTCATTAGGGCGGAGAGCTGTGTTTGGTAAACGGCTTTGGTGATTTTTCCGCTTTCGTAGTCGCTTTTCAATGCGCGCAAGGCAGCGTCGTGATAAATGGCGAGTCCGACGAAATAGGTGTCGCGAATATTGTTTTTTGCGGTAATTTTTTTGTTGTATTTCGGGTTGTTAAAAATACTCCAAGTCTGCACGTCCTGCTCGCTAACGTGATCGGGATTATATACGAAACCTGTCGTTCCCCACATATAGCCTGCGGCGTATTCTTTCCACGCCTCACCGTTTACGTAGTTACTTGAAAAGGTGTCGAGAATAAACGGGGAAACGTGTTTTGCGTAATAGTTGGTTTCTACGCCCGTATCGTAAAAGGAAGCGGGGAGCTTTTGCAGTCTACCTTCGGCGGCAAGCTTCATGATCATATATTCAGACGGGCATATGAGGTCGAAGTTATCGCCCATTTTGATCATATTGTAAAGGATCTCGTTGTCGTCGGCGATACAGTATTCGACGCGGATCTTTTTCCCCGTCTGCTGCTCGTACCAGCTTTCAAATTCGCGGATAAGCTCGCTATCCTCGTCGCCGCCGTCGATATATTCTGCCCAGTTAGCGACCTTTAAAACGGGGCGATTGTCGTGTGCGAAATTAGTAAGACAAAGCCCTGCGAAGCCGACGGCGCCCGCAAGGGCGATCGCTATGATTTTTTTCATTGCTTTTTCCCTGCCTTTTTATGCGCTAAGACGTTCATGACGATCACGGCGATAACGATAATCAAGAAAATAACGGCCGTGAACGCCCAGTAGGAGGATTTAATGGTATTCACCGTTCCTCCTTTTGCGAGCGAATAAATATGAGTACTGATCGTTTGGAAGGTGTTAGGCTTGGTGTACGCGGCAATGACGTAATCGTCAAGCGAGAGGGTCACGGCAAGCATAAATCCCGAAACGATCCCCGGGGCGATCTGTGGGATCACGACGGAGAAGAGGGCTTTTGTCGGCGACGCGCCGAGGTCGAGAGCCGCCTCGTATAAATTATTATCCATTTGTTTCAGTTTGGGAATGACGGACAGGATCAC
Organism: Clostridia bacterium; assembly: GCA_017463325.1. Classification (GTDB taxonomy): domain Bacteria; phylum Bacillota; class Clostridia; order Christensenellales; family Borkfalkiaceae; genus Scatosoma. The sequence continues at coordinate 4,066 of JAFTPK010000008.1, forward strand.
GAACGGGGTGCAGAGCACCATCTGTCCAACGATCAACGGAATAAAGGTGGACTTGGGTACGCCGATCGCCACGAACAAAAAGGCGAGGGAAATGGCAGTTACTACCTCCGCGTTGATGACGGGAATCTGATTGACGCCTGAAAGAAAGGAGCCTGTCCGTTTGCGGGAATAGAAGATCCCGATCGCACCCACCGTGCCGAGCAGGGTGGAAAGGCTTGCCACGACGAGGGCGAGGCAGATTGTTTGCAGGACGATCGGCAACGGCTGATTGTCCATGCTGAAAAAGTATTCGTAATGCGTCCAGCTAAACCCCTCCCAGCTCGTGATCGTTTCCGACGCGTTAAAGCTGTATACGGTCAAAAGTAAAATGGGGGAGTAAATAAAGAGAAGTATGATGCCGATAAACAGCCATTTCAAGGATTTTTTAAGCATTACCATAATGAAGTACCTCTCGAACCGTTTTCCGGCTCGGCGGAAAATCCGCCCGTCAGCCACGTGATCAGGAACATGAGCGTAAGCAACAATAGAGCCGTTACCGAGCCTAAATTCCAAAGATCGTTTTTAAAACATTCGTCGATAAACGCACCGATAATCTTGGTGTGATTAAAGGTCCTATAATTAGAGATGACGTCGTTTGTCATAGAGGGCAAAAAGACCATAGAAACGCCGCTCATAATCCCCGCCTTGGAAAGGGGGAGAGTGACCTTTAAAAATGCCGTAGAGCCTGCCGCGCCCAAATCGCGCGCCGCCTCCAAGTAGCTCTTGTCGATTTTGGAAATGGTGGTGTAGATAGGCAAGACCATAAAGGGCAAAAAGTCGTAGACCATGCCGAGTACGGTGTTAAAAATATTCCAACCGTTGGATTTATTGTAGATCCCGATCCATTCCAAAAGCTCTTTCAAGGCGTTGATACGCAACACGAAGTTGACCCACATAGGCACGATAAATAAAATGAGCAGCCCCATTTTATTTTTTACCTTAAACGCGATAATATAGGCGATCGGATAAGCGATCAAAAGACAGACAACGGTGCTGAGCACGGAAATACCGAGGCTTTGCACGATCGTTTTAAAACGGCTGGATTCCCAGAAGGTATCGCCGCCCGTACCGCTGAAAAAGTTACGGAAATTGTCAAAGGTAAAGCTTCCCGTATCCCCGTTCGTAAACGCGTAGTAAACGATAATGAGCAGGGGGGCGATCACGAACAGCGCGAGAAAAAGCGCGTACGGGATCGCAAGGAGCTTCCTTGAAAAATGGAACTTCGCCTTCGTCATTGCTTACTTTCCTCCGGGTTTTTCAGCGTTAAGCGGATCTTTTCCTTAGGAATGATCAAGCTGACGCGGTCGTTTTCGTTCCAAAGATCCTCGCAAGCAAGCACGTAATCCTCTTCGTTGTCTGTACGGACGATATAGCGGTAATATTCGCTTTTATAAATCAGGGAAATAATATGCCCCGTCGCGCCGCCCTCGTCCTCGTTGTCGCTCATGGTGATGTCGTGCAACCCCACCTCGACGTTGACTTCCGTATCCGTCAGATCGAGCTTTTCTCCCTTTGCCGTAATGAGATACCCCTCTTCGTCCAAGTGGCTGCCGGGATAAAGCTGCGTGACGTCGCAATCGAATTCGCCGTCGCCGAACTCAACGGTGTTGCGTTTGGTGATGACGCCCGTAAATTTATTCACGCGGAATTTCTTTTTCATGACGTGAATTCCGTCAGGCTTAATCACTAGCCCAACGCTTTCGCCTACCTTGGGGGTAGTGGTGCTCTGGATCTCGATTTCATAGCGACCGCATTGCACGAGGATTTGATAGTGAATTCCCTTGAATACGACGGAGGTAACCTTGCCTTTCAGCATACCCTCTTCGGAGGAAACGATCGTCACGTCCTCGGGACGCACGACGATATCCACAGGCTCGTCCTTTTCAAAGCCCGTATCTTCGCAAGGGAACGCCTTACCGCAGAAACGGACGAGGTAATCCTTGCTCATAACGCCCGAGAAAATATTGCTTTCCCCAATGAAGTCGGCGACGAACGTGTTTTTCGGCTCGTTGTAAATAGCCTCGGGGGTGCCGATCTGCTGAATGTAGCCGTCGGACATTACCACGATCGTATCCGACATGGTGAGCGCCTCCTCCTGATCGTGCGTGACGTAGATAAAGGTGATGCCAAGACGCTTGTGCATAGCTTTAAGCTCCAACTGCATTTCCTTGCGCATCTTTAAATCGAGCGCGCCAAGCGGCTCGTCCAAAAGCAAAATTTCCGGCTCGTTGACGATTGCACGGGCGATGGCGATACGCTGCTGCTGTCCGCCCGAAAGGGTGGAAACGCTACGCTTTTCAAAGCCTGCCAGATCAACGATCTCCAAGGCCTTTTTCACCTTTGCCGAAATCACCTCTTTGGGGAGCTTTTCGTATTTTACCCGTTCGTTTCCCTTTTTATCGACGTATTTCTTTTCAATGCGTTTGAGCTTTAAGCCGAACGCAACGTTCTCGAAAATAGTAAGATGCGGGAACAGAGCGTATTTTTGAAAGACGGTATTGACGGGGCGCTCGTTAGGGGGCAGGTTGGAAATATCCTTGCCGTTGAGCAAAATTTCCCCCGAGGTGGGCATTTCAAAGCCCGCGATCATACGCAAGGTAGTGGTCTTGCCGCAGCCGGAGGGGCCGAGGAATGTGACGAATTCGCCTTTGCGTACGTAGAGGGTCATATCGTCAACGACGGTGACGCCGTCAAATTGCTTACAGACGTTTTTCAGCTCGATAATGTGTGCTTTGTTTTCCATACTTGTTCTCCGAATTTCTTAGGTAAGATTAAAAGGTGGGCGGGGTGGCGACCCAAATGAGCTTGGCTTTGCCCGTTCCCTTATTGATCAGATAGTGCGGCTTGTTTGCCACGTAGTAAAAAGCCTCGCCCTTTTTACAAAGATGCCGTTTGTTGCCCAGCGCGATTGCGATCCGCCCCTCTAAGACAAACCCGAACTCCTCTCCCTCGTGGGGGACGTCGGGTGCCGTCGTGGCTTTTTCTGCAAGCTCTACGAGGACAGGCTCCATCATGTTTTTTTGTGCGTTGGGAATGAGCCAGTTTAAAAGCACGCCGTCCGCGTTCTTTTCAATGAATTCCTCTTTGGAAAAGACTACCTTTTCCTCGGGTTCTTCCTTGAAAAATTCGGCGAGGTTGCTGCCCAAAGCGGATAAAATATCCGTAAGCGTAGCAATCGACGGACTGTTGACGTTGTTTTCAAGCTGGGAAATATACCCCTTGGTCAACTCGCACCTATCGGCAAGCTCCTCTTGGGTAAGACCTTTTTGGTTTCGCATCTGCTTGATCTTTTTGCCTATATCCATGAATTTCTCCTTTTGGTCGGTTGGGTCAAAGTAAACGTTTGGCTCAGCTTCAATACAGTTTGCTAAAAATAAACGAAAAGTTTAGTTAAAATAAACTTTCACGAAAAATATTATAGTGTATACGCGAGCGTTTGTCAACTGTATGAAAGCAGTTTTTTTTATATTTTTTCATTGCGGATAAAAAAAATTTCCCGCGGCGCGGTTTAACGGGGCAGCGGGGTAGGGGATAGGGGAATAAAATTATACGAAAAAAGGGGTCTACCCAAAGGCAGACCCTCATATTCTATAAAAGGAAAGGGGAACGGTTAAGCCATTGCCGCAAGCTTCTTTGCAAGCTTGGCCTTTCTGTTGTTCGCGTTGTTCTTATGGATAACGCCCTTCGTTACAGCGCTGTCGATTGCGGAAACGGTTTCAGGGAAGAGCTTGGTCGCTTCTTCTTTGTTGCCTGCTTCGACTGCGGTGAGGAATTTCTTCACCTGCGTTTTGAGGGCAGATTTGATCGCTTTGTTCTGCATGGTTTTCTTTTCGATTACAAGAACTCTTTTCTTCGCGGATTTAATATTAGGCATAATAATCTCCTTACACTTTCGTTATTTTTTGATAATTTCAAATTGCAAGGATTATTTTAGCATAAATTTCCGCGCTTGTAAACTGTTTTTCGGTAGGAAAACGCGAAAATTGCTAAAATTTTTAATTTTTTTTCATTTGAGGGGTTGAATGGGTATTATTACGGGCGGCGTAGGCTTTTTTGACAGCGGACTTGGCGGGCTAAACGTTCTCGACGCTTGCCCCTTTTTGCATTCCTCTTTTCCCGTTTATTATTACGGCGACAATCAAAATGCCCCCTACGGCAATAAAACGAAAGAGGAGCTTGCCCCTCTCGTCTTTTCCGCGTTCGATTGCTTTGCCAAGTTAAACGCATGCGCGGCGGTGGTTGCCTGTAATACGGTGACAGCGCTTTTTATCGACGAGCTTCGCGCCCGTTATCCCTTTCCCGTCGTGGGGACGGAGCCTGCTGTTTTGACGGCGGCAAGGCGTGGGGGAGAGGTGCTCGTGCTGGCGACGAACGCCACCGTTAATAGTGCGCGTATGCGCGCGCTCGCAACCCGCGCGGAAAAAAGCTTTTTGGACTGCACCGTCCGTCTTTGCGGCTGCGGCGCGCTTGCGGGAGAGATTGAACGTCACGTCTTGGACGAGAAATACGACTTTACCCCTTTTTTCCCCAAGGGACGTCCTTCCTCCGTCGTGCTCGGCTGTACGCACTACGCCTACGTAAAAAAAGAGATTGCCGATTTTTATGGTTGCGAAGTGGTGGACGGTGCAGAGGGGATCGCAAACCGCTTGCTTTCGCTCTTAAAAACTCTTCCTAAGCCGACGGGGAAGGAGGCACTTTCTTACCTCCCTCAAAAGCCCTCCGTTTTTCCCTCCTTTTTCACCGACGAAAAACGTCTCGAAAAAGGTCGAAAAATAAAAAAATTTCGTTGGCACTTTCCCTTGTATTTTCTGGGAAGTGGAGGCTTGCAAAACCTCAATTTTCACAAACGAATGTTTGTATTTAAAACAAATGGGAAAAAAGTGGTTAAAAAATCCCAAAAATTTTAATTTTTTTGGAAAAATTTTGTGAAAATTCCTTGACAATGGTCAAAAGTGGTTGTATAATGTTGGTAAGCTCAATTCTCGGAGAGTATCTTTTTGCGCCGAAATAAAACAAGGAGGAGCGGGTCATGCTGTTCAGCGGTACGTACGAGCATCAATTAGACGACAAAAACCGTTTGCGTATTCCCGCTCGGTTCAAAAAGGACTTAACGGGGGAGCACGGTGAAAAGACGTATAGCTTTGCGCGAGGAATGCACGGTTGCATTTACGTTTTTCCCGAAGAGGTGTTAGAAGAAACGATTGCGGAGCTGTCGAAAGAGAAGATGGGGGAATCCTCCAAAGCCTCGCTTTTGTTTTTCAGCAGTATTTATCCTGCGGAGGAGGACGCGCAAGGGAGAGTAGTGCTTCCGACGCGACTGAAAACGCTCGCGGGGATCAGCAAGGATATCGTCACGGTCGGGAGAGGCAGACGCCTTGAAATTTGGGCGCTCGATAAATATTACGAGTACTTAGAAGACAGCGACTACGACGAAGAGTTCAAGACGTTGGGGATTTAAAAGATGCTTGAATTTTCGCATAAACCGGTCATGCTCGAAGAATGTCTTGACGGCTTGAAGGTAAAAGACGGCGGCGTATATTTCGACGGGACGGTCGGCGGCGCGGGACATTCGTACGAGATTTTAAAGCGCAGCGCCCCCACGGGCAGGCTGATCGCGACCGATCTTGACGACGAGGCGATTGCGGCGGCAAGCACGCGGCTTGGAGAATTCGTCGGCAGATTTACTATTTATAAATCCAACTATAAAAATTTCGAGCGAGTATTTGCGGACGCAGGGATCGACGAAATTGACGGCGCGCTGCTTGATTTTGGAATATCCTCCCATCAGATCGACGATACGGATAGAGGATTTTCGTATAAAGACGGGGCGGCGCCGTTGGATATGCGTATGGACAGGACCTCGCCGCTGACGGCGGAAACGATCGTCAATACCTACGAGGAAGAAAAGCTTGTCCGTATCTTAAAAACGTACGGCGAGGAAACGTTTGCAAAACAGATCGCGCGGAATATCGTTTTAGCGCGGGCACAAAAACCGTTAAAAACGTCGGGGGAGCTTTCCGAGATTATCAGAAAAAGTATTCCCGTCAAATTCCGTTACGGTGCGCCTTGTGAGCGAAAGACCTTTCAGGCTCTCCGTATTGAAGTGAATGAAGAGCTTGACGGACTGTACGAGCTGGTGCTTTCGTTGACGCGGCGTTTAAAAAAGGGTGGTCGGATCGTCATTCTCACCTTCCAGTCCTTGGAGGATAGGATTGTGAAAGAGGCGTTCAAGTATATGCAATCGCCTTGCAGCTGTCCGCCCAACTTCCCCGTTTGCGTATGCGGGAAGAAAGCGGAAATCAAAATCATCACCCGCAAGCCGATCACGGCGAGCGCGGAAGAGGTAGAAGACAATTCGAGGAGCAAGTGCGCGAAGCTCCGTATCGCAGAAAAAATATAACGCGCAGAAAGTAAAGGGGAAAAAATACGATTTAGGAGAAAAGAGGTATGGCAACGTTGACCGAAACGAAAACGACGCAACAAACGCCCGTGGTGGACGCCGCGGCGGCATTACATAACGCGCAGATTAACGAACGCTATTTGCGTTTGAAGAACGCCGTAGACGAACAGTTTGAAGAAGCTCGGGTAGACGCAACGACGCCCCGCGCCTCTGTTCTTGCGCCCGAAAGACCTGCTGAGGTGATCGCACCTGACGTGGAGAGGGTGGAGTACGGTCATACCCGTGTGGAATCCCCTTTATTTACAGCGGAAACGCTTGATCGGACGTTGCAAAGAAACGCCGAAGTCGCGGCGACCTATGCGCCCGAAATGCCCGCGTATGCGCCCGTAGAAGCTTTGGCGGTACAAACGGAGAGCTATTCGTTGACGTCGGCGGCTAAAAAGCTGATTGCGGCGTTTGTCGGCACGGTTACGGTGATGCTTTCCGTGATCGGGATCAATAGCCGTATTATCAGTAACAACGAATTGAAGATCGCCGCCGTACAGGCGCAAAACGCCGAGGTGGTTGCGCAGATTGAAGAGCTTCGTGCGCAGATCGAGATCGCCGAGAGCGAAGAGGCGATCGCCGAATTTGCACAAGCAAACGGAATGGTGAAAGGGAACTAAATTCCACAAGGAGAACTGCATAAATTTGAAACACGATTTTTCCGTATCGGTTTTACGAAAGAGGTTATTTGCCGTAAGCATGGCGATAACCTTTCTTTTTTGCTTTTTAGCGGCGCGTTTTTTATACGTACAGGTATTTTGGCAGGAAGAGCTACTTGCGCGCGCGCTCGATCAATGGACGCGCGAAATTCCTATCGACGCCGAGCGTGGCTTGATCACGGACAGAAACGGGGTGACGCTTGCGGACAATTCAACGGCGTATACGGTGTACGCCCGCGCCAACGCGGTAACGGAAAAAGAGGCTACGGCAAAAAGGCTTGCGGAGCTTTTGAAAATCGACGGCGGGAGGTTGCTTGAAAAGCTCAATACCGTGAAGGCTTCCGAAATTACGGTGGCAAAGCAAATTGAAAAGGAGAGGATTGCCGCGCTTGCCGAGGCTGCGCTTGACGGGGTGTACTATTCTCGCGATAACGTCCGAAAGTATCCGAAGGGCAGCCTGCTTTGTCAGGTGCTTGGGTTCACGTCGTCGGACGGCGTGGGGGCGTCGGGGCTGGAAAAGTACTACGATAAATATCTGTCGGGCACGGACGGCGAGCTATTATTTGAAACCGATCTTGTCGGCGTGGATTTACAGGGCGCGGTAGCGGCGTACTATCCCGCGGAGGACGGGTTACATATCCAAACGACGCTCGATTACGGGATACAAGAGGTGGTGGAGGCGGCGCTGTTAAAGACGGCGGCGGAGTATTCGCCTAAGGCGGCGTCCTGTATCGTGCTCGATCCGAACACCTTTGAAATTCTCGCCATGGCGAATTATCCCTCTTATGACTTGAACGAGATACCGAGAGATGATTTGGAAACGCTTAACGCGCTTTCGAGAAACCGTCTTGTTTCGGATATTTACGAACCGGGATCGACCTTCAAGATTGTAACGGCGGCGGCGACGGTGCAAGAATCTTTGAACGGCAACCCGTCGGCGTATTCGACAAAGCACGTCTTTTCCTCTTCACGTACCCGCGCCGTAGACGGAACGACGGTGAAATGTTGGAGCAACCACGCAAACGGCAGACACTCCAACCAAACCCTTGCCGACGCCTTGAATAATAGCTGTAATCCGTGTTTTACGGATATTGCGCTTTCGTTGGGCAAGGAAACCTTTTACGACTATCTTTCGGCGTTTGGGTTCGGGAATACGACGGGGCTGGATTTCAGCGGCGAGGCGCTTGGAATGTTGTTGCCAAGATCGGCGGTGCGAAATTGTGACCTTGCCCGTATCGGCTTTGGGCAGACGATTGCGGTGACGGGGTTACAGCTTGCGTGTGCGACGGCTGCGGCGGTCAACGGGGGATATTATTATACCCCGCATCTTGTGAAAAAAATTTACGCAAGCGACGGCTACGAAGCGGTGCGAGTGACGCCGACGTTAAGAAACCGTACGATCGGGGAAAAGGCGTCGCGGATAGTGGCGGAAATGCTCGAAGGGGTAGTGCGTGACGGGAGCGGGAAAAAGGCGTATATCGAGGGCTACCGCGTAGGCGGCAAGACAGGTGTTTTTGGTCTTACTTGTGTAATAATAGCAATGAAAAAACGGGGTATAATGGCATAAAAACCATCAAAAAATGCTCAAAATCGTAAAATTACAAAAAAAATCAAGCAAAAAAAGCCCAAAAAGGTAGGAGGGCACAAAAATAGACAAATGGCAATAAATGCCTAAAAAATAGTATTTTTCAAAGAACACAAGATCGTGTTCTTTTTTTGTACAGGAAACAAATGCAAGCGGGAGCGCGCATTTGTCAAAACCCACCTGCTGTGCAGGTGGTAAGTAGCTTTAGCTTTAAGCCTTGCCCTTACTATACAAAAAAGCTCCTTTGTGCTAAACTAAATGTACGACTCGCAACCGTACACAAGAAAGCATAAAGGAGGACATTGAATTGAAAAATCAAAACAACGACACATTTAGTTTAGCACACACAAGGTGGAAATGTCAATATCATATCGTGTTTACACCAAAATATCATAGGAAAATAATTTATGGGGCATTGC
>JAFTPK010000003.1 GCA_017463325.1 Clostridia bacterium
AGATATTGAGAGAGCTTTGCGATCGGAAACATATAGAAATTATTGAGGCTCACGCAATGCCCGATCATATACATATGTTGGTGAGCATACCGCCGAATGAAAAAGTGTCAGAGTTTATGGGGTATCTAAAAGGCAAGAGTATTCATAACAAGTTGGTTAAAATCAAAATTCTTTTAATTTCTTCTATTAAAACGTTAAAGAAAAACTCCTAAAATTGATTTAAAACCTAAATTGAACCATCTATGGTTCGGTTTAGGTTTTTATTTTTTTAACCCACGAATTCAACCATTAATATTATTGCTTGACTTTTTATTGTTTTTGTTGTATTATCTTCGTATGATACCACATATCAAAAGAAATCTTGTTCAAATAATAAATTTTGGGAGTATTCTAGATGTTTTGGTTTACGATGGGAATAATTCTCTCCATTTTAATAATATTGTTAAGTGTTATTATTTTTATTTTTGTTTTGCTAAAAATTTTTCAAAATAAAAGAAAATTCAATCATACGAAAATTATTTGTATTTGTGGAACTGAGTGCGCCCCTACATTCCTATTACTGTTTTTGGCCTTTGCTTTCTCAATGATAGGTTTATTAATTGCTATTATTGGACAACATAAAATCGCATTAATTCTTTCCATTCCATCTTTATTCTTGTTTTTTTTTGGATTTTTTCTTTCAATGCCTTTTTTCACAAGTATTTATATTTCTGATAAGATAGGAATTAAGAAAATTTTTCGACCTATACAAACTTATGAATATTCCGAACTCTTTATAAAAATTTGGGTGTGTAATTTAAAAACTTACGAAAAACAACAAAAGACTTTTTCAATAAAAAATATACTTATTAATACGGAATGGGTGGAAATTTATTTAGAGGATATTCTCATAGGATATTTTAACGAACGTTATTGTGGGTTTGAAAACGCTAAAAAGCGAATATTAAAAAGAAGTCCCAAAGAAAATTTAAACTATTGGCGAAACGATATTAAAACGAGTAAAGAATATAAAGAATTTATAGCCGAGATGAAAAAAAGAGAAGAAAATCAGCGTTATGGTTTTGCGCATAGAATACTTTGGACAAATTCTTTTCCTATTTTCTTGCGATATTTATTGTTATTTCTATTTAAAAGATAAGCAGTTCAACTTACGTTTAACTCGCTCCACCCAAAAAAATCAAGACGGCTCAATGACCGTCTTGATTTTTTTATTGTTCTCGTTTATCTATCGTATACGTCGGCACAAGCTCTTTTACGAATGTTTTCATTTCTTCCGTTTCATTATGCGCCTCAACGTCAAGCTTTTCAAGAAGATGCCAAAGATTATCCTCGTCAAGCTCGATCGGTTTTGCAATATTGATCAACCCGTTCGGGGTTTTCTGCAAACCCTCTTCTTTCATGAGCCGTTCCTCATAGAGCTTTTCTCCCGGACGAAGACCTGTTACAACAATGTCAATATCGACGTTCGGTTCAAAGCCGGAAAGCTTGATCAAGTTCCACGCAAGATCGTAAATCCTTACAGGCTCGCCCATATCAAGCACGAAAATTTGCCCGCCTTTTGCGTATGCCCCCGCCTGCAAGACAAGCGACACGGCCTCGGGAATTGTCATGAAATAACGGATAATCTCTTTGTGTGTAACGGTGACGGGGCCACCCTCGGCAATTTGCTTTTTAAACAAAGGAATAACGGAGCCGTTGGAGCCGAGTACGTTGCCAAAACGCACAGCCACGAATTTCGTTTTTTTACTGTGACGGCCGATCGTTTGAATGATCATTTCACAAATACGCTTGGTCGCCCCCATAATATTGGTGGGATTGACAGCCTTATCCGTGGAAATCTGCACGAATGTTTCCACTTCGTACTTATCCGCACAACGAGCCACGTTAAGTGTTCCGAAAACATTGTTTTTTACTGCCTCGTTAGGACTAGTTTCCATTAAAGGCACGTGCTTATGCGCGGCCGCATGGAAAACGATTTGCGGGTGGTATTTTTCAAACACGCTCTCAATTTTCGGAAGATCGCGAACACTTGCAATCAAGGTAAGAAGATTTAATTCGGGATAAGATTTTTTCAACTCCTGTTCCAAATCGTACGCGTTATTTTCGTAAATATCAAGCACGATCAGTTCCTTAGGGTTATGCGAAGCGATCTGCCGACAAAGCTCGCTCCCGATCGAGCCGCCGCCCCCCGTTACAAGCACCACTTTCTTTTCAATGTAGCCCATAATCTCGTCGAGGTTGACGTCTACCTGATCGCGACCGAGCAAGTCTTGTACGTCTACGTCGCGCAGGTCGGAAATATTAATCTCCCCCGAAGTGAGCTGGAACATACCGGGCAAAATTTTAACAGGACAACCGCAATCCTTGCAAATGTTTACAATTTCACTTACCCGTTTCTTGGATATGGAGGGCATAGTGATAAAAATCTCTTCGATTTCAAAGCGCTTTGCAAGTGCAACGATATTCTCCGTCGTGCCCGCCACTTTTATGCCGCTGATATATTTTCCAAGCTTTTCGGGGTTATCGTCCGCGATACAGATCGGTTTATAATTGAAACGGTCAGAACGCTGCATATCTTTAATGAGCATTTCTCCCGCCTCGCCGCCGCCAACGATCATAACCCGTTTCTTGTCGTCGTGCTTTTCTTCAAAATAACGTTTGGTAAAACGAAAAAGACGTTTACTTGAACGGGCAAGAATAGTAAAGCAAGCAAACACAAAAACATAAATAAGTACCATTCCAAAACGGATATGTTGCTGTCCCGTAGCAAGCGCGCCGATCAAATTCAAAATTGCAAGAATGAGCGCCGCCAAAACGTTTTTTACAATATCAGGCAACCCGATCGAAGAAAATACAACGTCGTAAAGCCCGAAAATTGAAAAGAAAATAACGGTCAGCGTTACGTTGCATAGTGCCCAAAAGCCAACGATTGCCAAATTGACGTTGCCCCCCGTTACGCTTGCATAAGCCAAAAGTGTCGCCAACAAAATGATCAGCACGTCGACGGCAATGAGTACGGTTTTTTGTAAAAATCTTGCGTTTTTTCCTTTCATTTTTTCACTCGTTAATTTTATTTCCCGCTTATTTACAATTATTATAACACTACTATTTGCAATTGTCAAGAAATTTACTTATTAACTCAAAAAAATACCATTTTTCGACAATAAAAAATCAGACGCATCCAAAGATACGCCCGATTTTCTTATTATTTTTTTATAGATTTACGCTTTCATGCCCTCTTCTACGGCAACTGCAACGGCAACCGTCGCACCGACCATGGGGTTGTTACCCATACCGATAAGACCCATCATCTCAACGTGAGCGGGAACGGAGGAGGAACCCGCAAACTGCGCGTCAGAGTGCATTCTACCCATGGTATCCGTCATACCATAGGAAGCGGGACCCGCCGCCATGTTGTCAGGGTGCAGCGTTCTGCCCGTGCCGCCACCCGAAGCAACGGAGAAATATTTCACGCCGTTTTCGTTACACCACTTTTTGTAGGTACCTGCAACGGGGTGCTGGAAACGGGTGGGGTTGGTCGAGTTCCCCGTAATGGAAACGCCGACGTTTTCAAGTTTCATGATGGCAACGCCCTCGGGTACGGAGTCCGCGCCGTAGCATTTAACTTTCGCTCTATCCCCCTCGGAGAACGCCTTTTCGTAAACGACTTCCACCGTTTCCGTTGCGGGATCAAACTTCGTTTCTACAAAAGTGAAACCGTTAATTCTGGAAATGATATACGCCGCGTCCTTGCCAAGACCGTTCAAAACGACGCGCAGGGGCTGTTTTCTTACCTTATTTGCGTTGAGCGCGATAGAAATTGCACCCTCAGCCGCCGCAAAGGATTCGTGCCCCGCAAGGAAACAGAAACATTCCGTTTCGTCGGAAAGGAGCATTGCACCAAGGTTGCCGTGACCAAGCCCTACTTGTCTGTTCTGCGCAACCGAACCGGGGATACAGAACGCTTGCAAACCGATACCGATCGCCGCAGCAGCGTCCGCCGCTTTTACACAGCCTTTCTTGATTGCGATCGCCGCGCCTACCGTGTAAGCCCAAACTGCATTTTCAAAACAGATAGGCTGACCCGCTCTAACGATTTTATCGCAGTCAACGCCTTTGGAAAGGCAAATCTCTCTACATTCCTCAATGGAGGAAATGCCGTATTCAGCCAAAACGCCGTTGATTTTATCTATTCTTCTTTCATATCCTTCAAATAATGCCATTTTGCTTGTCCTCCTTACTCTTTACGAGGGTCGATAAATTTAACGGCACCCTGTTCCGCGGTAAATCTACCGTAATGTCCCATCGCTTTCTTATACGCTTCGTTGGGTTCCATACCCTTTTTGATGAAGTCGGTCATTTTCCCAAGGGAAACGAATTCGTAACCGATCACTTCATTATCCTTATCGAGCGCAAGGCGGGTAACGTAGCCTTCTGCCATTTCAAGGTATCTAACGCCTTTTTGCAACGTGGAATACATAGTACCCACCTGCGAACGGTGACCTTTACCAAGATCTTCAAGGCCGGCGCCGATTGCAAGACCGTCGTCAGAGAACGCCGACTGCGAACGACCGTAAACGATTTGCAGGAAAAGTTCTCTCATTGCCGTATTGATCGCGTCGCAAACAAGGTCGGTATTCAACGCTTCCAAAGGCGTTTTTCCGGGCAAAATCTCCGCAGCCATTGCCGCCGAGTGCGTCATACCCGAACAACCGATCGTTTCTACAAGGGCCTCTTGAATGATCCCTTCTTTGATGTTTAAAGAGAGCTTACACGCGCCCTGCTGGGGTGCGCACCAGCCGATACCGTGCGTGAAACCGCTGATATCTTTAATCTCTTTCGCATGGATCCACTTGCCTTCTTCGGGAATGGCAGCGTTTTCATGACGAGCAACGCCTGCGCCTTTGGCAACGCAGTACATCTGTGCGACGTCTTGTGATATTGTCATTATGAATTCCTCCAAAATATTATTTTTAGTTTTTCTTGACGTAAAAAGCTTTCTCTGCCGCTTTTCACCTAATACAGTATAGCATATTAATTTTTTTTTATCAAGAACAAATTGCCGCTTTTTGTAAAAAAATATCAAAAAATTTTCTAAAAACCCCCTTACTTCGCAGCTTTACCCTAAAAAATCCTCCTTAGAAAGATTTTCGCGAAGCTTTTCAAGCGCCTTTTTCTCAATACGGGAAATATACGAACGGGATATTTTTAAAATTTTTGCCACCTCACGTTGCGGCAACGGCACCCCGCCCTTTAATGCAAAACGTAAACATATGACCGTATATTCACGTTCGCTTAAAACCTCTTTGATTGCGTGCAAAAGCTTTTCTTTTACAAACGCCCTATCAACGTCCTCAAATACGTCGTCCTCTTTCTCAAAAAGTAAATCAAGAAAAGTAAGCTCGTTACCGTCTTTATCCACCCCCACAGGGTCAGAGAGAGAAAGAATATTTTTATGTTTTTTATTCGCCCGTATCAGCATCAGGATCTCGTTCTCAATACACCGCGCCGTATACGTGGAAAGCGTCGTACCTTTTCCTGATTTGTATGTAGAAATCGCTTTGATTAGTCCAACGCTCCCCACAGAAATTAAATCGTCCGTTTCCGCTGCACCCGAATATTTTTTTACGATATGAGCCACCAACCTCATATTATGCCTAATTAAAATATCCTTAGCCTCTTTATCTCCCTTTTGACAAAGCGTAAGATACTTTTCCTCTTCCTCCTTGGAAAGCGGCTTTGGATAATAATTTTTTCCAACGATCGCCCCCGTAAAAAACGTGATCCGCCCAAGCAATACCCACAACCATTCCAACATACGAACCGCCTCCTTTTTTATCAATGCTTTATCGTATGAAAGAAACGGCTCGTACAATTCCCTTTTAGCTCGTCCGTTTTTTAGTAGTATGCCTGACGTAATTATTATGCCTGACATAGTACATAAAAAGCTCCCGATTACGGGAGCTTAGTTTTCAAGGGATTTGAGTCTGTCTGTAAGCCGAGTTCTGTCGTGTACGGTCATTTATCTAGACTTGCCGTCGCCGACAAGTTCAAGCGATATTCACGGTATTCGTCGGACGGACAGCCCTACGTGACGAATACCCAATCTTGCAGCGAGTGGGGTTTACATGGCATACCGTGTTACCACAGTATCGGTGAGCTCTTACCTCGCCTTTCCATCCTTACAGAGATCGCTCTCTGCGGTTTATTTCTGTTGCACTTTCCTTAAAGTCACCTTTACCTGACGTTATCAGGCACCCTGTCCTATGCTGCTCGGACTTTCCTCATGACGCAAAGCGCCCCGCGACCGTATAACAAACTCAAATCTTTTTATATTATAACATATCTTTCAAAAAAAATCACTTATTTTGTTGCTTTTTTTCAAAAAAAAGTGTAAAATAGAAACGATATTTTTTTATTAGCAGTACGGAGAACGACCTTATGAAAAAAACGAAGATTATTTGCACGCTTGGCCCTGCCAGCGATTCCAAAGAGATCATTGCGGCTATGGCTGACGCGGGTATGAACGTCGCACGAATCAACTTTTCGCACGGCACGCACGAACAGCACGCGGAAAAAATTCAAAAAATTAAAGAGGTACGCGAGGAGAAAAAGATCCCGTTGCCTATTTTACTTGACACCAAAGGCCCTGAATTCCGAATTAAGACCTTTTTAAGCGGAAAAATTGAATTAAAAGAAGGCGATTTCTTTACGTTCACCACCGAGGAAGTCGTAGGTGACGAAACCCGCGTAAGCGTTTCGTTTAAAGAAATTTGCGAGGAATTGACCGTAGGCGATAAAATCCTTTTGAACAACGGCTTGATGGTTTTTCGAGTTGTCGAGGTGGAAAGTCCCAATGTGCGTTGTATCGTAGAAATCGGCGGCGTGTTATCGGACAGAAAATCCATGTTTTTTCCCGACAAAGAATTGCGCCTTACCTTTCTTTCCGAGCAAGATAAAAAAGACCTGCTTTTCGGGATAGAGCAAGAGGTTGATTTTGTTGCCCTTTCCTTTGTTTCCCGCCCCCAAGACGTCATTGACGCCAAAGAATTTTTGAAGGCAAACGGCGGCGAACATATTGACGTGATTGCAAAAATTGAAAACCGTGCAGGCGTTAAAAATCTCATTCAAATCATGGAAGTTTCGGATGGTATTATGGTTGCGCGCGGCGATCTTGGCGTAGAAATCCCTTACGAAGAGCTGCCAAACACGCAGAAATACATCATTGATCAATGCCGTATTATGGGAAAACGGGTCATCACCGCTACGGAAATGTTGGAATCTATGATCGGCAACCCTCGCCCTACCCGTGCAGAAATTTCCGACGTTGCAAACGCCGTATACGACGGTACCTCCGCAGTCATGCTATCGGGAGAAACGGCCGCTGGACGCTATCCCGTGGAGTCGGTTGCGGCTATGACAAAGATCGTTAAAATGGCAGAAAGTCATATCGAATATATTCAAACGATCGACGAATTCTGCATTAAAAATTCTTCCGAAGCCCTTTCCCACTCGGCGGCGACACTCGCAAAAGATCTAAACGCAAAAGCAATCGTTGTTTGTACGCGTACGGGCGGCACGGCAAGAATGGTTTCCCGTTTCCGTCCGAACATCAATATTATCGGCATCACAACGGATATTCACGCCTATCGAAAGCTCGCTTTAAGCTGGGGCGTTTTACCCGCCCTTACCGACGAATATTCTTCCGTTGATATTCTCTTCTATTTCGCCAAGCAAACGGCGATCAAGAGCGGACTTGTGAAAAAGGGAGATACTATCGTCATCACAGGTGGCACGCCGAACGGCAAAAGCGGAAACTCAAATTTGATCAACGTAGAAACGATTTAAAACAAAAAGGGAAAACCAACGACGGTTTTCCCTTTTTTATCTATCTTTTTAAAAAGTAATTTTTTCAAGCGTGGTAAAAGCCTCTTCAATCAAGCCCTCAACGTCCAACTTTTTCTCCTCTGCAAGAATATCTTTCAGTTTGGGACGAATTGCAGGAAAGTCAGGCAAAAATACCGTACAGCAATCCTCATAAGGAAGAATAGAAATATCGTACGTGCCCATTTTTACTGCGCGGTCGATTATCTCATTTTTATCAAATCCAACAAGCGGCCGAAGCACGGGAAGCTTTTCTACAACGGAATTAGACGAGGTCATGCCCTCGATCGTTTGACTTGCTACTTGCCCAAGACTTTCCCCCGTAATAAGACATTGTGCGCCGATACGAAGCGCGTGCCGTTCGGCAATACGGTACATAAAGCGCCGTAAAAGCGTGATCATGAAATCAGGCCGACATTTCGCATGGATTTCCTCTTGGATATGCGTCACGCTGACCGTATACAACTGCGTTACCCCCGAATATCCCGAAAGTACGGTAGCAAGGTCAACCACCTTTTCTTTCGCCTGCATATTCGTATACGGATAACTATGGAAATGCAAGCACTCTACCCTCATTCCCCGTTTTGCAATCATATGCCCCGCCACAGGACTGTCTATCCCGCCAGAAATGAGCAACAAACCCTTTCCAGCCGTACCGACGGGCATACCGCCCGCGCCCTCCGTCGATTCGCCGAAAATCAATGCGGTGCCGTCCTCACGAATATCTACACCGACGGTAAACGACGGCGTATGTACGTCCACTTTTAATTTACGATAAACGCTAAGGAGCATACCGCCCAGCTCTTTTGCCACCTCTACGGACGTCTTAGGATACCGTTTATCCCCTCTATGCGCCTCCACTTTAAAGGTGCCTTCCTCCTTGCAAACAAGCTTTGCCGCTTCAAAAATGCTCGACATATCGTTAGCCGTTTCAAAAGCAACGCTCATGGAATGTAAGCCGAACACCTTTTTCAAGCGTTCCACCATTTCTTCCGCGTCCATATCGTCGAAATCGCGTAAATAAATACGCCCGCCGCGTTTTACAAGGGTATATTCAATCCCTTCGAGCGCGGTTTTAATATTATTTGCAAAAATCGTTTCAAAATAATTTCTGTTTTTTCCTTTTAAAAACAATTCTCCGTAACGGATAATGATCACTTTTCTCATACTACACCATTTATGCCATTCTTTTTGTTAATTCTCTCGCAATCGAGTTCAAGGCGGAGGCGGCCTTTACCACTTCTTCTTCCGTTGTCGCAGGCGAAAAGCTGAGCCGCAGTACGCCGTCCGCCGTTTTTTCGTCGTGCCCACACGCAAGAATTACCCGACTGTAACGATTTTTCGCGTTCGACGAGCACGCCGAGCCTGTACCGATTAAAAGCCCTTGATCGTTTGCCATATGGAGCAAAATTTCTCCGCGCAAGCCTTTGGCGGATACGCTTAGAATATACGGCGTACCGTTTTGCCCGCTAATCAAAACGAAAAGTTCTTTATCCAACAATCCCCAAAGTTGTTCGCGATACTCTCTAAGACGAGCGTAATCGGCTTTTAGCGTAGCAAATTTCTCCTCCGCTGCGTATTCAAAGACCTTGATCCCGAACAAATTTTCCGTTCCGCTGCGCTTACCGCCTTCTTGTCCACCGCCGTAAATAAAAACGGGTAGCTGTAACGTTTTCCGTTTTATAAGCCCTCCAACACCCTTTAAACCGCCGATCTTATGCGCGCTGACCGAATAGGCGTCCACTTCTTTCGCCAACCGAATGGGTACCTTTCCGTACGCCTGTACGCCGTCGCTATGGAATAAAACGCGAGGGTTTATTGCTTTAACTGCTTTGGCTATTGCATTAATATCGTTGACGGCACCCGTTTCGTTATTGACGTGAATGACGGAAACCAACGTCGTTTTCTCGTCCACCAAACGCAACAACTCCTCTACGTTTACGCTGCCATCACGGTTCAACGGCGCAAATCTCGGCTCTACACCGCGATTGCGAAGCTCAAGAAAGCTTGCATGGACGGCAGAATGTTCTCCCGCCGTCGTAACAGCGTTTCCGCGGCGCGCCGCTCCGAAAATAATTTGATTGTCCGCTTCCGTGCCGCAAGAGGTGAATATCCATTCAAAGGCGGTCGGATCGGCTACGTAAGAAAGCAAAGAGGAGCGCGCTTTTTTAAGCTCGCCCTGCAACGCAAATCCCTCCCTATACATAGCGGAAGGATTAAAATAATTTTCCGTTAAAAATTCTCCCGCTCGCGACAAAGCCCTTTCGCAAGGCTTCGTCGTAGCGGCGTTATCCAAATAAATCATCTCTGTACGTTCTTTTTCGCTTGCGGAATATAATCTCGATCGAGAATATCCCGACGCAAATATTGCATCATATTTAAAAGCAGTTCCTCCCGACATTCAAGCACGTAAAGCTTTTTAACGCTCTCAACCGCTAAAACGTACAGGAAAAACTTTCCCTCGGCAGCTACGGAGTTGGAGGTACAAATCACCTCTTTCGTTTGAGGATCCGCACGCAACCGATCGTATGCGGAGGAATCCACGTCGCCAACCTGTAAAATTTCCTCTTGCGTGAGCCTCGTAACAAGTTTACGCTTATTGACGTTGAATACTTTCGCAATACGAAGCTCTCCCGAAACAAATACGTAATCGTAGCTTACGTTGATACGGCGACGCAATAAATTTAAAATGATCGTAAAACCGAGAAAAGTGATAAATAAAAACAAGATCATAAAGAACCAAGTTCTTTGTAATGCTGCATATTCCACCTGTTCTTGCGAGGCTCCCGCGCCAAGCGGCAACGGAATATTAAAAACTACGCCAACGCCCGTCAAAACGCTTAAAATGAGAAAGAGGTAGTAAAAGAAATTTACGATCTTATAATTTCTTTCTCCTTTTCTTGCGTTTTGATTTACGGCGCTTTCCTCATAAAAAGTATCCAAAATTTCCCCTCCGAATTTCGTTAAATTTCAAACGTACCCTCAAAAACCGTTTTGACGTTTCCAAGAAGCTCCACTTCGCCGTTCTCGTGATAATTGACGGTAAGATCGCCGCCACGCAATTTCACGGTAACGTTCGTTTCTTTTTCACAATAACCGCCAAGCACCGCCGCTACCACCGCAGCCGCCGCGCCCGTACCGCAAGACCAAGTTTCGCCGTTCTTTCTTTCCCAAACGCGCATCTTAATCGTAACGCGATTGACCACGCGAACAAATTCGGTGTTGACCCCTTCGGGGAAATACTCGCTGTTTTCAAACGCCGTGCCAACCGCTTTCACGTTGACGTCATCTACTCGGTCGCTGAAAATAACGCAATGAGGATTTCCTACGTTGACAAGCGTCGCCAAGTACTGAGTCCCGCCGACGGTCAACGCCTTATCGACAAGACATTCCTCCTCCGTCCAAACGCAAGGGATCTCTTTTCCCGACAGCTTGACCTTGCCAAGATTTACGCTTGCCGTGTTTACCTTGCCGCTAAACGGATACACCTTGACGTCGTGGATACGGTCGGTCATTTCAATCTTCATGTCGCTCTTTTTCACGATCCCTTTTTCATAAAGGTATTTCCCGACCATACGAATAGGATTGCCGCCCACGGAGGCCTCCGACCCGTCTTTGTTAAAGACGCGTATTTTCGCGTCGGCTACCTTGGAGTTTTCCACAAGCACAATCCCGTCACCGCCGATCCCGTAATGCGGGAGGACGTAGTTGACGGCAATGGATTCGGGACAAGTGATCTTCCCGTCGCGATTATCGAAAACGATATAGTCGTTTCCGCAAGACTGCATTTTCGTAAACGAAAGCTTTAATTTCTCGCTACGCAACGCGTTGATATCCACAAGTTCAGTATTATCCTCGGTAAATTTACTTGCAAGAATATCCGCCAGCGCGTTTGCCGTGTCAAGCGCCGTCAAAACGGTAATGCCGAGCAAAATCGCGTGGTGATGCAAACCGATAAAGTCGTTAATGGATTCAATATCCGTTTTACCCGTATAGACGATATAGTCGATTTTTCCTTCGTCCATGAGCTTCGTCACGTCGTCGGCTGCGGAAAGTCTGTCTACGATTTCACAATCATAACCAAGATCGGTAATGACTTTCGCCGTACCTTTCGTTGCGTAAAATTTACAACCGAGGTCGCCGAATTTCTTAGCGATCGTAAGAACGTCAAGCTTGTCTTGGTCGTTGACTGTCATATAGACGCCAACAGGTCTTTCCTCGGAGGGGTGACACATCTTAAAGCCTGCGGAAACAAGCCCTTTGAACATAGCCTCCTCCAACGTTTTTCCGATCCCAAGTACCTCACCCGTCGATTTCATTTGCGGACCAAGCTGCGAATTGACGTCGTTGAGCTTTTCAAAGCTGAATACGGGTACCTTTACCGCTACGTACGGCGAAGAGGGATAAAGCCCTGTGCCGTAGCCCAGCTTTTTCAATTTTTCGCCGACAATAATCTTCGTGGCAAGCTCCACCATAGGCACTCCCGTCACCTTGGAAATATAAGGTACGGTACGCGATGCTCTCGGATTGACCTCAATCACGTAAAGTTGGCCGCGATAAATTAAATACTGGATATTGATAAGTCCTTTCGTTTTCAGTTCGAGCGCAAGCTGCGTAGAAACCTCGATAATGCGTTCAAGCATGGTATCGTCCAAATTATAGGGAGGATATACCGCAATCGAGTCCCCCGAGTGAATACCCGTTCTTTCAATATGCTGCATAATCCCCGGAATGAGCACGTCTTTTCCGTCCGAAATCGCATCCACCTCTAATTCGGTACCCATCAAATACTTGTCGCAAAGGACGGGATTTTCAATGCCTTGCGCCAAAATTACATCCATATAACGACAAACGTCCTCTTCGGTGAACGCAATCGTCATGTTTTGCCCGCCGATTACATACGAAGGGCGCAACAGTACGGGATATTCCAGCTTTTTCGCCGCTTCAAGCGCCTCTGCTTTCGTCATAACAGTCAAGGCTTTCGGACGGGGAATTGCATATTTTTCAAGGAGTGCCTCAAAACGTTCTCTGTCCTCCGCCGCGTCTACGCTGTCCGCGCTCGTGCCAAGGATTTTAACGCCATGCGTTGCAAAATAAGAGCAAAGCTTGATCGCTGTCTGCCCGCCAAAGGTAATAATGACACCGTACGGCTTTTCAATGTCAAGCACGTGCTGTACGTCCTCGGGCGTCAACGGCTCGAAATACAATCTATCTGCCGTATCGAAATCGGTGGAAACCGTTTCGGGGTTGTTGTTGATGATGACTACTTCATAGCCAAGCTCTTTCAGCGTCCATACGCAATGCACGGAGGAATAATCGAACTCGATCCCTTGTCCGATACGGATAGGCCCCGAACCGATAACGACAATTCGTTTTTTGCCCTCTTTTCCTACAAACGGTTTCGCTTCGTCGTGCGCCGTTTCGTCAAAGGTGGAATAGAAGTACGGCGTTTTTGCCTCAAATTCCGCTGCACAGGTATCCACCATTTTATAAACGGCTTTTTTCTTTGCGGGAACCTTTTGACCGCTAAACGCCTCGATATCCTTATCAAGATACCCCAGACGCTTGCCCTCTTCGTAAAGCTCTTTCGTCAGCTTTTCGCCCGCAAGTCTTTCTTCGTAGCGGATAAGATTTTTGAATTTATTAAGGAAAAATCTGTCGATCTTGGTGATCTTAAAGATCTCGTCCACCGAAACGCCCTTTTTGAGCGCGGCATAAACGGCAAAGATACGTTCGTCCGTCATTTCGTGAAGCTGCGCCGTAAGCTCTTCTTTCGTCCACTCCGCGAACTTTTTATAGTTCATGGTACTCGTGGAAATTTCCGCGCCGCGCACCGCTTTCATGATCGCCATTTCAAAGGAGGTACCGATGGACATTACCTCGCCCGTCGCTTTCATTCGCGTACCCAGCTCCCGTTTTGCGTACAGGAATTTATCAAACGGCCATTTGGGCATTTTTACCACCAAATAGTCAATCGTCGGTTCTACGCAAGCGTACGAGGTGCCCGTAACGTCGTTTTTAATTTCGTCGAGCGTATAGCCAAGCGCAATTTTTGACGTTACTTTCGCAATCGGGAAACCCGTTGCCTTGGAAGCAAGCGCCGAAGAACGGCTTACACGAGGGTTCACTTCAATTACGGAATATTCAAACGAATCGGGATTTAAAGCAAACTGTACGTTACAGCCACCTTCGATTCCAAGCTCGGTAATAATCGCAAGAGCCGCCGTTCTGAGCATGGAATATTCTTTACTCGAAAGAGTCACAGCGGGGGCTACCACAATAGAATCGCCTGTATGGATCCCTACCGGATCGACGTTTTCCATCGAACAAACGGTGAGCACGTTGCCTGCGCTGTCACGCAAAACCTCGAATTCGATTTCTTTCCAACCCGCAATATACTTCTCAATCAAAACTTGCGTAATGGGAGAGAGCATAAGCCCGTTGTGGGAAATCAAACGAAGCTCTTCTTCGTTATATGCTACGCCGCCGCCCGCGCCGCCAAGAGTATAGGCAGGTCGAATAATTACGGGATAGCCGAGCTTATTTGCAATCGCCACGCACTCCTCAACCGTATACGCAATGTCGGAGGGAACGCAGGGCTGATTGATTTTTTCCATGGTTTCCTTAAACAGCTCCCTGTCCTCGCTACGGTCAATCGCGTCAAGCTTGGTACCGATCAGCTTTACGCCGTGCTTAGCAAGGAATCCCGATTTAGCAAGCTTACAGCCCATGGTAAGACCCGTTTGTCCGCCGAGCGAGGCAAGCAAGCTATCAGGCTTTTCTTTAATAATGATACGCTTTAACGATTCTTCCGTAAGCGGTTCAAGATAGATTTCGTCGGCAAGTGCCTTATCCGTCATGATCGTCGCCGGATTTGAATTGCAAAGAACAACGTTGATCCCCTCGCTTTTCAATACGCGGCAAGCCTGCGCGCCTGCATAGTCGAATTCCGCTGCTTGTCCGATCACGATAGGGCCAGAGCCTATTACCAGTACTTTCTTTATATCGCTTCTCTTAGGCATAGTTTTTCTCCTTATTTCAAATATCCGATAAATTTCCCAACAAGGAAATTCGCCTCACCCGCCGCGCTGCACGCGCTCGGGTCGAATTGTACGCCGATCGCCTTTTTCGCGTCGTAAAAAATTCCCTCAACGCCTCCGTCGTTCACGTTGACGAATGCAATCTCTCCCTCTTTTACGGAATTCGCCGTCACCTCAAAGCCGTGGTTTTGCGTAGAAACGTACACTCGACCACTCGAAAGATATTTCACCGGCTGATTGCCGCCCCTGTGCCCGTATTTCATTTTATAAGTGCTCCCACCGAGAGCCAAAGCCAGCATTTGATGCCCAAGCCCCACCGCGAAAACAGGCTTTTTTCCGATCAGTTTTTGAATCTCCGCGATCGCCGCCGTATTTTCCGTAGGATCGCCCGGTCCCTCGGACAAAACCACGCCGTCTACGCCGAGCGCAAAAATTTCCTCCGCCGTCACCGTGGCAGGCAAACGGTATACCTTACAGTCGTAGCTCGTCCAAAACTCCACCGCGCTCCGTTTTGCGCCGTAATCAATCATGGCAAGCGTATAGTTCGCGCCCTCTTTTCCAAAAACCTCCGTCCTTTCGGGTGTTACCGCTTTTACCGCGTCCTTGACCGTATTTACCGAAAGACAGGCAAGATCTTTTAAGGGCTTAGAAGAAACGCAAGCGTTCATTACCCCCGCTTCGCGTATAATTCGCGTCAGTTCTCTCGTGTCTACGCCGTAAATTCCGATCACGCCCGCGCGTTTCATATACGAATCCAAAGTTTCCTCCGTGCGGAAATTAGAGGGTTCCTCGCAAAATTCCCGTACGACGTACGCCGAAAGATAAGGCTTTTCCGCTTCAAACTCAGAGGCGATTACGCCGTAATTCCCGATCATAGGGAAGGTCTGCACGACGATTTGTCCGTAATAAGCAGGGTCGGTCAAGGTTTTGTCATAACCGACCATTCCCGTCGTGAACACAAGCTCACCGATCGCGTCGCCCGACGCGCCGAAGCCGTATCCCTCGAAGACTTTGCCGTTTTGTAAGGTAAGATACACTTTTGATTTCTTCATATGCCGTCCTTCTTTCTATAAATAAATTTTTTGCCAAATTTTAAAAAATACGACCGATTTCAAAAAAATCAGTCGTTAAAAAGAAAATATTTTCCCTTGTAATGCGGAAGAGAATTTTGAAAAACGGAAAGCTGACCGTCTGCGCGTCCTGCAAAAAGACTACCGCAACCGCCCTTTTTATACAAGTATCCCGTTTTTACGTTCAAAATTTTCATACTGCACCTATTTATATCTTTGCTATTATAGCATCTTTCTCTTTTCTTGTCAACCTTTCCCACCCACCTATTCCAAAGTTTTTAAATTTTTTTATGTACGTACGTCCACCCGCTTGCGCTGAAATTCCCCACGGCAAGATCGGCAACGACCTCTATCTCTTCTCCTAAAAGCACTTCTCCGAAACGTTCCACCGAAACGGGCAACGCATACCCCTCCGTAAATAGACACAGCTTTCCCGTCGGCGAAACAATGTCAATCGTAAGTCTTTCCCGCGAAGCAAGCGCGGGCGTACCTCCCACCGCCTGTAAAACGTCCTCCGCAAGCCGTTCGTGCGCCAACAACGCAACGTCTTCCCGCTGCAATAAAGTTTTCACAACCGCACGCGCCGCTTGCTTGGAATACGCGCCCTTTACCGTATAACGAAGCGGCTTTTCCTCCCCCGCACAAGCAATACGCTTTGCAAGCTCGTCCGCGACGAATTTGAGGGCGCGACAGAATTTATCGTATTCTACGTCCTTTTCCGTCACAATCAAATTTTCCGCCTCGCACGACGAAAGCGCATATATACAATCGTTACGGCCATTCCCGCCGAGCAACATTGAAAAGGTTTCTTTTACAGCCGCTTTCAATGCCTTACGTAAAAGCTCCGCGGAAATTTTTACGTCCGTCAAAAGCAGTACGCTCCGCCCTGCTCCGCGATTTTTTGCCGAACCGTACGCCATTCCTGCCACCGTGCAGGGATAATCGTCGCCCAGAAAAAAGGAAAAAGCAAAGCCGTCCTCTCCCGAAGAAATGGAACGGATCCGTTCCGCCTCTACTTTCGGCAAAGGAAAAATCAGCGTTTGTACTTCCTTAATTCTGCTCCCTTTCGTATACGCGCGCATCTTTGCCTCGATCCGTCCTTCATACGCACGAGTAAGCCCGATACTGTCAAATGCAATCAAGAGCCATTCAATTTTACGCCGCTTCGAGCGTCTTTCGCATTTTAAAAGATAGGACGAAGCAAACGTATTCGTGTTGGTAAGCATCGCCACGTTCATACGCCGAACGGGTTTCAACAAGAGTTGATCTTCCCCAAACGGCTCAATAAGAAAGCCTTTTGGCGCCATAAACCCGCCGTTTAAAATCTTCGCCCCGCGCAATCCTCCCGCGAGCTTTATCGGCCTACTCAAAGCAAATCTCCGCTTGTACGACGATTTCGTTTTCTTCGTTCACGCCCTGCACCAAATACCCCTCTTCCATTTCTTTTCTGTAAAAACGCAAGGTATCTCCCTCATGACATTGTTTCACGTATGAAATGGAAAAACGGCGCAACTTTTTCTCCGCTAATTCGGCAATTGAAAAGCAGTTAAAGCAATATTCCGCATAACGGGTATTATTGACGTGCATATTATGATCGTATTCGGAATTGTAAATTTTGATCGTAAATCTTGCCTCTTCCCCATTCGTATCAATCGTAGGAATTTTCCAGCGCACGTTTTCAAATACCCGATTAGTATTATAGGTAGAATAATCCTGATTGTCGATCAACTTGGAGGAGGCGAGTTTTCCGCTCGACATATCCACAAGACACCATCTAGACGAAGCGTTTGCCGCAAGCGTTTCACCCGCATACAGTTGATACTCTCTTCCAAAAGTAACGTAAGAGGGCTTTAAGGGCCAAGTATGCACGCTGACGGCGTCCGACAAAGCGACTGGCCGCAAAAACTCTATGCAAATATTCGTCACCATAAAGGCAAGGCCGCGACCTTTTACGTAAGCGTAGCCAAAACCAAGCTCGTCCGCGCTTGCACACGCCGCCTCTTCTAAATAACTTAAAACGGTGGACGGTTTCAATTCGTCTTTAAAATCAACGTCGCAATAACGTACTTTAAATTTTTCAATATGTCTATAAGGTTCCATATTTTTATTATAAACCATTCTCCAAAAAATGTCAATCACCGCAATGCTTTTTCCCGCCGTTTTTATAAATTTTTCAAGAAAATATGCATAGATGCGCAAGTTTTTTTCGGTAGATCGTTGACAGATATTCCTATTTGTGGTATAATAATATTTGTAATAGAATACTTTTCGTTCTTTTTGATAAATACCGTTCAATGAAAGCGACGAAAAGCACACGAAGGAGGAATTTATGGACGATAAAATCTACGGCGACGCTATGGAAGAAGATCAGTCCATGACGGGCGGCGACGAGGGGGCGCTGGACATCAGTTCCGATTTGATCCGCGGGCACATCAATACGATTATTTTGCGCTGTCTGTACGAAGAAGATAAGTACGGCTACGACATCATGGAAGAAATCGAAAAGAAGAGCGCAGGAATGTACAAATTAAAACCCCCCACTCTTTACAGTGCATTGAAACGCCTTGAAAAGCTCGGGTACGTTAAATCGTACGCGGGTGAATTCTCTAACGGCGGTCAAAGAAAATATTTCCACCTTACGGACGAGGGACGCACCGTAGCAAAACGTAGCCTTTCCGAATGGGAATTTTCCCGAACGATTATTGATAGCTTGATCTCGGACGGCGAGCAGCATTTTGATTTTTCCTTTATCACCGAAAAACAAACGGAATTGACGGAGCTTAAACGCTCGCTTGCGGCAAGAGAGGCCGCACTTGAAGAAGAAAAAAGCGCCATCACCAAGCTTCGCAACGAGGTACAACGGGAGCGTTCTTTAATCTCTGCGCAAAGCTCCTCCCTCTCCGAACAAAAAATCGACCTCAGCGAACTGCGCGACAAAATTGCCTCGCAAAAAAAAGAGCTTGAAAATAAGGAATTAATTTTAAGCGAAAAGCAAGGGGAAATCGACGCAAAAGAGCTTGCCCTGCGCAGCAAAGAACAGGAAATCGAAAAGGCGCGCGAAGAGCTTGAAACGTTGTCCGTCGAAATCGAAACCTTACAGGAAAAGCTTCGCACTAAGGCAGAGCTTTTAGAACAGTCGCAAGCCCGTGCGATCGAGCAAGCGGAAGAATTAAGGGACACGGAAAACGCTCTGCGCAACCTGCAAGAACAATACGCCGAATTGAAATCGGATTTTTCCGCCTTGAAAGAAGCGGGTGTTCGCAGCGAAGAGGAAAATCAAAAATTTGTCGAGCTGCAAGAACAGCTTGCGGTCAAGCAAGCGGAAATTAAGGAAAAAGAACGCCTTCTTGAAGAAAAAGACGGCGAGCTTGAAAAACGCGAAACGGCACTTGCCGCCGCGCAAATCGAGCTGAGCGAAAAAAGTTCGGAGTATTATCAACTCCTTTCAAAAATACAAGCCGAGCAAAACAAATTAGAAATTGAAAAAAGCGCGTTGATTGAAAAAGAAAAAGCCGTAGCAAACGATACGGAAACGAAAGAAGAGCTTATACGTTTACAGGCTGCCCTTTCCGAAAAAGACGCTCAACTTACCGAGGCAAACGCCCTTCTCGGCGCGCAAGAAAGCTCTGCCCGTATTCTTCGTGAAGAGCTGGAAAAGCGAGAACAGCTTTCCTCGGAAACGGAAACAGCGATCGACGCTTATAAGCAAGAAGTCCAAGAAATTAAGGGAAAACTTACCGAAAAAGAAACTGAAAGCGCTGAGGCAGAGGCTCGCATTAAGACGCTGGAAGAAGAAAAAACAGAGCTTGAAAAAACCGTGTACCTCTCCAAGCAGAAAGAGAACGAGCTGTATGCGGAAATTGAAAGTTTGAAAGCTACCCTTTCCGTCACGACGGAGGACAAGCAACAGGCAGACAGACTGCAAGGCGAATTGTACGAAAAACAAGAACAGCTTAGAAGAGCGACCGAGCAGATGAAATACGACGCTGAGCTTTTTGCGCAGCAACAGCGCGAGCTTTCTGCACGGCAATCGGCCTTTAATCAACAGCAGCTTGATTTCATTACGCGCAAAAATGCGCTCGCCTCGCAACAGTTCGATTACGCCGACAAATTTGGCACTTATACCGCGCAAGCCAAGCATTTAAACGAAAGCGTTGCTCGATTTGAAACGGAAAAAGCCACGTTTTTGGCAGAAAAGGACGCGCTTGAAGAACAGCTTCGGCGTTTGGAAAGCGAAAAGGAAAGTTTCCGTCTTGAAAAGGAAACGCACGAAAAACAGCGTTTGGACGCAGAAAAGAAGAACGTGGATTTCGTAGACGCCTTAAAAGCGAAAGAGGAAGAGCTTGAAAGAAAGTACGCTGCTTTAAGAGAGCGCGAGGAGGCCTTAGAAGAACGAGAGCTTGCTTTCCATTCAGCGCGGCGTCAGTATTTCGAGCAGCCTACCCCGCCTCCGCAAGCCGCGCCTACAACGCAGCCCTATTATCCTCAACCGCAGCCCACCCCCCGTACAAGCGCGTTTGACTACGACGATTTACAGCAACGGGCGAAATCGGACGGGATCCGTTTAAGCACAGCGGGAACGGCAAGAAACGAATACGTTTATTCCTCTACCCCCACCGTCACGAGAAAGTCGGAAACAAAATTTTTCAAAAAAAGCGCAACTCTTTTCAAAGCGGCTCTCGTAATCCTGTTTTTCGTAATTTCGGAAAGTCTTGCGGTATTCTTCCTCAAAGAATATCTTTCGGTGCCTTTCTGGTATCCGTTTATCCCGCTCGGCATTTGCTTCCTGTTCTTTTTCGTTTGTACAATCGTATACGCAAACGGCAAGAATAAGACGTCAAAATTACCTCGTTCGCCCTCCTATTTAATTACGGCGGCGGTGTTGTTTGTGATCGGCATTATCGTAACTACTATGATCGCCGTCTACGTAAAGGCAGATCTTTCAGTCCCCTCGACAATGCTTGCATTCGTAGTCGTGCCTATCGTATATTTATTCAACATCTTCCTGTTCTCTCTCTTCTATTATCTCTTCTCTAAAACGACGAGCGAGAACGTCAACAATTGATTTAATTGACACAACAAAAATCCCCTCGCAGGTATTTACCTACAAGGGGATTTTTGTATAGCGCTTACTCTCATTTCTTTTTTTCGATCGCGCCGTCCTTGATTTCCAAAACCGCGTCAGCAATCGAAAGAGCCGCCGGGCGATGGGTAACAAGGATACAGGTCTTATCCCGCATACTCGCGATATTTTCAAGTACTTTTCGCTCCGTATCACCGTCCAAAGCCGAGGTCGCTTCGTCCAAAAGCAGCACGGGGCGCCCCGAAAGAAAAGCTCGAGCAATGGCAAGGCGTTGCAGTTGCCCTTCCGAAAGCCCGCCGCCACGCTCCGTAAGAGAGGTGTCAAGGCCGTCGGGAAGCTCGAAAACGAACTCTGCACAAGCGAATTTTAACGCCTCGCAAACTTTGTTTCGCATCACCGTTTCTTCTTCTTTTTCCGCAAAAAAGGTTAAATTCTCATAAATACTGCCCGAGAATAAGAAATTGCCTTGCGGTACGTAGGCAAACAACGAACGTTCGCTTGACGTCAACGGAACTTCCCCCGCCGTTGTGGAAAGAAAAACCTCGCCCTCAACGGGTGAATACACGTGTAAAAGCATTTTAAAAAGGGTGCTCTTCCCCGATCCTGAGGGACCGGTCACACAAACAATCTCCCCTTTCCCAAGACGGCAGCTTGCATTTCTTAACACCATCTCTCTGCCGTAATCAAACGAAACGTCTTTAAAAACAAATCCCTTTAATTCGTCGTAAGTTACGTTGGAATGACCGATTGCGGCGTCCTCTTCGGGAATCTCGTACAACTCTTGCAAGCGTTCGGCACTCGTCATACGGGAATAGTAGACGGGAATGATCGCGGATACGGTAGCAAACGGGTGCTGTAATTGATTTAAAAGCAAGACAATGGAAAGCACCGAACCAAAATCGGTGATCCGTCCACTTAAAAGCCCTACGCTACACCAAACCACCGCAAAAATCAAGCCCACGTTGCTCAAAAGCGCGAATACCGTCTGCATAAAGGTACGCAAAACGCTCCGTTTCATACGCTTTCTATAATAATTTTCCGAAAGCTCCCCTGCCTTTTGCGAAGAACGTTCTTCGGCGGCGTACGCTTTGACCGTTAAAATAGAAGAAAAGCTCTCCTGCATGTACGAACGGACCTGTCCGTCAGCCTCTAAAAATTCTTTTTGATGTTTTTTAATAAGCCGTCTAAACGCCGCGGAAATTCCTCCGCCGATCAGCCCGCAGAAGGCGTAAATCGCCGTAAACAGCGGATCCAACGTTAAAAGCGCGGCAATCGCGCCCACGCATTGCACCAAAAGCCCGACCATACTCGGCGTTAAGCCGATCGTATCCGACGCCACTTCTCCTACGTCCGAAGTGATGCGGTTCATCAGCTCGCCGCTATGATATTCGCTGACCTTGGCAAAGTCGCTTTTCAACAGGTTTTTAAAGGTTTTCGTGCGAAGCTCGGAAACGATACGCGCTCTGCTCCGTTCGGAAAAATACGCGTTCAGCGCCTGCAAGAGGATCTTTAAAAGCAAGACGCCAAGCAGCACGGCAGCAAATATAATCAATCCTTTTTGATTGCCGCTTGTCGCGCTATTGATCAAATACTGGATTAAATAAGCGAAGGTGATTGAAAGCGCGGAAATGAGTACGGTAAGAACAGAAAGAAAAAAAACGAACGGCGCGTACGGGCGCATTTCGCGTTTTAACCACGCCTTCCCCTTTTCTGTCGTTCGTTTTTTCATGCCTGTTTTTCTCCGTTGGTTTTCTTTTTTCTAAGCCCCAAAGCACGCAAGACCTTGCCACCCACGCGGAAAACAAAGCCTTTTGCTCGTAAATAAAAGCGGCGCAGCTTATACGTCTTGACACGACGCTTGGCATAGCGCAAGTATTTTTTATCCGTACAATAATAATGCACGTCCTTGCGGAAAAATTCCGTCAAGACCCCAAACACAGCCTCTTCGGGTACAATCTCGTCGCTATAACAATTATCTCCGCGGATAATATATCCAGTTTCCGTCGGCTTTAAAACGCGATGAAGAACGTACGCGTCGCCACGCTTATAAAGCGCGACGTCGAGCGCCTTTAATTTCTCCGTTTTAGGACGCACGACGATCGTATCGCGACGGTTTTTAAGCATAGGCAACATACTTACCCCAACGGTCGGCCCGACGTATTTCCCCTCTTTTTCAAGGACCTCTTCGATTTTCAGTATCTCTGACATACTACTCCCCGATCATTCGGCAAAGCCGTTTTTCGTCAGCGTTTCCATAAACCGTTCAACGTCGGCGCGAGCAAGCTCCTCCGCAACGTCGTATTCCCCCAACAGCGCAGCAACCGCCTCGTCCGCCGTGTGCTCTGCCGTAAAGAAATTCCAAAGGAAACTCCCCGTTTCGTTCAAATTGATCATGCCGTGAAAGCTTTTGCTCATCTCCCCTACGGGCACGACGACACATTCTCCACCAACGTTACGTAAAATAAAGCCTTTTTTGATTTTCATATTTCTTTCTCCCTTACTGTTTTTTCTGATATTTTTTTCCCGTGATCGCCGTATAGCAGGTCTTGACGGCCTCTTCCGAAATGGTACACCCAAGCACCCATGTAGGCACGCGTTTTACAAGCTCGTCTGCAAGCATAAGCGTCTTATCCGCATTCTTTTCGTCCGACGGAAGCAAGATCTGCGAAAACAAACGCATTGCCGTTTCCGACGGTGAAAGGCGACGAATGGTATTTTCCTTTGCCTGCTCTAAAAACACGAGCGCTTTTAGCGGCGTTTTTGCCTTACAGCCGCGCCCCTCCTTTCCCATCCAAGGCGTACCGTATGCGTACACCTCCTTTTCGTCAAAAAAGAGAACAGGCTTATCACCGTTGACGATATACGAGCCTTCGACGTTTTCAAGCCAAAGCCCCGTATGCGTCGATTTCCCCGTTCCGCTCCGCCCAAGAAAGGCATAACCCGCTCCGTCCGCCTCTAAAATCGCCGCGTGCAAAAGCATACGGTTCAAAGAGGGAAGCTGTAAACAAAGATTTCTGTAAATGCAAATGTTTTCAATATACCCAAGCGAATAACCAGCCGAGGCTTTTTGCTCGTTCTCAAAATCCTCGGGATCGGGCGCCGCGATTAAATC
The DNA here is from genome assembly GCA_017463325.1 of Clostridia bacterium. GTDB lineage: Bacteria > Bacillota > Clostridia > Christensenellales > Borkfalkiaceae > Scatosoma. The sequence continues at coordinate 24,190 of JAFTPK010000003.1, forward strand.
GTAAGGCGACTCCTGATCTTCTGAAAGATATTTCTCGCAAAACCGAGTTGTAAACGGATATTCGTTGCGGATCAAGACCCTAAGGTCTGCCAAATCGTAAATCATCTTTTCTCCTTAATAATTGTCCGTCCAGCCATCATTTTCCTCGCCGCCGCCCGTGCCGTAGCTGCCGCCGCTCGACTTACCCTCATCTTTCGTACAAGCCGAAAATGCAAACGCTGAAAAGGCAAGCGCGGCGCAAAGCAACGCAATCAACCATTTTTTAAGTTTCATACTTTTCCCCCTATCGTTTAAATTCGTACGTCCCCTTTTTGCCCAAGCAACGCTTGATGTTTCTCCAAAATCGGGTCGATCTCCCCACGAATAAATTCCACCGTTTGCGAAGGAGCGCGGCCGATAAACTTTTTCGCGTCGAGAATTTCGTCGAGTTTTCCCCAAACGGGACGGAACAGCTCGTCATTTTTGATTAGCTCGATCAAATTATTTTCCTTTCCCTCGATTTTGACCTGTTTCCCCGCCTCCATGGAAAGAACGCGGATACGTTCGTGCAACTCTTGACGGTTACCACCCGCCTTTACACATTCCATCATAATATTTTCCGTCGCCATAAAGGGAAGCTCCGCGCGGATACGCTTTTCAATCACCTTTTCATAAACGACGAGGTTGTCCGCAACGTTCATATAAACGTTCAAAATCGCGTCTACGGACAGGAATGCCTGCGCGTTTACAATTCGACGGTTCGCCGAATCGTCAAGCGTACGCTCAAACCATTGCGTAGAGGCCGTGATCGCGGCGTTTTCGGGAAGCGTGAGTACGTATCTTGCCAACGCGCCGATACGCTCGCTACGCATAGGATTACGCTTATACGCCATTGCGGAAGAACCGATTTGATTTTTTTCAAAAGGCTCCTCAATCTCTTTCATGCTTTGAAGTAAGCGAATATCGTTGGAGAATTTATACGCACTCTGCGCAATTTGCGAAAGCACGCAAAGAACGTTATAGTCGAACTTTCTCGGATAGGTTTGCCCTGTTACGCCGTAAACCTTTTCATACCCGAGCTTGTTTACGACCCGTTTTTCCAGCTCCTTGACCTTTTCTTCGTCCCCATCAAAAAGCTCCATAAAGCTTGCTTGCGTGCCCGTCGTACCTTTAACGCCACGCAAACGGACGTGCGATTTCAAATCGGACAAATTTTCATAATCCATTTTCAGATCCTGCAACCAAAGCGTTGCGCGCTTGCCCACCGTCGTAAGCTGCGCGGGCTGCAAGTGCGTAAAGCCAAGCGTGGGAAGATCTTTATATTGCATAGCAAAGCGTTTCAGCTTTTCCATAACGTTGACAAGCTTTTTTAAAAGGATATCAAGCGCCTCGTCAAGCATGATCGCCTCGGCGTTGCAATTGACGAAACAGCTCGTCGCGCCGAGGTGAATAATAGGCATTGCCTTTTTCGCTTGCGCACCGTACGCCTTTACGTGCGCCATAACGTCATGGCGTACCTCTCTTTCAAATTGCGCTGCAAGCTCGTAATTGATCTCCTCAGCAAATTCTTTTAATTCGTCCACCTGCTCCTGCGTAACGGGTAAGCCAAGCTCCATTTCCGCTTCCGCGAGCGCGACCCAAAGCTTTCTCCAAAGCTTAAAACGCTTTTCGTCTGAAAATGCGTACTGCATTTCTTTGCTTGCGTAACGGGTGATCAACGGATTGTTATACACGGAATGATCCATCAAAAACCTCCTTTACGCCTTCTTAGGCTCGGGATAAGAAACACCAAACGTTTCAGCCGTTACTGCTTTCATCTTCTGCTCCTCGTACGGCCTATCCGTCCAAGGGTTGGTCTTTACCGTTGCAATCTCGTCCACCGTTTCCATACCCTCGATTACTTTCCCGAATGCCGCATACTGTCCGTCAAGATAGTCAGCCTCCGCGTGCATGACGAAAAATTGCGAGCCTGCCGAGTCGGGATGCCCCGAGCGCGCCATGGAAAGAACGCCGCGTACGTGCGAAAGGTCGTTTTGAGCAAAACCGTTAGAGGAAAATTCCCCGGGAATACGATACCCCGGGCCGCCCGTGCCTGCCCCCTCAGGGTCGCCGCCTTGGATCATAAACCCTGCGATAATACGGTGAAAAATCAAGCCGTTATAAAACCCTTTGTTGACAAGGGAGAGAAAGTTATTCACCGTATTCGGCGCCTTTTCGGGATAAAGCTCCGCTTTAAAGGTTTTTCCGTTTTCCAGTTCAAAAGTTACGATAGGATTCATATTACACTTCCTTTTGATTATTCTTCGTATTTGACCACTTCGACGCCCGCTTCGTCAAAAAGCTGCAACGAAAATTCGTCGGGGTAGCCCTCTTTATAAATAACGCGGACAATCCCCGCATTAATGATCATTTTCGCGCAAATTACGCAAGGCTGATGGGTGCAATACAGCGTTGCGCCGTTTAAGTTAATGCCAAACTTTGCTGCTTGGACAATTGCGTTCTGTTCGGCGTGGACGGCGTAACAGATCTCTTGACGGGTGCCGCTTTCGATATTGAGCTTACGGCGCAGACATTCCCCGCGCTCCTCACAGCTCGTAACCCCGGCGGGCGCACCGTTATACCCCGTTGTAAGTACATGCTTGTCTTTGACGATTATCGCCCCGACGTGACGGTTTTTTTGGTAACAGCTTGACCAACCAGCCACCGTTTCCGTAAGCTGCATAAACCGTTTATCCCATTTCGTTGCCTTTGCCATTGAGAACTCTCCTTGCGCTTTTCTATTATTGTATCACAATTGAAAAAAAAACGCAACGCTTTCAAAAAGATATTTGACGCCTTTTTACAAAATTCCCTTTAAAAAAGGCGACCTTAAAAAAAATTTTTAAAAATTTTCCATTTTTTCCGTTTTTTTGTTTGAGAGTACGAACAATGCGTTTATAATAATATAGATAAAAATAATGCCGAGCGTTCGGCGTAACGGAGGAAACATATGAATATCAAACCTTTATTCGACAAAGTCGTGATCGAAAGCGTCCCCGTGGAAGAAAAGACCAAAAGCGGCCTTTTCCTTACCGCAGCTTCTCAAGAAAAACCGCAGGCTTATAAGGTCGTGGCGGTTGGCCCCGGCGGGATTGTGGACGGCAAAGAGGTGCAAATGCAGGTAAACGTAGGCGACAAGGTGCTTTGCTCGCAATACGCGGGTTCGGAATTTAAGGTGGACGGCAAGGAATTTACCATTATCCGTCAAAGCGAAATCCTCGCAATCCTTGAAGACTAAACCGCATAAAAATTTAATTAGAAGGAGAAATAAAAAATGGCTAAACAGATCAAATACGGCGACGACGCCAGAAAAGCTTTGGAAAACGGCGTGAACGTACTTGCCGATACCGTAAAAATCACCCTCGGCCCTAAGGGCAGAAACGTTGTGCTCGACAAAAAATACGGCGCACCTCTTATCACCAACGACGGCGTGACAATCGCAAAAGAAATCGAACTTGACGATCCTTTTGAAAATATGGGCGCGCAGCTCGTAAAAGAGGTTTCCACAAAAACCAACGACGTGGCGGGCGACGGTACCACCACCGCCGTTGTTCTTGCTCAGGCGATCGTTAGAGAGGGGTTGAAAAACCTCGCCGCGGGAGCAAATCCCATTATTTTAAAGGACGGCATCAAAAAGGCAGTTGACGTAACCGTAGAACACCTTAAATCTATTTCCAAATCGGTGGAAAGCCAAAAGGAAATCGAACAGGTGGCCTCCATCTCCGCTGGCGATAAGGAGGTAGGTTCGCTCATTGCAGGCGCGATGGAAATTGTCGGCAAGGACGGCGTGATCACCGTTGAAGAAGGCAAGTCTATGCAGACCGAGCTTTCCACCGTCGAAGGTATGCAATTCGACCGTGGCTATGCCTCCGCGTATATGGTGACGAATACGGATAAAATGGAAGCTCTCCTTGAAAATCCGTATATTTTAATCACCGATAAAAAGATCTCTAACTTACAAGAGGTTCTTCCCGTAATCGAGCCGCTTGCACAGCAAGGCGCACGACTTCTTATTATCTCCGAGGACGTTGAGGGCGACGCACTTGCCGCGCTGATCGTCAACAAGCTTAAAGGGGTCTTTAACAGCGTTGCCGTAAAAGCGCCCGGATTTGGCGATAGAAGAAAAGAAATGCTCCGCGACATTGCAATTTTGACAGGCGGACAGGTCATTTCCTCCGACCTCGGCATTGAATTTAAGGACGTTACCCTTGATATGCTCGGCAGAGCAACGACCGTTAGAGTAGATAAAGAAAACACCACGATTATCGGCGGTATGGGCGACGCAAACGCCATTAAAGACCGCATCAATTCCATTCGTTCGCAGATCGGCGAAACCAAATCCGACTACGACAGAGAAAAGCTGCAAGAACGCCTCGCCAAGCTTGCAGGCGGCGTAGCCGTTATTAGCGTCGGCGCGGCTACGGAAGTAGAAATGAAAGAAAAGAAGCTCCGTATCGACGACGCGCTTGCGGCGACCAGAGCGGCTGTGGAAGAAGGTTACGTGCCCGGCGGCGGTACTGCCCTCCTCTCTGCAGTACCCGTTGTGAAAAAGCTCGTAGCTTCCCTGAGCGGCGACGAAAAGACGGGCGCCTCGATCGTATTGAAAGCTTTGGAAGAACCCATCCGTCAAATCGCGAAAAATGCCGGTCTTGACGGCTCCGTGATCGCTGACAAGGTAATCAATGCAAAGAAAGCGAATTACGGCTTCGACGCCCTGAACAACAAGTATTGCGATATGGTAGAATGTGGCATCATTGACCCGACAAAGGTTACCCGTTCGGTATTGCAGAACGCAGCGTCCGTCGCATCCACTTTGCTCACGACCGAAAGCGTCGTAACGGATATCCCCACTCCTCCCGCTCCTATGGCCCCTGCGGGCGGTGACATGGGCGGCATGTATTGATTGAATAATAAAAAATACGACCCTGAAAGCTTTCACTTTCAGGGTCGTATTTTTTGATTAGAGCATATTCTCCAAAATAAGCTTGTCCGCAACGAGCGCAATAAACTCGCTATTCGTTGGTTTTTCCACACCAAGATATACACGCGTACCAAAAATGGCGTTGATCGCGTCAATCCTTCCTCTATTCCAAGCCACTTCGATTGCGTGACGAATAGCACGCTCTACCTTACTCGACGTAGTGGCGAACTTTTTCGCAATGCTAGGATACAGCTCTTTCGTAACACCGTTAATAATCTGCGGCTTTGCCACGGTGAGCTTGACTCCCTCACGCAAATATCCGTAACCCTTGATGTGCGGTGGAATCCCGATCGAAATAAAAATTTCGCTGATTTTTTCGTCAATTGTAACAGGATTACGTTTCTTCGCCGCAAATTCTTTTCCCTCTACTTTCGACGTTTCTTTAAGTATTTCACGAATCCGCTCCATCGCAACAGCCGTATCAAAGGGCTTTACAAGATAGTACTCCACGCCCAAAGAAAGCGCTCTTTCAATCAATCCGTCGTTTGCCATTCCCATAGCAATAACTTTCGTACTCGGCCAAGTCTTTTTCACCGTTTGCGTCACTACGGCGCCGTCCGCACCTTTAAGAAACATTCCCGTAATTACCAAATCGGGTTTTTCGTTCATTAATTTTTTGATGCCTTCATCTCCGTCGTCGCCGATATGCAGCAGATGAAATTCGTCGCTCTTGGCAATCTCTTCTTGTAGCTGTTCTAATACAGCTGGGTTGGAATCCAACAAAATAAGGCTTTTTCTTTTCATAACCTCTCCCAAAAAATGTTTTTATTCTACCGCCCTCGCGCTTGGTAGTATGTATATTATACTACTTATTTTCAACAAAGTAAAGCATTATTTAACAATATTTTTTAAATAATTGAAAATAATATTGAATTATTTTAAAATATTTTGCATTAATTTGTCGAAAAAGGAAAAAAACTATGCCTGAAAGAGAAATCCCCCGATTTTTTTCGGGGGATTTGTCGATTAAAGGGTCGTTTCGTCAAGGTATTCGTCGTAGGTAACCTGTCTGTCGTAGGTCTTGCTTTCACCGATTTCAATAATACGGTTGCAAACGGTGTTCATAAGCTCCTGGTCGTGCGAGGTAAGAAGCATACAGCCCTTATAGGAGGAAAGCCCATTGTTGAGGGCGGTGATAGATTCCAAATCGAGGTGATTCGTCGGTTCGTCGAAGATGAGGAAATTGCTCCCCTCCAACATCATTTTGGCAAGCATACATCTAACCTTTTCGCCTCCTGAAAGCACCTTTGCCTTTTTAAGAGCCTCTTCTCCCGAGAACAACATTCTGCCAAGCCAACCGCGAAGATATTCTTCGTAATGATCATTGGAGAACTGTGAAATCCATTCCACAAGATTAAGCTCGCATTTTTCAAAATATTCGTTATTATTTTGCGGGAAATAGGAAACGGAAATGGTCTTGCCCCATTTTACAGTACCCGCGTCGGGTTCTACCTTTCCGCAAAGAATGTCGTACAGCATGGTGAGCGTCGTGCTCTTATCCGATACGATACCGATTTTTTCGTCGCGCTGGACGGTGAAAGAAAGATCTTTAAAATAGCCCTCTTTCGTAAGCCCTTCCACCATCAAAATATCGTGGCCGATTTCTCTTTCAAATTTAAAGTCAATGTACGGATACTTTCTAAGCGAGGGCTTAAAATCGCTGATTGTGAGCTTTTCAAGCTCCTTTTTTCTTGAAGTCGCCTGACGGGATTTAGACGCGTTGGCGGCAAATCTCGCAATGAATTCCTGCAATTCTTTGGCGCGCTGTTCCGCTTTTTTATTCTGCTCTTTTTGCTGACGGGCAAGAAGTTGGCTCGTCTGATACCAAAAATCGTAGTTGCCGACGTACATATTGATCTTTCCGAAATCTACGTCGCAAATATTCGTACAAACTTTATTGAGGAAGTGTCGGTTGTGCGAAACGATAATAATCGTATTTTCAAAATCCATTAAATAATTTTCCAACCAGCGAACCGTTTTAATGTCGAGGTTGTTGGTAGGCTCGTCAAGCAACAAAACGTCGGGATCGCCAAATAACGCCTGCGCAAGCAAAACGCGTACCTTTTGCTTGGCGTCCAGCTCGCTCATAGGCAAATAATGCAAATCCTCGGAAATGTCCAACGCATTTAATAGCTGCCCCGCCTGATACTCGGCGTCGTAGCCGTTCAATTCGGCAAATTCACTTTCAAGCTCCGCCGCTTTCACCCCGTCCTCTTCCGAGAAATCGGGCTTTGCGTACAGCGCGTCCTTTTCGTCCATAATTTCGACAAGATGCTTAAAGCCGAGCATAACCGTACGAAGTACCGTTTCGTTATCATACATATTTTGGTTCTGTTGCAAAACGGACATACGCTCGTTCTTATCAAGTGAAATGAACCCTTTTTGCGGTTCCACCTCACCCGAAAGCACTTTCAAAAAGGTGGATTTTCCTGCGCCGTTCGCGCCGATAATCCCGTAACAATTTCCTTTTGTAAATTTTAAATTAACGTCCTCAAAGAGTTTTTTACTGCCGTATTGCAGAGATACTCCCGTAACTTGTAACATTGTACACCTCTTAAAATTTATTCCGATAAGATTATACCATATTCGCGTTTTGAAAGCAATCGTTTCTTTACCAGATTTTACGAATAAATGTATAAAAGGATAAAGAACCCCCCCTCGAACTACTCCGAGGGGGGAAATAATCAAAAACAAAAAGATTATTTCGTAAGCTTTTCAAGCTCAGCAGCGACGTCGCCTACCGTAACAAGGCCCTCGACGTCTTCGTCGGGGATTACAATACCGAATTCGTCTTCAAGACGGCTGAGAAGTTCAACCACGTCAAGAGAGTCTGCGCCAAGGTCTTCTACAATCTTCGCGTCTGCCGTTACTTTGTCAGCGGAAATATTTAATTCCTCTGCAAGCATTTCCTGAATTTTTTCTAACATTAGTCTGTTCCTCCGTAGATTTTCATTTTACCTTTCGCAATCAATACATTGCATTATTATTGTAATATAAATTGTTACAAATGTCAAGCGGATTTTACTAAAAACTTGTTGATTTGTCAACTGTTTTTATTTTTCCGTTTCATGGTAAGGCCGATCCTGTTTTTCTTCACGTCCACGTCTTTCACAAATACCGTGACCACCTGCCCGACTTTTAAAACTTCCATGGGGTGACGAATATATCTATCGGTAATCTCCGAAATGTGCACAAGTCCGTCCTGATGTACGCCGATATCAACGAACGCGCCGAAATCTACGACGTTTCTCACCGTGCCCGTCAGCTCCATTCCCACCTTTAAATCCTCGATTGCCATTACGTCCGTGCGAAGCATGGGTGCAGGCAACGAATCACGAATGTCACGACCCGGTTTCATTAGCTCGGCTACGACGTCGGCAAGAGTTGCTCTGTCCAACCCGGTATCCTTTGCGGCTTTTTCTTCGCCGTAGGCTTTTACTCGGCGGGAAAGCTCGTCAAGGCGACGGTTTTTTACGTCCTCTTTCGTATACGAAAAGAGAGAAAGCAATTTTTCTGCTTTTGCGTAGGATTCAGGGTGGACGGCGGTGTTATCGAACACGTTTTCTCCGCTGTCAATCCGTAAAAAGCCCGCGCATTGCGTATACGCTTTTTCGCCAAGCTTAGGAACTTTGAGCAGCTGTTTCCTTGACGTAAACCTGCCGTTCGCCTCGCGATAAGCCACGATATTTTTCGCCACGCCTGAATTAAGCCCCGCTACGAATTTGAGCAGCGATACGCTTGCCGTATTCAAGTCTACGCCAACGCTGTTGACGCAATCTTCCAGTACTCCCGAAAGTGTTTCGTCCAAGCGTTTTTCGTTCATATCGTGCTGATACTGTCCTACGCCGATCGACTTCGGGTCGATTTTTATTAGCTCGGCAAGAGGATCTTGCAAACGACGAGCAATAGAAACGGCACTACGCGTCGTAACGTCAAACTGCGGGAATTCCTCTGCGGCAAGCGGAGATGCCGAATACACCGACGCACCCGCTTCATTCACGATCACATAGGCAACCGATCTGCCTGTTTCCAGCTTGATTTCACGAATAAGCTCGGCAATAAATTTCTCGCTCTCTCTACTCGCCGTACCATTCCCGCAGGAAATGACCTCAACGCCGTATTTTGCGATCATTGCCTTCAAAACGCGTTTAGGCTCCTCAACCCTCGCATTCGGCAGCGTAACGTGTACGACGGTGTTATCGAGCACCTTGCCCGTTCCGTCCACAACACAAATTTTACAGCCCGTACGGTACCCCGGATCCCAACCTAACGTCACCTTGTTTTTCACAGGCGGCTGCATAAGTAACGGCTTTAAATTCAGCTCGAACATTTTAATCGCCTGTTCGCTCGCCTCCTCGAAAAGCTGCGCACGGACTTCCCGTTCCACCGACGGCGCGATCAATCTTTCGTACCCGTCCTCGCCCGCCTCTTTAACAATTTTCGAGCTTTCTCCGCCGTCCTTTAAAAAGCCCGCAAGGGTAATACGCTTGGCAAACTCCGAGTCAACGCGGATAGAAACCTTTAAAAACTCTTCCTTTTCCCCGCGATTTAAGGCAAGAATTCTATGACTTTTTGCGTTTTCCACAGGCTCGCAGTACGCGGCGTACATACCGTACGTTTTTTCTACGTCCGCCTCCTCTTTACCTTTTGCATAGGAAGAAACCAACTCACCGTGCTTTACAAAGAAATTGCGCAGCTTTTTACGGGTGGCGGCGTCGTCGGAAATGATCTCAGCGATAATATCCCGCGCTCCGTCGATCGCCTCCTTTACCGTAGGCACTTCCTCCGAAAGATATTTCTCCGCCTCCTTTTCGGGCGAAAGCGTCTTGTCTTGCGCTAAAATCCTTTCGGCAAACGGTTGTAAGCCCTTGGCGATCGCCACGGACGCACGCGTTTTACGCTTTTGCTTATACGGACGGTAAATATCCTCGACTTCCGTCAAAATCGCCGCTTTTTCAAGCGCGAGCTTGATCTCGTCCGTCATCTTGCCCTGTTCGGTGATTGCCGCCGCAACCTCTTCCTTTCTCTTTTCAAGACCGCGAAGATAAGTAAGCCGATCGAATAATTCTCTCAAAATTTGATCGTCACAGCTCCCCGTCATCTCCTTACGGTAACGGGCAATAAACGGGATCGTATTCCCCTCGTCGATTAGCGTAACGATATTGTTCGTATGCGTTTCGCTTAACCCGAATTCCTGTCTGATCGTTTGTAAAATGTCCATATTCTACCTTTTATCCTTTTTTATTTTCATGGCGTTTAAATTCGCCTTTTTTTCTTGGGTGACGCGATAGCTTTCCCTCGCTTTCGCAATCGCTTTATTATGTGTTTTTGCGTCTAAAAAGCCCGCGTTTAACAGCTTTACGCCAAAGTCGTAATATTTAACGAGCACCTCCGCAACAAGCCAAGCCGCCGCCATATGTACGTAGTACGGCTCCGTATTCACTTGTCGTAACGCCCGCTCGATCTCCGATAGGTATTCCTCTTTTACGTAATACGCAAGTAGCGTGACGAGCGCATACCTACGCTCGTATTCCCCCGTCCGATTTAATAAACCGCGTAGTATAGGCAAAAATTCTTTTTCCTTGCCTTTTAACGATTTCGGACGAAAGCTATCGCACAATGCCCAGTTGTCAATAAGCGGCAAAACCCTTTTAAACGTTTTTGTAAACTCGCCGTAACCAAGCGACGCGACCACCGTCAATTTAACAAAAACCGCTTCGTAATACTCGTTTGGAAAAGCAAGCAACGTTTGCACGTCCTTTTTCCACGCCTTTGCCAGCTCTCGTAGCTTTGGCGTACGCACTCCGAGAATTTCATATTCGGTAAAAATCAACCGCCGCTGAAACTCGGCAAATTCTTCTTCCGCATATCCTCTTAATTGGGCAACAAATTCAGTATACTTCACGTAATTCTCTCCACCATTCTTCTTTGGTAAACCGCGGATTTGCGGGGCTTGTCGATTGCATTTTTCGATACGGCACCCCTATCTCTCCATAACGCTCGACAAACAACCGATAAGCAAGCGCGCCGTTGAGAAGAATTTTTTCAATCTTACTTTTTAAAAGAACCGTTTCGAGCTCTGCCGTTTTTGCGTTTCTTACCGTGCTATCTTTCGACCCGTCGATCTCACATTCCGTTACCATATCCCAAAGTGCAATCTTTCTCCGCAATAAAAACTCCGTTTTTCCCTCCTTGCTTTCGGGAATCTCTTCCCCAAAAAAGCCGCAAATCGTCAGCCAAAAACGGTTTTGCTTATTGCCGTAATAAAAATCCACCTTCCTGCTTTGTACAGAGGGAAAGCTTCCGAGAATCAAAAGACGGCTATTTTCGTCGTATACGGGCGCAAATCCCGTTTTCATTCCCTCGTCCATCAAAGAAACTTAGGCTTTTTGCCGATATTTCCGACGATCGCCACCGAACGAGCGTCCAACTCAAAAGTAAGTGTAAGCGCGTCCAAAACGTCGCTACGCCGCATTTCGTTCATCTTTTTATACCGTTCCTCAAAATCGTACGTTTCACCGTTATACAGCATATATTTTCCGTACAAAAGCATTTGTGAGGAGGTACTCTCCTGTGCAAACAGCATAGACGCTTTCATTTGCTCCCGCCCGCGAATAAACTCTTCCTCGGAAACACCGTTCGTTTTTAAATCGCGTATCACCTCTTCAATCGCCCCGTACGCCTCTTCGAGCTTGGTAGGGTTGATCCCTGCGTAAATATTAAGCGAACCGCACTCTTCATACCCCGAAAGATATGAATACACCGAATAGGCAAGCCCTTTCTTCTCCCGTACTTCTTGAAAAAGCCGCGAACTCATACTGCCGCCTAAAATACTGTTCATGGTCTGCAATGCGTCGGATAACTTATGATCGCGCTCGGGCGCGGGATAGCCGACGGCAAGGTGGAGCTGTTCGATCGGTTTCTTTTTCGTGAGCGTCTTTTTTTGACGCAAAACGGTAAACTCTCTCTTTTTAAAATTCCCCGCCGCAAGCGTTCCAAAATAGCTTTCCACCAAAGCGTCTGCCGTCGCGAAATCAATATCCCCCGCAAATGCAATTACGATATTTTCAGGACAATAACGCTCCGACTTATAGCGTTCTACCATATCGAGCGTAAAAGCGTTGACCTTTTTTTGCGTGCCGAGAATATTGCGGCCGTAGTTGTTTTTCCCAAACGAGGCGGTGGCGAGAAGATCCAAACAAAGATCCTCGGGCGTGTCCTCATTCATAGAAATCTCTTCGCAAATGACCCCTTTTTCTCTTACGATCTCCTCTTCGGGATAGGTGGCATTCAAGAAAAGATCAGCTAACACCTCGAACGCCTCCGCCGTATGATCGGACGTCGATTTGGAATAGTAGCAGGTCATATCCTTGCCCGTAAAGGCGTTTACCTGCGCGCCGATACGATCAAACGCGTCGGAAATTTCAAAGGCAGAACGTTTCTTTGTGACCTTGAACTGCATATGCTCGATAAAATGCGAAATGCCGTCCTCCTCGTCCGTTTCGACGCAAGCGCCCGTGCCCACGAGGATTCCCATCGTCACCGAGTACAGCCCCGCCATCTTCTTGACAACAAGACGTAAACCGTTCGCATATTTTTTCTCGTAAACCATTTTATCCTCCTATCCGTTACGGAGCGATTTGAACCTGCCTAAAGCAAGTCTTTCGAGGAAGTAGAACGCTAAATTCAGCGCTCAAAATCACGTTTAAGTTATTCCGTAATGGCTAACCTTAAATTCTCCCCAACATTTACGCACCGTAAATTTCGGCTTTTATAATAATCCAGTATTTCAGGCAACGCTTTCAAGGTCGCCTCCATGGGATGCATGAGCACAAATTCCCCACCGCGAATATTTTTCGTGGCGCGCGTATACACAAGCGAGCTATCCTTATCCCGCCAGTCGATCGTATCCCTCGACCAAAGGATCGTCTTCATATTCAACGAACGCGCAACGGACAGCGTTTCGTCGGAATACGAACCGCTTGGCGGCGCGAATAAAGTTGGCTCTACCCCCGTAGCAAGCGTTATGAACTGATTACAGCGCACGATCTCGTTTTTATTATCCGCTTTGGAAAGCTTTGCGTGGTCCTTATGAAAATAGCCGTGATTACCAAGCTCGTGCCCACGCGAGGCAATCTCCTTTAAACACGCCGCGTTGTCGTCCGCCCAAGAGCCGCCGATAAAAAAGGTTGCCGTGGCTTCGTAGCCGTCGAGCACGTCAAGGATTTCATAAACAATCTCCGTGCCCCAGTATACGTTGAACATCAGCGACACGCCGTCCGAGCTTTCGCTTCCCGAGCGGTAAAGTCCCGCCTCATCCGTACTGCCCGCCTCGCTCTCCACAGGAAGAAAGCAGACAAGTCCTACGGAAAAAATCAAAAAGGCAAGCGCAAAATTTGTAGCAAGATTAACGAGTATATTCCTTTTTTTATAATTCATCTCCTCACCCCCAAAAAGGTAGTTTACCCTATCTTATTTTTCAAAGGGTGAGTTTATGAGCATTATTTGATTTTTACAATCGTGACCCCCGTTTCCCCCTCGCCGTAACGGCCAAGACGGAATTCCGCGACGTTTCTATGCGTGCGTAAAAAGTCGTGTATCCCCGCGCGAAGCTTGCCTGTGCCCATGCCGTGGACGATACGAACCTCTTCCAAATTTGCAATCACCGCCGCGTCTATAAAAGCCTCCACCTCTGGAAGCGCGTCGTGTACGGTGTATCCAAGCAAATTAATTTCCAGTTTCGGGATCGGTTTTGCATTTAAGGATTTGGATACCTGCACCCGCTCCACTCCCTTAGCTTTTTTCCATTTGGGGACTTTTTTATCGTTAGTTTGCGCACTTTTATCCAAAGTCAATACGCTTAGCTCGGAAATTTTACTGCGAATACGAATACTGCCGCAAAGCACCTCCGCCTCGTCCTTTTGTGAACGCAAGCTTTGAACAATCCCCTCGCCGTTCATGCTCTTGACGTAGACCTTATCGCCCACCTTTAAGCTTTCTGCCGACGCCCTTTCGTATTGCGGGCGTTTCACCTCCTCGCTCTCCGCCTCAAAGGCAAGATCGGACAAGCGATTTTTTAGGGTGCGGGCGCGAATCAAATCCCCCTCGCTTACCGTTTCCTTAGCAAACAGCTTTTCCATTTCCGAAAGCAATTCTTCCGCGTCCGCAGTTTTTGCATTGACGATTTTTTTCGCCTCCGTTTTTGCCGACACAAAGAATTTTTCCCTTTCCTTTTGCAGCTTTTCCCGTTCTTCCTCCAAAACGCGCAGCTTTTCTTGCCACTCCGTTTTCACCGCCTGTGCCTGTAAAAGCGCCTTATCCGCTTGAATACGGCTCTCTTCCGCGCTACGCACAATATGCTCGAATGCTTGCGCCCCCTCGGAAAGACCTGAAAGCGCCTCTTTTAAAATCTCTTCCTTTAACCCAAGCCGACGGGAAATCGCAAGCGCGTTGCTCGACCCCGGCAGCCCGATACGGATCACGTACAAAGGTTGCAGCGTATTGCCGTCAAATTCCATGCAGGCGTTCTCAATTCCTTTCGCGGCGTACGCGAATTCTTTGAGCGCCGAATAATGCGTCGTCACTACCCCCGACGCCCCCGTCTTTAACAGGTAGGAAACGATCGCCTTGGCGAGCGCTTGCCCCTCGTCGGGATCGGTACCGCCGCCCAGCTCGTCAATTAAAACCAAGCTTTTCTCATTCGCTTTTTCCGTAATGGAAATAACGTTGGTAATATGGGAAGAAAAGGTGGAAAGGCTTTCCTCGATACTTTGCGCGTCGCCTATGTCGGTGAATATCTCCTCAAAGACGGACACCTCAACCTCCGACGCGGGTAAAAACAGCCCGCACGCCGCCATCATACAAAATAGCCCCACCATTTTTAGCGTTACCGTTTTCCCGCCCGTATTCGGACCGCTGATCAATAAAAAGCGATAATCTTTTCCCAAAGAAAGGGTGACGGGCACGACTTTTTTCGGGTCGATCAATGGATGCCGTCCAAGCTTGATGCGGATATTCCCCACGTCGTTCACCGTCGGTTTGACCGCGCGAAGCTTATACGCGTATTCGGCGCGCGCATACACGCAATCAAGTTCTTGCAAAAGCATAATATCCGCCGTCAATTCGTCGCCCATCAGCCCGACCCGACGAGAAAGCTCGCCTAAAATACGCTCGACCTCCTCCCGTTCGTCGATCGCAAGAGAGCGAAGCTCGTTATTCATTTCCAACACCTCTTCAGGCTCGATAAAAAAAGTTGCACCGCTTGCGCTTTTGTCGTGGATAAAGCCCTTGATATTCCGTTTATATTCGGCACGAACGGGCAAAACGTAGCGATTGTCCCGCATAGTGACGATCCCGTCCTGTAAATACTTCCCCTCGCTCCCTGTCAAGTATTCCGCAAGACGAGCGCGGATTCGTTCGTTAAGCGAGCGTATTTCGCGGCGCAAAGAAAACAGCTTGTCGCTTGCATAGTCGCTCACTTCGCTATCGTTTAAAATCTTCGAGCGAATGTCCTCCTCCAACCCTCCGTCAAAATACAGGCGGTTGGCAAGCTCCTTTAAAAGCACAATCTCCTCGTCGTTTACCCCCGTCACCGAAAGGTGCGCTATGCGGACGGCACGAAGCAAATTGCAAAGATTTAAAAGCTCCCCGCAAGAGAGTGCAGAGCCTTTTTTTGCGCGCTCGATTTCGTCCGTAAAGGGAGGAAAATACTCCACCTTGCCAACGCCGTGCGAAAAGAGAAGCTTTACCCCCTCTTCCGTAAAATCAAGCGAACGCTTCACCTCCCGAAGGTCGGCGCAAGGCTTTTGCCCGCAAAGCAGCTCTTTACTGCCCTCCAAAACGGCATACTCCGCGGCAAGGCGCAAAATTTTATTCAGTTCGGTTTTTTCAATAGCCAGTTGATTCATCTTATTGCACTCCGTTTTTCGCGTGCCCCGAGGTGTATTTTTCGTAGCTCTTTCTCTGTTGTTCTTCCGTCGTCGCGTTCGCCGCCGCCTTTTCTTTTTCCGCTGTCACTTCGATCAGCCGTCCCGCCAACGGAACCCCTCTCCCCACAAGCTTCGCGCAATTAAAAACTTCAAAACGGCACTCGCCGTCCACCTCGTATCGGCGCACGGGGAAAGCTCTTCCGTTTTCGTCCGTGAGAGTATACGCCGTGCGACGGTCGCACGATAAGCAGCTTTTCCCGAACGGACAATAGCAAAGATCCATCAGCTTAATATCACCGTGGGTAAGAGAAAATGCCTTTTCCCCTGTCAGCCCCTCGCTCTCTTTCACGGAAAGCTCCTTGGAAAGCGCGTAATAGACAACGCAAGACTCTTTTAACAGCTCCGCAATCGAAAGGGAATTCGTCAAATTAAAGCCCGTTCCCGCAAAGAGCTTTACGCCGCTTGCCTTAGCCGCATATACGGCGGCGTAATTATCGGCATATACTCCAAGCCCGTACTCAGCCGCCGTAGAAAAAAGGCGACAAAGCTCCTCGTCCGTCATCAACGGCGGGCAGTATACATACTTTTCAAAATCGCCACGCAAAAAGCTTTCAGGCAACGCCGTAAAATAACTGCTCGGCTTATATATGGCGATCTCCGTTTTCACGCCCGTAAAGTCGTCGGAAATGACGGCGGTTTTGCTATTTTCCCCAAAAAAAGCGGGAGTAGGAAAAGACTTGAAAGCAGGCTCGATATTCTTCGTGCGTGCCGTTTTCTCCGTCCATTGACGGTAAAATTCACGGCGAAAAGCGTTCAACGCCGATTTCGGTACGAACCCCCTGCCCTTTATTTCAAGCTTTTCAAACTCGACCCGCAGGGGCAGCGCGTCCACCTTTTCAAAGCAACGCTTTACCTCTTCCTCTGATAACGCGCCCGTTTTCGCCTCCTCGATGGTAAATTCGGAAACCACCTCCACCCCATCACCGCTGACGATCGCCCGTTCTCCTACGGCAAATACGAGTGAAAGACGCAAGAGTCTTTTCCGCTCTCCCGAAAGTGAACGCGCCATAGCCGCCGTATCCGTCGTAACAAACACTCCGTCGCCGTTTTTTAAACGGAGCTTGGAGGACAGAATAAAGCCTCGCCCTTGCGTGCTTTCGTAAAAGGCGCCGCCGACCTCCTGCCCCTCGCGTAAGATTTTAAAGCCGTCGCCTTTACTCGGGCGAAAAACGCTCTCGACGAAATATTTTCCGCCGACCACCTTTACGACGCCCACCTTTTCGCCAAGATGCCCCTGCACGGCGCGGGATAAAAACCGTTTATCCTGTCCAAAGGCAAGACCTCTCGTGTAATTGCCGCGATTGTACGCACGCTTTAAATCGGAAAGTTTTTGCGCTTTTTCTTTCTCCTCCACTCCGCCTAACAGGGCGCGATAGTATTTCACCGCAGCCGCCACGTATTCCTTGCGCCTCATTCGTCCCTCAATCTTAAACGAACAAACACCCGCCGTGGCAAGCTTTTTTATCTCTTCGCCCACGCAAAGATCGGACAACGAAAGTGCATACGCTTGCTCCGTCATCCCTACACGATCGTAGGAATAGCGTTTTCTGCAAGGTTGTTTACAGCGACCGCGATTGCCGCTCTGCCCACCCACAAAGGAAGAAAAATAGCATTGTCCCGAAAAACAGGTGCAAAGAGCGCCTTGGACGAACACCTCCGTTTCTATGATTTTCGCAATTTTTTCAATCTCGCGAAAGGGTGTTTCGCGCGCGAGAATAACGCGGGAAAATCCGTAGTCCTTTGCGAGCCTTGCCCCTGCAACGGAGCAAACGCCCGCCTGCGTGCTTACGTGTAAAACAATCTCGGGATAATTGTCATGTACGTATTTTCCAAGAAAAATATCCTGCAAAATAATCGCGTCCACGCCCATTCCCCAAAGTTTTAACAGCGTACGCAAAAATTCCTCGCGCTCGCTTTCTTTTACGAGCGTGTTCATGGCTACGTATACCTTTGCCCCTAAAATATGAGCGTCTTTTAACAACGAAGAAAGCGCGTCGTCGTTGAAATTCTCTGCGCCTGCGCGCGCGGAAAAAGCGCTGTACCCTAAATACAGCGCGTCGGCACCGCTTTGTAAAGCCGCGTACGCACATTCCGTATTGCCCGCCGGGGCGAGAATTTCCGTCGTTTGCACGATTACCTCCCGATACTACGATTGATAAGCTCTTCCGAAGCGTCGTATCCCATGCTCTTCAAGCGGTAATTCCTTGCCGCCACCTCAATGATGATCGCAAGATTTCGCCCCGGAGAAACGGGAATGGTGATTTTGGGGATTTTTACGCCAAGGTATTCGGCAGACTGTTGCTCGTCGCCGATACGGTCGTACGATTTCCCGCTACGCCAACGTTCCAGCTCGATCACAAGTTGCAACGTCTTTTCGTCAAGGACGCTACCCGAACCGTACATACTCTTTACGTTGATAATACCGATCCCGCGAAGCTCCATGAAATACCGAATAATTTCGGGTGCGGTTCCCGTTAACTCGTGCGCGATTTCTTTTAAAATCACGTTATCGTCCGCAATCAATCTATGGCCGCGCTTAATCAGCTCCATGGCAGTTTCGCTCTTCCCTACGCCACTTTCGCCCGTCAACAAAATCCCAACGCCAAACACCTCCATCAATACGCCGTGCACGGACATAGACGGCGCAAGGTGACGGTTGACGTAAATATACAAATCACTCATTAAATCGGTGGTGATTTTCGGGCTACGGAAAATAGGACAGCGCGCAATTTCCGCCGTTTGAATCAGCTCCTCAAAAGCCTCCAAGCCGCGGCTTAAAATAATACAAGGCAGCTCGCCGTACGAAAACAGGCGGGAGAGTTTTTCTCGACGCTCCCCCGAAGTAAAGGTGCGCAAATACTCAAATTCGGTAAGTCCTAAAACGATAATTCGACGGGAATCAAAATAATCAAAAAAGCCCGCAAGTTGAAGCCCCGGACGCTCGACGCTCATACTCGAAAGAGTAACGACGCCACGTCCCGCATACACCGTTTCTAAATTTAAATCCGACGCAAATTTATCGAGCATTACGCTCGCCGTTACGTGTTCCATTACATATCCTCCTTGTAGCCGTATTTCTCAATTATTTTCCCCACGACGTTTTCGTCGTTTGTGTATTCGCAAACGAGCGCCTCTTTCTTTAACGCCGCCTCGGCATTTTTAACCGCGATCCCTATCCCCGCACTTTGTAACATAGGCAAATCGTTTAAGCTATCCCCGATCGCCACCGTCTTTTCAATGGGGATCCCGTAATGCTCGGCAATAAATCGCACCGCCGAGCCTTTCGTATACTTTGGACTACTTATTTCAATTAAAAAAGAGGTGCTATACGTTACGTAGCACTTGCCGTGAAAGGCGGCGCTTAGCGTATCGACTACCCTTTGCCTATCCTCGGGGGCGACGATTGCGATCAATTTACGGACTTTCATGCCCTTCTCTTCAATCAGCTTGGAAAGCGGCTTTTGGGCAACGACGCCCTTGACTCCTGAAATTTTTTCGTACATTTCAAGGATTTCCCCGCCCTCGTTGGAATAGTACTCGTTCACGTCGTAAACGTGGATATGTAAGTTCATCTCCTCCATTTTTTTGCAAACGGAAATAGCAAGCGACGTTTCCATGCCGCCGTCACGGATAAGCTTTCCCGTTTCCGCATCTAAAATCACCGAGCCTTGAAAGGAGGAAATTAAACCTTTAAGCCCAAGCTCTTTCGCGCGCGGAAGAATGGACCGAGGCGTTCTGCCCGTGCAAATGGCGAACACCCCGCCTGCGGCAGTATATTGCTCGATCGTAAGACGGGTCTTTTCGTCGATCGTTTGATCGGAGCGCAAAAGCGTTCCGTCAAAATCGGATATGATAAGCGGATAATTGATTTGTTTCATCACAACGAATCCTTAAAATATTTGTAAATTCTTTCGGCAAGCTCTTCACCGATCCCCTCAGCCGAGCAAAGCTCTTCTACGCTCGCACCTATCATCTTGTCAATCGTACCGAATTTTTCCATAAGCGCCATGCGTTTCTTTTTCCCGATCCCCTCGATCTCCAAAAGCACGGAGGCAAGGTTGCGCTTGGAATGAAGGCTCCTGAAATAAGTGATTGCAAAACGGTGCGCCTCGTCACGCAAACGCTGTAAAAGTTTCAGTGCGTGATCCCGTTTGTCAATACGGATACTTTCGGGCGAAAAAAGGGTGAACACCTCTTCCTCCCGTTCGGCAAGCGAAATCAGCTCGATATCCTTGATCCCATATTCGTCAAAGACCTCTTTCACCGCCGAAAGCTGCCCTTTGCCGCCGTCGATCACAATTAGGTCGGGCCGCGGGAAACGGCTCTCCTCCTCCGTATTTAGCTTTGCCAAGCGCCGCCGCATCATCTCCTGATGAGAGGCGTAGTCGTTCGCGCCCTCCACCGTCTTAATTTTAAAACGGCGATAGCTGCTCCTATCCGCTTCCCCGTCATAAAATACGACCATAGAGCCTACCTTGTCCACCCCCGAAACGTTGGAAATATCGTAACATTCCATACGCTTGGGGTACTTGTTCAGTTTTAAAAGCTCCTGCAATCTCGCGCAGGCGTTCTTAGTCATATCGTTTTTATGACGAATTTTGTCGATTGCCTTGGACAAATACTCGTCGGCATTCTTCTCCGCCATATCGAGGAGCTGCTTTCTGACGGCTATCTTCGCCCGCACAACCTCTGTTTTCTTGCCGTGCTTTTCTTTAAAATAGCTTTCCACAAGCTCCTTTTCGCAAAACTCCTGCACGATAATTTCCTCGGGAATTTCCCGCGCGGAATAATACTGCAACAAAAACGCCGTCAACGCGTCCGTTTCGGAAAGCGACGCGTCCTCCAACGAATAATTGTGCCCGCCTTGCATGATCCCTCCGCGCACAATCAGTACGCTGACCGCCGAATATAAGCCGTTCGTTTTTAAAGCAACAATATCGGCGTTGATACAACGATTGATAGAGGTGAGCCGTTTGAGCTTTAATTTAGAAAGAATGGAAAGCTTTTCCCGATATTCCATCGCCAGCTCAAATTCCTCGTTTTCCGCAAAGCGCAGCATCTTCTCTTTCAGCCGTTCTTCCGCTTCCTCGTAATTGCCGTCCAAAAAGGAAAGCGCTTTTTTCACCCGTTCGGCATATTCCTCTTTCGTGCAAAGATGCGCGCAAGGCGCGGGGCAACGCCCCAAATGATGCGCGAGGCAGGGCTTTTTTGCTTTTTCGGTGACGGGGGTAGAGCAGGTTCTGATTTGATACACCGCCGCCGCTACGTCAAGAATATCGCGACAGCGTATCCCGCCCATGAACGGACCGAAATATTTGCCGTCTTTTTTGATCTTTCTCGTAATAGAAAAACGCGGAAATTCTTCCTTGGTATGCGCTTTAATATACGGATAGGTTTTATCGTCCTTTAAAAGAATATTGTATTTAGGTTTATACTTTTTAATGAGGTTATTTTCCAAAGCAAGCGCGTCAATCTCGCTCGGTGTGATAATATAGGAAAAATCGGCGATATTCTCCACCATGGCCGCCACCTTCGACGGTTTGGCTGACCCGTGAAAATATTGCCGCACGCGGTTTTTAAGCACTCGCGCCTTGCCAACGTAGATTACCGCGCCATCTTTATCAAGCATGATATACACGCCTGGATTCTCGGGGAGCAATTTTAATTTTTCCTGTAAGATACTCATACTGTTATTATTATACACTAAACGTGGGAATTTTGCAAGAAAATAAAGGAAAAAAATCTGTTTTAACAGCCTAAAAACTCAATCCCTTTCAAAATTACGTCGTTTATGCTATCGTCGGCAAGGCTATAAAAAATAATTTTCCCCTGCCGACAGCATTTTACAATCCCCGCGCTCTTTAAAAAACGGAGCTGATGGGACACCGTGGTTTGATTGACGTCGAGAATACGCGAAAGATCGGTGACGCACAGCTCGCTAATGGCAAGCGCGGAGAGGATCTTTACCCTTGTATAATCGGAAAACACCGAAAAAAAGCACACAATGCCTTCGAGGATCTCCCCTTGAGGGACGTAATCCTCGATCAAGCTTTGCGTGCGTTTGTCAAGTAGCAACATTTGTGACATATGTATCTCCTCCTATATGTTTGGATAGGAATATGATAGCATACGCCTAAGATATTTTTTTGCCGTATCCCGTCGGTTTTTCGGTTATTTTCAGGAAACCGAAAGCACCTCGTAACCCGCCTCTATGACAGGAGCGCTCAATGCGCCCTCCTCTACTGCCTTGGAAAGGGTCACCGTTGCCGTGCCAGCCTCCAAGCTTACCTCAACGCCGTCCACGCCGTCCACACCCGAAAGTGCATTCGTAACGTGACGAACGCAATGCTGACACATCATACCCTCGATCTTCAATACCTTTTTCATTTCCTTTTTCTCCTCCTTTTCTTCTAACTTTTTCTCTTCCGTCTTTTTCTTTTTCCCGAAACGGGTCAAGCGCAAAGCGTTGCTCACTACAAACAGAGAGCTTAAACTCATACACGCCGCCGCAATCATGGGGTTTAGCGTAATCCCCGCGAATGCGAACACGCCCGCCGCCACGGGAATTGCCACACAGTTATAGAAAAACGCCCAGAAGAGGTTTTGCTTGATATTTCTTACCGCCGCTTGGCTTAGCTCGATCATTGTAGAAACCGCCCGAAGATCGCCGCCGACAAGTACGACGTCCGCGCTGTCGATCGCAATATCCGTGCCACCGCCCATAGCTACGCCGACGTCCGCGCGCTTTAACGCGGGACTGTCGTTGATCCCGTCGCCTACCATAGCCACGAACCCACCGACGCTTTGTACCCGTTCCACCGCTTTCGTTTTATCCTCGGGAAGAGCCTCGGCAAAATATTCGTCAAGTCCTACCTTTTCCGCAATCGCTTTCGCAACGTTTTCGCTATCGCCCGTCAGTATAGCCACGCGTACCCCTTTCTTTTTCAAAAGAGAAACAGCCTCTTCGCTCGTTTCCTTTAAGGTATCCGCCACGGCAAACACGGCAAGCAATTTCTTTCCGTCCGACAAATAAACAAGTGTTTTCCCCGACGCGGCGTACGCCTTTTCTTTCGCATACGCCTCTTTTTCAAGCCCTTTGGGCAACAAGCGCCTATTTCCCAAGCAATAGAAATTGCCCGCATATTCAGCAACCGCGCCCTTACCCGTTTCGTAGCGGTAGTTTTCCACGGAAAGATCTGCCGTTATCCGCCCCGCCGCGTATGCCTTGACACATTCCGCAATCGGGTGATTTGAATGGCTTTCAATCGCATACGCCAGCTTTAAAGCGAATTGCTCTTCCCCCGAAAGCAGCTCGAAATCGGTGACTTGCGGCTGCCCAACGGTAAGCGTCGCCGTCTTATCAAGCAATACGCAATTGACGTCTTTTGCCTTTTGCATGGCCTCCGCGTCTTTATACAAAATACCGAGCGACATACCTCGACCCGTCGCCGCCATCACGGCTACGGGCGTTGCAAGCCCTAACGAACAGGGACAGGAAATGACGAGAACGCTAATCGCGTAGTTCGCCGCGCGGGCAATATCTCTCCCAAACGCCACCCAACAAAGAAAGGTGACGAGCGCGACAAGACACACGCAGGGCACAAACACCCCCGCAATTTTATCCGCGATTTTTTGAATAGGTGCCTTACTTGCCCCCGCCTCTTTGACCATTTTGACGATTTGAGAAAGGGTGGTATCCGCGCCTACCTTTTCCGCAAGCACCTTTAAATAGCCGCTCTTCACGACGTCTGCGCCCGTGACAAGGTCGCCCTCGCTCACCTCTACGGGCAAGCTTTCCCCCGTAATCGCCGCACGGTCGATAAAGCCCTGTCCTTCGACCACCTTACCGTCGATCGGGATATAATCCCCCTGCCGAACCACAAGCACGTCGCCTACGGCGATCTCCGAAAATTCCACGACTTTCTCCAAGCCGTTCTTTTCCACCGTCACCGTGCTCGGCATCAGCGCGATCAGTTTTTCCACCTCGTCGCCCGTCCTACGCTTCGACTTCTCCTCCAACCATTTTCCGAGCGTCACCAAGGTCAAGATCATAGCCGCCGATTCATAAAAAAGGTGCGCGCCGTGCGAAGAGGTCGCCTCGCCTACAAAATACAGCACCGTCAAAACAAGGCTGTACACATAGGACACCGCCGCCCCCATCGCCACAAGCGTATCCATATTCGGTACGCGTTTAATCAGCGCCTTTGTACCGCTTGTAAAAAACTTGAAATTGATCACAATCGTCGCAAGTGCAAGGACGGCCTGTAAGCAATAATTCACTCCGTCTTTCGGTTGCGGCAGCCCTACCATGCCGCCCATGGAAAAATACATTAGCGGCAGTAAAAATACAAGCGAAAACAAAAATCGGCGTTTAAGAAGATCGGGTTGCGGCTTTTTCGCGCTTATCGCCCGCTCGTCATACTCCTTAACGCCGTAGCCGAGCTGCAACACCGCTTGCTTAATCTCCTCTTTCGACAGCTTATTTTCGTCGTATTCCACCGTCATACTTTCGCCCATTAGCGAAACTTCCGCCCTCACTATGCCGTCCATTCTATTTAGCGTCCGCTCAATCCCCGCCGAGCACGCCGTGCAAGTCATGCCCGTTACGGTAAACTTTTCTTTCATTGTCGCCCTCTTAAAGCTTTTTTCTTTATTATACCACTTTTTTTTAAGTTCGTCAAGGTTTTGAGAATTAACCAAGGTTAATTTTTATATTTTTTTGGAAAAGGAGGGTAACGCAAAAAAGCGGGCCGCATACGCGTCCCGCTTAACCGAACCGATTAAGTGGAAGATTAGTTATTCTTTTCTTCTTTCTGAGCAACTACTTCTTTGCCGTCGTAGAAACCGCAGCTCTTACATACTCTGTGCGCTTCGGTCAGTTCGTGGCAATGAGGGCATTCCACGAGGGTGGAAGCCGTTGCTTTGTAGTTTGCAAATCTTTTGTTCGTTCTGCTCTTGGATTGTTTACTCTTAGGTACTGCCATATTTACACCTCAACAAATTATTCTTCTTGATCGTCTGTTTTATTGATAAACGCGCTTCCTTTACAATTCTCTCCGCAGGACAGGGAAAACGGCATACTTGCCATGATTGCGTCGTCTACGGCCTCTTGCAAACGGACTATTCCGCCAAAGTAACCGTAATCCTCCGCATCTTTCGTTGGCTCGAAGAGTGCATCTAACTCTCCCTCCACCGTCATTGTCGCATTCTCTAAGCAACGGGAGCATTGTCCCTCGATACGATAAGTCACTTTGCCCTTGATCTCTAAAGCGTCGTCCTCGTACAGCTCGTACGAAAAATCGACGGACACGGGCGCGGAAAATTTCACGAACGGAATCCCGATCAAAGAATTGTCTGCCTCGTAGTCGAAATGCAACTGTCCACAATATTCTTTTTTCGCATTGAGTTTTCGGATATCAATAATCATCATAAAACCGACTTAACAAGTATAGTATATTTCTCACCGTTTGTCAACTTTTTTTCAAGCCATTTATGGGAAAATTTATAATAATTCTACCGTTTCTCTCGCAATTACCAGTTCTTCATTCGTCGGAATAATCAAAACTTTCACTTTTGAGTCTTTTCCGCTGATATCGCGAATGGCGCCCGTATTCGGTTCCTGGTTCTTCTCTTCGTCAATCGTAAGCCCCAAATACTGCATATTTTCACAAATCGCCGCACGAACGGACGGAGTGTTTTCTCCGACGCCCGCCGTAAACACAATACAGTCTACCCCGTTCATGGCCGCCGCATACCCGCCGACGTATTTTTTACAGGAATATGCGAACATATCCAAGGCAAGCTGCGCCCGCTCGTTGCCTTCGCTTGCCGCCGCACGAAGATCGCGGAAATCGCTCGATACCCCCGAAACGCCGAGCATACCGCACTTTTTGTTCAAGTAGGTATTCGCCTCCGAGATGGAAAGCCCCTCCTTTTTCGCCACATATTCCGCGGCAGCAAAGTCGATATCCCCCGAACGAGTACCCATAGGCACGCCCGCCAGCGGCGTAAAGCCCATAGAGGTATCCACGCATTTGCCGCCGTCTACCGCCGAAATGGAAGAACCGTTCCCCAAATGACAGGTGACAATTTTCAATTCCGCAGGCTTTTTGCCAAGGTATTTGGCTGCCTCCTCAGAAACGAATTTATGACTGGTGCCGTGATAGCCGTAGCGACGGATCTGATATTTTTCATAGTGCGTATAGTCAATCGCGTACATATACGCTTTCTTGGGCATAGTGAAATGGAAGCTCGTATCAAACACAAGCCCCATAGGCTTTTTAGGCATTGCCGCAAGACAGGCCTTCACGCCGATAATCGCCGCGGGATTATGCAAGGGCGCAAGATCTTTGATCTCTTCCATAATCTGCATAGTCTTTTCACAAACAAGCGCGGGTTTTTTAAACGCCTCACCCGAAGCAACTACTCTGTGCCCAACCGCGTCAATCTCGTCCATAGACTTGATGACGCCGTATTCCCCGTCGGTGAGCGCGGCAAGCACAAGCGACACCGCCTCGTTATGCGTCGGCATAGCCTCTTCTTTTACTAGCTCCTTTCCGTTTGCCTTATGCGTAAGCTTAGAGCCTTCAATCCCGATACGTTCACAAAGACCTTTGGCAATCACAGCCTCCGTTTCCATGTCGATTAGCTGATACTTTAACGAGGAGCTACCCGAATTAATTACGAGAACTTTCATTTTTTCACCTCTCAAAGCTGCGTTTGTAACGCCGTGATCGCCACAGCCGCAACGACGTCCTCCGACTTACAGCCGCGGGAAAGGTCGTTCATAGGCTTTGCAAAGCCTTGACAAATAGGACCTACCGCCATAAATCCACCAAGACGTTCCGCGATCTTATAACCGATATTAGCTGCTTGCAGGTCGGGGAAAATAAAGACGTTGGCGTGCCCTGCCACCGTGGAATCGGGGGCTTTCAAAGAAGCGACGGAGGGAACGATTGCCGCGTCGAACTGCAATTCGCCGTCAAGCTTGATCTCAGGCGCTTTTTCTTGCGCGATCTTCGTAGCTTCCGCCACGAGGGTAACGTTGTCGTGCTTTGCGCTCCCTTTCGTCGAGAAAGAAAGCATTGCTACCTTCGGGTCAATCCCTGCAATCGCCTTCGCCGAATTCGCCGTTGCGATCGCGCAGTCGGCAAGTCCCTCGCTCGTATACGTGGGATTTAAGCCGCAGTCGGCAAAAATGACAAGCCCGTCGGGGCAGTACTGATTGCCCTGCGGAGGACAGATCATTAAATTAAAACTCGAAACCGAAGAAACGCCGGGGGCAGTTTTAATGATTTGAAGCCCGGGACGCAAGGTGTTTGCCGTCGAATGACACGCGCCCGAAACAAGCCCGTCCACTTCCCCCATTTTCAACATCATAGCCCCGAAATAGGTACCGTCGGAGAGCAATTTCGCAGCCTGTTCGGGAGTCATACCCTTAGAGGCACGAAGCTCGCAAAGCTTGGCGTTATACGCGGGAAGCTTGTCCGAGGTCAACGGATCGACGATCGTCACCCCCGTCAGATCGACGTCGGGGTTCGCCGCCTTGATCTCCGCTTCGTTGCCGAGCAGGACGATCTTCGCGATCCCCTCCTTCACAACGTCCGCCGCCGCTTTCACGACGCGGCTGTCCTCCCCCTCGCAAAGAACGATCGTCTTTTGCAAGGCTTTTGCTTTCGATTTGATGCTTTCTAAAATATTGCTCATAAATTTATCTCCTTAAACGCTTTTCTTTTTTTTCTTTTTCCTGTATAATGATAGGGAGAGAAAGACCTCCCAAAAACTACCATATAAATTATACCACGATTTTTCGCGGTTGTAAAGGGATTGAAAAGAAATAAAATGAAAATTTGCGCGATAATTTGCGAATATAACCCTTTCCATAACGGTCACGCCTATCATATCAGGCAAGCCAAAGCTCTTACGGGCGCGGACGCCGTGCTCTGCTTGATGAGCGGGAATTTCGTGCAACGCGGGGAAGCGGCAATCTTAGACAAACGAACGCGGGCAAAACACGCCCTTTTGTTCGGCGCGGACGCCGTGTTGGAGCTGCCCGTACTTTTTGCTACCTCCAACGCCGAGCTTTTTGCCAAAGGCGCCCTTTCCCTCCTTGCTAAAATCCCCGACGTTACCCACCTCTGTTTCGGCGCAGAACACGCGGACAAGGAAGAATTTTTACGCCTTGCCGCCCTTTTAAACGACGAGCCGCAAGAGGTTTCAACGCGTATCAACGCTCTACTTGGCGACGGACTTTCGTACGCTAAATCGTACGCGACGGCTTGGACGGAATTTTCGGGCAGTCCGCTCCTTTCCTCCCCCAACGATATTCTCGGGTTAGAATACACCAAGGCAATCCTCGCGCAAAATTCGCAGATCGAAATCGTGCCCGTAAAACGGGAGGGAAACGGATACCTTGACGAAAGCCTTTCGGGCGTATTTGCCTCGGCAAGCGCCGTTAGAAAAGGGTTACTTCGCGGCGAACGGGAATGTGTTGCCTCTCAGCTACCCCACGAGGTCTTTTCCGACCTCCCCAAAACCGTCCAAAGCTCTCTTTCGATTATGGAAAGAACGGCAATCCTCCTCAAAAGCAAGGAAGAGCTTCGCGGCGTGCTCGATTGTGCGGAGGGCTTGGAGAACGCTTTAAAAAGGGCGGCGGCAGAAACGGACGGGTTTGTGGAAAAGCTCACCTCTACACGCTATACTGCGTCGAGGATACGACGGATCGCCCTGCATACTTTATTGAATATTCGCGAGGATTTTATACGCGATTCGTTAAACGCCCCGCTTTATCTTGCTCCGCTCGGCTACCGCAAG
This sequence comes from Clostridia bacterium, assembly GCA_017463325.1. Classification (GTDB taxonomy): domain Bacteria; phylum Bacillota; class Clostridia; order Christensenellales; family Borkfalkiaceae; genus Scatosoma. The sequence goes on from JAFTPK010000003.1 coordinate 52,990, forward strand.
GAACGCGCCGATCTGCTTGCCTCCCTCAGTCGCGCCAACCTTCCCTTTCTCGCCTCAGGTAAGGACGTGAAAGCTTTAACGGGGGTAGCTAGGGAATGTTTTGAAAAAGAGGAATTCGCCGATTTGATCTATGCCGTGGCGACGGGCGTTACCCCCAACTCCTCCCCCATTCTTTTATAAAAATTTTTCTTTGTAAACGCAAAAGTCGGCAAGTTTTGAAAAAAACTTGCCGACTTTTTGGAGCTACTGGCCGGATTTGAACCGGCGACCTACGCATTACGAGTGCGTCGCTCTACCGACTGAGACTACAGTAGCACACCGCCTTAACAACAGCTTATTCATTATACTCAATCACAAAGAAAAAAGCAAGCGTTTTTACGCGGTTTTTTTAATATTTTTCTCATTTTATAAAAAAATTATTTTAAAATGAATAAGTTCTCGCCGCGGAAAGATAGTTCTCGGCATAAACGCATAAAAATCCGCGGAGGTCTTTCGCATAGATCGTCCCCTCGATCAACTCGCTCAGCTCCCCCGACGCCGCGCGGCAGGTTTTTGCAAGCGTTTGCTCCACTTCCCCGTTCTCTTCTCCCAAAAAAGCGAGTTGCTTGGCAATCCCCGAAAGAAGTCGTCTACTACTCTCTTGCGTGCCACCCCGCTCTAAACGAACGCTCTCGTCATAGATAAGATGCAAATATTCGTATAGCGTAGAAAACGCGGCGATAATTTTATCGGCGTTCCCACGTTCTCGTTTGCCCGAGAACAAAAATTTACGGATACCTTGCGAAACTACCTTTACTTCGGGGTACTCCTTTTTTGCGTTCGCTGCCGCCGCCTCCGCGCTCGATAACGCGAAATACACTCCGAGAGCCACCCCTTCGCCCGTACTCATAACGTGCCCCGCGCCCCCCAAAAGACTGCTCGTTCCCGCCGCCGCTTCTACGTGCTCCGTTTCAATTACGAGGAAATGAAAGGAACGGACGAACGTGCGCGTTTCGCTGAGAGAAACCCTTGCCGAAAGGATACAGGCGAACGCCACAACCAAAACGCAACCGAAGAGCGCCGCTTTCTTAAAAAAAAGAAAAACCGTTTTCATACCCTATCGTATGCAACGGTTTTTTAAAAAATCACTTTGTAGCCATTACGGAGCGAATTGAACCTGCCCAAAACAAGTCTTTTTGGGTGCAGAGCAATTTTCAGCAGCTGAATTTACAGTTATTCGAGGAGAAAGCCGCAGTCAAACCTGTACGGTTTCACAAGGCTTTCGACAAAGAAAAACAAAAAATTCGGCGCTCAAAATCAGGTTCAACTCATTCTGTAATGGCTAAAGTTTCCTCCCACACGACGAACAGTAGACGTCCGTCCTCTTATTCTCTCCACCGCAATGCGAACAAATCAGCACGTTTTCCCGTTCGTAGGAAAGGTTCATCACCTTGACGAAACAAAGACAGGCGACGAGCAAAATTACCCCGAAGAAAAAACAGCAAACGAAAAACGGCAGCAACGGCCGAACGGAAAAGATCCTCCACCCCGCGCCCGCAAGCCATGCGACGATTACGATTAACAGCAATAGCGCGGCGCTAAGACACGAATACGCCGCTATTTTAAACGCTTTGATTTTCTTATCCATCATTCCAAATACAAGACGCAAGTCTTTTCCTTTAACGACTTTTGCACGTCGATCACCCGCTGATTAGAAGAACCGCGAAATTTTAAACGAATATCGTGCAATTCCTCTACGTACGGCCCGTCCACCAACACGTCTACGAGCGCAAGCAAGCCTTTCGTGTCCGCGGTGTTCTTTGCCTCTTCCACAAGCTCCCCCGTCGTCGGATCGAACAAAAAGCCCGTATAACACCAAACGGGTTTTTGCGGGAACCGCCTTTTCACTTCCTCCAAAAAAGGCCGAAGCGCCGCTTGATTTTGCGGCTCTAACGGTTCGCCTCCAAGCAGGGAAAGTCCCGCAATAAACGGAGAGGCAAGCTCTTTTAAAATTTTTTCTTCCGTTGCTTTATCAAATGGCTCTCCGTAGGAAAAATCCCACGCGACCGCGTTAAAGCAGTTTTTGCAATGGTGGGTACAACCTGAAACGAAGAGGGAAATGCGCACTCCCTCTCCGTTTGCAATATCGTACCATTTGATGGTGGCGTAATTCATATTATAAGTGAAGGACCCTGTCCTTGATCTCCTGCGTACGGCCTTGGTTCCAGTACTGCGTACCGATATACCCACAGGTACGGCGTGCAACGTTCATCTTCGCCTGATCGCGATTTTTACAATGGGGACATTCCCAAATCAATTTCCCCTCTTCGTCGTGCTTGACTTGAATTTCCCCGTCAAAGCCACAAACCTGACAATAATCGCTCTTGGTGTTAAGCTCTGCATACATAATATTCTCGTAAATAAATTTCATAACGGAGAGCACGGCGGGGATATTGTCCTGCATATTCGGCACCTCGACGTAGGAAATGGCGCCGCCCGGGGAAAGCTGCTGGAATTCGCTCTCAAATTTCAGCTTAGTAAACGCGTCGATCTCCTCCGTTACGTGCACGTGATAGCTGTTGGTGATATAGCTTTTATCCGTGACCCCGGGAATGATCCCAAAGCGCTTTTGCAGGCATTTGGAGAATTTATACGTCGTGCTTTCAAGCGGGGTTCCGTACAAAGAAAAGTCGATATTTTCTTTTGCTTTCCACTCCTTGCACTTATCGTTCATTTTCTGCATAACGGCAAGCGCAAACGGCTTTGCCTCAGGGTCGGTATGCGACTTTCCGCGCATATATTTGACGCACTCGTAAAGCCCTGCGTAGCCGAGGGAAATGGTCGAATACCCGCCGTAAAGCAGCTTGTCGATCGTTTCTCCCTTTTCCAAACGGGCAAGCGCGCCGTACTGCCAAAGGATAGGCGCCGCGTCGGACAACGTGCCTCTAAGCCGCAAATGCCGTTGCATAAGCGCGCGATAACAAAGCTCCAACCGCTCCTCAAAAATCTCCCAGAACAGCTTTTCGTCCTTTCCCGAAGAAAGAGCGACGTCCACGAGGTTGATGGTGACGACCCCTTGATTAAAACGACCGTAATATTTGGGCTTACCGTTTTCGTCTACGTACGGCGTGAGGAAACTTCTGCAACCCATGCAGGTATAGCAATGCCCCTCCCCGTTTTTATCTACCTTATATTCGAGCATCTTTTTCTCGGAAATATAATCGGGCACCATACGTTTTGCCGTACAGCGCGCGGCAAGCTCGGTAAGATACCAGTACGGCTGCCCCTCTTCAATATTGTCCGGTTCAAGCACGTAGATAAGCTTGGGGAACGCGGGCGTAATCCATACACCCGACTCGTTCTTGACCCCTTTTATACGCTGACGCAAGGTTTCTTCGATAATGAGGGCAAGGTCCGCCTTTTCCTGTTCGTTCCGCGCCTCGTTGAGGTACATAAATACGGTGACGAAAGGCGCTTGCCCGTTCGTCGTAAGCAGGGTCACAACTTGATACTGAATGGTTTGGATCCCTCTACCGATCTCGTCGCGAAGTCTTTTTTCCGCAATCCTTGCAATTTGCTTTTCGTCGGTCACACCGACCTCCGCAAGCTCCGCCGCCACTTCTTTTCTGATCTTTCGACGACTAATGTCAACGAACGGCGCCAAATGCGTCAGAGAAATACTTTGCCCGCCGTACTGATTAGACGCCACCTGCGCAATGATTTGCGTGGCGATATTACACGCCGTGGAAAAGCTGTGCGGCTTTTCGATAAGCGTGCCCGAAATGACCGTGCCGTTTTCAAGCATATCCTCCAAATTGACAAGGTCGCAATTGTGCATATGCTGCGCAAAATAATCGGCGTCGTGGAAATGAATTTTTCCCTCGTCGTGCGCCGCAACGATATCGGGCGGCAACAAAAGACGGCGAGTGAGGTCTTTGGATACCTCCCCTGCCATATAGTCCCTTTGTACGCTGTTTACCGTCGGGTTTTTGTTGGAATTTTCCTGTTTTACCTCTTCGTTATTACATTCGATCAACGAAAGGATTTGCGCGTCCGTCGTGTTGGATTTACGCACGAGCGCACGGGTATAACGATAGGTAATATATTTACGGGCAAGCACGAACGCGTTCGCTTCCATCAAATGGTTCTCCACCATATCCTGCACCTCTTCGACGTGCACGCTACGCCCCATACGCAAACATTCTCCCGTTACCGCGCTGGCGATCTGAGCAATCTGCTCCTCCGAAATACGCTCCTGATCTACCACTTCTTTGTTTGCTTTCCTGATCGCTTCAACGATCTTATCTATATCGAAAATAACTTCCTGTCCGCTTCTCTTAATAATATTCATTTGCCAACCTCCTCCTTGACGGCGCCCCCACGCAACACAATATCTTGTGCTTTTTCGTCAATTTTCTTCCATATCTTGTGTTTTTTTTATCGAGCTATATTATTATACCATATCTTGTGGAAAAGTCAAGCTTACGAACACAATATATTGTATATAAAAATATTATAGCTCTTTTTTTGAAAAAGAGAAAAAAACCTTTATTTTCCACAAAAAGAAGACTCGAAAAAAATTTTTAACATAAAAAAAACGAATACCAAGAAAAAATCCCCGAAATTTTCGAGGATTTTTTATGTTTATTTTGCTTTTTCAAAGAACTCCTCCACCGTTTTTGAAAGGAGGATCAGCTCGTGTATACGCTCTTTGCCAAGGGCAGGTAAGAGTTTACCGCGCATACGGTACTCGCCCGCGCCGCTTTCTTCCCCTAGCAGCTCAAAGCTTTGATCGGTACCCGAGCGAAGAAGATCGACGGCGGGATAGATGCGTTTTAAGGCAAACTCGTCGCAAAGAACAACGCGGCAATTTGCCATTTCTTGCAGCTCCGCGGTGATAAAATCGGTAATGGGATTCCCCCCTGTAAGGGTTGCGGTGGCAATGATCGTCAATGACCCGGGCCGCGCAAAATTACGGGCGGAAACAAAAAATTTCTTGATATAGCGTACAGCCGACATTTCCAAGCCTGCCACGGGGCGTTTTGCCTCGTCTACGGGCAACAGCTCGTTCGCCGCCTCTGCCAAGGCGTTCATACCGTCCACAAGCAGTACGACGTTTTTTCCCGTTTCCGCGGCGCGTTTTGCCCGTTTTAAAAGGAAATCTGCCGTAAAGACGTGCTTGGACGGATCGTCCTCGTACGTGGTCGCCGCAAAATTTTCCGTAGGGAATATTTGACGGAAAACGGAAGCCGTTTCGGGAGATTGCTCCACCAAAAGACAGTACGTTTCATACTCCTCCGTTTTGGAAAGCGACAACGCAATGCTCTTTAAAAAGCTCGTTTTCCCTGCTTTCGGCGGCGAAACGATCAAGCATCTCTGCCCTTCGCCGATCGGGATAAACCAGTCGAGGTATTTCATAGCGGGATCGTTGGGCGAGCCGCTAAGTAAGGATATTTTTTTAACGGGCGGGTAAACGTCCTCCTCGTCAAAGGAAAAGCGTTCCAGCTCAGCCGCCTCTTTTCCGTTGATCTCCAAGACGGTATCGACGAGGAAAACCCCTCTTTCTACGCGCACGGCGCAATTGACTACGTCCCCCTCGCGCAAGGAATATTTCGCAATCTGTTCTTCGCTCACAACGATTTTAAAGCCGTCGCGGTCGCCGTCGAGCGGGATCAGGAAAGGCACTCCCTCGATCCGTTCCAGTTGCGCTTGCAACGGCCCGTCCTCTACCCGTTCTAAATCGGGCGACTTTACCTTGATCGTAAAGCTTGGAGTGCCGAGCGTTTTCCTAAATTTCTCCATCATAGCAACCCCTTCCTCCGTCGTGCCGCCGTACTCTTTCATATTCGACACAAACGAGGAGGCGTAGATCATGCGGTAGCTATTGACGTCCTTGTCGATCTGCGGGTCGTAATAGTCCGATTTGATGGGCGCGCCGCGCTTAGGGAAAGGCTCCGGTTCAACCCTACCCATCAGCACGTCGATAATGCCCTCGATCAGCGGCTGCTTGTTTTTTTCCGTCGGATTGTCCACCCCCACCTTCCGCCCGTAGGCGCGAAGATGATCGAGAGAATGTCGTTTGAGCATTTTCTCACAGGCAAGCTCGAAATCCGTTTTCTTATTTTCCGTCATTTGCTTTTGTCCGTTCCATTAAAATTATTTTCGTACTTTCTTCCGTAAGATCGTCACGCGTAAATTCCAAAACGTCTTTCCTGCAAACGTCAACGTCCTCGTCGTCAAACTGATCGAGAAATCCTTGCGCTCTGTCAAGGTCAATCGTTAAATGACGGGATTTATAGTGCATGGGGATCACGACGTCGGGCATGATACGATCCACGTATTCCTTCGCCCGCTCTGCGTCAACCGTATACGTTCCCCCTACGGGTATGAGCAGAATGTTGACGGGTAAAAGCATTTCAATCAGCTCCGCCGAGCAATCCTCCCCGATATCCCCCATATGACAAATATCCATACCGTCCATGCGGAATTTATAAATGACGTTTTCGCCGCGTTTTCTCCCCTCTTCTTCGTCATGATAGCTTTTTACACCCGTGATTTCTACCCCGGGCAGCTCGTAAAAGCCCTCGCCGCGAATGACGCGCTTGGTCTTTACACCCTTGACGTTGTTGTGGTCGTAATGATCGTGACTGACGGTAACCGCGTCAGCCTCCAAGCCCTTTGGCAGCTCGTACCCGATCCCCGAATACGGGTCGGTGATCACCGTCGTCCCCGTACTCTCCGTTAGTTTGAAGCAAGAATGCCCCAAAAATTGTATTTTCATGATTCCTCCGAATTCACGCAGCTTGCCTTGATACGCAAGCTCATTTCCTGTGTTTCTGCTTGAAAAATAAGGCGGTACTTTAAAGACGCAAGCACGGAAGTTTCCGTAAGCGAATATTTCGCCCGCGTCGTTTCTACTTGCACGGCGCCGCTCGCCCCCGCGACGAACAGCAGACCCTCCGTCCGCTCCCCCTCCTTCAAGACAACGTTTAATCCGTAATCACCCTCGCGGCGGATCAAAATCGCCCCCTTTTCAAAACGCATTTCTACCCGCGCCCCGTTTTCCTCGTAACATAAAACGCCCGAAAACGCGGAACGCTTATAAGACGCCGCGTAAGAAAAGGTATTTTCGTTACCGTCCACCGACGAAACGATACTTAAATGACATTTTTTCATACTAATCTATTGTATTATACTATATATTTTTCAAAATGTAAAGGTATTCGACCGTTTTTTGAAAAATAAATTCAATCCTCTTTCCGTTTTATCCGTTCTCGAACGAGCCGCCCCGCTCTCAAAGCCTCGCAAAGCGTCTTATCGTCCTCCTCTTGTAAGGCGTGCTTATATTCGTTTAAACAGTCGATTAAGCGGGTAAGTTCAGACAAGATCGGTCCTCGGTTAGCCGCATACAGCTGCGTCCAAACCCTCTCGTCCACCCCCGCAATACGGGTCATATCCTGAAAGCTGCCGCCCGTAAAGCCCTCGCAGCCGCTAATCTCCTCGCTCTTTACGTACGCGTTGGAAACGATATGCGCAAGCTGTGAGGTGAGGGCAATTTTCTTATCGTGCTCTTTCGCGCTACAAACGACAATTTTGCCAAAGCCGAGCGCCGTAGCGTACGAGGTCGCCTCCGTTTTCGCGCTCTCCTCCGTTTGTGAGCAAACGGTTATGATGAGGTTGGCGTTTTCAAACAAATCGACGGAAGCGGCGTCAATCCCTGATGTTTCCTTTCCCGCCATGGGGTGCAGACCGATATATCTATATGCGCGCGGACGGGAATACACCGTCTTTTCCATAGGCTCCTTTACACCGCAAATATCGGCGACGAACGCGCCGTCCTTAAACGGGGTTTCGTCTAAAATTTTCACCGTCGCTTTTGGCGGCACGGCAATAAAAACGGCGTCGAATTCCGCAATCCTCTTTGCCTCGCCTGCGATATAACCGCGCAAGATCGCTTTTTTTACCGCCTCGGCGTCTTGATCGGTGCCGTAAACTGCGTAGCCCGCGCGGGTAAGCGCCCCGCCAAGCGACGCGCCGATAATCCCAAGACCTATCACCGCTATCTTTTTCATACGCCTCTCTCCTTTTCTATTATCTTAACACATTTCCCCGATTTTTTCAAGCGTTGAAATATGCTTTCGTAAAATAAAATCCCCCGAAAAATTCAGGGGAATCGTACTTCTTAGCGTATTTCGCCTCGGTATTTTTTTTGCGTCGCCTTGCCGCCGCGAATATGCCGCTCGCTCAAATTCAAATCGAGCACCTGCCGCACCCGTTCGTACAGCTCCTCATCCACGAAACGAAGCCGCTCCGTGACGTCCTTATGCACCGTTGACTTACTAATGGAAAAATGCGCCGAACACGCGCGCACGGTACAGCCCGTCGCGATAATGTATTCCGCGCATTTTTTCGCTCTTTCCTCAATATATTCCCACAAGATCCCGACCTCCGTTATTTTTCATTACGGAATAATCTATGTCGAAATTTCGCGGTATATACCCATTTTAATCGGCTTTTTTATAAGGCATGGGAATAACTTTCGTCACGCTGCCCTCTTCGTAACGGGCTACCTTTTTCGCTTTCGCGCTCTGCATTAGGATAAAGACGTCCTCGCTGGAAAGCTCGGAAACGATATTGCCCTTGACCACGACTGCCAGCATATACGGGTTGGTAACGTAGCTTGCCGAAAGCACCTTTCCACCCTCACGCATACCAACGATCACGCTACCCTTTTTATAACGGCCCGTCACGTCGATTTGCGAAGCAATCACCCGTTTGAACTTCCCTTCGTCCGTCGCAATCACCACTTCGCCCTCACCGTTGATTTGTTTCATGAGCACAACGTGATCTCCCTCGCGAAGCTGAATTCCTCTTACACCCATGGCGATCACACCCTGCACGGGCACGTCGTCCTTTTTCGCGTTCAAACAAATCCCTTGCGAGGTGACGATAAGAATGGTATCCTCCTCGTCCGTTTCTTCCTCGACGGCAATCAGCTCGTCGTCCTCGGCAAGCTTAATGGCGGCAAACGCCTCCTTTTTGTCCTCGTAATCCGCCCAAGCCGTTTTCTTGACCATACCCTTTTTCGTAAAGAACATCAAGTTGCCGATCGGCATACGCTCGGGAATTTCATAGAGCGCCACCGCCTTTTCACCGTCAAGAACGCCGCTTGCAAGCGCGGAAAGATCCGCCCCCTCGTCCGCAAGCCGACAGACCACCTCGGGCGAATAAATATCAAGCTTATAGCAGTTTCCGAAATTCGTGAACGCAAACACCCGCTTATCCGTGGCTGTTTCAAGCGTCAGCCGCGCAAGCAAGCCGCCCTTAAATCTTCCCTCTAAGGGCTTTTGCAGAGCCTGTACCTCTTTTCCGATCAACGCCTTAAAGCGACCGTCTTCCGTGTATACGAGGGTACATTTTTCACCTACGCGTTTTTCCTTTGCCGCGGAAATCAAGCCGCTTGCCTCCTCAGCCGAGTACACAAGACGGGATTTACGGGGGGAAGGATAACGGTCGCGAATGTCGCAAATTTCTTCCTTGACCACCTGCAACTGCTTGTCCTTGCTCTTGGAAATCGCCGTCAGCTTTTTGATAAGCTTTTGCAGCTCTTTCAGCTCCTCTTCCAGCTTAAAAACTTCCAAACGGGTAAGCCTTGCAAGCTTCAAATCGAGAATGGCTTGCGCTTGAATTTCCGAAATCTCAAAGCGCGCCATAAGCTTTTCTCTCGCGTCTGCCGTGCCCTCCGATTTTTTAATGATTGCAATCACTTCGTCGATATTTCGGACGGCGATAATCAACCCCTCCAACACGTGGGAACGCTTTTCCGCTTGCTCCAAATCAAACAGCGTACGCTTTAAAATAAGCTGCTGCTGATACTTGACGTAGTGACGGATAATATCCATCAAGCCAAGCTGCTGCGGCTTTCCGTCCGCAATCACGACCATGTTGATCCCGAACGTCACTTCCAGCTCGGTATACTTATACAATACCTTTAAAAGCGCGGGAATATCGGCGTCCTTTTTCACGCGAATCACGGCGCGCATACCCGTTCTATCCGACTCGTCGGCTACGTAGTCTACGCAAGCAAGCTCCTCTTTTTTCTCCTCGCGAAGCTCTGCAATTTTTCTAAGAAGCTGCGCTTTGTTCACCTGATAAGGAAGCTCGGTGATGACGAGGTTGGTCTTACCGTTATCCGTTTTCTCCGTCGTGATCTTGGCGCGAATGGAAATCTTTCCTCTCCCCGTCTTATACGCTTGGATCAGCTCGTTTGCAATAATGATGCCGCCCGTAGGAAAATCAGGACAGGGAATATACTCCATCATTTCCTCTAAGGAAATGGCGGGATTGTCGATATACGCGCTTACCCCGTTGATAACCTCTTCCAGATTATGCGTGGGGATATTCGTCGCAAGCCCTACCGCGATCCCCGACGAACCGTTGACGAGCAAGTTAGGAAAACGCCCGGGCAAAATGTCCGGTTCTTTCAACGAGTCGTCGAAGTTAAGGGAAAAGGAAACGGTGTTCTTGTCAATGTCGCGTAAAAGTTCGAGTGCGAGCGGTTCCAGCCGTGCCTCCGTATAACGCATTGCCGCCGCAGGGTCGCCGTCTACGGAACCGAAGTTACCGTGCCCGTTGACAAGGGTCTTGCCCATATTAAAGCCTTGCGCCATACGCACCATTGCATCATAAACGGAGCTGTCGCCGTGGGGATGATACTTACCCATACAGTCACCGACGATACGCGCGCTCTTTTTATGCGGCTTGTCGGGAGTAAGCCCCATTTCGTTCATGGTATATAAAATTCTACGCTGAACGGGCTTTAAGCCGTCCTCCACGCGGGGCAACGCTCTGTCGAGAATAACGAATTCCGCGTACGGGAGCATAGAGGAATGTAAAACGGTTTCCAACGGTTGGACGTAGGTTTGCCCGCTTGCAACAATCGCTTCGGGTTCTTTCTTACTCTTCGCCATGTTTTACCTCCTTTTTCTCGATTTGCTCCATAAACGCATCTTTCTTGTTAAAGTTCGCGTATCTTGCGAGGAATTCCTTTCTCCCCTCTACTTTGTCGCCCATCAGCGTCGTGATCATACGCTCTGCCTTTGCCGCGTCCTCCACCGTCACTTGGATAAGGTTGCGCGTCGCGGGATTCATGGTCGTTTCCCAAAGCTGTTCCGCACTCATTTCCCCAAGCCCTTTATAGCGTTGGAGCTGATAGCCTTTCCCGATCTTCTCGATCTTTTCTTCCAACTCCTTATCGTCGTAGGCGTATTCGATCTTATCCCCTTTATACACCTTATAAAGAGGGGGCATACCGATATATACGTGCCCTGCGTTGACGAGCGGGCGCATATAACGGAAGAAGAAAGTAAGCAAAATACAGCGAATGTGCATACCGTCTTGGTCGGCATCTGAAAGAATAATGACCTTATGATAATTGATCTTGTCTAATTTGAAATCAGGGTCGATCCCCGCGCCGATTGCGCTGATCATAGTGCGGATTTCCTCGTTTTCGAGGATCTGTGCCAGCTTTTTCTTTTCCACGTTGAGCGGCTTGCCGCGAAGCGGCAAAATGGACTGGAACTGACGGACGCGCGCTTGCTTTGCCGTACCGCCTGCCGAATCCCCCTCGACGATAAACATTTCGTTGAATTCGGGCTTTCTTCCCGAACAGGAGGCAAGCTTTCCGATCAGCGTCAAGCCGTCGATACTGTTTTTCGCACGCGCGTTCTCTTTCGCCGTCTTGGCGGCAATTCTCGATTTTGCCGCGCCCTGCGCTTTTTTGATAATTTCCTCCATGGTCTTTTTATAGCCACGGATATTCTTAAAGGCGTTAAAGCCCTCGATCACGGTAGCCTCCACCGCAGGCCGTGCCTCGGTGTTGCCAAGCTTGGTCTTAGTCTGCCCCTCGAACTGAACCACCGCCATTTTGATAGAGAGCACCACGGACAGCCCCTCACAGAAATCGTCGCCTTGGAAATTCGCGTCCTTTTCTTTTAAGAAACCGTTGCTCCTTGCATATTCGTTGAGCACTCGCGTAAGCCCCGAACGGAAACCGATCTCGTGATACCCCCCCTCGGGCGTGGGAATATTGTTGACGAACGAGAACATACTCTCGCGGTAATCGCCCGTATGCTGAATGGCAAACTCCACGAGAATATCATTCTTGACCGCCTTGTAGTAAATGGGCTGCGAATACAGCCGCCTTTTGCCCTCGTTTAGGCTCTTGACAAAATCGCTAATCCCGCCGTCGTATTTAAAGGTAATGCGATACGCCTCGCTTTCGAGCGCAAGCTCGTCCACCTCGTCGAACAGGGTCTGCTGCCCCTCCTCGCTTTTCTCCGTTTCCTCTTCCGCTTCAAGCGTTTCTTCCACGCTTTCGCCCTCTTCGTCCTCCGTTTCGTTATCCGAGCCGAAGAGCATACGGCTACGCCGAGCCTCAGCCATGGTGATACGCTCGTCTACAAGTACGATCTCCAAGCCGCGATTGAGGAAAGCAAGCTCTCTTAAACGCTCCTCCACCGTTTCCAAATCAAACGACGTTTCGGAAAACACCGTCGCGTCCGGCTTAAAACGAATAAGCGTACCCTTACGGTTGGTGGATATCCCCGTATCCTCCAAAGGTCCGTCGGGAAGCCCCGACTCCACCTTTTTCTTTCTCGGGTTGTATTTGGAATGAAAGCTCATTTTATAAATGCGCTTATTTCTGCAAACCTCGACGGTGAGCCATTCGGAAAGCGCGTTCGTTACCGACGCACCCACCCCGTGCAGACCGCCCGAATATTCGTAGTTGCCCTGCCCGAATTTTCCGCCCGCGTGCAGCTTTGTAAACACAAGCTGAACACCCGAAACCTTTTCTTTCGGGTGAATGTCGGTGGGAATCCCACGGCCGTTATCTTCGACGGAAGCACTCCCGTCCTCGTGCAGGGTGACCGTGATCCTGTTTGCGTGGCCGTTGGCTGCTTCGTCGATCGCGTTATCCACGATCTCCCAAAGGATATGATGCAGCCCCTTGATACCGGTAGAACCGATATACATACCGGGACGCATACGCACGGCGTCAAGCCCCTCTAATACTTCGAGGTTTTTCGCGCTGTACTCGTCTGTCGTTTTTGCGTTCTTCGTTTTGTCCGTTGCCATTTTTTCCTCTGCTTTTTCTTTCTCTTTGGGAGAATTCAAGAGCACGATCTCCCCCATATTATAATTTTCTAAATTTAATTATAGCATCTTTTTTCGATTTTTTCAAATATTTAACGAAAAAAATCTGCCGTTTTTTTATTTAATTCCCAAAATTTTCAAAATATCGGCGTAGCTTTCGGCGATATAGGTCGGCTGCGGCGCACCCTCGGGCAAACGTTTTCCACCCGAAAACCACACGCAATCTATTCCGCCTTCCACAGCCGCTAAAATATCGGATGAAAGACTGTCCCCGATCCAAAGCACTTTCCCCTTTTCAAAGCCGCCTATCCCGTTTTCCACCGCTTCCGTGAACAGGGGCGACGGCTTGTCGTAGCCAAGATCCTCGGAAATAAAGGTACCGCGCGCGTATTCCCAAAGCCCGCAACGGTTAAAGCGGGACTGTTGGATCCACGAGGTGCCGTTGGTAACAAAATAGATTTCGCCAAGCTCCCCTACCTTTCGCAAAAACCTACGCGCGCCCTTAATATAATAAGGATTTGAAGAAAGCTTTTTTAAATACGCGCGGTTGAATTTTGCTCCGTTCGCGTCCGTAAAGCCCATTTTTTCCAAAAATAAATGAAAACGGTTTTCCATTAAATATTTGCGGGTGATCTCTCCTACCTCCAAGCGTTTCCAAAGCTCGGCGTTAAAGCTTGCATACTCCTTCGCCATACGCTCGTCATAAGGCAGCTTGCAGGCGGCAAAGCCCCTTTTCAAAGCCTCTAAGGCCGAACGGTGAAAATCAAGCACCGTATCGTCCACGTCTATTAAAAATACTTCGTAGTGCATTAGTTCTCCTTTTTTGTTATCTGCGCCTTAATCACGGCAAGATCTTTCATGGCGCGGGTGTAGGCGATATACCGTTCGCTGTCCGTCATACCCTCGGGCGCCACCGCCACCGCCGAAAATTCCAGCCCCTTACTTTCGTACACCGTTAAAAGATTGATCTTCGTTTTGGAAATCTTCTTTTTCGCGCCTACGTCTTGATAAGCCTTGCGGAAATATTTTTCCTTTTCGCTCGCCGAACAAATCAGCGCTTTCAGCCCCTTTTTCTCTTTGAAAAATTTACTCAATCCCGCGGGAGAAATACTCTCCACCTCAGGCCCGTCAAAGCCGATCGGCCGCATATCTACTTTGAGCGTCGATGCCACGAAGTCCACGATTTGGTTGGTGTTTCGATAGTTTTGGTCGAGGGTAAAAATATCAAATTCGGGAAAGGCCGTTTGCCACTCGCCGATCCCCCGCCACGGCGTCACGTTTTGCGCCACGTCACCAAAGAGGTTAAAGCAGGCGTTTTTATTGATCGCGCGGATAAGCTCGTATTCGCCGCGCGAAATATCCTGCGCCTCGTCCACAAACACGAACGAATGGGCGGGCGTCAGCCTTTTTCCAAGCGAACGGCAAACGGCACAAAGAGCATACGCGTCCGACGGGTACATCCTCTTGCCGTTTAATCCGAACTTCTTTTTTTGCTTTTTCACCGTTTCCTTATAAAAATAACGAACGACGTCCACGAAATCGGCGCAACCGCCGAGAGCGGTAAAATTCTTCTCGCCGCGGAGGTAGGCGTAAAATTCAGCAAACAGCTCCGCCCTAGCCCCGATCAATTGTACCTGCGCCCTTTCCTTTTTCGTTTCTTCAATCAGCTCCAAGCGCCGCTCTATACGATCGGCGTACAAATACACCGTTTCGTCGCCGATTTTTTGCTTGAACCGCCTTAAATCGAGCACCTCTTTTTCCAGCGCCGCCGCAAGCTCCTCTAAGGATTTGACCGCCTCTACAACAATCCGTTCCGCTCTTCTCGCCACAAAATCGGCTGCCTGATAAAAAACGGTCAGTTGGCGGTAAAAATACGCGGGCGTTTTTGCACGCTCACTTTTTAAAATCTCCTTAAAAAACTCCTGCACCTCCAAAACGCCGTTCATCAACTCGCGGAAAGGCTTGGTGTAATACAGTCCCCCCTCCTCCCGTTCCTTGATCTCGCCGAGCACGGCGCGACGGACGCGCAAGGAGGAATTCTTGATTGTTTCATACGCCGAAAGCTGTGAAGCGCACGACTTTAAAATATCCTCGATAAACTCCTTACATTCGCTGCCCGTAAAGGTGCCGAACAGGCTGTCGTACACCTTGGCTTGCTTTTTCGCTAAATCTTTTACGAACGCGTCCGAATACAAATACGCAAGGTATTCCTCGCTCTCCTTTTGCGTTTCGTCTATCTTTTCCTTAATATCAATCTTTTCGTTTTTAAGTACTTCCAAAAAATAATCGTACACGGTGAGCGTGCGTACCCGCTCCAACTCCAAAACGGCGGCAAGCTCGTCAATAAAGGCGTTAAAGGAGGTGCTCGGGGTGATGATGAGTACGTCGTGCGGGCGCACGTCGTCGTGATTGTACATCAGATAACTCAGACGGTGCAGCATGACCATAGTCTTTCCGCTCCCCGCGCAGCCCTGTAAGACAAAATTTTTCGTTTCGTCGCAGGTGATGATCTCGTACTGTTTTTCCTGTATCGTACGGATAATGTCTTTTACGGAATCCTCTTCCTTTCGCGTCTTAATGATTTCCTTTAAAAAGGGATCGAGAATATTTTCCTCGTCTTTCCCGCCGATCTCCTCCTCCGAAAGATAGTCCTTTAAAGAAAGATACTCGTTTTTAAAATCTTCCACCTGCCCGTTTTTCGTGCGTAACGCCCGCCGTAACACCGTCTTATAAACGTACTCGTTAAAGGTGAACGACGAACAACTCTTTTGATAATACCGCTTGGAAACGGGGGCGCGCCAGTCTACGATCTCTAATTTCACGTCCCCCTTTTTTCCGATATAGTAGCTATTATAGCCCTCAATCGGGTCAACGAGGTCCATGCGCGCAAAATACGGCTCGTCAAAAAGCGGGCGATACTCGTTCATTTTTTTCGTTTCCGCGTCCAAAAGAGCGGAAAGCTCTAAGCTGCGCCGATACTCTTCTGCCGACGGATCACCCTTTTTGGCGATCTTTTCAAGCTCCGCTTTCGCCTCCTCGATCTTGCGTTTGTGCGGCCGAATACGGGCGATCTTCAACATTTGCATAACCGCCCGTATCCTCGTTTTTTCGTATGCCGCCTGTTTCTCGTCGTCAAGTAGCGCGAGAAACCATTCCTTATCGGCGGTTTTGTGTGAATCGAGAAGAGTTAAAAGCTCTTCGTAGCCCGTCTTTCTTTCCATACTATTTTCAATAATAACATATTTTCAAAAAAAAGGGAAACGTTTGACGGAAAGTTTTTAAAAAAATTTTTCCAACGAAAAACGCTCTCCATAGGCTTGGAAAGCGTTTTTGTTCGTTACATTTTTTCGGGGATCCCGATTCCGAGCAGCGCAAACGCGTTTTTCAAAACCTGCGCCGTCGCCGCCGTCAAGGCAAGTCGGAAATTCTTCGTCCTATCGTCCTCTGCGGAAAGAATTTTACAATCAAAATAAAACTTATTGAACCGCTGCGCTACGTCCACCGCAAAACGGGCGATATACGACGGCTCGTATTTCTCTGCCGCCGCCCTCACCGTTTCGGGGAATTCGGCAATCGCCTTCACAAGGTCGATCTCCACCGTCGAAAGCTCGGGAATTTCAAAGCTTTCAGGGGCTAAGCCCTTTTTCAAAACGGAGTTCGCACGGGCGCAGGTGTATTGCACATACACGCTCGTTTCCCCGTCAAAATTAAGCACCTTATCGTACGAGAAAACAATATCCTTGATTTTATTATTGTACAGCGCGCCGGAAATGACCGCGCCTACGCCCACCTTTTTTGCCACCTCTTCCTTGTCTTCAAGGTCGGGATTTTTCCCGTCGATCACGGCGTACGCCTTTTCGATACACTTATTGATGACGTCTTCAAGGAACACCACGTTCCCCTTTCTCGTGGACATGGTGCCCTCTTCCAAGGAAACCATACCGTACGCAACGTGAACGAGGTCTTTCGCCCAGTCCTTGCCCATCAATTCGAGCACCTTAAAGAACTGCTTGAAATGCAAATTCTGCTGATAAGCCACGACGTAAAGACATTTATAGAAATCGTACTCCTTTTTCCGATAGGTCGCCGCCGCCATATCGCGGGTAGCGTACAAAGAGCTGCCGTCCGATTTTAAAATAATACAGGGCGACATACCGTATTCTTCAAGGTCTACCACCTGCGCGCCGCGACTTTCCACAAGCAAACCTTTCTCTCTAAGCTCTTCCACAACGGGCTGCATTTTATCCGAATAAAAACTCTCGCCCGCGTACGAATCAAAATGAATGTCAAGCAGCTCGTAAATCTTATTCACGTCCTTTAAGGTAAGCTCCTTAAACCAAGTAAACAGCTCGTAGCACTCAGGGTCGCCCTGCTCGATCTTTTTAAAGTAAGCACGCGCCTCGTCGTCGTATTCGGGGTGCTCCTCCGCCTCGCGGTGGAACTTTACGTACAGCTCGTTCAAAGCGCGGATCCCGCCCTTTTCAATCGTTTCCTTATCCCCCCAACGCTTGTACGCGGAAATGAGCTTTCCGAATTGCGTACCGTAGTCGCCGAGGTGATTGATGCCCACCGCCTTGTAGCCGAGGAAATTATAAATACGGTACAGCGCGCCGCCAAGCACCGTCGTCGATAAATGTCCGATATGGAAAGGCTTGGCGATATTGATAGAGGAATAGTCGATACAAACGGTTTTCCCTTTTCCCTCGTCGGAGGCGCCGTAAGCGTCCCCCTCGGCAAAAATTTTATCGAGCGCGCCGCGCACAAACCCGTTTTTGTCGATTTTAAAATTCAAATATCCGTTGACGGCGCTCACCTCGGAAACGACGTCGTCCGTTTGAAAATCATTTTTCAACGCCTCCGCGATCATTACGGGGCTTTTTCTAAGCAGCTTTGCAAATTTAAAGCAAGGCAATGCGTAGTCACCCATTTCGGTGTTGGGAGGAAGAGCAATCAGCTCGTAAAGCTCCTCCTTCGTTACTCCGTCCACGTTGATTTTTTCGGCAATATACTTCTTGTAATCCATAATTTTTACCCGTCTTTTTAATTTTTTCCAAAATAGTTTAACATATTTTTTGATTTTAGGCAAGTTTAATTTGATTATTTTTTGATTTTATATTATAATATATGAGAAATTTTTCAAAAACAAGGAAGTAAACGAATATGAAACTCGGTGTCGTAGGTCTTCCCAACGTAGGGAAATCCACTCTTTTCAACGCAATCACTCACGCGGGTGCGGAATGTGCAAACTATCCTTTCTGCACGATCGAACCCAACGTCGGCGTCGTGGCTGTCCCCGACGAACGGCTGGACAAGCTCGCCGCTCTGTATGCAAGCAAGAAAGTCACCCCTGCCGTCATTGAATTCGTCGATATTGCAGGACTTGTCAAGGGCGCCTCCAAGGGCGAAGGCTTGGGAAATAAATTCCTTTCCCATATCCGCGAGGTGGACGCGATCGTTCACGTCGTGCGTTGCTTTGAAAATTCCAACATCACCCACGTCCAAAACCGTATCGATCCTACGGGCGATATTGAAACCATTAATTTAGAGCTGATCATGTCGGACATGGAAGCAGTCCAAAACCGCATGAACAAGGTCAAGGTGCAAGCGCGCGGCGGCGCCGATAAAAAGGCAGCCGAGGAATACGCTTTTCTCGAACGGCTCTACGCTCACCTCGAAAGCGAAAAGCCCGCCCGTAACTTTACCGTTACCGACGCGGAGGAAGAATTTTTAAAGAACTGTTTCCTCCTCACCTCCAAGCCCGTCATTTACGCGGCAAACATTCAAGAGGAGGATATGGGCAAGCCCGAGGAAGAGCTTGCGCTCGTGGAAAAAGTAAAGGAATTTGCTGCAAAAGAGGGAAGTGAAGTGCTCGTCATCTGCGCAAAAACGGAAGAGGAGCTTTCGCAAATGGAGCCTGAGGACAAAGCCGTCTTTATGGAAGAATTCGGCCTCGGGGAAAGCGGGCTTGACCGCCTCATTAAAAAATCCTACGCCCTGCTCGGCTTGATTTCCTATTTGACGGCAGGCGAAAAGGAAACGCGCGCGTGGACGATCGTGAAAGGCACGAAAGCGCCCCAAGCGGCAGGCAAAATCCACACCGACTTTGAAAAAGGCTTTATCCGTGCCGACGTCGTAAACTGGGAGATCCTTTTATCGCTCGGCTCGATCGCCGCCGCGAAAGCCGAGGGAAAGGTGCGTAGCGAGGGAAAAGAGTATATCATGCAGGACGGCGACGTCGTCGAATATTATTTCAACGTTTCCAAGAGCAATAAATAATCAGCAAAGAGCAAACCGCCCGTCTGGCTTTTGTCAGACGGGCGATTTTTTTACGCGTTTATTCCCTGCGTTTCTCGCGCTTTTATATATTCCTCCAAAATTTGCGCGGCGCAAAAAACGATCTCGCCGCAAGGCCGCTTTTTATAATATTCGGGCGTTCTTTTTTCCGCTTCGCCCCCTACCGTCGCTTTTACGTTCCCTCCCGCAAGCAGCTCGGCGCAGATCAAGCTACCGTTCTCCTCTTCAAACCGTGCGCACAGCTCCCGTACGATCTCATACGTTTTCAGTTTATTTTCATGCGAATTTTCCGCGCCCGCAAACAGCAAGCCCGCCACCGCCGCCATGCCGCTCACCGCGCCGCAGGTCAACCGCAATCGACCCAGCCCGCCGCCAAACGGCAGCATAATTTTACAAAGTGCCGCTTCGTCTACTCCCGTCAAATCGGCAAACGCAAGCGCCACCGCCTGCGAGCACGCATATCCCTCTTTAAATAATTCTCTTGCCTTTTCCGCTCTCGTCATTCGTATATCCTCACTTTTTTCTTTATATTATAGCACGGTTTTTTATATTTTGCAATAAAACGGTTGCGTATTTTTGAGAAATTTGCTACAATACAATACATGGACAACTGTCCAAAGGAGAACGGATATGATCGGTGTAGTGATCGCCATGCAAAGCGAGGCGGATATTTTAATAGAGGAAATGAAAATCGAACGGAGCCTTACGGTAAGCGGAAAACCCGTATTCGTCGGCACGGCGTTCGACAAAGAGCTTGCTCTTTGTATTTGCGGGGTAGGCAAGGTAAACGCCGCCCTCGGCGCACAACTTCTCGTCAGTAAGTTTGACGTGAAACGCCTTTTAAATTTCGGCGTGGCTGGCGGGCTTAACGCAAACACCGAGCTTTGCAAAGTCTATCAGATCGGCGCGGCAACTCAGTTCGATTTCGATCTTACTGCCCTCAACGGCACCAAGATAGGCACCCTTGACGAATACGAGGAAAATTATCTTCCCCTCTGCCGTTTAACGGCAAATTTCCCCGTCCGAAAGCTTGCCACAGCCGACCGTTTCAACGACAGCCCCGCTGATTACGAGCTACTCACCCAAGAATTGCAAGCGGATATTCGCGACATGGAAGGTGCGGCGATCGTTCAAGCGGCACGGAAAGCGGAATTGCCCGTGTACTCGCTGAAAGCGATTTCCGACGTTGCGGGCAGCGGGAGCACGACGGAGCAATATCTCGTCAACCGTGCGGCAGCACTTGAAAATTTAAAAGCGGCTCTCCCCCTGATTTTTGAAGAATTATAATGGACGCCCTGAAAGAAGTACTTGGGCTATTGAGGTTTAAAATGGTCAATTTAGGCGACTGGACGAGCGTGCTCGCCCCTTTATTCGGTGACGAACGCTATCACAAAATCCGTGAATTTTTATTGATGGAATACGGAAACTACACGGTATATCCCGATATGTACGACCTGTACAACTGTTTCCGTTTCACCCCTTTTGAAAAGGTAAAAGTCGTCCTTTTGGGGCAGGACCCCTATCATAACGAGGGACAGGCGCACGGGCTTTGCTTTTCGGTCAAAGAGGGAGTACCCAACCCGCCCTCCTTGGAAAACATTTTCAAGGAGCTAACTGCTGACGTCGGCTGCCCTTACCCTAAGTGCGGCGATCTTACCAAATGGGCGAACGAGGGCGTACTTCTTCTCAACACCTCCTTGACGGTGCGGGCACATCAAGCGAACTCCCATTCCAAATGCGGCTGGGCGTGGTTCACCGACAGCGTCATCAAGCTCTTGTCCGAACAAAAAGAAAACCTCGTCTTTATCCTTTGGGGTGGCAACGCAAGGAGCAAAAAACCGCTGATCGACGCCTCCAAGCATTGCGTGATCGAGAGCGTTCACCCCTCCCCGCTTTCGGCTTACAACGGATTTTTCGGGAGCAAGCCGTTCTCCAAAACTAACGAATACTTACTTTCCAAAGGCATTTCCCCGATCGACTGGGATTTAACGAAATAAAAACCACGCCGCTCGCGTTTCTTCGTGAGCGGCGTGAAGTTTTATCAGGCAATTATAAAAGTTTTGCAAGAATTTTTTTGAGGGCGTATTTGGCGTGCTCGTAGGTAAGGCCGCCTTGGAAATACGCCGTGTACGGCTCTTTCACGGGTGCGTCGGCAGAAAGCTCGATTGACGCACCCTCTACAAAACAGCCCGCCGCCATAATCACTTTACTGTCATACCCCGGCATATCCCACGGCTCCAAGGTCACGAACCCGTCCACAGGCGACGCCTCCTGCACCGATTGAATAAAGTCGCAAAGCTGTTTTGCCGTGTCAAACCGAATGGCGCGGGTGATATCCGCGGGCACTTTATCAAGCGTGGGAAAGTTCTCGTAGCCAAGCTCTTCCATACATTTCCCGATTACAAGACTGCCTTTTACCGCCTGATTGACGGTGTGCGGAGCCATAAAAAGTCCTTGATAGAAAAGCCGCCAACCGTAGGCGTAGGAGCCTACTTCATTCCCTACGGAAGGCGCCGTCAGCCGTTTGCCGATTAAATCGACGTATTTTTCCTTGCCGACGATATAACCGCCCGTCGGCGCAAGCCCCCCGCCGGGGTTTTTAATGAGCGAGCCGACCGCTACGTCCGCTCCGACGTCGCAAGGCTCTTCCTTTTCTACAAACTCGCCGTAACAGTTATCGACGAAAATACAACCCGTAAAGCCAAGCCCGCGGACGAATTTACAAACCTCCCCGATCTCTTTAACGGAAAAGGCGTCCCGAAGTTCGTACCCGCGCGAACGCTGAATATAGACCATTTTTAAGGCGTTTCCCGCCTCTTTTATCGCGCTTTCAATCGCCTCGAAATCAAATTTTCCCTTTTCGTTTAACGCAACGCACTCGAATTTCACGCCAAACTCTTTCAAAGAGCCGTTTCCCTCACCGTAAATTACCCCGCGCAAGGTGTCGTAAGGCATTCCGGAAACGCTAAGCGCGACGTCGCCCGGGCGCAATACCCCAAACAACGCCACCGAAAGCGCGTGCGTGCCCGAAAGAAGCGCGGGCGAAACAATCCCGCTCTCTCCGCCGAATACCTTGGCGTAAATTTCTCCAAGTAAAAACCGCCCCTCGTCCCCGTAGCCGTAGCCCGTTGACGGATTGAAATGCCGAATCGCCACCCCTTTCTCGCAAAAGGCTTTGAGCACCTTTTCTTGATTGTATTCGCTGATCTCGTCAGCGCGGGCAAACTCTTTTTCAAGCACCCGCTCGCTTTTTTTAATAAGTTCTTCTGCCGTCATATCTCTTTTCCTCGTAGTATGTCAGACGTAATTATTACGCCTGACATAATATTTTACCGTATTAGTATGCCAAACATAGGTATTATATCTGACATAATACCACCTTTTACAGGGTGGACAAGATTTCTTCAACGTTCGCCCTTTCAGGGGAAAGCAGCACGTGATTTTCCATGCGTTTAAAGTAAGTAATTTGCCGTTTTGCGTAGTTTCTCGTATTTTTTTGAATAACCGCTACGATCTCTTTATCCGTAAGACCTGCTGCCATTCCCTCGACGATTTCTTTATACCCGATTCCCTGCATACATTGCGAAGTGGGCGAAACGCCTTGATCTAAAAGAGAAATTACCTCTTTTTTCAGCCCTGCCTCAAACATTTTCTCCACCCGCAAATCTATCCGCTGATAGAGCGTTTCTCTTGGAAAATCCACCGAAAATGCAGTAAAATCAAAACGCGGGATCCTCTCGTCCTTCTGCTCGGATTTACGTTTTCCCGTCACGAAAAAAATCTCCAAAGCGCGTATCACCCGTTTCGTATCGTTTTCGTGTAGGAGCAACGCGCTTTCGGGGTCTTTCTCCTTTAAAAGCTCGTGCAGATAGGTTTTTCCCTTTATTTTCAAGCTTTCTTCAAGCTCCGCGCGGATTTTTTCGTCTGCGCCCGCGTTGCCGAATTGACTTTTATAAAGAAGCGCTTGGATATAAAATCCCGTGCCCCCGCAAATAATCGGCGTCTTTCCTTGCGCAAGCAAGCGTTCCACCAAAGGCAACGCCTGCGCCTCGTAATCGCTCACCGAAAATTTTTCAAACGGCTCTACGACGTCGATCATATGATGAATCACGCCCTCTTTTTCCGCTTCGGTGGGCTTTGCCGTGCCTACGTCAAGACCCTTGTAGACGAGCATGGAGTCCGCGGAAATCACCTCGGTATTTAATTGTTTCGCAAGCGCAACGGAAAGCGCCGTCTTTCCCGACGCCGTTGCACCGCAAATTACCACCACTTTTGCCATCACACGATCCTTTTGAACATTTTTTCCAGTTCTTTTTTCGTGATCTTCGTGACGACGGGACGGCCGTGCGGACATTTCAGCCCCATATTGCCGTCCATCATTTCAAACAGCGTATCTACCTCGTCCCTCGAAAGATCCATGCCGCCTTTGACTGCCGCTTTACACGCCGCCGACGCAAGCTTATCCTTTAAAAGCTCGGAAAGTCTGATCCCTTTATAAGCGCCGATATTCCCCAAAACGTCGTTGAAAAACACGGAGAGGTCGATCTGTTGCAAATCGAGTGGAACGGCGGAAATTTTAAAGCTGTTTGTCCCAAATTCCTCCAAATCAAAGCCAAGCGCGCGAATATCCTCCGTATGCTCGCGAATGAAATCGCTCTCAAACGCGTTCAAATCAAGGGTAAAGGGCACAAGCATAGGCTGTTGAACGATCTTGCGCGCCTCCATTTTCTCTTTCAAACGGTCGAAAATCAGCCGTTCGTGCGCGGCGTGCTGGTCGATCACGTACACCTCGTCGTTTTTTTCGTACAATAAATAGGTGTTGAACAGCTTACCTACGTATCGACAGGAAGAAACGTCAATTCTGTTTTGCTGTTTTTTGCCCTCCATTTCCATCAGGAATTTTTTATTTTCCTCGAAAACGTCCACCGACGGCGCCGTTGTAAATTTTGCCGTTTCACCGCTCGACTGTTCGCCCTGTTCAACGATTATCCTATTTTTCTGAAAAAACAGCTTAGGAAATTTTCTACGCCGTAAAAGCTCTGCGTCGCAAATTTCTCCCTCTTTCTTTTGGGGGCGCGAACGATAAGGATTTGATCCCTCCCGCCTAAATTCCGTATGGTAATATTTTTGCGTAACTCCCTGCATCACTTTCGTGACCGCAATTATGCGCGGCCTGACGGATACTTTTTGATTGAGCTTCTCCGCCGCTTCCTTGGCGGGCTTCACCTCCGCAAACGGTACCTCGATAATAGGTACGCCGCGCGTCGTTTTCGGCCCCTTAAAGGTACCCTTTTGAATTTCTTCAAGCGCCTCTTCGTACGAAAACTTTTTCTTTTCAGGCTCGGCAGGTTTCGTTTCCTTTTCCTCTTCTTCGTCGTCCTGCAAAAATGCGGGCACGAAAAATTTATCCTTGGACTTTTCTACGGGCTTATCGTACTTGATATGTCTATGCATCACAGGCTCGCGCACACCCACAATCGGCGCCAAGGGCGCGCTCCTCGCCTCCTCGTACCCCTCTTCTAACTCTGCCGTAGGAAGGCTTGACGACTCGTCAGGCTTCACCGTAAAAGCAGCCGCGGGCTGTTTCAAGGTAGGCTCGGGCATAGGCTCCAAAGCCGTTTTCGGCGTCGAAACAAGGTATTCAAACGCCTTAGAATTGCCGTCGAGAACCGCCGCAACCACCGAATTGATGCATCCGTAAATACTATGATTGTCCACAAAGCGTACGTCCGTTTTATTCGGGTGTACGTTGACGTCCACGATTTCGGGAGGAACCGTTAAATAGAGCACGTAGAAGGGATACTGCCGCTTCATCAAATAGCTTGAATAAGCACTTGACATTGCCGAAGAAATAAGCGCGTTTTGAACAAACCTACCGTTGAGAAATACGCTTTGATAGGATTTATTCGGCTTGGAAAAATTCTGATTGCCGATATAGCCGCGAATACGAATCCCGTACTTTTGCGCGTCGATTTGAAAAAGATCATTTAAAATATTCGCGCCGTACACGCACGCAAGCGCCGCCTCGTCCCCCTCGCCGAACGACTGCAAGACCTTTCTCCCGTTCGCGTAATAGGTGAACGCAATCTCCGAATGACTGAGGATAAACCGAGAAACATACGTCGTGATCTCCGATTCCTCCGTCTTGTCCGTGCGCAAATATTTCCGCCGCACGACCATATTCCCAAACAAATCCTCCACCTTGACGTCGGTGCCCTTATCCCCCGCCGCAGGTAAAATTTCGCCAAGCTCTCCACCGTTGGAGCAAAGCTGATAACAATCCCCCTCCTCCGTTTTAGAGGTGATCGTCATTTTTGACACGGATGCAATCGAAGCGACAGCCTCCCCACGAAAGCCCAGCGTCATAATTCGCTCCAAGTCCTCCGCTTTTTCAAGCTTGCTTGTTGCGTGCGGCAAAAATGCGGCGTGCAAATCGTCGCGCTCAATCCCGACGCCGTTATCAACGACGCGAATAAGCTGTTTTCCACCGCTCTCCACGTAAATCTGTATTTCCGTCGCCCCTGCGTCGATCGCGTTTTCGACAAGCTCTTTCACGACGGAATAGGGACGGTCGATCACTTCGCCCGCCGCAATACGGTTATATACGTGCTGAGGTAAAATATTGATCTTTGCCATCTTATTTCTCCGTAGTCAATTTCTCTTTTAAATCGCTTAATAAAAGCAACGCTTTCATGGGGGAAAGGGTATCGACGTCGGTAACGCGTAAAATACGCTCCACTTCGCTTTCTCTCCTCAATTCCTCTTCCTCCTCTACATTCTCCTTGGGCGCAAGCTTTCCGCGTGCCACGTCCGCTTTTTCAAGCGTTTTCAAAATCTTTTTCGCGCGCGTCGTCACCTCTGCGGGAACCCCCGCAAGCGACGCCACCTCAATACCGAAACTTCGATTTGCCCCGCCCCGCGAAATTTTCCTCAAAAATACCACCGCGCCGTTCAGTTCACGGACGGTAATTTTATAATTTTTCACACCCTCTTGCTTGTTTTCAAGCTCCGTCAACTCGTGATAATGGGTGGCAAACAGCGTTTTTGCTTGCACCCGTTCGGTGAGAAATTCGATCACCGCCCACGCAATGGAAAGCCCGTCGTAGGTACTCGTGCCCCGCCCGACCTCGTCAAGCACAAGCAAGCTGTCCTTCGTCGCGTGCAATAAAATGGACGCGACCTCCGTCATTTCCACCATGAACGTACTTTGATCGAAAATCAAATTATCGCTTGCGCCGACGCGGGTAAAAATACGGTCGATCATAGGAATTTGCGCGGCCTTAGCAGGCACAAAGGAACCGATATGCGCCATTAAGGCAATGAGCGCAACCTGCCGCATATACGTACTTTTTCCCGCCATATTCGGACCGGTGATGATCGCACTACGATTATCTGCGTTGTCAAGCAAAGTGTCGTTGGGCACGAACCTCTCCTTGGAAATAGCCTCCACCACGGGATGACGTCCGTCGGTAATGGAGAGCGCGCCGCCGCTTTCCACCATTTTGGGGCGGACGTATCGACGCTCCTTTGCCACCGTGGCAAGCGAAACGAGACAGTCTAAACGCGCAATCGACGCCGATATTGTTTTCAGCTTTTCGATATTTTCCGAAAGCACCTGTAAAAGGGAGGAATAAATGGCTGACTCTAATTGCAAAGCGCGCTCGCCGCTCGTCAAAATTTTCTCTTCCAGCGTTTTCAGTTCTTCGGTGATATACCGTTCGCCCGTCGTGAGCGTCTGTTTGCGGATATAATCGGCGGGCGCTTTATCCTTTAAGGAATTGCTGATTTCGATATAGTACCCGAACACTCGGTTATAGCCCACTTTTAAGGTCTTTAACCCCGTCCTCTCCTTTTCGCGGGCTTCCAGTTCAAGCAACAGTCCCTTGCCCTTTTTTCCTACTAAACGAAGCTCGTCAAGCTCCTCGTTAAAGCCGTCGCGAATATACCCGCCGTCTTTCATCAGCGCGGGAGGCGCGTCTACGATCGCCGCCGAAAGCAACGCGGCAAGCTCGCCCATATCCAAAAGCCCCTCGTTTACCTCCGTGAGGATTTTCGAGGTGAAGCCGACAAGGCGGAATTTGAGGGCGGGAAGCACCGAAAGGGACGCCGCAAGAGCTACGCAGTCCTTAGGCATTAAGTTGCCGTTGGAAATCTTCCCCGCAAGCCGCTCTACGTCCCTGACCTCGCAAAGGGTTTCCGCAAGCGAAATACGGCCGACGGAGGAATTGACAAGCTCCTCCACGCCGTCTAAGCGTTCATTGATCTCGTCGATATTTTTTAACGGCGAAAGAACGGTTTGGTGCAGAAGTCTTGCGCCCATACCCGTTTTCGTTTTATCCAAAAGCCATAAAAGCGAGCCGTATTTTTTATTCTCGGCGTTGCTTCTGACAAGCTCTAAATTTTTAACGGCAATACTGTCTAACGTCATATATTTCTCGCCGCTGATCACCTTGACCGTTGAAATGTTTGCAAGGGAATGTTTTTGCGTTTCGCGAAGATATTCGATCATAGCCCCCGCCGCGGCAATCAGCCCCGCTTTCCCCGCAATCCCGTACGCCGCAAGAGAAAGGGTCTTGAACTGTTCAAGGAGATTTTTCTCCGCGTGCTTTACGTTGAACGCCCAAGGCACGTAGCAGGAAAAAGCAGGCAAAATATTATGCCGTACTTCACGAATCGTCTTGCTTGCAAGCAGCATTTCTTCGTTGCAAATAATTTCGGCAACGCCAAGCTTTAAAAGGCAAGCCACCGTATCGTCGATCGCCGCCACGCCCGTAAATTCGCGCGCGCAAAATTCCCCCGTCGTAATATCCGCCCACGCCATGGAAATCGCGTCGCCCTCTTTATAAAGACAGGCAATATAATTATTCTTCCCCTCTTCCAGCATACTGTCGTCGATCAACGTGCCCGCGGAAACGATACGCACCACACCCCGCTCCACCAGTCCTCTGCCTGAGGTTTTGGGGTCGGAGAGCTGCTCGCAAATCGCCACCTTCTCGCCTGCGGCAACGAGCTTGGCTATATACCCCTCCGCCGCGTGATACGGAATCCCGCACATAGGTGCGCGCTCTTTAAGCCCGCAATCCTTGCCCGTCAGCGTCAAATCTAAAAGCTTTGAAACCTTGATCGCGTCCTCGAAAAACATTTCGTAAAAATCCCCCAAGCGATAGAACAGCACGCAATCCGCGTACTTTTCTTTCGTTTCAAGGTAGCGTCTCATCATTTCTGAAATACCCAATTTCTTATCCGCCATTTTCTTTACACCTTTTCCCCAAACAGCGAAATGCCGTTTGCTTTCGTAATTTTTAAATTGATAAAATTCCCGATCTCATTTTCGTCGCTCTTAAAATATCCCATTCGTCCAAATTCGTCACGACCCAAATACAGTCCCTTTTTCTCGTCATAATCCTCGCAAAGGATCTCCACCGTTTTTCCAAGGTACTTTTCCGACTTCTTCCGCGTAAGCGAATTGACCAGTTCCACAAGGCGCATAATTCGATCCTTTTGCACCTCCTCGGGCAGCTGTCCCTCCATTGTCGCCGCTTTCGTTCCCTCGCGCTTGGAGTATACAAAGGTAAACGCCGAGGCAAAATCCACCCGCTTTACAAGGTCTTCGGTAAGAAGATAGTCCTCCTCCGTTTCCCCCGGGAACCCTACGATAATATCCGTCGTCACCTCTGCTTCGGGGAAATAACGGCGAAGCATTTCAATTTCGGCAAGGTATTTTTCTCGGGTATAACGCCTATTCATGGCGGCAAGCACGGCGTTCGAGCCGGATTGCACGGGAAGATGGATAAGACGCATAATTTTTTTATGCTTTTGCATCACCTTTACGACATCCTCGGTGAAGTCCTTGGGGTGGCTCGTCATAAACCGAACACGGAAATTCCCCTCCACCGACGCTACCTTATCCAGCAGCTCCGCAAAGCTACTATCCACGCCGCGGCCGTACGAATTGACGTTTTGTCCTAAAAGGGTAATCTCCTTATACCCCTCCTTTACAAGCCGCTCCACCTCGGCTATGATATGTTCGGGGCGGCGCGAACGCTCCCTCCCGCGAACGTACGGAACGATACAGTACGAGCAGAAATTGTCGCAGCCGTAGGTGATATTCACCCACGCGTTGGGATAGCTCGTCCGAAAAGGCTCTGCCCCCTCGACGATCTCCCCCTCCTTTTCCCGCACGGAAATCACCCGTTTTTGTCCGTCTAATTTGCGTTTGATCAGCGTTTCCAGCTCCTCTAAATTGAGGGTACCGAACATGACGTCGATAAACGGAAATTTCTTTTTAAGCAATTCCGTCTTTCCCTTTTCCTGCGTCATGCAACCGCCGACCGCGATAATGAGCGACGGCTTTCTTTTTTTCAGCTTTTTCAGCGCACCGATATTGCCGAACGCGTGATTTTCCGCGTTCTCGCGAATACAACAGGTATTGAACAAAATCAGATCCGCCTCTTCGTCGTCAGTCGTTTCTTCATATCCCAAGCGGCGAAGCGCCCCCGCCATTTTTTCCGATTCGTGGACGTTCATTTGACAACCGTAGGTGACGATCTTATATTTCTTTTCCATACGTGGACATTCCTCAAAGTACAATGATATATTTTATTATACACTTTTTTCGGTTTTTAATCAAGTCTTTCAACATAAATTTGCCGAAATCGCAAATACTTTTCATGATGAAAACTTTAAAAAAATTACTTCTTGCCTTTCTTTTTTTATTTCTATCCCTCCTTTTAGTAGCCATGGGCTACTATTTTCTCGTCACCAAGGACGTTACGTTAGACGAGGAAAAGCTACTTCTTCCCGAAGTACAGCTTTGCGCCTACGATCACCGCGGCGAACGGATCGCGACGGGCTTTGGGTTTTCCACCCGCGAAACCGTGGACGTAGACGAGCTTTCGCCCCATACCAAAAACGCGTTCGTGTGCTTAGAGGACAAACGCTTTTTTTCGCACGACGGCTTTGATTACCGCCGAATCGTAAAAGCCGCGCTCAATAATTTAAAAGCCTCCTCCTTTAAAGAAGGGGCCTCCACCATTTCGCAACAGCTTATTAAAAATACCCACCTTTCCTTGGAAAAGACCTTTTCGAGAAAACTCAAAGAAGTAAAACTTACCATAGAATTAGAACGGAAATATTCCAAAAACGAAATCCTTTGTATGTATCTCAACACCGTCTATTTCGGTCATAGCTGTTACGGCGTGCAATCGGCTGCCCGTTTTTATTTTGACAAGCCCGCCGCCGAACTAAGCGTCGCCGAAGCCGCCGCCTTAGCAGGCTTATTGCGCGCTCCAAACCATTATTCCCCTTTTAAAAACCCCGAAAAATGCCTTTCCCGCCGCGCCGTCGTGCTCAGGCTAATGCAAGAACAGGGGGCGATTACTCCCGCCGAATACGAGCGAGCGCAACAAGAGCCTCTTCCTACGCCCACTCAGCGCGCGGGCGACGGGCACGCTTATCTTCGCTTTGCCGTAGAAGAGCTGGAAGAAATTTTGTCAAGACGAGAAATTTTGCCAAGCGGAAAAATCGAGCTGTATACCTACGCCGATCTCGATCTACAAAAAATGGCGGAAAGGCTTGCAAGCGAGGTGAATTGTGACGCGGCAATCGCCCTCCTCGACAACGAAACGCGGGGCTTTAAGGTCTTTTACTCCACCTTGCGAGAGCTTCGTCGCCCACCTGCCTCCACCGTTAAACCGCTTGCCGTCTATGCACCCGCTTTTGAATTAGGGGTTCTTTCTCCCGCCACCTTACTCCTTGACGAACCGATTAATTACGCAGGCTATACCCCCAAAAACTACGACGAAAAATACCGCGGCTACGTGAGTGCGCGTGATGCATTAAAAGACAGCTTGAATATCCCCGCCGTCAAAACGCTTGACGCCGTGGGAGTAAAAACGGCAAGCGCGTATTTAACAAAGTTAAACTTAGCCGCGGAAGAGGGGGACGAAACGCTTGCTCTTGCGCTCGGCGGCATGAAAAAAGGGTTCACTCTTTCAAACCTCGTTTCCGCATACTCCGTTTTCCCTTGCGACGGCAAGTATCAAAGCGGCGCTTTTTTACGTAAAATTGTCGTAAACGGGCATACCGTGTACGAAAGGAAGGAGGAAAGCCGCGCCGTTTTCACTCCCGAAACCGCCTATCTTATCACCGACGTTTTACAAACCGCCGTTAAGAGTGGTACCGCCAAAAAATTACGTTCTCTCCCCTTTCCCATTGCCGCAAAAACGGGAACGGCAGGCACACAAAAGGGGAATACCGACGCTTACGTTCTTTCCTACACCCCTTGCGACACCGTCGGCGTGTGGCTTGGGAAAGCAGACAACAGTCCTATCCCGTACACAGGCGGCGGCGAGCCTTGCGAAATCGCCGCAAAATTGCATGAACAAGTGGTAAAACTTCGCGGCTATGCCGCCGAATTTGAAAGACCGTATCGCGTAAAAGAGGTTCTTTTGGACGGGTACGCCTACCAACGTGACAAAACGCTGCTACGCGCCGACCCCGCTGCGCCCGCCGAGTATACCTTTAAGGAGCTGTTTGCGGAAAAATATTTGCCGCAAAAAAACTCTACGATATTTTCCTCGCCGACAATCTTAGCTCCTAAAATCGAGCTACTCAAAGGTATCGTTAAAATAAGCTTGCCCAAGTCCGCGCCCGAGTTTTACGAATACGAGGTAAGACGGCGTTGGCAAGGCGCAGAAAAATTGCTCTATCGAGGAAAGCTAAACGGAGAATTTATCGACCGTGAAACGCCGTTGGAAGGGATTTGCGAATACAGTCTTACCCCTTATTATCAAAATAAGCAAGGCGAACGACTTCGTTTACCTGCGGTTATATTGAAAGGAGAGGAAACACCCCCTTCTATTCCCAAAGACTGGTGGCGAAAATAACCCTTAAAAAGCTTTCCCTTGGAAATCTTTTTCGGGAACCCTTTTCTCTCTATCCTTGGTAAGTCCAAGGTCGGCATGCATTGCAAAAAACAGACCCCACATAGTGGAGTCTGTTTTTTGGAGCTGCTAGGCGGATTTGAACCGCCGACCTCATCCTTGCGTCGCAACTCTTGCTTTTCCGCGCCTTTTTAGAAAAAAGGCTCTGCTTTCGCTCGGTTGCTCCTTTTCCCTTAAAAAGCTTTCCCTTGGAAATCTTTTTCGGGAACCCTTTTCTCTTTATCCTTGGTAAGTCCAAAGTCGGCAAATAGAAAAAAACAGACCCTACTAAATAGTGTCTGTTTTTTGGAGCTGCTAGGCGGATTTGAACCGCCGACCTCATCCTTACCAAGGATGCGCTCTACCGACTGAGACTATAGCAGCACTTGAACTTACTATGACATTATAGTGAAATTTCAATAAAATGTCAAGCCTTATTACGCCTCTTTTTAAAAATTTTTTTAAATAAAATCATTTTTTATCGGGAAACGCCCCGAAGCGTACAAAAACGCTTCGGGGCAACCGTTTTTTTTACTATTCCTTATTTTGCATACTCTACACCACGGAATTCACGGATCACGTTGACCTTGATCTGCCCGGGATATTCAAGCTCCGACTCGATCTTCTTCGCGATATCTTTCGCAAGGAACAACGCTTGCGTATCGTCTACTTGATCGGGCTTGACCATAACGCGGATCTCTCTGCCCGCTTGGATCGCATAGCTCTTTTCTACGCCCGCAAACGAGGAGGCAATCCCCTCCAAACGCTCTAACCGCTTTACGTAATTGGTGCCCGTTTCTCTTCTCGCACCGGGACGCGCGCCCGAAATTGCGTCTGCCGCCTGAATGAGCACAGCCTCGATCGTTTTCGGCTCCACGTCGCCGTGGTGCGCCATGATCGCGTTCACGATATTTGCGTTTTCTTTATACTTCTTCGCAAGATCGGCGCCGATCTGGATATGCGTGCCCTCTTGCTCCTGATCCACCGCTTTACCGATATCGTGCAGGATCCCCGCGCGCTTTGCAAAGTTGACGTCAAGACCAAGCTCCGCCGCCATTTGCCCCGCAAGCATGGAAACCTCCATGGAATGTTTATAGACGTTTTGACCGTAGCTCGTCCTGAATTTTAATCTACCGATCAGCTTGATCAGCTCGGGATGCAGTCCGAAAATTCCCGCTTCAAATACGGCAGCCTCGCCCGCTTCTCTGATTTGTTGATCAATCTCACGGGAAACCTTTTCCACCGTTTCTTCAATTCTTGCAGGGTGGATACGACCGTCTGCAATCAAACGTTCCAAAGCGATTTTCGCAATCTCTCTTCTGACGGGATCAAAGCCCGACAAAATAACCACCTCGGGCGTATCGTCGATAATCAGTTCAATCCCCGTTGCATTTTCAAGCGCACGGATATTTCTCCCCTCTCGGCCGATAATTCTCGCTTTCATATCGTCGCTGGGCAGAGGCACGACGGAAACGGTGATCTCCGACGCCTGATCGGCTGCGCATTTTTGAATGGCGAGCGAAATGATCTTTTTCGCATTCATGTCCGCTTCGTCTTTCGCTTGCTGTTCGAGGGCGCGTACCTGCCCCGCTACGTCGCGGCGGGTTTCGTCGAGAATCTCCTCCGTCAAGAGCTGTTTCGCCTCGTCCTTGGTAAGCTGCGAAACCTTTTCCAGCTCCTGAATCATCAGCTCGTGCTGCGAGCTGAGCTTAAATTGCAAAGCCTTGACCTCTTCTTCTTCGGCAGCAAGCGCGCGCTTTTGTTCTTCAAGAGCCTCCGTCTTTTTATCAAGCGTGTCCTCTTTCTGCGTCAAACGCTGTTCGAGCCGTTGTAATTCGCCCCGCTTTTCCTTGGTCTCTCTTTCGAGTTCGTTTCTTAATTTTAAGTCCTGTTCCTTCGCTTCGAGCAAGGCTTCTTTGAGGGCGCGTTTGCTTTCCTCTTTGCCTTTCGCGATAATCTTGTCCGATTCGGCTTGCGCGCCCGACACGATTTTTTCCGCCTGCGCTTTTGCCGACCCAACACTCTTTTCAACGTTCTTCTTATAAAGAAGAATTGCCACGAGAGCTGCCGCCACCGCCAGCACCGTAACAAGAACGAGTGTTACGATAAATACGCCGATATCAACGGTGTTTGCAAGAAACAGGACGCTGAAATTAAAGTAGTTCATAGTTTTAGCCTCCTGTATTAAAATTAAAAATTGATAAAATCTATAACCGCTACGGACTGCCCGTCCGCTGTATTATTTCTTTATCCTTATTTATTGTACAATAAATCCTCTCAAAAGTCAAACGTTTGACGAAAATTTGTTTCGCCGATTATGAAAAATAAGGAAATTTTTTCCTTCGATTGTCAAAACGAAAAAAAACACGGAATTTCTTCCGCGTTTTTTCTTGATTTCTTAAAGCTTTTCCACTTCTTTTAGCCAAAGTGTCGCACAAGCGTCCGACGGCATTGTCAGCCCCCCGCGAGGCGAGAACGAAAGCGCCGTTACCTGCACCCCGTCAGGCGAACACGACCTCTTGAATTGCTGCGTGAAAAACCGTCGGTAAAAATTCTTCAACCATTTCAACAGCGTTTCGTCCGCATAGTCCCCGTTAAACGCCGACCTTGCCCGCGCATACACCTCTTCGGGCGAGCGTCTATGCAAAATCGCGTGGTACAAATAAAAGTCGTGCAATTCGTACGGCCCTACGATATCCTCCGTCTTTTGTGCAATATTTCCTGACTCGTCGGGAGGCAACAGCTCGGGCGAAACCTCCGTTCCAACCACGGAAAGCAGCGCCTCTTTCAGCTCCCCTGACGATTTTTGCGCGGCGTACGCCACTAAATATTTCACAAGCGTTTTCGGAATAGAAGCGTTCACCGAATACATGGACATATGATCGCCATTATAAGTGCACCAACCGAGCGCAAGCTCGCTTAAATCGCCCGTGCCCACGACGATGCCGTTTTCCATATTCGCCACGTCCATAAGAATTAACGTACGCGTGCGCGCCTGCGCGTTCTCGTAGGCAGCGTCCGTCGTCTTTCCGTCGTGGCCGATCGCTTGAAAATGCACCCGTACGCTATCGGCAATCGGGATCTCCCGCAAGGTCGCCCCCAAACGTTCGATCAACTTTACGGCATTGCGATAGGTTTTGCCCGTCGTTCCAAACCCGGGCATGGTGATAGCCACAATCTCTTTTTTATCCTTTCCAAGAATCTCGAAAGCGCGCACGGTAACAAGCAAGGCAAGCGTGGAATCCAAGCCGCCCGAAACGCCGAGAACGGCCGTTTTCGCGCCGATCGCGCCAAGCCGTCTTGCAAGACCCTGTGCCTGAATTTCCATCGCCGTTTCACAGTATTCCACCCGCTCTTTTTCCGTCGGCAAAAAGGGAGCGCGGACGTTTTCCCCCTCCTGCGTCTGCGTATATTTACGAATAAGCTTTTTACGCCGCTCGTTTTTAAGCGTCGAAAGGGAAATTTCCGCCGCCATCTCGCCCGCCCCAAAGGGCGCTGCCTCCGCAACCGTTTCTCCAAGGAGTGCCGCAACACAATGCCCCGAATATACGCCGTCCGTGGACGATTCCCCGAAACTCGGTGTCAAAACCACCGCCGCGCAAGGCGCCTCGTAGGAAAGCTTTTTCGCCGCCTCCCGCCGTTTTTTCGCCCCTCGAACAAGCTCCCACTCGTTCGGCAAACAAATTAAAAGCTCCGCGTCCGTTCTTTCGCTGACGGCATAAAACTCCACCGCCACCGTCAGTCCGTCTACGCAAACGCTCGCCTTTCTTTCGCCCGTCGAAAAATAGCGGCTCTCGCTAGGCGAGGGCGCGTCGTTTTCAAAAAGCCCGAGCATCTCGCCGCCCTTTAAAAGCGCAGCCGCGTCGTAAAGCTTTCCCGCCCTTTGAACGGGCAAACCGACGATCACGAGCGTATCTCCGCCCCTCGTCGCCTGTTTCAGCTCCTCCAAAGCGTTTTCGCACGCTGCAAGTAAAGTGGGCTGAAAGAAAAGATCGCCACAGGTACAACCGCAAAGGGAAAGACGGGGAAAAGCAAGCACGCCTACCCCCTCTTTTTTTGCCCGTTCGATCGACTCGACAAGCCGTTCTTTATTATACGCCACGTCCGCCACTCGAAGCTTGGGAGCGGCGGCGCGGACGGTTATCGTTTGATTTTGCATACACGAAAAATAGGGGTTATTCCTCTTCCGTTTCCTCAGCCGACTTTTCGCCCCTTGCGGCCGCGCGGATCTTGCCTTCGATCTCTTTCATAAGCTCGGGATTGTCCTTTAAGAACTGACGCATTTTTTCGCGACCGTTCGCCACCTTATCGCCGTTATAGCTGAACCAAGCGCCGCTTTTCCCGATCACGTCAAACTGTACGCCGAGGTCGATAATACAACCCTCCTGCGAAATCCCCTCGCCAAAAACGATATCGAATTCCGCCTGCTTGAAAGGAGGCGCAAGCTTGTTTTTAACGATCTTCGCCTTGGTACGATTCCCCACCGCCCCGTCGGCGTCTTTGAGCGTATCCATACGACGAATATCCAAACGCATACTCGCGTAGAATTTGAGCGCTTTTCCGCCCGGGGTCGTTTCGGGGTTGCCGAACATAACGCCCACCTTTTCACGGAGCTGGTTGATGAAGATCACGCAGGTCTTGGATTTATTGACGATCGCCGTCAATTTTCTAAGCGCCTGCGACATCAGTCTTGCCTGCAAGCCCACGTGCGAGTCGCCCATGTCCCCCTCGATCTCCGCTTTGGGCGTGAGCGCCGCCACCGAGTCTACGACAATAATATCCACCGCCGAGCTTCTCACGAGCGCGTCCGCGATATCAAGTGCCTGTTCCCCCGTATCCGGCTGAGAAACGTACAGATCCTCCAAGCTAACACCGAGCTTTTTCGCATAAACGGGATCGAGTGCGTGCTCTGCGTCGATAAACGCCGCAACGCCGCCCATTTTTTGCGCCTCCGCAATCGCGTGAAGCGCGACCGTCGTTTTACCCGAAGATTCGGGGCCGTAGATTTCAATAATTCTCCCGCGAGGAAGCCCGCCTACCCCAAGCGCAATATCAAGCGAAAGACAACCCGTGGGGATCACCTCGATCTCCGTATTCCCCGCCTCGTCGCCAAGGCGCATAATCGAGCCTTTCCCGTACTGCTTTTCAATTTGCAAAAGCACCGCGTCGAGCGCCTTCATTTTTTCCGTGTTTTTTTCCGTTGCCATATTCATTTTCTCCTAATTATTATTTACATTTTTTTGAGTTGTTTACACGCCAAGAAAAGCGCGTAATTGATCGCCGTTTCGGTGATCTCCGTTCTATCTCCGCTCAGCTTATACCGCGACACAAACACCTTATCCTCTATCCCGATCGCGATACAGCACACCCCCACGGGCAACCCCGAAGAATCGCTCTCAGGCCCTGCAAGCCCCGTCGTAGCAATCGCCACCTGCGCACCCGAAGAAAGTAGCCCCGCCGCCATCTCGTACGCCGTTTCTTTGGAAACCGCACCGTAGGAATTCAGGGTGTATTCGCTGACGCCCAGCCGTTTGATCTTGGAGGCCTCCGAATAGGTGTTCAGTCCCTCCGAAAAGACCTTACTTGCCCCCGCCACGCTTACGACCCGTCGCCCCACACCGCCGCCCGTAAACGATTCCGCAACGGCAAGCTTTTTGCCACGCAATTTTAATAGCGCGACAAGCTGTTCTTCCAGCGGCGTATCGTCCAAAGCGTATAGGCTCTCGCCAAGTCCCTCGGCAAACAGCCTCAACACCTCGTCCGTGAGCATACGCGGCGCGTTTTGATCGTATACGATTTCCACAACGTCCTCACCGTATAAGCGGCGGTGTAAAAAGCGAAGTCCGCCCCCAAGCCCCTCGCCTTGCGCGAGCAATCGAGCAAGCGTCGTCGGATCCGCACCTACCGCACGCAGGGTGAATTTCGCGTGTTTTGAGGCGTATTTTTCGTCCAAATACGGCAGACAAACGCCCCGAAGATACTCTTCTCCGCGTTCGCCGTCGGAAACAAGAAAGAGGCTTTTCCCCTCCTCCGTGTACGCGCCCAAGCCCTTTTCGCCGCCCTGAAAACAGTTGCGGGAAAATGCCTCCTCTAAAAGACCGCGAAGCTTGCTTAAAAGAGAGCTTGGGGAAAAGAGAAAGACGTTGTCGTAGCCGCTTTTCAAGTCAATAAGCGCCGCCTTAACAGTATCGGGCGTTTTGACGGAAAGGATACGCGTTTCCTCCACTTCGTACCCGCCGCTCTCGATCAGCGCGGTAAATTTTCGCAAGGGAAAGGTAAGAGCGTCCACCCCCTCGCCGATCAGTAAACAAGCGTTTTTCATAGCCCTTATTTCTGATTGATGGGATCGTTTAATACCGCCTTGTTTTTAACGATATACGAAATCCCCGACCAAACGGTGAGCACCGTCGCCGCCGCAAACAGCACGTAGCCGATCACAAGACAAACGAACCCAAACGTCGCCGCCGAAAACGCGCCGCCAACAAACAGAAAGACGACGCTGACGTCCTGCACGGTGGCTTTAATTTTGCCGAGCTTGTCCGCTGCCATGATAAAACCCGTCGCCGCGGCGATCTGGCGGAACGCGCTGATGATCAACTCACGCGCCATAATGATACAAACGCAAATTGCAAGCGCGACGTAGATCCCCTGCGCTGCCGAGCCGAACGGCGTGCAAATCTCTTCCTTCATGACGAGAAGGACGATCATTGCCGTAGAAATAAGCACTTTATCGGCAATGGGGTCGAGGAATTTCCCGAGGTTGGTGACGAGGTTTCTCGAACGGGCAATATGACCGTCGATCGCGTCCGTGATGGCTGCGAGCACGAAAACGCCCGCCGCGATCGCGTAGCGGTACGGGATCGCCTCAATGAAGAACACCGCCACAAAGACGGGAATGAGAAATAATCTCAGTAAAGTAATTTTGGTAGGTAAATTGAGTTTCACGATTGATAATCCTCCGTTTTTCCGTATAAGTCATAGGCGTCGCTGCTTTCCACGAGCACCTCGTAAGTTTCTCCCTGCACGGCCTCCCCTGCATGGAAATATACTTTTCCGTCAATTTCGGGAGCGTTGAAATACGCCCGACCGACGAAACAGCCTCTTTCACAATCAATGCCGTCGCAAAGCACGTTCAGCTTCTTACCGACAAATCCCTTTAATATCTCCAAAGAAATTGCCGCTTGGGTTTGATACAAAGCGTTTACCCGACGTTTCTTGGTGGCGTGATGCACCTGCGGCGTCATACGCGCGGCAGCCGTGTCAGGCTCTTTGGAATAGGCAAAAAAGCCGCAACTCGTCAATCTTGCCTTTCGTAGGAACTCTTTCATTCCCTCGAATTCCTCCTCCGTTTCCGTCGGGAACCCTGAAATAAAGGTAGAGCGGATTGCAATTTCGGGAATGTTTTTACGCAACTTTTCAAATAGCGCAAGATAGTCTTCCCGTTTCCCTCGCCTGTTCATCAGCTTTAACACCCTATTCTCGCTATGCTGCAAGGGAATATCCAAATATTTCACAATCTTTTCATTCCGCTTGATTTCTTCAATCAAGGCGTCCGTGATCATCTCGGGATAGCAATAAAGCAGCCGTATAGCGCGAATATTTTCCAGAGCGGAAAGCCTTTGCAGTAACTCGACGAATTTGTTTTCGCCGTACAAATCCTCCCCGTAACGGGTGGTGTCCTGCGCCACCAAAATAAGCTCCGAAAGCTCTCCCAAATCCTCCGCCTCTTTTAACAGCTCTTCCATAGGATAAGAACGGTATTTTCCGCGGATTTTGGGGATCAAACAATAGGTGCAATGATTAAAGCAGCCGTCGGCGATCTTCAAATACGCGAAATGCGGCTCCGTTGTTAGCATGCGTTTGGTGCGAAAGCTATCCGCGCCCTTGCCTACGTAATTTTGCCGTCCCTCCGCGTACGATTTTTCCAGCGCCTCAAAGATCTTTTCGTAGTCGTTAATCCCCAAAAACACGTCCGCTTCCGTGAGGGCGTCAAAGACCTCGCCGATAAATTTTTGCGGCAAGCAGCCCGTCACGACAATCTTTTCCAAGTTCTTATCTTTATAAGCGGCACATTCAAGAACGGTTTCTATCGCCTCCTCCCTCGCCGAGTTTAAAAAGGCACAGGTGTTGACGATTAGAATTTGTGCTTTGGAAAGGTCGCCAACAAGGCGACAACCACGCTCGTCTAAAAGTCCGAGCAGCTTTTCCGTGTCCACGCGATTTTTGTCGCAGCCCAAGGAAATCACACCGAATTTTTTTTCTCGTAACATACTTTCGTCCTATCAGAATTCGCCGTACTGACGCTCGAATTCCTCTTTCGTAATCAATACTTTTCTCGCTTTCGCGCTACCCTCGAACGGGGAAATGTATTCCATCATCTCCATCCATTCAATGATCTTGCCCGCCTTATTAAAGCCGATCGAGCATTTTCTTTGCAGCATGGAAATAGACGCGCCGCCCGTTTGAATAACGACTTTGAGCGCGGCAATATAGCTCTCGTCCACGCTATCGCCGAAATCGTCGCCGCCGCCCGCGCCGCCACCACTTCTTGCGTTATTGATGAACGCCGTCGCCGCCTCGTCGTAAAACGCCTCGTTGTTGGCTTTGATAAAGTTGACCACCTTTTGCGCCTCCGAAGGAGGAATGAACGCGCCCTGTACTCTGACGGGGGTATTGATCCCCGACATGGTATAGAGCATATCCCCTCTACCAAGCAGCTTTTGCGCCCCCGTCTGATCGAGAATAACGCGGGAGTCTACGTCCGTCGCCACCGTGAACGCGATACGGGTAGAAAGGTTGCCCTTGATGACGCCCGTAATGACGTCTGCCGACGGTCTTTGCGTGGCAAGCACGAGGTGAATCCCCGCCGCTCTCGCCTTTTGCGTGAGGTTTTGAATTCTGTCCTCCATTTCCTTTTTCGCCGCCAACATCAAATCGGCAAGCTCGTCCACGATAATGACGATCTTGGGAAGCTTTTCCTCCTTTTTCGTCACGTGGGAATTATATTCGTCGAGGTTGACGACGTAGGTGCCCGACAAGCTCATTTTCTCAAACAGACCATAGCGACGGTTCATTTCCCCGATCGCCCAGTTCAAGCTCTGCACCGCCTTGGAGGGATCGGTGATGATCTCGTTAATCATCAAGTGCGGCAGAGAATTATACAAAACGAATTCCGTCTTTTTCGGGTCGATCAAAATAAGCCGCAATTCTTCGGGCGAATACTTCACGATCAAGCTGATAATGAGGGAGGCAAGGAACGCGCTCTTCCCCGACCCCGACGCCCCTGCTACCAGCAGGTGGGTCATCTTACAAATATCCCCGTAAATTTTACGGTTGGCAACGTCCTTACCCATGGCAAAGGTAAGCGACGTGGGCTTGGCTTTTGTAAAGCCGTCGCCCGACAGCATACAGCCGAGCAAAACGTCCTGCCGCTGCTTATTCGGCACCTCTACGCTTACCGCGCCGTCCTCAAAGCTCGGGTAAATATTCACCCCGCTACTGCAAAGGGCAATGGCAATCTCCTGTTCGAGCGCAACCACCTTTCTTGGCGAAACGTTTCTCGGAATAACGACGTTATACCGCGTTACCGTAGGTCCGAACGTCACCGACGCAATCGTCGCGTCCGCCACCTTATAGTCGCTCAGCGTACCCAAAATCATACGCTTGATATGCTCCACTTCCATTTCGTTTGCCTCCGGCTCCGCGTCCGTGCAATCGAAATAATCAAGCGGAATTCGTACGTACGGCTTATACACGCGGGGCTTGGGCGGGGGCGGCGGCGCCGCTTTTTCTTCCGTCTTTTCTTCCGTCTTTTCTTCCGCTTTCAGCGGTTCTTCCCGTTTTACGGGCGCGGGAGTTTCCTCCACAGGCTCTATAATCGCTCTTTCGCGGGAAAGGGGCGACTCGATAAACGGCTCCTCTCTCGTAAAATCGCCGCGACAGGAGAAAGGCTCCTCCACGGCAGGCGTTTCCGTTTCCTCGTCAAAGAGGGAGGAACGGTCGCGCACGGGCAGCTCTTCCGCCTCCGTTCGCTTATCCTCTTCCGTTTCCCCGAAAATACGGGGGTTTGAAAGAGAAAACAGACCCATATAATCATGCCGACGATACCCCTCTTCACCGCTTTTTTCCTCTTCGGTCGAAACACTCGGCGTCGGCGTTTCCGAAGGCTCTCTCAGCGTATACGCATCTTGACCGCCAAACACGCGCTCACCGCCAAATGCACCCTCCTCGGAAATCCCCCTCGAACGCCCGCCGAAATCGGGATCTTCCGCAATCGGCCGCGCGGGCGGTGTTTCCGTACGAAGTTCGTACGGGGAATAGTCCTCTCTTCTTGCGCTCTCACCGCGGAAAATATCCTCGTCTTCGCGCGTGGGAGGCGTTTCCCGTCTTGCCGTAAAATCAAAGGCGTCGGGGGCGGGAGTCGGCGTGGAAATAGGCTCTGCCACGCGACGGGTAAATTCGTCCGTAAAGCCCGTACGAGAGGGCGTTTGCGCCGCGCGATCCACCGCTTCCGTATACCCCGACGAATAGGTGACGGGGCGAGGAGTGGGCGTCACCTTGGGCTGATCGGGATCAGCCGCGGGACGCTTGTTCACGCTTGCATTGCTGTCAAAAATAAGGTTCTTTTTATAAATCTCCGCAGGCGTCGAGCCGAACAAAATCTCCCTGCTCTCTTCGTACGTCAAGGGACGTTGCGGTTCTCTGCCAACGCCCGTCGCCCCAAACGGGGAAAAGACGCCCGAATTTTCTTCGCTCGGCACCGCCCGCCCGTCGGCGGACAGCACGACGCCCGGACGTTGGGAAACGCGCGCGTTTTCAAACGGATAGTAGCCCCCCATTCCCGCGGGATCGTAGCCGCTACGGTATCCGGGCATAGGCGTAGGCTCGTCCACGCGCTGTTGCGAGGTGAAAGCAGCCTCCTCGCGGCGAGGCTCGGCGCAAGCCCTATCACTCTCGATAGGCACCCTTTCTTCAACTGGCTCTTTTGCCTTTTTCTCCCGAGGCTTTCTTTCCCGTTTCAACAAATTCTTTCCCGCAAACGCCGCCGTGGCGTACACGGAGGCAAGCGCAACGACGGAAAGCAGTACGATAGCCCCAACCGAAGTAACCAGCTTGGTCAATCCGTATACAGGCAGCCCTCCTACCCAGCCCGCAATCGAAAGCTTCGGGAAGTTTTCTCCCGCGTTAAAGCACGCGGAAAGGTAGCCCTCGGAGGCAAGCGAGCCGTCAGAGATTCCCACCGCCGTTTGTACGATCAGCACGATCGCGATCACGGCGACGGTAAACGCACCCGCGCTACGCTTGTTCTTCACAAGGCTCACGTCTAAAAAGCCGAATACCGACAAATAGGTAAACCAAATGAAAAGCGGGTAAGACATATACCCAAACAGCCCTGTCAAAAGAGCGTGAATATGTACGCCAACCTCCCCAAAGACGGCGCTCCGCGTAAACAACACAAACAGAGCCAGCGCGGAAAACAGAGCGCAAACCGCGCTCACGCTCTCTTTCGTCACCAACCCCGCGTCGTTTTTCTTTTTCTCTTTTTTTACTTCGTCCTTTTCCTCAGGCGTAGCCAAAGCAATACCTCCCGTTCCCCCGTTTTCGCGGGCGCGCTCGCCCGCGATTTAACGTTAGTTCTATTTATTCTTTTATAGTATAGCATCTTTTTTAAAAATTATCAACCGAACGAATACAAAAAATCGGCGGGAAAAAGAATTTTTTTTGTTTTCTTTTCCCCGCGACCCGCGTTTATTTACTTTTGACCCCGCTGACGAGGTATTTTGCAAGGTAATAAATATCCCCCGCCCCCAAAAACAAAATACAATCGTTCTCTTTTGCCGTTCTACGAAGCCATTCGGCAAGAGAATTTTTGCTCTCGGTATACAGACAGTCCCCCACCCGTTCGGCAAGCAGCTTTGCGCTCCCCGCCCCGTCGTATTTCTCCCGCGCGGGATAGGTCTTATACAGCATAAGCCGCTCCACCCCGCGAAGCGCCGCCACGAATTCTTCAAGCAACGCTTTCGTTCGCGAATAGGTGTGCGGCTGAAAAACGACGATCAGCCTTTCTCCGAAAATTTTTTTCGCCGTAGCGAGCGTGGAAGCAAGCTCCTTCGGGT
Source organism: Clostridia bacterium (assembly GCA_017463325.1). Lineage (GTDB taxonomy): Bacteria > Bacillota > Clostridia > Christensenellales > Borkfalkiaceae > Scatosoma. The sequence continues at coordinate 97,457 of JAFTPK010000003.1, forward strand.
GATGGGCGTAATCGGCGATCACCGTCGCGCCGTACAATTTCCCAAGCTCTTCAAACCGCCGTTTTACCGACGAAAATCTTTCCAGTCCCGCCTTGATCTCCTTTACCTTTAAGCCGTTAAGCCGAGCGCTAGCAAAGGCCGCAAGCGCGTTATACACATGGCATTTTCCCACCGCTTTCAGGCGTACGCGGCAAAGCCGTTTCCCGAACTCGTACACGGTGAACGCGTACCTCTCCCCCTCGTTTTTCAATTCTCGCGCCTGATAGTCCGCCCATTTTTCCACCCCGAATGTCACCGCGTTTTCAGGCGGCGTAAACGGCAGCCCCTCCGCACACACCACTAAACGCTCGCCGCCTTTTGCAAACTCTAAAAAGGTGTTTGTAAGATCGGCAAAATCCCGATAACATTCCATATGGTCTTGATCGACGTTGAGCACGATACGGGTTTTTGCAGGGATTAGCAATAAATTTTTCTTATACTCGCACGCCTCTGCGACAACGTATTCCTCCCCGCAAAAGAAATAGTTTCCCATCTCCTGATCCTCCCCGCCGATAAAGGCGGTAAAGGGGAGGCGCGCCGCCTTTAAAATGCGGGCGTACATAGCCGTAGCCGTCGTTTTGCCGTGACTTCCCGCCACCGCCACCGAAAAGGGAAAGCTTGCGATAAGCTCCCCTAATACCTCCGCTCTCCGCCATAGTTGCTTTAAGAGGCTTTTCGCGAGTAAAAGTTCTTTATTTTCAGGGGAAATCGCGTCTGTATACACAACGGCGTCCGCCTCTTCTACCCGCTGTAAATCCCCCTCTTTCCCCACACAGACCTCAATCCCGCAAGCACGTAGCTTTTCCACCGTTTCCCCGACGTTTACATCGCTACCCGAAACGTGAAAGCCCTGCCTCTTTATATGCAAAGCAAGCGCGCTCATACTGACGCCGCCTATTCCGATAAAGTGTATTTTTGCTCCTCTTTTTAAGTCCGTTATTCCCATAAGGTATATCTATGCGATATAAGTGGAATTTATGACTAAAAAGAAAATCGGCGACGAAAAATTTCGTCGCCGAAAAAGTGCAAAGCAATTATTTATCGCCGTTCTTTTTAATGAAATAGTCCACAAAACGGGGACGACGGCGTTTTTCCGTTTCCGTCGGCGTTTCCCCTACAATGGGATCGTCAGGCTCGAAAGGAGCGACGGGCTGTTGTGGCATAGGTTGCTCCGTTTGCGGCGCGTATGCGGGTTGCATAGGCTGCTGATAGGGAGGATACCCCTGCGGCTGCGCAGGTTGCTGAGAATACGGCGGCACCGTCGAATAGGTGGGGGGCACGTACGAGGGCTGCGGATAACGGGGCTGTTCCCCGTATGCGGCCGCCGTTGCCGTTCTGTCGCCGTAGGTACGCTCGATACGCTCCGAAAGCGAGGAAGCTCTACGCATAGCGGAGGCTTGGTCCTCCGTCACCCCGCCGTTTCCGGAAAAGCCTGTTGCGATAATGACGACCTCCACTTCGTCGGACATCTTTTCGTCGATACACGCGCCGAAAATAACGTTTGCGGAATAGTCGATTACCCCCTTAACGAGATCGGCCGCCATACAAACCTCGTCCAAAGAAAGATCCTTGCCGCCGACGACGTTGAGAATGACCGAATTCGCCCCCTCGATCGTCGTATTGAGAAGAGGACTGCAAACGGCGCAACGCACCGCGTCCGAAATTCTCTTTTCCCCTTTCGCTACGCCGATCCCCATATGCGCAATCCCGCGGCCTTTCAGGGTCGTTCTTACGTCCGCAAAGTCAAGATTGATCAAAGAGGGATTAACGATCAGCTCCGCAATCCCGCGGATCCCTTGGCGAAGCACCTCGTCCGCCACTTTGAGTGCGTCGGTAAAGGAGGTGCCTTTGGGAACGACCTCGCGAATTTTATCGTTAGGGATCGTGATGATCGAGTCCACCGACTTTCTCAGCTCCTCAATCCCCGCAAGCGCGTTATCCATACGGCGTTTTGCCTCAAACGCAAACGGCAAGGTCACCACCGCCACCGTTAAAATTTTCATTTCTTTCGCGATTTTCGCGATTACGGGAGCCGCGCCGGTACCCGTACCGCCGCCCATACCCGCCGTAATGAATAAGAGGTCGGTGTTTTTCAACGCCTCTTGGATCTCCGCTTTGTTCTCCTCAGCCGCCTCTTTCCCGACGTTGGGATCAGCACCCGCGCCAAGCCCTTTGGTAAGCTGTACGCCGATTTGGATACGGCGGGACGCCTTAGAGCGCGCAAGCGCTTGATTATCCGTGTTCACGACAATATATTCGGCGCTTTTCAGTCCCGATTCGATCAAGCGGTTTACGGCGTTATTTCCCGCGCCGCCAACGCCGATCACTTTAATTTTCGCCACCCCCGAAAGGTTATTCCCCTCTTCTACGGGCGCGGGCGCCTCTACCCGCTGTTCGCCCTCATAGCCGCCAAAAGCGTATTCTCTTTCTCCGTAAGTATCCATCATTTCTTTTTTCCTCCAAAGATTTTTGCAAACAAGCCCTTTTTCTTTTTCCCGTCAAGCGCCGCCGAAAGCACGGCAATCCGCGACGAAAACGCGGGCTTATCGTAATACGGCAATTCGGGAGCAACGATCTCCGTGATACGACTTAAACGCTTGGAAATATGCTCCGCCGCGCCCATAATCGAGCCGATTCCCTCGCCCGTTAAGGACAACGGATTGCTCATCAGCCCCGCCGCCGTTTTCTCCCGATAGTATTTAGAAAAAAATTCCTGTACCTTTTCGCAAAGCCCGTCAAGTCCGTATTTGATCACGTCGTTGATACGCGCCTCCGAGTACGTCGCCCCGCTTTCGTCCGTCCAGACCTGATCGCCTGAAAGATACCCGCCCGAAACGTTGGCGGAATAGAGGATCTCCTCCGCTTTTACGTAGTCCACGCCGAGGTTTTCCATGAGCGAAACCAAAATGCTCGCTAAACCGCAGTCAAAGCTTTCCTCGTGCACGATCCCGTTGCCGTAAACGACGGAAACGGTGGAGGTCATAAACCCTACGTCAAGTAAGCAAGCGTACCCCTCTCTCGCCTTTTGCGGCAACAGATAAGTCGCCTGCGCAAGCGACGCGGGAATAAATTCCACCTCCGAAAAACCGAGCGTCTGCAACACCGACGTCACCGCGTCGTAAAAGCTCTCGGAAACGAAATAATAGCAAAGCGCTCCTTTTAACAGCGAAGTGGGCGTTCCATACAGCTTGTCCTCTTCAAAATATTTGCGGTTATCCCCTAATGCAAAGTACATTGCCGAGCGGCGTATCACCCGCCCCGCCTCCAACAATTCAGAAATGCCGCTATCGTACAAAGCCTCCACGTCCGCAGAAGCGATTTTGCGCTTGGTCGGGAAAGAATTTAAATGCCCCGTCGTTCTTACCCGAACGAAAGGCGCAGGCGTGCCGACGTAGATCTTCCCGATCCTCCCGTCGTAATTTTTTAAAACCGAACGGGCGGCAAGAGTCACGGCCTCGAAAAAGGATTTTTCGTCAAAAAATCCGTCCGTGGAATATCCCTCGTATTTCTCGCTTTTACTGCCGCAAAAGACGAACGTATCGTTGATGCCTTTCGACCCGATCAGAAAGGTGACCTCAAACGAGCGAACGTCTAAAACGGCGACTCTTTCGTTTTTCATTGCGTATCTGCTCCGCCGTAAAAAGTAAATTTTGGTAGTGATTAAATTTATTATATACTATTTCTTCGCGTTTGTCAATAAGTTGAAAGAAAAAAAATCAAGCAAAAAAACGCGTTTTCACGCGTTTTTTCCCGTTTTTATTCAAAATCCTTGGAAGAATAGGAAACGATCGCCTCACTTCCGTCGTCCGTTGCTACGATACTCCCCGTCAACCTCTCGCGATCGGACAAAGAAAGATAGACGTTTGCAATCTTTTCCGCCTTGGACCTCGTGAAGTCTGACGGCTTGATCACGTACACGGTCACCCCCTCCCGCATTTGCAGGGTGAGTTGATGGACGGTGCCGTGCCGCTCTACCTCCACCGAAAGAAGATTGCTGCGAATTCCACCGAACGCGGCGTCAAGCTCGTTCGTCAAAGCAAGTATCGCCTCGATCCCGTCCGTACCGCCGATCTTTTCCCCAAGCTCGCCCGAAACGTTTACGCCGCGAATGACAACGTTTTCCGCGCCGTCCGCTCGATTTGTAGGCGTCGCCCGTTTCCCAAGTACCGTGCCGCTTGCCGAAAGGATCAAATATTCGTTCCCGCTCTCGACGGCATACACCTCCGCGTCCTCCGTCGCCTCGATCACGAGCAGGTTGGGAAACTTTCTCTCAAAGGCGGTCAGGCGAAAATACGGGTACTTCTCCAAGACCTCCAAAGCCGCCTCTTCGCCCGCAAACAGCGTACTTGCACCCGCGTAGCATTCTTCCAGCTCCTTTTGCAGCGCTTCCGCTTCCCCTTTCGCCGCTTCCGAAACGACGGGCGCGTTTAACACGACGCCGTCCACCCGAAAGACGTTCGCCACCCCAAGCACCGTCGCCGATAGCACGACGACGAGCGTGAGGATTACCGTTACGATCGTTTTCTTTTTCATTCTTTTTTATCCTGTGTATTTCTTATTTTTTCGTTATACTCGATAGCGACGGATCTTCGCCCCCAAAAGCCGAAGCTTGCGTTCAAACTCCCCGTACCCTCTGTCGATATGCGACAGATCGAGCACGGTGGTCTTTCCCTCCGCTTTCAATGCCGCGAGCACGAGCGCCGCCCCGCCGCGAAGATCGCCCGCGGTAACGCTTGCTCCGTGCAATCGCTCCACCCCGCGTACGACCGCCGTTTTTCCCCGTACCGTAATATCCGCGCCCATGCGTTTAAGCTCGCCCGCATACTTAAAACGGGTTTCAAACAGGTTCTCTTCCACGACCGTCGTGCCCTGCGCCGTACAGGAGAGCGCCGTGTACTGCGCTTGCAAATCGGTGGGAAATCCGGGGAAAGGAGAGGTCTGCACCAAATCAACGCTTTTTAAGCGTCCATCGCTCCTTATATGTATTTTATCATTTTTTGCATAGATTTTGCAACCGTTTTCACGCAATTTATGTAAAAGTGCGGCAATATTTTCGGGAAAAAGCCCCTCCGTTACCACTTCGCCGCCCACCGAAGCCGCCGCAATGAGGAAGGTCCCCGCCTCAATTCTGTCTTTCATGGGAGAATATTCCACGCCGCGTAGCTTTTTTACCCCGTCTACGGTAATCGTCGCGCTCCCTGCGCCCTGCACCTTGGCACCCATCAAATTGAGGAAGTTTTGCAAATCGACGATCTCGGGTTCTTTCGCAGCGTTGCCGATCGTCGTTCGCCCCTCCGCTTTCACCGCGGCGAGCATGATGTTTTCCGTCGCGCCAACGGAGGGAAAATCAAGCTGAATCTCCGCCCCTTTTAGGCGGTCGGCGTAGCAACTGATATACCCGCCCTCCTCAACGATCTCCACCCCGAGTTTTTTCAACCCAAACAGGTGCAAATCTATCGGGCGAAGTCCTATGTCGCACCCGCCCGGATAGGATATCCGCGCGCGACGAAAACGGGTAAGAACTGACCCGAGCATAAAAATAGAGGAACGGATCTCTTTCGTGAGCACGGCGGGAATTTCGTGCGACACGGCGTTGGAGCTGTCGATCACCGCACCTCCCTCCGCACGCAAGATCGTACAGCCAAGCTCCTGCAAAATTCGCAACATATTTTCAACGTCCGTAATAGGCGGAACGTCGCGGATAAAAACCTTTTCGTCCGTGAGCACGGACGCGGCAAGAAGAGGAAGAACGGCGTTCTTTGCGCTCTGAATACGCACCGAGCCGTTGAGCCTTCCTCCGCCGTCAATGATAAATTTTTCCATACAATAACGCTCCTTATGCTTTATTGTATGTATTTTTCCTCTACTTTGTGCTTCGCCCGTGTTTGGACACGGCGTACAACAGCCCCATGGAAACCATAGTGATAACGAGCGAGGTATTCCCCGAGCTGACAAGCGGCAACGGTAGCCCCGTCGGCGGGATCGCACCGCTTACGACTAACGCGTTCAAAACCGTTTGTATCGCGTACACGAGGGTAATCCCCGACGCCAGCAGAAAGGAGAAGAAGTCCTGCGCCCGCGCCGCCGTCCGTATCCCCCGCGCCACGAGTAAAAAACAGAGCGAAAACAAAATCAAAATCCCCAAAAAGCCCAGCTCTTCTCCGATCACGGAAAGAATGAAATCGCTCTCGGAAAAAGGCAAAAAACGGTATTTTTGTCTGGAACGGAAAAGCCCCGTTCCAAACAGCCCGCCGTTGCCCAAAGCGTACAGCGACTGTATGAGCTGATACCCCTCGTCCTTAGGCGACGCCCACGGGTCGAGAAAGGCGCTCAAACGCAGCAGACGGTAAGGCTCTATCATAATGAGCACGGGCACCGCAAGTAGGACGGGAATAAAAATCAAGGTGAAATGTTTGATCTTCATGCCGCCGAGAAAGAGCATACACAGCATCAGGCACCCTACGCACATAGTTACCGACATATTCGGTTCGAGAATGATCAAAAGGCAGATAACGCCTCCCGAAAGCAGCACGGGCAACACCCCTTTAAACGTCCTGAGGCGCCCCACGTCGTCGGCGGCGTATGCCGCCGCAAACACGACGAAACCGTATTTGGCAAGCTCGGAGGGCTGGACGGTGATCGACCCTACGCCGATCCAACGGGTCGCGCCGTAATTGCTCTTCCCCACCCCGGGCACGAACACAAGCGCAAGCAAGAGTATGGGGACGAGTAAACAAACGAAACGCACCCGTTTTCCCCGCAGCTTTTGGTAGTCGAATTTGCCGACGAGAAACATCAACGGCGCGCCGAGGAGCAACCCCAAAAGCTGTTTTTTCATGAAATAAAATTCGTCGCCGTAGAGCACCTTTGCATTATAAGAGCTAGCCGAATAGACGGCGAGCACCCCGAACGAGGCAAGAAAAAGGGTGAGAACGGGAATGAGCAGATCACCCCTGTTTTTCTTCGGTCGCTTTGCCTCTTTGACGCTTTTCAGTAGCAACGGGTTCGGGCTTTGCCACCCGCTTTCTTTCCGCGTGGCTGCCGTATTCCTTGACCGTTTCAACAAACCTATCCCCCCTTTCCTCGTAGCCCGTAAACTCGTCGAAGCTTGCGCTTGCGGGGCTAAGCAAAACCGTTTGCCCCTTTCTTGCGATCGTCCGCGCAATCGAAAGCGCCTCGGTAAATTTCCCGCAGACGGTGAGAGGCTCGAAACCCGTTTCTCGTGCCGCCGCAAGCAGCTTATAGCGGTTTTCCCCGTACAGCACGGCGGCGACCACCTTACTCGTTTTCAGTCCGCTAAACAGCGACCTATACTCGTAGCCCTTATCCTTTCCGCCAAGCAACAACACGGTGTCTGAACGCATACACGCCACCGCCTTTAAAGTGGCGTCTACGTTGGTACCCTTGGAATCGTCCACGTACGTCACGCCGTCGAATACCCCCACCTCTTCAATACGGTGCTTTACCCCCTTAAAGGAAGAAAGCGAGCCTAAAATGCTCTCCGTCGAAAGACCGAAAAGCTTTGCAACGGCAACGGCGGCAAGGGCGTTTTGGAGGTTATGTAGCCCGCTTAAAAGCAATTCCTGCGAAGCCAAAATTCTTTCGCCGTTATAGTGCAGCTCGCCGTTTTCAAGGTAAGCCCCGTTCACCCGTTCCCTCGTCGAGAACCAAACTACCCGCGCTTTCGTCCGCTCGGCAAACTCCCGCACGACGTTGTCGTCGTAATTGAGCACGGCAAACTCCGTTTCCGTCAAATTTTTGAGCAGCTTGCGTTTTAAAAAGACGTAGTTTTCCATGGTGTAATGACGGCTTAAATGGTCCTCGCTGATATTGAGGATCACCGCCACGTGCGGTCGAAAAGAGTTCAGAGTTTCAAGCTGAAAGCTTGAAATTTCCGCAACTGCGACGGACGGTTCTTCCCGCCAAAGCCCGATCATAGGCGCGCCGATATTGCCACACGCCACCGCCTTTTCTCCCGCCTCTGTAAAAATTTTGGCAAGCATGGACACCGTCGTCGTTTTCCCGTTAGTGCCCGTCACCGCAATACAGGGACATTTTAACGCGCGGGCGGCAAGCTCCGTTTCGCCAAGCACCGCTTTTTTATTGCGTTTATACAAAATCGCCAAGGGGTGGTCGATCGGGATCCCCGGACTGACGACTAAGCCGTCGCAATACTCCACCGACTGCGAAAGCGCCTCTTTTAACAGGCTTTTCGCGCCGAGGTCTTCAAGCTTTTTACGCGCCACGCGGATATTCTCCCCGTCCAAGTCGTCGTACAAATACACCTTTGCTTTGTTTTCAAGCAGGTATTCTGCAGCCGCCGTGCCCGAACGCGAAAGCCCGAGCACGAGAAAGGATTGTTGTTGTAAATACATGAGTTTCTCCTTTATATGATAATGAACTTATAAAATAGATACGATTGTCAAAAGACCAAGCAGCAGCGTTCCCGTAGAATAGGCGTACGAAATTTTGCTTTCGGAAAAGCCGCTCTCTTGAAAATGATGATGCAGGGGCGCCATTTTAAAAATGCGCTTCCCGCCCGTCGCCTTATAATATATTACCTGTAAAAGCACGGATATGACGCTGACAACAAACGCAAGCCCCACGACGGGCAATAATAGCGCGTTTCCCGAAAACAGGCACAGCGCAGCGGCAAAGCCTCCCAAGGACAAGGAACCCGTATCTCCCATAAACACGCTTGCCTTAGGCCCGTTGAACAGTAAATACGCAAGGAGCGCGCCCGTTAAGGCAAAGCTGACCGTCGCAAGCGCGCCCGCCTCCCCCGCCAAAAAAACCGTCAAGCCCAGCGTGAGAAAAAAGGGAGCGCACACGCCCGCAGCCAGTCCGTCCAGCCCGTCCGTCAAATTGACCCCGTTCACCGTCGCCAAAAAAACGAACGCGCCAAGCGGAATAATTCCTATTCCAAGATCAAATTTTTTCCAAAGAAAAGGAATCGCCACTTCCGTCTTTCCCGTATGGTAGCAATACACCCCCGCAAAAACCGCTATAACCGCCTGAAAAACGATTTTTTGCCATGCCGTGAGCCCTAAGTTATCCCGACGTTTTTTCTTCAAAAAATCGTCCAAAAAACCGACGAGAAGATAAGCCACGCCGATCACAAGCACGACGGCGAACGTTCTGTCCTTTTCCGTTGCAAAAAGCAAAGCCGCAAGAACGGCGGCGGGAATAAACGCAAGCCCCCCGAACGTAGGCGTCCCCCCCTTGCTTTGATGTTCTTTGACGTAGGAGAGCACGTATTGCCCCGCTCCGAGCTTTTTTAAAAGGGGAATGAGCGCAAGCAAAAACGCAAACGAAAACGCAAACGCCGTCAGCGCGCAAAGTAAATATCCTTTCATCATTTTTACAGAGGTCTTTCGCCCCTTTCCTTTATCGTTTTTTTAATCAAATCATTGTCGTTTAAGCGGTATTTTATACCCATGATCTCTTGGTAGTCCTCCCCGCCCTTGCCCGCCACCAACAGAACGTCGCCCTCCTTTAAGGCGTTTACGGCGTACTCGATCGCCTTTTCCCGTTCGGGCACGATCACGTAGCGGGTGGAGCGGAGCTTGTAACCGCGCTCGATCTCGGAAATGATGTCCATCGGGTCCTCGTAGCGGGGATTGTCGGAGGTGAGCACGGAAAAGTCCGCAAGCTTTGCCACCGCCGCGCCCATGAGCGGCCGTTTTTCCTTATCGCGGTTGCCGCCGCAGCCGAATAGGCATACAAGCCGACCGCGCGTATGCTTTTTCAGGGCAAGCAGGGATTTCTCCAAGCCGTCGGGGGTGTGCGCGAAATCGACGAAAATCTTTGCGCCGCCGTATTCCGCAACCGCCTCCAACCGCCCCTTTACCCGCGTCAGCGACGAAAGCCCCGCCGCAATCTGCGTCATGGTAAAGCCGAGGGCTTGCGCCGTCGTAGCAGCCGCCAAAGCGTTATATACGTTATGTCGCCCCGTCAAGTGCAGCTCTACCTCCTGTAAACGGTCCTTTACGTTGAGCATGAGCCGCGAGCCGTACGCCGTTTCCTCCGTCACTACGGCGAACGCGTGCGCGGGCGTATCCATACCGTAATACAGCACGCTCGCCCCCGCCTCCTCCCCGATTTCGCGACCAAGCGGATCGTCGCCGTTGAGCACGGCTAACGGGCATTTTTCTTGGAGAAACAGCCTTTTTTTCGTCGCCGCATACCGTTGCATATTCCCAAAAAAGTCCAAATGGTCCTGCGTACAGTTGGTGAAAATGCAGGCTTCGTAGCGGATCCCCGCGTCCTTTTTATACCAAAGGGCGTGCGCGGAAATTTCCACCACCGCATACTCCACGCCGAGCGACGCCATATCGCCGAGCGTTTCTTGCAAGAACAGCGGGTCGGGGGTCGTTAATTCAGGGGCGATCTTTTTATGGGCGTAATAGACGCCGAGGGTGCCGATCACCCCCACGCTTTTTCCCGCCCGACGTAAAATGGAGGCAAGCATATACGCCGTCGTGGTTTTGCCGTTCGTGCCCGTGATGCCGATCACCCTTACCTTTTCCGATGGACGGCCGTAAAATTCGCCAGCCAAAAGCGCGGTTGCCTCCCGACAGTCCTCCACGAGAATTTGCACGCAGTCGTTAGGAAGCTCCCGTTCGACAACAAGCGCCACCGCTCCTTTTCTTAACGCCTCCGCCGCAAACTCGTGCGAGTCGTGATTTGCCCCTTTTTTGCAAAAGAACAGATCGCCCTTTTTGACAAAACGGCTATCGTCACAAAGCCCGCTGACAAAAATTTTCTCTGCCTCGCGTTCTCCCGCGCAAAGCACGCGCGCATTTTTCAGAGGTCGTAACAGTTTTTTTAAATACATAAGTAAAGCCCGTCCTTTTTTTTCTCCTTTTATATGTATGCGGCAAGGCAAAAAAATAGCCCTGTTTGCAGTATAACAAACAGGGTCTATCCAAATATTTCTTTTTTTGTCGAAATAAAAATTATTTTCGGACTTCCGCAAAAACGGCGTCGCCGACTTTGAGAGAGAAGGTATAACTTCCGTCCGCGTTCGCCTTGACCTTAATAGGCTTACCGCGGAAATAAAATTTCTTTTTTCCCTCGGGCAGGTACGCGGTGAACCGCATAGGCTTTGCTCCCTCGAACAATTCCTCTTTGACGTTGCCGATATTTTCAAACATATACAGCTTGCCCTTTTCCCCCTTACTCTCCGTGACGAGCGCCACCCCTTTCTCCACCTTCGTTTTTAAAGGACAGGTCTTTTTCTCGTACAGATATTTGGTATGGTCGAAATCGTCCGCCGTTTTTCCGTCCTCACAGACAACGTACGAATTTTCGTATTCGTAGCCTAACGCGATTTTCGCAAAACGTTTAAACTCTTTAATAATACGTTTTGTATAATACCACATAGCCGTTTTGGAGCCGTCGAGGTTGATAAACGCCGCGCCGTCCTGCTCCCCGCCCCCATCCTTTGCGAACTCGAAAGTGGGCTTTGCCATGTAGGTATAAAAGGAAAATTCTCGTACGCCGAAACCGAGCGCGGCGTTCATTTGCCAGTACATATCGCTCTCGCCCATTCTGCGGTTACGGATCACCCCCACCGTCACGTGCGAAAAGGATTGCAGTACAACGCGGAATTCTATGCCAAGCTCTTGACAAAGCCGCGCGACAATCTGGTAATTTGGCAGGAAATTTCCGCTGATGAGGTATTCCCTACGGAAAGGATACTCGTCGAAAAGAATACTGTCCAACCCCGTGCCCACGGTGAAATCACGGACGTATTTTTCGTATACGTCCTGCTTGCCCGAAAAGTCGGTGGCGTGACGAAGTAGACCATCGTCCGGCCGCATCTCTTTCCAAAGGCTTTCGTCCGAGGAAATAATAGACGTACGCGCATCAAGGGGCAAAAGATTGCATTGCAAATACGCCTCGGGCAATACCCGTTTTAACGACGCCACCATGCTGAAATAAGCGGGAAATTCGGCGTAAATAGGCTCGTCAAGAAGCTGAATCCCGTAAAAACCCTTTCTCTTGCAATAGGGCTTTACGCACTCTCTCACCCATTCGTCCAGCTCTTCTTCCGTTTGGAAACGCTTGCCCTCGCCCAAAATCTCCCGTTGACGGATCACCTGATCGAAACGGCTATCGGTGACGAGCAGTTTCTTACAACCCGCCTTTAACGCCTCGTCAAAGACGAGCTTACAGTTCGAGCCTTCCCATTCGCCGCCGCGAAAAGCGTTTTCGCCGCGTGCCTGTATCATATCGAAACCGCAATCGACGTATTCCTTAAACCGCTTGGCGTTTCTGAAATCCTCGCCGTAACGATAAGTATACCCGTTGTATTTATAGTTCCCCGAGGTGGGGATATTATAGGCGTAAAACAAAAAGCCTTTTCTTTTACTCATAATCGTAATACTCCTCTTGAATCATCAGTAACGTAAAGCACGCCGACCAGTTATAATCGACGATCGAATGTACGTGTCTTCGCCAGTCGGGCGTCTTTAACGGCTTGCCCTTACGCTCGCATTGCAGAGGCGAAACTTGCCCCTCGGGATCGTAAAACTCGAAGATCGTACCCGTCTTTTTATACCATTTTTGCACCATGGAAAGGGTAGCGCTACGAAGAGCGGCAGCCTCCTTTTCATACCCGTAGCTGCGAAGTCCGCGAATAATCATATAATTGACGTTGAGCCAAACGCCGCCCCGCCACATATCCGTCGAGTACGTTTCGTGCGTTTTCGCGATCGACGCAAGCGGCGTCGCCGTCCAAAGCAAATTCGGATCGGTGAGAGTTTTCACCATTTTCTTTGCTTGCTCTTTCGTCGGAATTCCTGCAAACAAAGGGAAAAAGCTCGCGGGGGTAAGTGCCTTAGAAAGTTTCCCGCCAAGCATACGGTCGTAATATGCGCCGTCCTCCTCGCACCACAAGAGCGCGTTGATCTGCTCTTTTATGCGCTCGTATACGCCCCGCCATTTTTCGCTCCGTTCCGTCTGACCGATCTCGGCGAAAATTTCGGAAAGATAACGCGCGTCTGCGGCGAGAAAGGTGGAAAAATCGACAGCGTCTAATTCTTCGTCGCAATCAAAGCGGGGAGAATTATCCCACCCCGACTCTCCGCACCTGCATTTTTTCTCGTCGGGGTCGGTAAACCATTCCAAAAGCCCGTTGCCGTTCTTATCGCGGTTTTTTCTATCCCATTCAAGATAGCCTTCGAGGGCGTCCGCACACTCTGCGAGAAATGCCTTATCGCCTGTCTTGCGATACACCTCCCATACCCCCCAAGAAAGTACCTGCGGTTGGGTGTTATACGACGAGTTTTCGGGGTTCATCATGCAGGGAATAAACCCGTCCGCCTCTGCGCGGGAAAGTACGGCACGAATAGCATCTTTCGCAAGCTCGCCGTCGTAGGTGACAATGGCAAGCGCGTGAAACACGCTGTCCCAAAGCCAACAGTTTTTATGCGGTACTCTATCGGGCGTCGTCCAACGGCAGGGAAATTTCCCCTCCGCGGAGCGTACGTTCACCTTTTGTACGGAAAGCGCTTTATAATATAACCGCTCGTATTCCTTATTCTTACACTTGGGCAGCTTACGGAAATAGTCGTAGCGCGCCTTTTTCAAAGCCTGCATATCTACCCGCAGCCCCTCTTCCGCCGCTTTGACCGCAAACGAATATACGTTGGTAGAATGAGCAACGGCGAATTCGTAAAGTCCGTCCGTGCGTTGATTTACCCGCAATGCAAGCGCGTCCGTAGAATTAAACCAAACCTTTGCCCCGTGCACCTCAACCGTTTTTAAGCTCTTTTCGCCCGTAATTTCGGGCAATACGGGAGAAACTCCTACAAGGGTGTCCGAATCGGAAAAGGCAAGAAAGAATTCCCCCGCCGCCGTTTTCGCGTCGATCATATCCCCCGTGATCGCCTTGAACGAAATCCTGCCTTTCACAGGGAAAACGACCTTAAACCATTCTTTTAGCTCGAAACGTATCCCGATCTTTTTCCTCGTCAGCGTACCGATAAAATCGTTATAATAACGGTTTTTGCCGTCTATCCCCGAGAACCCGAACAATTGTCCGTAGCCCCAAACGGTATTAAGTTTCATTTTTTTATCTCCTTACTTTGATATTGCAATCATTATAGCACAAATCCATAAGACTTCAATACCCAAAAACGACTAATTTATAAGGGAAAACGATACTATTTTAACTTTCAGCAAGCGGGATCACGTACGCCGCTTCCCCCGCCGCGTTCTTAACGGTCAGCTTGCCGCCGTCCAGCTTTTCCACGCCGACGAACGCCCCGTTTCTGTACACCGCCGCGTGTGTATACCCCTCCTTAAAGGTAAGCACCGCCGTTTGATAAGCCTTGCTCCCTTTATGAATGGTATCTACCGTATTCATCACGCAGTACATATAGTAACCTTGCCCTTCGTCATACGACTCGGTGACGAGGACGCACTCTTTATTGACGGAAACGTCCGTTATGCAAACAAACGTATCGTCGTTATCCATCCACGCCATATACGAATCCGTCATAAAGTTGGTGGGCTTTTTGGTATAGAAGCGGCTGCCAAGGTAACGGAAATTGAGCTTGACGGGCGCAAACGCCTGATTTTGCGCCATTAGTTTTTGATAGGTGTAGTAAAGATCGGTCTTTTCCCCAAAGCGGGAAATGAATGCGCCGTTCGCCTCGTTGAAATGCGAGGCCGCGTTGTCTTGCTTTGCCCAGTAGGTGTAGTAGCTAATCTGACTTACGCCGAACGCAAGCAAGGTGTTATTCAGCCACTCCGCGCCCTTTTCCGATACCTGACGGTGGAGCACCGCACCGTTATTCGTCGTCGCAAAGCTCTGCGTGACCATATAATAGTCGATATTCCTTTCCTTGGCGACCTCCGCCGCAATCTGCATTTCGGGGAAATACACCCTTAATACGGAGCCGTCGCGCAACGGATAGTCGTCAAACTGCACGTAATCACTACCCATGGAATCAACGAAGCTTTCCAAATACTTTCTGTATTTTGCTTTCGTCGTTTCCGCTCTGCCGCCGTTTGCGTCTATCTCTGCCGTCAAAATTTCTTCAAGGCGCTCGTTAGCGCTCACCGTTTCGTCAGCCGTGACGCCGCCGACCAGCCCGTAAAATTCCTCTTCCGACACCGTATCCTCTTCCGCGTCAAACCATTCGAGAAGAGGCATCAGGTTATACGCGCCCGCGCCGTATTCACGCATAGGCAAAAGATTTGTCTGTACGAAAATCTCTTTTTCAAGCTTTGCCGCGACCCGTTTCAAACTACGATAGACCTGCCCGTAGGAAACGACCGCCGAATAGGAGGGTTCGTCCGCAAGCATGACGCCGTAAAAACCCGGGTGATCGACGTAAAGGGAAATATGCTTTTCGATATATTCGTCAAGCTTTTCTTCACTCTCGAAAATATATCCTTCACCCTCGCCGATCAGCTTGCCGTATTTGACGTTTGACCATTGCTGGATCTGCACGTCGGTCATAATGATCTTATCCAGCCCCGCCTCGTAAGCGTTATCCCAAAACACCTTGGTGTTCTTCCATTCGTTTTCGCGCAAGGTCCAAGTTTCTTCCTCCCACTCGTCAAGCGGCTTGTCGGCGTGGTTGATCGAAACGCCCATACGCGCCGAGGACTGCGGGAGCCAAATGGTCATGCCCGCGTCCTTGTATTCCTTGAACCGCTCTACCGTACGGAAATCCTGCCCTGTCGTATACCCAACGCCGTCAATTTTGTAGGTGCCGTCGTTCGGGCCTGAATAGCCGTAAAAATCGTACTGTAAAGCTTGATACTCTTCGCCGCTGTAATCAGGCGCGGCGGGCGGCGTGCCCTCTTGGGCGCATCCAAAACAGCAGAGCGCGGAAATCGCCGCAAGGGTGGTCGCAATTATTTTTTTCGTTTTCATACTTTCACCTCATTAATTCGTTCCGAAGAAGGCGCCGTAGCCCAAGCCCGCGCCTTTCGCCATAATGGGCGCGTATACTTTATCGAGCGTCACCGTACGTCCGATCTGACCATACAATACGATTTTGCCGCTAAAATACGTAGTCGGATCGTCGATCATGGCAAAATTGTCCCCCTCGATCTTACGCGTGCCCTGATAGAGCACCTCGCCCGTGGCACGGTTGGTCAAGTACGCCGTCAGCTTGATATATTTTACCGTAGCGGTATTTCTCAACTCTACGAAACCGAGCACCAAACGATACTGCCCCGTCGGGTTGAGCGCGTGTTGCGTCATGCCGAAATCAACGTCGCCGATACTCGAACGGAAGAACCCGTTCACGTTGTCACCCATATTCGCGACTTTATTCGGTCCGTAAATATTCAGACGGTTGTTCACGCTCGTTTCCCAATTCACAAAGTTGGAGCCGTCGGCTATGGTGCAGCCGTTCGTAATCAAAATTCCTTTATTTCCCGTCGCCTTGCCATCGTTGAAAATATTTGGCGTCGCCTCGTCGGCAAAGAAAAGGACGTTCGGCATATTGTTGCCTGTGAAATCGAACGCGATATACACGCCTTGATCGCCCGACGACGTCTTTTCCGCTTTAAACTCCTGATTGAACGCAAGGTAAGAATAATCGTTTACGGTCATACTCGTAGGTCGTGCGCCGCTCGTTGTGCCTGCGCGAAGCACCACCTTGCCGTCCGCCGCAATCGACTGTAAGCCGTGATAGGTAACTTTATTTTCCTCAATCCAATCCCACATCTCGGGCGCAACGTCGGAGGCGTTAAGCTCCAACAAGGCAAATTCGTGAACGCCGTCCTCAAAACGAAGGGTGTATTTACCTATTTCGGTGAGGGTAAACGTCGCCTCGGTGATCGCCGTCGTATTCCCCACGCTGTCCGTCAGCGTCAATTCGTATTCCTCCCCCTCGACGGGCAGGATATAATCGGAAACGCCCAGCGGTTCGTTGACGTATACCTCCTTTCTCGCCGTTTCTTTAAACTGCGAGCTAGGGAAAAGCTTTTCGCGCGCCTCGACTATCGTTTCGGCGTGCACGATCGGATAGATCTTATCCAAAACGGTACGCTTGCCGTACTGTCCGTAAGCAATGATCTTTCCCGAATAGTAATCGTCCGTCACCTCCAAGGTAAGCCCCGTCGGGATTTTTTTCGTAAAGACGCCGTCGTAATAAACCTCGCCCGTTTCGCGGTTGGAAAGATGCACAGCCACCGTAAATTTCTCCGCCGTGCCCTCGATAAAGCCTACCACCAAACGGAATTTCGTTTCCGCGTTGCTCGCCTGATAGGTAAGCCCCAGCGGCTCCACTCCCCGAATACTTTCGCGGAACCAGCCCGCGTATTCGTTATCCATTTGACTAATCTTTCTCGGTCCGTAAATATTCAAACGACCGTTGACGCTTTTCGCCCATTTCGCAAACGGCGCGCCGTCGTTGCCCGTCGAGCCGTTGACAACCACGATCCCTTTATCCGACTCGCCCGTCGGATTGATATAATTCTCACAGAACATAGAAGAGGTAAGCTCGTTGCAGAAGAATGCGAGCGCGGGCATATTGTTACCCGTGTAATCAAAAGCCACGAAATCCCCAAGCCCATAGTCGCCGTCGTAAGCAAGATAGGACTGATAAGAAACGTAGTCCGCTCGGGGCGCACCCATTGTTTGCCCGTCCGAATACTTACTCTTGTTCAGCGTCACGCCGCCGTCCGCAACGACAACGGTGTCGTAATCGACGATCCCGTTATCCTCCAAAAATTTCACCGTTTCCGCGTCAACGCGACGGATCCCTACTACCTGCGAAAGCTCCTTTCTCTGTCCGTCCTCCGCTTCCAAATGGAAATAAAAGGTGTGATCTGCCGCGCTTTCCACGGTGAACGAAAGGTCACTTTCGCTAAACTCCGTCGTTTCGCCTTCCACCACCACGCTGTCCATGACCATTTTCCATTCGTAATAGGACTGTACGGAAATGTTCATCTTCTCGAAGAATTTTTCAAAAACAATCTCTTCGCCCGTATTGTAAAGCTCGCTACTTAAAGTGTATTCCCATTGCAAGCGGGGAGCCGTCACCGTCAGCTCAAACGTTTCGGTGCCCTTAAATTCCCCTGAATTGATCGTATATACGAGGCTGTAAACGCCCGGCTCGTCAGGCGTCCAAATGTCGCGCCCCGTATAGTCGCGGTTGAAATTCTCCCCCTTGATTACGAGGGTGTAATCGTCTGTAATCTTCTCAAAATATTCGTCGAAACGAACGCTTTCGCCAAGCTCGATCGTTTCAAGCGAGCCTTCCAAAAACTGCGGACCTGTATTTTTCGCGCACGCGGCAAAGCCGCCGAAAACGAAAACGCTCGCGCCGAGAAGTAATGCTTTTACAAAATTTTTTTTCATGGTTTTCTCCTTGTCAGCCTTTCAAACCGCCCGCCGTTACGTTGGTCAAAATAAGCTTTTGCGAACAGGAATAAAGCACGATCACGGGGATCGCGGAAATGATCGCCGCCGCAAAGTAAATGGGTTTGGAATCCTCGATATAGTTCGCTTCGGTGTTGAACAAATACAGACCGTACGCAAGGTTTGGATAATCGCGAAGATAAATCATGGAGCGGGAATAGTTATTCCATACCCCGAACGACTGTTGAATAGCGATCGCCGTGATGCAGGGAAATGCCTGCGGCAAAATGATTTGCGTAAAAACGCGGAAATCGCTTGCCCCGTCAATCTTCGCCGCCTCCGAATAGGTCATGCTGATCCCCTTGAAATTTCCGTAGAAAATTATGAACGCGAAGTCAAAGCCGCCTGCCCACGAAAGCCAAATCGTCGCGGGGTTATTGACCATGCCCAAAGCGTCGATCATTTTAAAGCTTGCCGCGCCGCTCCCGATAATAGGAATAACGTTGGCGAAAATGACCACCGAATATAAAAATTCCTTACCGGGGAAACGGTACCGTGCGATCGGATAGGCGAGGATCGCGCTCGAAAACACGTTTGCCACGACGGACACAACGAGCATCCAAAGGGAGTTGAAGAGCATATTGAAATAGTCGAAGCCACGAATTTCAAATTCGGTAAATACGCGCAGGTAATTGACAAACTGCCACGTCTTAGGAAGGCTCATATTATCGTCGAAATATTCCATGCCCGTTTTCAGGGAGTTGCTGATCGCCCAAAGCAGAGGCAATACGTGTAAAAACGCGCACACCGCAAAAAAGACGAGAAAGACGACAATAAACGCTTTCATAGCCGGCGTTTGTCTTTGAATTTTTAAATATTTCATCTTACACCTCCACCGCGTCTTGTATTTTGCCGAGAATCCATCTGCCACCGAACACGATAGGCAAGGTAAAGATCGTGAGCACGAACCCGAGTGCCGAGGGGTACCCATACGCCGAGGGACTGCCGCCTGTAAGCGAAATTTGATACGTGATGTTATAGAGCACGAACCCGATCGTACTCATGTTCGGCTCGCCCGTACCGCCAGAGTACAGGAAAACGTTTGCGTCCGCCGTAAGCACCCCGCAAAGCGCGAAAGTGAGCGACATGGAAATGGTCGTCCAAACGCAAGGGATCGCGATCTTAAAGCAGACCGTCCAAAAGCCCGCGCCGTCCAGTTCCGCCGATTCGTAAAGCTCTTCGGGAAGTCTTGAAAACGCGCCCGTCAGTACGGCATTATTGCCGACAAGCCCCATTACAAGGTTAATGACGATCAGCGTCGGGAACGCCGTTTCCGCCGACCCGAACAGCCCGTTTCGGAGTGCCTCCTCGGGAAGCTCGACGCCGATCAGCTTGACAAACCAGGTAATCGCACCGTCAAAGTTGACCATGTACTGAATGAGCGAAACGAACATGATACTGCCCATAAGGTTTGGAATTACGTAGCAAACACGGAAAAAGTAATGCCCGTGGATACGTTGAAAGAGAACGTAGGTCGTGACGATCGAAATCGGGAAAGTAATCCCGTTAGACACAAGCCAAATAACAAGCGAATGCCCCATAGAATTGCCGAGGTTATTGCCGTATTTGTCTACTCCCGTCGCCGAGAAAGCTCTGAATACCGCGCCGATATTGTCAAAAGTAAACGCTCCCGCGCCGTCTTGAAAAGCGAGCATGATGGACGACGTGTTGACGCCCACCCAAAACACCGCAAACTGCACGACGGGAAACAGTACCATTAAATAGCAAAACAAAAAGCTCTTTTTTTCGTATTTGCTGTATAATGAAATTTTCTTTTTAGGTAAAATTGTCGTGTTCATAAATTCCCCTGTTTTTCGTTTAAAAAAGTCAGTTTGCCGTAGAAAGCTTGCCTACCATTTCCGACCACTTTTCTTTGGCTTTGTCATAAGCCGTCTTTTGCATATTCTTCGCCGCGGTTTCGTAAACGCTCACACTCGCCCCCGACTGCACGCCGCCCTTACCGTCGTACATGGAAACGCCTTGATTGTAGATAGCCGAGGGTACGTGCGAAACCCCGTAGATTGCCGTCGTAAGACCAAGCCTACTTCTCAACCCGTAAGGCGTTGAAGTGATGTTGATCGCGTACGGATTCGTCGCCACGTCAAGCGCCTGTTTCACGAATTTATAATCGCTTTCAATTTCATTTTCTCCCAAATACGGCGTAGCCGAGTTGGCGGTTTTTACAAACATTTCCGCAAAATCGTCGCTTGCCATCATACGCAACACGAGCGCCGCTTCGTCTTTCATGGCGCTGTCCTTGGTGATATACGCTTTCGCCTCGATACCGCGGGTATAAACGATTCCGCGGGCGGTGGCGACCGTCTGTGCCTCCGCTTCGCTAATCGTCACGGAAAGCTCTGCCGCCACTTTTGCCACGATCTCTGCCGCCGTCATGCCCTGATCGGCACACTTTGCCGCGAGGGAAAGCACGTCGTCCGCCTTTTCGTCCGAAAGGTTATGCGTCGTGCCCGCACCGAACAGACGTTTGCCGAGGTCGGAATTGATGGGAGTATTGATAAATTCGATATCCTTTAAATAATTACGGTAATTGAGCTTGACCTCGTTGAGCATCCAGTCGCCGTTGAACATAAACACGGCGTCGTTTTTGTCTTTCATGATCTTAGCCTGCGCCTGATCGAGAGTCTGCGTCGTAGAACCGTACGCCGCGATACGGGTATCCATGGCGTGATACGCAAGCGAAAGCATGGAGGTAACGGCGGCGCTGTTAAACACCTCGTAGCCGTCTTCCAGCATGTCCGTCTTTACGCCCTCCACCGTCTTTTGCATAGACCAAAATTCGTTATAGCCCGCCAAATCGTATTGCGCAAGCCACGTCATCAACGCGCAGTTAACGTACCCGTTCGTGCCCGAAACGTAGGTAACGGGGAAAGTGGTCGATTTCTCGGAGTTTTGAATTCCGTTCGCACCGAAATAGATGGTATCGAAAATCTCAAACATTTCGTTCGTCGTAACGGGAAGTTCGGTAACGCCGTATTTCGCAAGCTTTCTCGTGTTGACGACTAACCCCGCGGAGCTTTGCGCGTACGCAAACCCATAAAGCTTGCCGTGACTGTCCGTGAGGAACGCCTCCATACCGTCCGAAAGCTTTTCGCCTACGGTGAATTCCTCTTCCTCGCCGTCAAAGCCGATCGCTTTTTGGTTGTGCACGCTCTCGCGAATATCCTCGACGAGAACACCGTATTCCCCCTCTTCGCCTACCTGATCGGGCGTAATCGTACCCGTAATGTACAGGTCTACCCCCGTTTCCCCATAGCCTCTTGCAAGGTCGGTAAGCGCGACGTTCCCGCGCATATCCGACGAGGGAGTAAGGACGTTCAGTTTATAGCCCTCTTCCGCGTACGCCGCCTCGAACGCCGATTTGAGTTCATAGACAAATTCTTCCCCATAGCCCATTTTTACCGCGCGAACGTTGATCGTTTTACCGTCGGAAACAACCTGATCCTTAGAGCCGCAAGCCGCCGTCGAAAGCACGGTCGCCGCGCAGGCAAACACAGAAAGCGTCGTTGCAAAAATTTTAGTTGTTTTTTTCATCATACACCTCTTTGTATAATTTTAGTTATCATTATTATATAATAATAAATATTTTCATTCAATAGTAAAAAATGCAGTCCTTGTATTATTTCCTGCCTACTTTTGCCCATTTTTTAATATAAGAACTTCCCGCAATATTTTTCAGGAAAAAGCCGTGAAATTTACTTGACAAGGGAAAAAAGAGGAAATATAATTAAAGTATGGCAACCACAAAAAAGTTTATCAGATTTTCTTCCAAAAGCGGCATTTACTACTGCCATTCAATGACGGACTACGAACGCCCGCTACAAAATTCTTACCGTACCTCTATGCAAGTACATACGGCTTGTGAGGTATTTATGCTGCTCCGCGGAGAGGTGACCTACTATATCGAGGGCAAGGCGTACGAAGTAAAACCTATGGAGCTTATCTTGGTGCCCCCGCATACCAACCATTACACGGTGATCGACACCGCGCAGCCCTACGAGCGGATTGCCTTAGAGTTCTCCCCCGATCTGATCCCGACGCTTGCGGAAGTGGATTTACTTTCTCCTTTTAAAAACGCGTCGCTCTATTTTTACAAAATCCCCGCGACTTACTCGGCTCGCTTTGATTTGGAAAAGAGCCTGAAAAGCTTTGGGAAAAACAGCCTTCGGAAAGACAAGTACCGCGACGTGGATCTTTTACAGTCGCTCATTCTGCTTTGCAAAAAGCTCTCGATCGCGGTGGAGGAGCTTTCCTTCCATTCCGAGCAGGCAACGCCGCGAGAAAAAATGAAAGTGTCGCAACTTTGTATCGCGTACATCAATGCTCATATCGAAGAAAATATCACCGTGGAAACGCTTGCGGAAGCCATTCACGTTAGCCCCTCGCATATCCTCCATCAATTCAAAAAAGAGGTGGGCAAAACCTTGCATAAGTACGTAACCTTGCAAAAAATGCAAACAGCCAACACCTTATTGCAATCGGGCATTTCGCCCGTCGAGGTGGCAAGACGCCTCGGCTACGAATATTACTCTACCTTTTATAACAACTATTTAACCGTGCAAGGGCGTTCCCCGAGCGAATGTTACAAGGCACCCGCCACGTTTACGCTGACGAATACGGTCTTTAACGAGTGAATTCACGAAAATCCAAAGATTTTTAATTGATTAAAAAAACAGGCTTTCGCCTGTTTTTTATCTTTCAAGGTACGCTTTTAAAGGCAATAACCAGTCCGTCTGAATGAAATCGACTTTCTTATTCATCAGCCAACCCCAGCCTTTTTCGGGAGAATCGGACAGGGAAATATCGTCCGTGTGACCGGCGGCAATGTTTGCCGTTTCGTTGTACACGATCGCATTCGCCCAAATCAATAATCCCTTTTCGTGCATTTTGGAAAGGTATTCGTCCGAAATCACCTCTTGGCTTTCGTCCGAAAACAAAATTTCCGTGCCGACGATATTCACCCCCCGCGCAAGCAGCTTTTCCGTAACCTCGTCCTTTTCGTAAACCATGGGCATAAACATAAAATCGGGCGCGTATTTCGCCACCTCGTTCAAGCTTTTTTCGTCCACGAACGTTTTTACGATTACCTGCTTTTCAACGCCCGCCTTTCTGATTTGCTCCGAAATCCCTTTTACGTCAAACCAGAACTTATCGACGTTGATATACGCTTTCCCTTTCAAAAAGGCAAGCACCTCGGAAAGTTTAGGTACTTTATAGTGGGTGATCACGCCGTCCTGATTGTACAAAAACAGCTTTTCCACCTCTGCCGCCGTCATGTTCTTGATATATTTTCTGCTTTTCAAAAACACAGGCTCCATACGCGGGTGAAAGACGAAATATTCTCCGTCCTTGGACTTAGCAACGTCTATCTCCACCACCTCGGCGCCTTGATCAATCGCAATCTTAAACGCCGCCATGGTATTGCAAGGGATATTCGCCCCGTTCACGCCGCGGTGCGCCGCGAGAAAGGGTCTGCCGAGTTCTTTTCTGTTTTCGTAAATGCTTTTGCTGAAATCCATTTTTTCGTTCCTTTTTATAAAATTTCCAAAAAGCGGCAAAACCCAGCCGACCAGAAAGGTCGGCTGTTTTTGCGTTTGCCTACTTATTTACGCTTGATAAATCACCGTTGAGCCGAATTTCAACGTACCCGTCGTCCCGTCTACCGTCCAGTAGCCGTTCCAACCGTTTGCCTTGGTAAGCCCCGTCTTTGCCGCGTCGAACATAGCCGCAACCGTCAAGTACGCGTTCGTGTTCGTCACCGTAGGCACTTTCCAAGAAGTACCGTTGGAATCGTACACCTCAGGCGTTCCCGCCGTCGTATCCGCGGGATCAATCTCGACCGCATAACAATTGTTAATGTAAACCGTTCCGCTACCGTCGACACGACCGATCAAGCCGCTTGCAAAACCCGACGATCTGTTCGTCGTAATGTCCTGTAACACGCCGACACAGTTTTCAATCGTCACGGGCGTTGCAATGTTGGTAGAAGAAACGTAAGAAGCGATCGGTGCTACGGGATAATTCCCGTTGGAATAGTAAGGCGAGGCGACACTCGAATAACAATTGCTAACCGTTGCGCCATCCGTCAGCATAGCAGCCATACCGCAAAGTCTTGCTTGAGTTACGCCTAAAACTTTCGCCGTCATCACAAACCCAAGATTTTTTATCGTGCCCGTAACTTTACCAAACAAACAGGCAAAGCCCGCATTCCCCGTAGCAGTACCAAGATTAGAAGAAGCCGTCATAGTAACGGTATGACCGAAACCGTCGAAAGTTCCCGCAAAAATGGTATACGCATCACCGTCGTATCCCGTAGTCACGCCGTCCCAACCGACCGTCTGATACCCCGCCGTCGTATTGATAATATTGTTACCGAAATCAATATCCGTAGTCAATGCGTAGTAGTAATCCGCCGTCAATTTGGAGTTTGCAGCCGTCGTCATCAGCGTCGCCGCAAAATCTGCCGCATTGCTGATTTCGTAATAGTTCTTCACGCTGACTTCGCAGGTCATTTCATAGCCGCCGCAGCTTGCCGTGACCGTCGTCGTACCTGCGCCGACTGCCGTCACTTTACCGTTTGCGTCAACCGTCGCCACTTCTTCGTTGGAGGAAACGTAGCTTACCGCGCCGATCGCGTTTGCAACCGAAAGCTCTACGCTTGCCGCCACCTTGTTCAGGTTGGTATCTTTCACCGCAAACAATTGCACTTCCGCTTCGTTCAACGCAGGTGCGTTGGCAACGTAAATATACTGTTCGTTGAATTTGAGCCAACCGTTCTCGGCGTCTACCGTCCAGTATTCGTTCCAACCGTTTGCCGCCGTCATACCCGTCTTTGCCGCCGCGTATACCTCAGCCACCGTTGCGTAAGCCGCAGAGGTTTCTTCGTTGTATACGGGAGTTACTTCCTCGTAGCCCTCCGTTACGGAATAGCCGCTCGTATCCTGACTGTTGAGCTTGGGCGTATGTACCGCGTCGCCCTCTTTCACCAAGACCGCACCGTAGCAGTTTTCGATATTGACCGTAGAATTGTTCCACTTCACGCCGCCGACGATACTTGCCGCGCCGCCAAACGGCGTAGCGGGATGGGTAACGCCACCCGAAAGATCCATGATGCCGACGCAATTTTTAATAACCGCCTCGCCGTTTTGCGAGCTTACCGTCGAAACAATTGCGGCAATTGCGCGGCCGTTTTCGTTCTTGTATTGCGTAATGCCCGAAGTGAATTTTACGTAGCAATTTTCTACGCCCTCGCCGCCGCCGTAAAGCTCTTTAATGAACGCGCTGTCTTTTACGTTGATAATTGCGGGGTCCATTTGCATTTCCACGAATACGTTTTTCACCGCACCTCTGACTTCGCTAAATACGCACGCGCCGATTGCATTATCACCCGTAACCGTGATATTTTTCAGCGCGTGACCTTTTCCGTCGAATACGCCGTAGAACGCGCTGACGGGAGCGTACGTTGCCCCTGCCGCCGTGGAAATGGGCTTATTCGTAAAGTCGATATCCTCGGTGAGCGCGTAATAGTCGTACGCGGTTGCGGCGTTCATGGCAACGAATTCCTCTGCCGTGCTTACGCTGTTATAATTGTAAACGGTGAGCTTATAAGTAGCCGTTTCCTGCTCGGGATCAGCCGTGCCCGTTTTGATTTTCGCCGTCGTCGCCGTGATCGTCGCTTCCCCTGCGCCAACCGCCGTTACCTTACCGTTTTCGTCTACCGTTGCAACTTCCGTATCGGAAGAAGTATAGGTTACGGGTACGGGTGCTTTCGTCGTCGCCGTCAAGGACACCGTGGAGGAAACGCTCGTTTCGTCCTCCGCTTTCACCGCTTTAAACAGATTGCCCGACGCAACAGGAAGAGCCAGCTCGTAATCATAACCGTCAAGGTAAGCGCCGAGAATGGATTGCTCCGTCGTTGTCCAAGTTTCCTTTTCGTCGTATAAAGCCGCCGAAGCCACGTACGACATGGTACGAGTTGTCACGTCCGTTTGATACACCACGGCGTCGTTCGTCGTGATATACCCTACCGCGGAAATTTCAATCCCGTACGCCTCTTCGGGAAGTCCGTACAAATATGCGTACGAGGTCATCCATTTGTCGCCGTTATCGTCTACGTAGGTTTCAAAAACTCCTTCTTCTACCTCTACTTCGTACAAATTCCATTTGTCGGAGCTGATCTCGCTTACTTGCGCGTCCTCGCTTTCAATCAGCGCGTCGGAGGTGACGGTACCGTTTAAAAGCGACGTGGGAATGATTTTTGCGTTGATCTTACTCGTCGTGAAGTCGATCGTCTTAAAATATTCTTCCTCTATCATGAAATTGAAACGGATACCGCTGTCGTTTTCATTTTCCATCAGCTTGACCGACGCGCCGTCTTTTACGTAAAACACCGATTTGTCGTTGTTTGTCGCCGCGCTTGCGCTGATCGCCGCGCCGCCGATCGCCGTGAACCCTACGCAGAGCAGAGCCGCCGCCGAAAGTAAATATTTTTTATTTGTCTTTCTCATGTTTCTGCCCTCCTTATTCCCCGAAAAGGGTTTCGCCCCATTCGCTCTTCCATTGCAAGCCCACACCGTCGGTGACACCGCTTGCCGTGACGATATCCGACGTTTCCAGCGAAGTCACTTTGACGTCGGGAGTTACATAGTTTTTTAACATTTTCCTGACACCTCTTAAAAAATTTATTTCGGCAATTTTATTACGCAAAAAAGACCGCGCCTTTTTGCCGCTATCGTAATTATAGCTTGATTATTTTTTCATTGCAATAGCAAAAAATGTGTGATATATAGTAAAAAATGCTTTTATTTTTTAACAAAAAAAATTTTCGTGCAGTTTTTGTTATTTGGCGATTTTTCGCTTGACAACCGTAAATTTTCAAAATATAATGAAGAAAAAAAGGGAGAAAAGAGATGAAAAATATTTTTCCTTTCCTTTGGCTGACAGGGCATGCACATGACTTTTCCAAAGAAATCGACGCAATTAAAAACGCGGGAATAGACGCCTTTTGCGTAGAATCGCGCGTTCACGACGAATTTTGCGAGGACGGCTTTTGGCAGGATTTTGAAAACGTCCTTTCTCTTGCAAAAAAGCGAAATATGCAGGTTTGGATCCTCGACGACAAGCGCTACCCGACGGGCATAGCGAACGAAAAGCTCGCCCAAGCGGACGAAAAGAAAAGAGCCAAACGGCTCGTCTGCGATCATTACGACGCCTTATCTCACGGCGAGGTGACGCAGCTACCTATCTGCCCGCAAGAGGAAGATAAGCTACTTGCCGCGTTTGCGATCCCTTACGCAGGCGGCGAGCTGGACTACGGAAAACGAATAGACGTCACCGCCTTTGCCAAGGGGAAATGGCTGCTTCCCACCCTACCCAAGGGCAAGTACCGTTTCGCCTGTTTGTATCAGTCTACGCGGGGCGCGGAAAAGGAAAATTTTATTGATATGATGAACCCCGATTCGGTGCGGGTGCTCCTCGACGAGGTATACGAGAAATTTTACGCGCGCTATAAAAGCGATTTCGGAAAAACGATCGTCGGGTTTTTCTCTGACGAGCCGAGGCTTTGCGACGGCTACACCCAGCTCCCCCTCGTGAAAAATACCCCGCGTGAACACACGCTCGGGCTTGTGGGCGCGGCTTATCCTTATTCCACAGCAGTGTTTGAAAAAATGCGAGCGCGGCTTGGGCAATTTTCTTTCGACGACCTGTTATCGCTTTGGTATCCCTGTGACGGCTACGAACGGGTACGCTGTGCGTTTATGGACGCGGTGACGGAAGAATACGCCCGCAATTTTTCGGGGCAAATCGGCGCGTGGTGCAAAAAGCGCGGCGTCGCATACGCAGGACATATTATAGAAGACCAAGGCGCGCATACGAGCAGCGGACGCTCCGCAGGGCATTATTTTAAAAGTCAAGCGGGACAGAACCTCGCGGGCGTGGACGTCGTGTTGCATCAGATCAAAACGGGTTGGACGGACTGCCCCTCTATCGCAAAAGTATTCGGCGGGTTTGCCGATCCCGATTTTTATTTGCACACCCTCCCCGCCCTCGCCGTTTCCGAAGCGTGGCTGGACGAAAATAAGCGCGGCTCCGTTTGCGAGCTGTTCGGCGCGTTCGGTTGGGGAGAATCGGCACGGGATATGAAATGGATGACAGACGTAATGCTCGTCGGCGGGATCGACCACTTTATTCCGCACGCCTTTTGCCCCGACGAGAACAACGACGATTGCCCGCCCCATTTCTACGAGAACGGAAAAAATCCCGTTTACCCCGCCTTTTGCGAGTTAATGCGCTATACCAAGGATATTCTCGCGCGCACGAAAAATCGCAAAAAGCCCAAAGTGGGCGTACTGTATCACGCCGAAGCGGAATGGTCGGGGCGAAAATATGAGAGTATCGACGGCGTATGCCGCGAGCTTTGCGAGCGGCAGATCCCGTTTATGATCGTGCCCCACGAAAAGCTCCTTGCCTCGGGCGTTACCACCTTGCTCGTACCCGATTGCGAGTATTTGCCACCGTGGGTGGAAGAAAGCCTGCAACAGGCAAAAACGGCGGGCGTGGAAATTCTTTTCCGCAGTCAAGCGGATTACGCGGCGTTACAAAAACGCTACTGCGGGCTACTTTCCGTCGTCGGCTTTGCTCCAAACGTCCGTATCCTCGACGGCGAAACGCCTATGCTCTTTTATTTGGGCGAGGGGGAGGAGGTGGAATTTTCCGTTTCCGAAAGCGGTGCTTACCGTCTGTACGACCCGACGAGCGGGCTTGAAAGAAACGTTTCCAAGAGGTTTGCTTTACGGCTTGAACGCGGCGAAACAAGACTGCTTTTGCAGGGGGCATGTACCGATCCACTCTATGAAAAGCCGCTCGCAATGCCCACGCGGTACTTGCTCGAACGGGAAGAAAAAGCAGGGTTCGTTCCTGTTAGCGAAAATACCGAGGCAGGCGCGCTCAACACTCTTATGCCCGACTACTCGGGCGGGGTGCGCTACTGCTTTGAACGGGCGTTCGAGGGCGGGGAATACGAATGGGAATTTTCCGCGCTCGGCGGCTCGGTAGAACTTATCGTGGACGACGTGAGCCAAGGAATACGGCTTGCCGCGCCCGCAAGATTTACCCGCATAACGCTTGAAAAGGGAACGCACCGCATAGCGTATCTATTCCGCAACACCTTAGCAAACGAAAGAAAGGATCCCCTTTCTTTCTTCGACGCCAGAGAACCCTTCGGACTGATCGCTCCGCCCGTTGTACGAAGACTTTTATAACTTTAAAAGACGGGCTTACCGAAAATTCGGTAAGCCCGTCTTTTTTTATTTGCTCGGCTGTATGTTTTTCAAGTCGATAATCCTTTGGAAGATTTCACCCGCGCACGGCGCTGCCACCACCGAGCCGTAATACGCGCCCTGCGGTTCGTCCACGACGACGAGCGCTAAATATTTCGGAGCGTCGGCAGGAAAAAATCCCACGAACGAAGAAACGTACTTTCCCGCGGCGATACGGCCGTTTTCATACTTTTGTGCCGTACCTCTTAACATTAAAAAGTGTGTAAACTTTTTTGCCGAAAAATAATCTTACCTGTCATATTTTCTGTATGATTAGCAAAAAAATGTTAAATTCTAATATTTTGTAGTGCTTATGTTTAATTTAATCGTTATACTATTATCTTTACATTCTAAAATGTGCACTTTTTCTAATAAAGCGTTCATCGTTTGATAATCTATCAGTCTTCTATTTTTCCATTGCTTTAATAACTTTTGATAGTCTAAAACTTCGTTTGTTAAATCGCTTTCTTGCTCTTTCTTTTCTATTTCTCTTATTTTCTTCAAAAGGATTTTCTCTCGTTTTTGAAAACTTATCTTATCTACTTTTCCTTGGAAATTATCTTCTATTAAAGTCGCGTAATCACATTGTAATTTTTTCAAAATTTGTTTATCTTTTTCTTGTTTTTTTGTTCGATATTGCTCAATACACACTTCAATCATATAGATAAGCTCTAAGCTCACAACTTCTTCTAAGTCTTTTTTTGCAATAGAATATATTCTTTTGTTACCATCCCTTAAAAAATAAATTTGCTGTTTTTTTGAAAACAACAAATTCTTTTCGGTTTGTATATCCACTATCTTTTTCCCTAAATGCTCTAAGGTTAGTTTTACTTTAGAATGATTTTTTATTTGTTTTTGCACCTTTGAAAATAACTCTTCAGATATAATTCTACAGTGAGTATTTTTTAGTAAAACTTGTTCCTCTTTTTTATGCCGTATCCAGTTAATTGAATGTCCACAATATTCGTAATCAGTTGCAATAGACCAAACCATATCCGCAGTCCATTTATTCGGAGCTTTTCTATGTAGTGCTTTCAAGCCAAGTACACTTGTCGCATACGCCGAACGCGTTAGCACGTTTTCGGCATTTAATTTGTTTGCTACTGCGCCACAAGAATATGTATGATATCCTATATAAAGATAAATTGCCCGAACGATATCGGCAGCATATTCGTCAATTATCTCTTTCCCGTTATCATCATAACGATAGCCATATTTCGAATAATAATTTAGGTGTTTAGTTTGCGAATAATGAATTCGAACTTTCCTGCACTTTTTTTTGAACTCTTTTAAATAGTAGTCGTTTAAAAAGGTTCTAAATATAATTGACAAGTCGTCTTTATACGTATTGCTGTCGTACTTATCGTTTACTGAAATTACTCTTATTCCATAGAACGGAAAAATATTTTCTATCAATTCTCCAACTTTATGCAACGAGCGACCTAGCCTTGACAAATCTTTTATAAGCAAGACTTGGAATTTTTTTTGTTCCACATCGCTTAATAACGCCCTCAACGCTGGACGGTTAAAGTCACTTCCGCTATACCCGTCATCCGAATAGACTTTATATACTAAAAAACCATTTTCTTCCGCAATAGCTTGTAACGCGTTAATTTGATTAATAATACTTCTTGACTCTTTTTGTTGATCTATTTTATCTTCGTCTTCACGTGATAATCGAACATAAATAGCGGCTTTACTCTTCATTTATGATAACAGATTTTATTGTTTTAATAGGAATATTATATTGAACGTTCAATTTCATATTTCGATTGTGAATAGAGCCGTTAATATATTCACTTTTTATATGTATACTTTTTATTGCTTTTTGTAAAAAATCATATCGTAATAGTGCTGTTAAGTCTATTGTTTTAAGTTGTTTTATGACATCAATCGCACTTTTCACATTATAAGGACTTGAATCTATTTTTAAGGCTCGAAGTTTTACAAACTCTTCATCAAAAACTTGTTTTTCTTTTTTATAATTTTGCATCAAGTGATAAAAGGTGGAATCAGGAAGCATCCCCTCCGACTTTTTCTCAATAATTAATGCTATTTTTTGGTCAATTTTAAGAGTCATTTCTTTGGATTTTTGCATAGCGCTTTCTATATACTCAACTTTATTACCTAATTTTCTTTGACTACGATTTAGATACTGCATCAATACAGTTTTATTCGATAAAATCGCCACTCTTATATGTTCAAGTTCTTTCAAAATAATCTCTTCTAATGCTTTTTTTGATATGGAATTCGATTGTCTGCATTCCTTATTGTTGCAATAATAGCGATAATCGTAAGTATTTTTCTTTACATTCTTCCTTCTCTCCAACCGTAACAACCTACCACAATCCTGGCAAAACAACAATCCTTTAAAATTATTATCTTCCACTAAAACTGTACCCGAACGTGTTTTTCGCATAATTTCATTTGCAGTTTCCCACGTTTCTTTATCTATAAGCGCTTCGTAGCGATGCTCAAAAACATAGCAGTCATCATTTTTCTTCCTTTTTTTATTTTTAAAACTTATACCTTTCGTTTGAGCTGTTTTATACGTCCCTAAATATGCGTCTTTTACAATAATATCTCTAATCATCCCCGATGTCCAAGCAGTATGCGTTTCTTTCGGCATTGAAAGAATTTTTGCTTTGTTATAACCATATTTAACCGCATTGTAAAATCTCGGTATGTATATACCCTCCCCCTGAAGATATTTTGCCACGCGCGAAGACGAGGCGTATTCAATGTATTTTCTATATATCAATCGAACAATTTCTGCCGTTTCAGGATCGGGTACTCTCTCAAAGCGTTCGTTATAAGCATAGCCAAAAATAGGAAATACTGTATTTCTCGGTTCGCCGTTTTTTGCCTTTCCATCTAACGTAAAACGAATTTTTTTTGATATGTCTTTGGCGTACCACTCATTGATAAAATTTTTGAGCGGCATAAAATCACAACTGTCCTCGTCCATACTGTCAAAGGCGTCGTTTATCGCAATATATCGAACGTTATGCGCTGGGAAATAATCTTCTATATAATAGCCTGCATAAATATAATTTCTACCCAAACGAGATAAGTCCTTGGTTATAACTAAGTTTATTTTTTGCATTTCAATATCTTTAAGCATCCTGTAAAATTCAGGACGATTGAAGCTTGTACCTGTATAACCGTCATCCGCATAAATATCTACGACATGCCAACCTTCCTTTGTTACATAATCCAAAATAACATCTTTTTGCGTTTTTATAGATTGACTTTCCTCTTTTCCGTCTTCTTGCGACAAGCGACAATAAATACCAACTCTATAATTATTATCCTTTTTCATCTGCTTGTATATCCTTATTTTCTTGTTCCATAATTCGACCCAACGTTTCTAAAACAGCCGAAAAATCTATATCCTCTTCTGAAGAATATTCTCTGATAACCGTAATCGTCTTCCCTTTATCCGTATATACAGCTTTATTACCCTCTAATCTATCCAGTTCCACGTCAAATTTCCTATACAATATTAGGAGTCTTTTCTTAACTCCTGTATATTATATAGTTTTCACATCTTTTTTTAGAACGACGGAAAAATAAAAAACGAAAGAAAATCCCTTTTCCTTCGTCTCTTTACTTATAGAATAACAAGACACTCAAACGCAATTGCCGTTTCGCGTTGTCTGCCGCTTGTTTTAGTTACTTACAGAATAACAAGACACTCAAACCGCGTTAGATCTAATTAGGGTATAAAAAAAGTTTTAGTTACTTACAGAATAACAAGACACTCAAACGAGCTTACAACAGGAGGAGAAAAAATGACGGTTTTAGTTACTTACAGAATAACAAGACACTCAAACCGTGATCGTTGGGGCGGGATCGTTGGTGCAGTTTTAGTTACTTACAGAATAACAAGACACTCAAACCGACGACGAGCTGATTTTTTAAAAAAAATAGTTTTAGTTACTTACAGAATAACAAGACACTCAAACTGGATTTTTGGTAGTTCAGCGCATACGAATGTTTTAGTTACTTACAGAATAACAAGACACTCAAACTATATCAGATCATCACAGGCTATATATTACGTTTTAGTTACTTACAGAATAACAAGACACTCAAACATAGTAGGATATTATTTTTTTATTTAGTAAGTTTTAGTTACTTACAGAATAACAAGACACTCAAACGTAGCTGTATGGGAAGCGATTGTTGATTTCGTTTTAGTTACTTACAGAATAACAAGACACTCAAACCCCCGACGGACGAGTATTTTGCGAAAGGGTGTTTTAGTTACTTACAGAATAACAAGACACTCAAACGGAGGCGGAAGCTCGTGCGAATAGCTTACAGTTTTAGTTACTTACAGAATAACAAGACACTCAAACCAAACGCGGAGGGCGTCAAGC
>JAFTPK010000009.1 GCA_017463325.1 Clostridia bacterium
GACGGAAGATATCAGTATAGGATAAAGGAGAAGAACAATGAAAACAAAGAAAACATACGCAATCTTTGGACTTGGAAGATACGGCACAGCCGTGGCAAGAGAACTTGTAGAGAACGGCATGGAAGTCATTGCCGTAGATACTGAGCAAAGAATCGTCAACGATGCAGCGGCATATCTGCCCGTATGTAAATGCGCTGACGTGACCGATGCGGAGGTCATCTCACGCCTTGGAATTGGAAGTATTGATACGGTCATTGTATGTATGGCAAGTAACCTTGAAGCGAGTGTGATGGCGGTCACGCTTTGTAAAGAGGCAGGTGTGAAAACCGTTATCGCAAAATGCGCCAATGAGATGCAACAAAAGATATTGCTTCGTGTGGGTGCAGATCAGGTGGTATTTCCCGAGCATGAGTCAGGAATCCGCCTTGCCAAGAATCTCTTAAGCTCTGGCTTCATTGATATGATTTCTTTGTCAAAGGATGTGTCAATGGTTGAGATCGACGTGAAGGACGAATGGTGCGGTAAGAACTTGATCGAATTGAATCTCCGCAAAAAATACGGCTTCAATATTGTCGCTATCAAGAAAGGCGAGAAAGTCACCGTAAATATCAACCCCGAACAGGTGCTTGATGCTCAAACTACACTGATTGTGATTGCAAACACAGCAAAATTGGGAAGATTGAAATAAGACCGTCAAATTCCAATTTATCGAATTAAAACAGGTGTAACCCTTTCAATGAAATTTATGCCTGACGGCATAAGTGAAATAATAAGATTATGAAATATCCTGCGGATATGAAATATACTTCGTATATGGCGGCATAAATTTTATTTCATATTTCTTGCAATATTTCATTAAATATGTTAAACTAAATTAAAGATGTATAAAGGAAAGAAATATAAATTAGTAAATTTATCAATGGATTTAACGGTAAACGTTATTTAATTTTGCGAAAAAATAAAAAGATATTGTAAGGATCGAGAGAAAATGAAAAAAACAACTTTTAGTTATCAAAGAGAGAAAAAGCAAAATCCGTATATCGGTTTTACGAGCTTTCAGCATTTCAGAAACGACGAACTGTATTCCGATTTAGTGGTAAAGCCCGAAAATAATATGACGGAAACGGAGCACGTGGAGTGTTATCCCGTGCCTGCCTACGTGGAAGAAAAAGGGCGAGCGCAAGGTTACTATCCCGATTGTTCCGTCGTGTATATTCGTATTCTTTGGAAGGAGTTTGAACCTCAGGAAGGAGTATACAGGTACGAGTTTATTGAGGATATTTTGCGTAAAGCAAAGGAAAACGACCAAACGGTGATGTTTAGAATTATGCAGCACAGCACGCGTGAAAGCGACGACGTACCCGATTGGTTAAAGACGAAAATCGACTGTCCGGCACGCCCCGAAGGAATGAGAGTAAAGGACTGTCCGAAAGACCCGAAATTCTTGGAATATTTTGGGAGAGCGGTACGCGCATTTGGCGAACGTTTTGATAGTGATCCTACGCTGGCATTTGTGGATATTTCCCTGCCCGGGTCTTGGGGGGAGGGCAGTCACGTGGACTGGTTTACCCAAGAACAGCTTGCAAAGTTTGTAGATATTTACACGGACGTGTTTAAAAATACCTTATTGATAGGGCAAACCTGTATTCCTTGGCTTGTGAAACATTCCAACGAAAAGACATCAATGGGTTGGCGTGCGGACTGTATCGGTAGACCGAATTTGACCTATGAAAATTTACCGCCTCGCGTAGAAAAAATGGGCGATATTTGGAAAAAAGGACACGTATCCTTTGAGGCGTACTGGTGGCTTGGCGAATGGAAGCGCCAAGGCTGGGATTTGGATAAAATCATGCAGACTTTGCTTTCGTGGCACGTCAGTACCTTTAATGCAAAATCCTTGCCTATCCCTTGGGAATGGAAAGATAAAATCGACGAATGGATAGCAAAGATGGGCTATCATTTCGTTATTGACGAAGTAGAAACGGAAGAGATTGTAAAACGTGGCGAAAACTTATCGTTAAGACTTGTTATTGAGAATGTAGGGGTTGCGCCGATTTATCATAAATTACCGCTGTATATCCGTTTAAAAAATAGTGAAAACGAAAAGACGTTTGAAACAGACGTGGATATTCGCAAGTGGATTGAGGGTAAATATGAAGAGGAGATAGAGCTTTCTATTCCGAAAGATTTACTGCGCGGGGAATACGAATTGCAAATCGGTATCGGCGGAAACGGCGAAGAAAGCGTGGTATTTGCGACGAATGCAATGCAAGACGGCGAATACAGCGTATTGACGAAGATTACAGTCGACTAAAAAATTTTTTTGGGAAGTCGTTATTGTAGTGTTGGGAGGGTTTTATGAGAGAGGGAACCAGCGGTTTTTGGGTCACCAAAACAAAAGGACAGATAAGTATCGGATACGAGGATTACGGCGTGTCCGAATTCGGTGGCGGTGATTTTGAAAAAACGTATTATTTCAACAAGGAAAATTCAAAAAAATTTCTGCTTGCCTTGAAAAAAGAATATAAAGGCTCGTTGGAGAAAATGATTGAAACGGCGTTTGGAAAAAATTTCAACGATCCGCTTTTTTGGGAATTTTGTAAAAAGCACGGGATAGAATATTCTTCTTCTACTTGGAGCGGTTAGGTTTTGGAAAAGTTCTACGGCAGGGTATAAATTTTTTATATTATTTCACGCATAAACGCGGCTTTTAAGGCCGCGTTTTTTATGTTTAAAGGGCTTTTTAAGTGGGCTTATAATCAAAAAAACAAATAAAACAAATCAAAAAAGTTGATATAATTTTCATTTTTCTCCTTAAAAACCGTTGCAATTATTAAAATCCTGTGTTATACTATACGTGTAAAGTTTGAGCGAAGGAGAAGACTGAAAAAATGAGAATGGAAAGTGACTCGATCGGTGTGATGGAGGTGCCGACCGATGCCTATTACGGCGTGCAGACCTTGCGCGGATTTGAAAATTTCCAAATTACGGGCAACCGCATGAACGGTTCGTTCGTTAAAAATATCGTCCGTATTAAAAAAGCGGCGGCGATCGTCAATGGGAAATGCGGGTACATAGACGGGGCGATCGCGAATGTAATCGTAGTTGCCGCAGACGAGGCGCTTGCGGGGAAATTTGACGGCGACTTTATTACGGACGCGGTGCAGGGCGGCGCAGGTACGACGGTGAATATGAACGTCAACGAAGTGCTTGCCAACCGCGCGACAGAGCTTTTGGGGGGCAAAAAGGGAGAATATCTTTGCCACCCGAACGATCACGTGAACGCCTCGCAATCCACCAACGACGTCATTCCTACGGCGGGAAAACTGACGGTGCTGGAACTTACGGACGGGCTTTTGGACGCTCTTGGCGAATTGATTATCGCCTTGGAAGAAAAGGGCAGGGAGTTCGACGGGATTGTGAAAATGGGTAGAACGCAATTACAGGACGCCGTACCCGTTCGCTTGGGACAAGAGTTTAACGCTTACGCGTCCGCGCTCAAACGGGACATGGCGCGGCTTACCTATGCGTTGAAGGAAATGACCGTCGTCAATTTAGGCGGCTCGGCAATCGGCACCTCCGTCAACGTCGGACGGGAATATTTAAAGGGGATCGTAGGGGAGCTTTCGGCGCAGAGTGGCAGAGCGTTGCTTCGCGCGGAAGATTTAATTGACGCGACGCAAAACGTAGACGGGTTCGTGTCCGTTTCGGGCAGTTTAAAGGCGTGCGCCGTTAATTTGTCCAAAATGTGCAACGATTTGCGCCTGATGTCGAGCGGTCCTAAGACAGGGTTAAGCGAGATTACGTTGCCTGCTAAACAGAACGGCTCTTCCATTATGCCCGGCAAGATCAACCCCGTGATTCCCGAGGTGGTTTCGCAGGTGGCATTTCTTGTGATTGGCAACGATATGACGATCGCTATGGCGGCAGAGGGAGGGCAGTTGGAATTGAACGCGTTCGAGCCTGTGATTTTTTATAAGCTGTTCGAGTCGATCGTCTGTCTTACCAACGCGGTGCGGACGCTGACGAAAAACTGTATCGTAGGCATTACGGCAAGTAAGGCGCGCTGCGAGCAATTGACCTACGAAAGCGTGGGCGTCGTGACTGCGCTCTGCCCCTATTTAGGATATAAAAAATCGGCTGAACTTGCCAAGGAGGCGTTGAAAAAGAACGTCAAAATCAAAGATTTGATCTTGCAGTACGGCCTGATGGAGGAGGGACAGCTTGCAAGGATACTCGACCCTTACGCTATGACGAAAAACGACTAAAACGCTCCACAAGAAAAAGCCTTTTGCGAGGCTTTTTCTTTTTTCGGGGGATTTTATCAAAAATTCACAAAAAAACGACGAGCGGTAGAATTGACAAAAGGGAAATTTTATGATAGACTATAATAAAGAATAAGCGTTAAGGAAAGAAAATGAACCGTATTAAAAGCGTCGTAATGGAATCTATGTCATCCGTGCTGCCTATCGCGGCGATCGTTTTGCTTCTCAGCATCACGATTGCGCCGATCAGCGCGGGTATTCTCGTGCAATTTTTGTTCGGGACGCTTTTACTTATTATCGGTATGAGCTTTTTCACCATAGGCTCCACCCTTTCCATGCAGCCGCTTGGCGAGGGGATCGGCGTACAGGTGGGAAAATCCAAGAAAATTTTCTTTTCGTTGATCGTTTGTTTTCTTTTAGGAATGTTGATCACGATTGCAGAACCCGATTTGCAAGTTCTTGCGGAGCAGGTGCCGTCCATTCCAAATATGACGCTGATCGTTTGTGTTGCGGTGGGCGTGGGGATTTTCCTTTCCGTCGCCGTTTGGCGGGCGAAAAAAGGGGTGCCCCTTTCCAGACTTTTAATCGTTTTCTACGCGGCGGTGTTTTTGCTCACCTTTTTCGTGGCGGCAGATTTTATCCCGACGGCGTTCGACTCGGGCGGGGTGACGACGGGGCCGATCACGGTGCCGTTTATTATGGCGCTCGGCGCGGGTGTTGCGGGCGCGGGGAAAGACAGCAGCAAATCGGGGGAGAACAGCTTCGGTCTTGTCGCGCTTTGCAGTATCGGTCCTATTTTGTCCGTGCTCGTTTTAAGTCTGTTTTTCGACGCGCAAGCGGAAACGACGCAAACGGTGATCGTTGCGGCGGGTACGACGCAGGAGGCGTTTTTGAGCTTTGTGTACGCATTCCCTGCCTATTTAAAGGAAGTGGCGATTGCATTTCTTCCTATCGTCGCGCTGTTTTTCCTGTATCAAATCGTATTTAGAAGATTTCATAAGAGCCAAGTATTGAGAATGTGCGTGGGGTTCGTATACACGTACGTGGGACTGGTACTCTTCCTTTGCGGCGCGAACGTTGGGTTTATGCCCGTAGGGAAGCTGATCGGCTCGGGGATCGTTTCGGGCGGCACGGCGTGGTGGCTGATCCCGATCGGTATGCTCATGGGGTATTTTGTCGTTTCGGCAGAGCCTGCCGTTCATTCCTTAAAGACGCAGGTCGAGGAGGTGACCAACGGTGCCATTTCTCGCCGTTCGATCGGTCTTGCGCTTTCCATCGGCGTTGCCGTTTCGGTGGGACTGTCTATGCTCCGCGTGCTACTGGGCATTTCCATTTTGCCTTTCTTGATCGGCGGGTACGCCATTTCTCTTGCGATCAGCTTTTTCGTCCCGCACATCTATACGGGGATCGCGTTCGACTCGGGCGGCGTTGCCAGCGGCCCTATGACGACAACGTTTATTCTTCCGTTCGCGGTGGGCGCGTGCGAGGCGATCGGCGGCAATATCATGACGGACGCGTTCGGGATCGTTGCATTTATCGCCATGACTCCGCTTATCACTATTCAGGTGCTTGGTCTTGTGTCCAAGGTAAGGGCGGCGCGCCGTTTGAAGAAAACGCGTGAAGAGCTGGGGCAGGTATGCGACGACATGCTTTATTACGAAGAGGAGGCGGGCGCATGAATAAGATAAAAATACTGTTTTCTATCGTTGAGCGCGGCAAGGGTAAGGAATTGATCGAGCTGCTTAACGCCCGCGGGATCCGCTTTCATTTACAAACGGTAGGGCACGGCACAGCGCCGTCGGAAATGAAGGATATTTTCGGGCTGGTCAATAGTGAAAAAGACGTCGTGATCAGTCTTGCGTCGGAGCGTGCGTTGGCGTCGTTTGCGGCAGAACAAGGACAGGTGGTTGGAAAAAATACGCATTACGGCGGACTGACAATGATCACGCGGTTGACGGCGATCGGTCGTGTGACGGCAGAGATCCTCGAACGCGGGGTCGCCTTGGAAAAAGGAGGAAAACGAAAGGTGGATAACGAACGTAAATACGAGATGATTTTTATTTCCGTCAATCAAGGGTATTCGGAAGAGGTGATGAAGACGGCGAAAAAAGCGGGCGCGACGGGGGGTACCGTCATGCGCGGACGTCTTGCGGGGCTGGAACGGCTGGACGGCTATGGCGACGAGGAGGCGAGCGAGGAAAGAGAAATTATTTCCATTCTTGCGCCCGTAGCGTCGCGTAAGGAAATCATGGAGAGCGTGAACGCTGAATTCGGGCTTTCAACGAAAGCCAAAGGCACGGTGTGCGCCGTACCCGTGGAAAAGGCGTTTAAAATTTAATCGAAACACGGCCGCCTATCAGGCGGTCGATTTTTTACGATTGCTGTAATAGTTGGAAAAATGCGATCGTTTTTATATTGACAACTCGTTTCGGGTGTGATAGAATAAAGAAAAATTTTAGGAGGCGGAAAAAATGAACGTAATCGTAGGACAGTCGGGCGGACCGACTTCGGTGATCAACGCAAGTCTTGCGGGGGTGTATCAAGCGGCGAGAAAGGCGGGCGCGGAAAAGGTGTACGGTATGGAGAACGGGATTGCGGGACTTTTAGAGGGTCGGCTTTTAGACCTGAACGCTTTACTTGATGAGGAAATCAAGATCGAGCTGTTAAAACGCACGCCCTCCTCCTTTTTGGGGAGCTGTCGTTATAAGCTGAAAAAAGCGGAAGAGGACGAGTCGGAATACAAAAAAGTCTTTTCCCTTTTAGAGCAGTATCAGATCGGTTGGTTTTTCTATATCGGCGGCAACGACAGTATGGACACAATTTCCAAGCTCTCCGAGTACGGGAAAAGGATAGGCAGCCCGATTCGTTTCGTCGGCGTGCCGAAAACGATAGACAACGACTTGATGATCACCGACCATACCCCGGGGTACGGGAGCGCGGCGAAATTCGTGGCGACGGTGATGAAAGAAATCATAAGAGATGCCACCGTGTACGGAACGAACTACGTTACGATTGTGGAAATCATGGGTAGAAACGCGGGTTGGCTGACGGCGGCCAGCGCACTTGCGCGGGGGGAGGACTCTGAGGGCGTCGATATGATCTGCTTGCCCGAGATCCCGTTCACCGTCGAGGGCTTTTTAAAGAAAGTGACGGCTATGCAAAAGAAAAAAAAGAGTATCGTGATCGCGGTGAGCGAGGGGGTGAAGCTGCCCGACGGGCGGTACGTGTGCGAGCTGTCGGATAACGTGCAGGACGTCGATTCGTTCGGACATAAAAAATTGACGGGTACGGCACGCTATCTTGCCAACGAGTGTGCCAAGGCGCTTAATACCAAGACCCGCGCGATCGAGCTTTCCACTCTGCAACGCTGCTGCGGGCATTTGACCAGTCGCACGGATATTACGGAGGCGTATCAGGTGGGCGGCGCGGCGGTGCTTGCGGCGCAAAGCGGAAAGAGCGGCGTGGCAATCACCCTCGTTCGGCTTTCCGATAAGCCCTATCAATGCACGACGGGAACGGTGGAAATTGAGAGGATTGCGAATTTTGAGAAAAAGATCCCCGTCGAATGGATCAATTCAACTCATACCGATATGTTGCCCCCTTTCCTTGACTACGCCCGTCCGCTCATTCAAGCGGAGCTGCCGCCTTTTTACGTGGACGGACTTCCCTATCATATCACCGCTAATTAAAGCTTGCTCACCCGTTGCGGCGGGTGAGCAAATATTTTTTATAAAAAATATTTTTTTGGCTGCGTTTTGTTTTACTTTTTCGAGGGAAAGTTTTATAATAGAGAAAGAAAACGTATAAGGAGTGGTTTTACAAATGAAAAAGATAAAGAAACTGTTTTCTGCGCTGCTTGCGGGAATGATGCTGTTTGGAGTCGCTTGCGGCGACGGACATACGCACGATTACGCGACGCGTGAAACGACGAAATTCGCCACCTGCACTGAGGACGGGGCGATTACCTGCACCTGTGAATGTGGCGCGACTAAAACGATCGTGATCACGGCTGCGGGGCATGACTACGTGAAAGGCGTTTGTGCGGTTTGCGGCGATACGGCGCACGAGGCAATGACGATCGCACAGGCGAGAGCGGCCGAAGAGGGCGCGTACGTGGAAGTGGAGGGCGTTGTGGCGAGCATCACCTATGCGTACGGCATGGTGCCTAGCGGGGTGTACCTCGTAGACGATACGCAATCTATTTACGTGTACGGCGGCGAGCTTGCGGCAAGCGTCAGCGTTGGCAATAAGATCAAGGTACAGGCGCAAAAGACTTACTGGATTTTGGAGGACGAACAGGCAAGCGCGGCGAAATTCGGCTACAAGGGTTGTAATCA
Source organism: Clostridia bacterium (assembly GCA_017463325.1). Taxonomy (GTDB): domain Bacteria; phylum Bacillota; class Clostridia; order Christensenellales; family Borkfalkiaceae; genus Scatosoma. The sequence continues at coordinate 8,603 of JAFTPK010000009.1, forward strand.
GCTTGAAAACCCGACTCTTGTTTCCAAGGACGGCGGCAAATATGACTTCGACAAATCGTGGATCACCGAAAGCACGGTGAAGGCGATCGTCGATACCCCCGTCACCCAAGATATTACGACCACCATTTATAAAGTAAATGCGTACGTGAAAAAGGTACAGGGTCCGAGCTTTGTTAATTATTACATCAACGACCTTGACGGAGAAACGGGCAATTACGTTTACACGCAATGCAACGGCGGCGACTTTGCTTGGTTGGACGAATTCGACGGAAAAATTTGCACCGTTTACCTTTCGCCCATCAACGCCAAGAGCGCAAGCGGTGCTTGTTTCTTCCGTTTCCTGCCGATTGAGGTCAAGGACGAGGGCTTTACCTTTGACGCGAACGACGCGGGCAAGCTTGCGGTGGATTGCTACGGCGTAGATCAGTTTGAATCCGTCTATTATGCAGACCCTGCAAAAGAGATGACGACGAGCGTCGATCTTTCCCTGTTCTCCATTTCGGGCGTTACTCTCTCCTATGCCTCCTCGAACACCTCCGTGCTCTCCTTTGCGACGGAGGGCGGCAAGACGGTGATGCATACGGGCAGCGTCGGGAAAGCGACGGTTACCGTCACGGGTAAGTACGGTAGCTACGCGGCGTATGAAAAGACGGTGGAGGTAGAGGTGAAGAGCGCGGACGCTATGCCCTCGATCACCGTTGCACAGGCGATTACCACCGAGCAGGATACCGAAATCACCGTGAAAGGGATCGTTGGCCCCTCCCTCGTCAATCAAAGCGGTTTTTACCTGTTCGGCGACGACGGCAGTATGATTGCCGTGAAGGTCGGGAACGTGAGCGAGCTTGCAGGGGTAGAGATCGGGCATACCGTAGTGTTGAAAGGTAGAAGAGAACGTTACGTAAAAGAGGATACCTCGACGAATGCAGGGCAGACCTGTATCGTGGACGCGGATATTCTGTTCAACTTGTATGGGAACACGGCGTATTCGGACGCGAAATTCGTGACGGATAAGACGGTGGCTGATTTCTACGCGCTCGATTCCACGGTGGACTATTCGACGACGGTATTCGTTTTGAAAGCGACCGTCACCGTAACGGGCGGCGGCTATTCGACGGGGATCGTCTTAACGAGCGGCAGCGATTCCATTTCGCTCTATTGCTCGGGTGCAGGGCAGTACGAATGGCTGCAAGCGTATGCGGGACAGGAGGTGACCTTGGAGGTTGCAGCCTGCAACTGGAACGATAAGAGCTATTGGAGAGGCTGCGTGCTTGCGGTGCGGCTTTCGGACGGAACGAAGGTGTACAACACTCTCAATTTCGACAATAACTAAAAGCAGAAAGGCTGCCCGACGTAAACAGGCGTCGGGCTGTTTTTATAAGGAGTACGACATGGATATTTCAAAGATTGACGAAAATTTTAAAACGACCTCGGTGACGCGTGATGACGTTGTTTGGTACGACGCGGAAACGTTGCCGTTATACGGCGTGTTTTACGATAAGGAGCGGGAGTGCTTTGCCCGTATGCCGCACGCCGTAGCGAAAACGGTGAGCTTGGGCGTCGAGTACCTTGCGGAAAATACGTCGGGGGGACGGGTGCGTTTTATGACCGATTCTCCGTTTGTGGCAATTAAGTGTTTACAAACGCAAAGCGATATTACGCACAACAGCTCCTCGGGAATGTTGTTTGCGTTTTCCGTGTATCAAAACGGGGAGTATCGCGGAATGGTTTCGCCTACGGCGGCGCAGCGGCACGATTTAAAGGAAGGGTGTTTTTTCTTCGACGGATTAAGACCTCTTGCCGAGGCGGGGGAAAAGGAGGTTGCCCTGTTTTTCCCTTTGTACAACAAGGTGAAAAAGGCGTATATCGGTTTAAAGGCGGGCTGTAAGCTTTTGCCGCCGAAAGTGTATACCTATTCCAAGCCCGTCGTTTTTTACGGCAGCTCCATTACGCAAGGGGGCTGTGCCTCGCACTCGGGCAACGATTACATTTCCGTTCTTTCGAGGTGGTTGGATTTCGATTACGTCAACCTTGGCTTTTCGGGGGGAGCGAGAGGGGAAAAGGAGATGCGGGAGTATCTTGCGAGCCTCGACGCCTCCGTGTTCGTGCTCGATTACGACCATAATGCGCCGAACGTAGCGCATTTACAAAACACCCATTATCCCCTTTACGAGGGGATAAGAAAGGCGCACCCGCAAACGCCCATTCTTTTTTTGAGTAAGCCCGACATGGATTTTGACCCCGAGGCGAGTGAGGAGAGAAAACGGGTTATACGGGCAACCTATTTACAGGCAAAAAAAGAGGGGGACGAAAACGTTTTCTTTATCGACGGGAAAAAGCTGTTTGGGAAAGAGGACAGGACGGCGTGTACGGTGGACGGGTGCCATCCCAACGATTTGGGATTTTACCGCATGGCAAAAACGGTGAAGCCTGTTTTGGAAAAAATTTTAAAAAAGTTGGCAGTACGTTCTTGACAAATCCAACAAGCGTGATATAATACAAGACGACGAAAATTTTTGAAAAATTTTAAAAAAAGCTTAAAAATCCGTTGACAACACGGCGCGGCTGTGCTATGATATTACATAATTAAATTTGTAAATCAGGTATTAAAATTCGTTTCGATTTTTCGATAGGTGGTAACGGTTATGGATATTCAGATCACGAAAACGGCGGCTCCCAAAGTCATGCCGCCTGAAAACGAGCTGGGGTTTGGGAAATATTTCACCGACCATATGTTCGTCATGGACTACGAGGAGGGAAAGGGCTGGTACGACGCCCGCATTATTCCCTTTGGGAATATTTCTTTGCACCCTGCGTCCACCGTGCTACATTACGGCGCGGAGATCTTCGAGGGGCTGAAAGCCTACCGTCGGATAGACGGCGGCGTGCAGCTTTTTCGTCCTATGGAAAATATTCGCCGCATGAACAATTCGGCGGAAAGAATGAGCTTACCCGCAATCGACGAACAGGATATGCTTGACATTTTGACGACCTTTGTCAAGTTGGAAGAGAGGTTTGTGCCTAAGTCGTTCGGCACCTCCCTCTATCTTCGTCCGTTTACCTTTGGGAACGACGAAACGCTTGGGGTGCACGCCGTCAAGCGGGCGACGTTTATGCTGATCGCCTCGCCGAGCGGGAGCTACTACAAGGAGGGAATTAACCCCGTCGGGATCATGATCGAGTCCGAGGACGTACGGACGGTGCGCGGCGGTACGGGCTACGCCAAGTGCGGCGGCAACTACGCGGCGAGTACGAGAGCGGGCGAGAGAGCCGCGAAAAAAGGGTATTCCCAAGTGCTTTGGCTGGACGGCGTAGAACGGAAATATATCGAAGAGGTAGGCGCCATGAACGTCATGTTTAAGATTGACGGCGTCGTGGTAACGCCTATGCTGACCGGCTCTATTCTTCCCGGGATCACGAGAAAGAGCTGTATTGAAATGCTGAAAAAGCTCGGCTACGAGGTGCAAGAAAGACTGTTCTCGATGGAAGAGCTTTTAGAGTCGCTTGAAAAGGGAAGCTTAGAAGAGGCGTGGGGCTGTGGTACGGCGGCCGTCGTTTCGCCGATCGGCAAGCTTGCGTACGGCGATAAGGAATACGTGATCGGCGGCGGGAAAATCGGCGAGGTCACGCAAAGACTGTACGACGAGCTGACTGCCATTCAATGGGGGAAAGCAGAGGACCCGTTCGGGTGGACGTATAAAATTTAAATGAATTGAAAGCGTTTCTTTCATGAATGGCGCGGCGTTTTCGCGCGTTATGGAATTATTTCCATGATAAAAACAATACAAAAAACTTGACAAAATAAAAAAAATCAGATATAATAGCGAATAATCAAAAAGGCGTTGATGGGAAAAAAATTCGCGAATTTGCAGTTTCAGAGAGCCGACGTTAGGTGCGAGTCGGTACGCGGCGCGAAAGATAGCTCCTCCCGTAGCCTCCGACAGAACGGCGGAAAAACCGCTCAGTAGATTCGGACGGGCGCTCCCGTGACAGAGCAAACCCTATGAACAGGGTGAGAGGGTGCCTTTGGGCATCAAAAAGAGTGGTACCGCGGAGAAAAACCTTCGTCTCTTTACGGCGCGTATAATTTGGCGCGCGTAAAACAGACGGAGGATTATTTTTTCTCCCAAGAGAGGTGATTTATGAAAAATACGAACAAGTACGTGAAACAGTTTTTCCTGCCCGAGGGCGTGAGCATGGAGTGGATGAAAAAGTCGTATATCGACAAGCCGCCTATTTGGTGTAGCGTCGATCTTCGCGACGGTAATCAGGCGCTCATTATCCCTATGAGCTTAGAGGAAAAGCTTGAATTTTTTACGCTGCTTTGCGAGATCGGCTTTAAGGAGATCGAGATCGGGTTCCCTGCGGCGAGTGAAACGGAGTATGAATTTTGCCGCGCGTTGATCGAGCGGGGGTTGATTCCTGACGACGTTACCATTCAGGTATTGACCCAAGCGAGAGATCATATTTTGAAAAAGACCTTCGAGGCGATCGACGGGGCGAAACACGCCGTCGTGCATTTGTACAATTCTACCTCCGTCGCGCAAAGAGAGCAGGTGTTTAGAAAGGAGAAAAAGGAGATTGTCGAGATCGCCTTAAAGGGAGCGCGGCTTTGCGCGGAATATAAAAAGAAGGCGAAAGGGAAAATCACCTTTGAGTATTCCCCCGAGAGCTTTACGGGTACCGAGCCTGCATTTGCTCTTGAAATTTGCAACGCCGTATTAGACGTTTGGAAGCCGACGGCTGAGAACAAGGTGATTATCAACCTCCCCGTCACCGTTTCCCATTCCATGCCGCACGTGTACGCAAGTCAGGTGGAGTACATGGACAAGAATTTGAAATACCGTGAAAACGTTATCATTTCTTTGCACCCGCACAACGACAGAGGGTGTGCGGTGGCAGACAGCGAAATGGGGCTTTTAGCGGGGGGCGACCGTATTGAGGGGACCCTCTTTGGTAACGGCGAACGGACGGGCAACGTTGACATTATCACCCTCGCGCTCAATATGTATTCGCAAGGGGTGGAGCCGAATTTGGATTTTTCCAACCTGCCCAAAATTACCGAGGTGTATGAAAAGGTTACCCGTATGCGGGTGAGCGAACGCCAACCCTATTCGGGACAGCTCGTTTTCGCGGCGTTTTCCGGGTCGCATCAGGACGCGATTGCAAAGGGCATGAAATACCGCTTGGAAAAGGGGTCGCAAACGTGGACGGTGCCCTATTTGCCCCTCGATCCGTCGGACGTAGGCAGAAAGTACGAGGCTGACGTGATCCGTATCAATTCGCAATCGGGCAAGGGCGGGATCGGTTACGTCCTCGAAACGCAGTTCAAGCTCGTACTGCCGCCCAAGATGCGGGAGGTGTTCGGTTATCATATTAAGAGCATTTCCGACCACGCGCATAAAGAGCTTTCCCCCCAAGAGGTGTATGATATTTTTGTGCGAGATTTCGTCAATCTGCGCGATAAGTTAGACGTTGTGGAAAAGCGGTTTGAACAGACAGACGGAGAGAAAGTAAAAGGGGAGATTACCCTGCGCTATCACGGCGTGGAAAAGACGTACGCCGTAGAGGGCAACGGGCGGCTTGATTGCGTATGCAAGGCCATTATTGAAGCCACGGGCGAGGAATTTACCATTGAAAGTTACGTAGAGCACGCTCTGGAAGAAAAATCCTCCTCCAAGGCAGCCTCGTACGTGAGTATCGTCAAAAAGGGCGCGACCTACTGGGGAACGGGTATTCACAGCGACATTATGACCTCGTCGGTGCGGGCGCTCGTAAGTGCGGTGAATAAGACGATTTGACGGCAAAGGAGCATGAAGATGAAATTAAACGGTGCGGAGATCGTAGTACGGACGCTGATCGAACAGGGGGTTACCGACGTGTTCGGATACCCTGGGGGGCAGGTCATCAATATCTACGACGCGTTATATAAATATCAAGAGGAAATTAATCATATTTTGACCGCGCACGAGCAAGGGGCGTCGCACGCGGCAGACGGCTATTCCCGCGCGACGGGAAAGGTGGGGGTTTGTCTTGCAACTTCCGGGCCCGGGGCAACCAACCTCGTCACGGGGATTGCGACCGCAATGCTCGATTCCATTCCCCTCGTGGCCATTACGGGGAACGTGCCTTGCGCGCTGATCGGTAAGGACGCCTTTCAGGAAATCGACATTACGGGGGTGACCCTGCCTATCACCAAACATAACTTTTTTGTGAAAAAGATAGAGGATTTGGCTGATACTTTACGTACGGCGTTCGCGATCGCGAAATCGGGACGACCCGGGCCTGTACTTGTTGATATTCCCAAGGACGTGCAGCTTGCGACCTACGAGTATGAGCCGCAGCCGCCTGTCAAGCGTACCCCTCCGCCCAAGGTGGACGAGGCGTTGGTTGAGCGGGCGGCAGAGCTGCTCTCGCTGTCGCGGCGGCCGTATATCTATATCGGCGGCGGTGCGGCGGGGCTTGGTATGGGGAAAGCGGTGATCGAATTCGCCCGTAAAATAGACGCTGTGATCGGTTGTTCGTTTATGGGACTTTCGGCGGTGCCCGACGAGAATGAGAGGTTTCTCGGTATGCAGGGTATGCACGGGCATTACGCTTCGACGATCGCGCAAAAGGAGGCGGATCTTATTCTTGCCGTCGGCGTGCGGTTTTCCGACCGTGCGACGGGCAACGTTAAGAAATTTGCAAAAAACGCGCGGATCGTACAGCTTGACCCCGATCCCTCAGAGGTGAATAAAAACGTACGGGTAACGTTAGGGCTTGTGGGGGACGTCGAGGATTCGTTTAAGAGGATCGCGGCGCGCTGCGAGGCGGAAAAGCGGCCTGAATGGGTGGCGCGCGTAGAGGAGCTGAAAGCGGAAGAGGCTCGCTTGCAACAGGAGATCGAGGAGGCAAACAAGGAAAAAATTACCCCCAAACAGGTATTCGACGTTATCAACGCCGTAAAAACCCCCGAAACGATTATCGCAACGGACGTCGGGCAGCATCAGATGTGGACGGCGCAATACGTGTCCTTTGCGCGGCCACGTAGGTGGATTTCTAGCGGCGGGCTGGGCACTATGGGCTTTGGGCTTGGTGCGGCTATGGGCGCGTACGTGGCGACGGGCGATAAAACGGTGCTTATTACAGGCGACGGAAGCTTTGGTATGAATTTGAACGAGCTTGCTACCGCCGTATCCTATAATATCCCGATTATAATCGTGCTCCTAAACAACGGTGTGTTGGGCATGGTACGGCAATGGCAAACGCTGTTTTTCGGGGAAAGGTATTCGCAGACGGTGCTTTCCCGTCAAACCGATTTCGTGAAGCTTGCCGAAGCGTTTGGCGCCGTGGGAAAAAGAGCGGAAACACCCGAGGAGTTTGAGGCGGCCTTTCAAGAGGCATTCCAAGCGAACCGTCCGTACGTGATCGACGTGACGATCGGAAAAGACGAAATGGTGCTCCCCATGCTGCCGCCAGGTGGGGCGATTGACGATATTATCGTGAAAGTGGAAAAGAAACCGAGGAGGAAGAAAAAATGAAGGATGAAAGATTTGTAATCGCGTTATACGTGGACAATCAATTCGGGGTTTTGACCCGCGTTACGGGCTTGTTTACGCGGCGGTCGTTTAATATCGACTCGCTGACCGTGGGCGTGACCGAGGACGAACGGTATTCCCGCATCACTATTACCATGCGCGGCGACGAGCTGACCAAGGAACAGGTCATCAATCAGTTGAAAAAGCAGTTTTGCGTGAAAAAGGTCGATCTTCTCGACGAGTCCTCCACGCAACGAGAATTGATGCTAATCAAGGTAAGACATACCTCGGGGACGCGGACGGAAATTATGACGGCGGTGGACGTGTTCCGTGCCAAAGTAATCGACTATTCCCCCGAAGAAATGTGTATCGAAGTAACGGGCGATCCCTCCAAAATGGACGCGTTCGTGACCTTGATGCAACCGTTTGGGATTTTGGAAATGTGCCGTACGGGGATCGTTGCGCTCGATCGCGGCTCGGCAACGCTTTTAACGAAATAAGAAATTTGAAAGTAAAAAGGAGAAAATATTATGGCTAACAGAATTTTTTATCAACAGGATTGCGATTTGAATAAATTAAACGGCAAGACCGTCGCGATTATCGGTTACGGCTCGCAAGGTCACGCGCACGCCCTCAACCTCAAAGAATCGGGGGTGAAGGTAATCGTTGGGCTTTATAAGGGCAGCAAGAGCTGGGAAAAGGCGGAAAAACAGGGCTTGACGGTTATGACGGCGGCTGAGGCGGCGAAAGCGGCTGATCTTATTATGATCCTTATCAACGACGAGAAACAGGCAAAGTTGTATAAGGAAAGTATCGAGCCGAACCTTACCGAAGGAAAAACGCTTGCGTTCGCGCACGGCTTTAATATCCATTTCGGTTGTATTAAGCCTCCGAAGAACGTCAACGTGATCATGGTGGCTCCGAAAGGCCCCGGGCATACAGTTCGTAGTGAATATCAGGCGGGCAAGGGCGTGCCTTGCTTGATCGCCGTGGAGCAGGACGCGACGGGCGACGCTTTGGAGATCGGGCTTGCGTACGCGCTTGGGATCGGCGGCGCGAGAGCGGGCGTTTTGGAAACGAATTTCCGCACGGAAACGGAAACGGACCTCTTTGGCGAACAAGCCGTACTTTGCGGCGGCGTTTGCGCGCTGATGCAGGCGGGTTTTGAAACCTTGGTGGAGGCGGGCTATGATCCTCGCAACGCTTACTTTGAATGTATTCACGAGATGAAGCTGATCGTCGATCTGATCTATCAGAGCGGTTTTGAGGGAATGCGTTACTCTATTTCCAACACCGCCGAGTACGGCGACTACGTGACGGGACCGAAGATCATTACCGAGGAAACCAAAAAGGCAATGAAAAAGGTGCTCAAAGATATTCAGGACGGCAGCTTTGCCAAAGAATTCCTGCTCGATATGTCCGACGCGGGTAGTCAGGTGCATTTTAACGCGATGAGAAAAATTGCCGCCGAACACCCCTCCGAAGTGGTGGGAAAAGAGATCAGAAAGCTGTATAGCTGGGCTGACGAGGAAAAGTTTATCAATAATTAAAGCGAATTGAAAATCTTTGGGTTTTCGTGAATTGCTTGCTTTGCAAGCGTGCAATTTACGGAGTGCTGTAAGGCGCGAGAATTCACTAAGATAAAAGAGGAGTACTATGATTAAAGACAAGGTGGTGGACGGATTTCATAACGCGCCGCATAGGTCGCTGTATCACGCGCTCGGGCTTACCGACGAGGAGCAGCAACGGCCGTTGATCGGCGTCGTTTGCTCGTATAACGAGATCGTTCCCGGACATATCAATTTGGATAAAATTTGCGACGCCGTAAAAATGGGAGTCGCCATGGCGGGCGGTACGCCGATCATGTTCCCTGCAATCACCGTTTGCGACGGGATCGCTATGGGACACGTCGGCATGAAATATTCCCTCGTCACGCGCGATCTGATTGCTGATTCGACCGAGGCAATGGTGATGGCGCACGGCTTTGACGGGCTTGTAATGATCCCGAATTGTGACAAGAACGTGCCCGGGCTGCTAATGGCGGCGGCGCGCTTGAATATTCCGACGATTTTCGTTTCGGGTGGACCTATGCTCGCCGGGAGAGTGGGCGGCGAGAAACGCTCTCTTTCGAGTATGTTCGAGGCGGTGGGCGCATATAAGGCGGGTAAGATCGACGAGGAAAAGCTCTGCGAGTTTGAGAAAAAGGTTTGCCCGACCTGCGGATCTTGCTCGGGTATGTATACTGCAAATTCCATGAATTGCCTGACCGAGGTGCTCGGTATGGGACTGAAAGGGAACGGCACGATTCCCGCTGCGTATTCGGCGCGGATCGAGCTTGCTAAGTATGCGGGTATGCAGATTATGGAGCTTGTAAAAAAGAATATCAAGCCGCGCGATATTATGACGGCGGCAGCCATTAAAAACGCGATCACCGCGGACATGGCACTCGGTTGTTCCACCAACAGTATGCTGCATTTGCCTGCGATTGCAAACGAGTGCGGGGTGGAATTTTCGCTTGACGAGGTCAACCGTATCAGCGAGGTCACGCCAAATCTTTGTCACCTCGCGCCTGCTGGCCCGACGTATATGGAGGATTTGAACGAGGCGGGCGGCGTGTACGCCGTTTTGAAAGAAATCGAAAAGCTTGGCCTTTTGGATACCTCCGTTTTGACCTGTACGGGCAAGACCTTGAAAGAAAATCTTGTCGGCGTGGAAGCCTTGGATAAAAACGTGATCCGTAGCTATGAAACCGCGTTCAGCAAGACGGGCGGGATCGCTGTGCTCAAAGGGAATCTTGCCCCCGACGGGTGCGTTGTGAAACGCTCGGCTGTGGCGGAAGAAATGCTCGTGCACGAAGGCCCTGCAAGGGTGTTCGAGAGCGAAGAGGAATGTATCGCCGCGATCTATGGCGGGAAAATTGTCAAAGGGGACGTTGTCGTGATACGCTACGAAGGACCTGCAGGCGGGCCGGGTATGAGAGAAATGCTTTCGCCGACGAGCGCGATCGCGGGAATGGGGCTGGATAAGGACGTTGCCTTAATCACCGACGGGCGGTTCTCGGGGGCGACCAGAGGGGCGTCGATCGGGCACGTTTCTCCCGAGGCGGCAACGGGCGGACCGATCGCCTACGTTAAGGAAGGGGATAGGATTTCTATCAATATTCCCAACTACACGATTGAGTGGAAGATTTCGGACGAGGAGCTTGCGAAGCGGAAAGCGGAAATGCCTATCAAGAAAAAACAGGTGAGCGGGTATTTGAAACGGTATGCGGCACAGGTGCTTTCGGCTGATAAGGGCGCGATACTCAATTATTGAGTGAATTGCGCGGCGTTGCCCGCGCGTTATGGAAATATTCCGCAATGAATTGCAACGCAATTCACCAAAGGCGCAAGCCTTTCAATTGACTAAAAATAAATATTTAAAGGAAAACAAACGATATGGGAATGACAATGACGCAGAAGATCCTTGCGGCGCACGCAGGGCTTGAAAGCGTGGAGGCGGGGCAACTGATCCTCGCAAAGCTTGATAGGGTGTTGGGGAATGACATTACCTCACCCGTTGCAATCAAGGAATTTGAAAAGCTTGGGGTTAGCGGGGTGTTCGATAAGGAAAAGGTGACGATGGTTATGGACCATTTCGCCCCGAACAAGGACATTAAAGCTGCCGCGCAATGTAAGGTTTGCCGCGAATTTTGTAACAAGGAAGAGATCGTTCATTTTTACGACGTGGGGGAAATGGGCATAGAACACGCCTTGCTTCCCGAAAAGGGGCTTGTCGTTTGCGGCGACGTGGTCATAGGTGCAGATTCGCATACGTGTACCTACGGTGCGCTCGGTGCCTTTTCGACGGGGGTCGGCTCTACCGATATGGCTTGCGGTATGGCAACGGGAAAGGCTTGGTTTAAGGTACCCTCCGCGATCCGTTTCGTTTTAAAGGGGAAGTTAAATCCGTACGTATCGGGCAAGGACGTGATCCTTTCCATTATCGGCAAAATAGGGGTGGACGGCGCGTTGTATAAGTCGATGGAATTTGTCGGCGAGGGGGTTTCCTCCCTTACCGTTTACGACCGTTTGACCATTGCGAATATGGCCATTGAGGCGGGTGCGAAAAACGGTATTTTCGAGGTGGACGAACAGACGCTTGCCTACGTAAAGGAACGTTCGGGCAGGACGCCCGTCGTCTATAAAGCGGACGAGGACGCTGTTTACGACGAAACGTATGAAATTGATCTGAGCACCGTTCAACCGACCGTTGCTTTCCCGCATTTACCTGAAAATACGAAAACTTTTGACGAGATCGGCGACGTGAAAATTGATCAGGTGGTAATCGGATCGTGTACCAACGGGCACTATAAGGATCTTGCCGAGGCTGCGGAAATTTTGAAAGGGAAAAAGGTCGCCAAAGGAGTGCGCGCGATCGTAATCCCTGCTACGCAAAAAATTTATCTGCAAGCCATGGAAAACGGGCTTCTGAAAACCTTTATCGAGGCGGGGTGTATCGTTTCAACGCCTACCTGCGGGCCTTGTCTTGGCGGGTATATGGGGGTACTTGCGGCGGGCGAAAGAGCCGTTGCGACGACAAATCGAAATTTTGTCGGGCGTATGGGGCACGTGGAGTCGGAGGTGTATTTGGCCTCGCCTGCGGTGGCGGCGGCAAGCGCGGTCTTGGGAAAAATTGCAAGTCCGTATGAGGTAATGGGGGAATAAGAAAAATGAAATTTCAAGGAACGGTGATTAAATACGGCGACAACGTGGATACGGACGTTATCATTCCCGCGCGGTATTTGAATACGACGGATAAAAAAGAGTTGGCCTCTCATTGTATGGAGGATATTGACAAAACCTTTATTTCTCGCGTAAAAGCAGGGGATATTATGGTGGCAGGGTATAATTTCGGTTGCGGCTCCTCCCGTGAACACGCGCCGATCGCGATTAAGGAGAGCGGGATCGCTTTGGTGATAGCGAAAAGCTTTGCCCGTATCTTTTATCGCAATTCTATCAATATCGGGCTGGCAATCGTTGAATGTGAGGAGGCTGCAGAGGCGATTGCGGAGGGACATCTCGTGGAGGCCGACCTCGACGCGGGCGTGATTTACGATAAGACGACGGGCGAAAGCTTTAAAACGCAGCCTTTCCCTGATTTTATTCAAAAGATCGTGGCGGGCGGAGGGCTTGTCCAAAGTATTAAAAACGGGGAGATTTGAAAAATGCGCTATACAATCGGTTTATTAAAAGGGGACGGGATCGGCCCCGAGATCGTGGACAGCGCGGTGCGCGTTTTAAAGGCGGTCGGGAAAAAGTACGGTCATGAATTTATCTTCACGCCTTACCTCATAGGCGGGGCGGCGATTGACGAGTGCGGTATGCCTTTGCCCGAAGAAACGGTGAAGGGTTGTCTTGCGTCGGACAGCGTATTGCTCGGCGCTGTGGGCGGTCCGAAATGGGACGGTTTGCCCGGGAATTTGCGGCCTGAAAAGGCACTTTTGGGGATCCGTGAGGCTATGGGCTTGTTTATCAACCTGCGCCCTGCAAAGCTGTATCCCGCTTTAAAAGCGGAATGCCCTTTGCGAGAGGATATCGTAGCGCAGGGCTTTGATATTATGATCGTGCGCGAACTGACGGGCGGGATCTATTTCGGGGAACGGGGGTATCGCAACGGAAAATACGGCGAAGAGGCGTACGATACCGAAAGTTACAGCCGCATGGAGATAGAACGGATCGTCCGCGTGGCTTTTGAAACGGCGAGAAAAAGAAGAAAAAAACTGACGAGTATCGACAAGGCGAACGTCCTCGAAACGTCGCGGCTGTGGCGCAAGATCGTCCATGAGATCGCCGCGGAATATCCCGACGTGGAGGCAAGCGATATGCTTGTCGATAACGCGGCAATGCAGCTTGTTAGAAATCCCGCGCAATTCGACGTGATCGTGACGAGCAATATGTTCGGGGATATTCTCTCCGACGAAGCCTCGCAAATTACGGGGTCGATCGGTATGCTGCCGTCGGCGTCCCTTTCAGGCGGGAGCTGCGGCTTATACGAGCCTATTCACGGCTCCGCCCCCGACATTGCGGGAACGGGCAAGGCAAATCCTATCGCAACCATTCTTTCCGCGGCTATGATGTTGCTGTATGCGTTCTCCTTGAATAAGGAGTCGGAATCGATCGTAAACGCCGTGGATAAGGTGTTGGAGGCAGGGCTTCGGACGGCGGATATTGCACGCGGAAAGGTCGCCCTTTCCACGGACGAGATGACGGACGCGATTATTCGGGAATTATCGGTATGAATGGAAAAATAGAAAAAATTTATGAGAAACTTTGCGTGACGAGTGTGTTTGGCGAAGTGCTGAAAACTCCCCTTTTCGGGGCGTTTTTCGCCTTTTGCGAAAGTCAAGGCGCAGAGAAAAGACGGGCGTACGCCCGTTTCGTCGGGCTTGTGTACGAGGGCGGCGGCAATTTGACGGAGCTTACGTATAGGCTGGTTTGCGAGGACGAGAACGCGTACGTTCGCACGGCGGCGCGGGGCGTACAACCGAACGTGAAAATGGAGGCGGCAGCAAAAAGAGAGCTTGCCGTCTTTTCCGAATTCGGTGCGCTTGCCTTAGGGGATTTTGCTTCGGCTTTAAACGAGCGCGCGGAAAATTTGCCCGCGTTTGATTCGTTCGTTAAGGACATGGTAGGCGCATATGGGCAAAGAATAGGGGCAATAGACAAATACGGGTACGGCGTTTTTTCTTCGCACGGTATGTTTCGGCTTTCCGACGAACGCACAATTGAACCGATTATTAGCGCGGATAAGTCAGGCTTAACAAATTTTATCGGCTACGAGGCGGAGCGGGAGAAGATCGTGGAAAATACTCTTGCCTTTTTGGAGGGCGGACCTGCCGCTAACACGCTGCTTTGCGGCGACGCGGGAACGGGAAAATCTTCGACGGTGAAAGCGATTGCAAACGAGTTCTTTGAAAAGGGGCTGCGCTTGATCGAGCTGAGAAAGGATCAGCTTCGGTATTTGCCCCTCGTCATGGGCAGAATCGAGGGAAATCCTTTGAAATTTATTATTTTTGTGGACGATCTTTCCTTTGCCGCCGCGGGCGACGATTTTGGAACGCTGAAAGCGGCGTTGGAAGGGTCGGCAAGCGCGAGGGCAGACAACGCCGTGATCTACGCAACAAGCAACCGTCGGCATATTGTCAAGGAGCGTTTTTCCGATCGCGATGGCGACGACGTGCATCAAAACGATACCCTGCAAGAAACCCTTTCCTTGGCAGATCGGTTTGGCTTAACCGTGCTCTATCAAAAGCCCGACAAGCGGCTTTATTTAAAAATTGCGCGGGAGCTTGCTCGGCGAAAAGGGGTGGAGGTTGGCGAAAGCTTTGACGTGGAGGCGGAGGCGTTCGCCCTGCGGAAAGGAAACCGCTCGGCACGGTGTGCAGGGCAATTCGTGGAAAGTATTTTGCGCCGAAAATAAAGAGTTTTACTTGACTTATCCTTTCACAAGGTATATAATGGTTAGAGTGAATGGAATTGCCTATGGCAATTCGTTATGGAATTATTCCATACGTATTCACTTATGGTAAGTCACATGAGAGAGATTTTTGGGAGGTCGTTTTACTATGTTGACTATTGATAACGTGTATCGCGCGGCAAAGGCGCTCAAAGGCGTAGCTAGAAAAACGGACGTTATTCACGCCCGCAATATTTGTCCCGAAGCACAGCTCTATTTAAAAACGGAAAACTTACAGGTGACAGGCTCCTTTAAGGTGCGCGGCGCTTATTATAAAATGTCGCGTTTGAGTAGCGAGGAAAAGGCGAAGGGCGTTGTTGCCTGTTCGGCGGGAAATCACGCGCAGGGCGTCGCTTTGGCAGCGCAAAAGAACGGTATTAAGGCGGTGATCTGTCTGCCTGACGGCGCGCCGATTTCCAAGGTGGAGGCGACGAAAAGCTACGGCGCGGAGGTGTGCCTTGTGAAAGGGGTGTATGATGACGCTTATCAAAAGGCTCTTTCCCTGCAAGCGGAAAAGGGGTATACTTTCTTGCACCCGTTTGACGACGAGGACGTGATTGCGGGGCAGGGGACGATCGCTTTGGAGCTTGCCGAGCAAATTCCCGACATGGACGCGGTGATCGTGCCGATCGGCGGGGGCGGGCTGATTTCGGGCGTTGCCTTTACTATTAAGACCTTATTCCCGAACGTGAAAGTGTACGGCGTGCAGGCGGCGGGGGCGCCCTCTATGGCGAATTCGCTGAAAGCGGGGAAAATTTCTCCCCTTACCTCCGTTTCAACGATCGCCGATGGGATCGCCGTCAAAAAGTCGGGCGAGCTGACGTATGCGTGCTGTAAACAGTACGTGGACGAGATCGTGACCGTCACCGACGACGAAATTTCCGCGGCTATTCTTACATTGATGGAAAAGCAAAAGCTCGTCACCGAGGGGGCGGGCGCGGTGGCCGTTGCAGCCGCTATGTTCGGTAAGGTGGACGTAAAAGGAAAAAAGGTGGTTTGCGTTTTGTCGGGCGGGAATATCGACGTAAACATTCTCTCTCGCGTGATTTCAAGAGGTCTGATGACGTCGGGCAGAATGTGTACCCTTGACGTGGAGCTGATGGATAAGCCCGGACAGTTGATGAACGTCGCGAAAGCGATCGCCGAGCAGGGCGGGAACGTTACCTCCGTGTCGCACGAGAGAACGGACGCGGGTACCGACGTCAACGCCTGTTACTTACGGATTACCCTTGAAACGAGAAATTTCGAGCATATCCAAGCCATTAAAAAAGCATTGTCCGATTGTGGATTTAAAGTGAGGTAAAAAACTATGAATGAATTAAAAAAAGTAGCGACAGAAAAAGCGCCTGCGGCCATAGGTCCCTATTCACAGGCGATTGTGGTGGGGAATATCGTATTCACCTCGGGGCAAATTCCGCTTGATCCAAAAAGCGGGCAGATCGTGGGAGAAACGATTGAGGAGCAGGCTTTACAAGTGATGAAAAACTTGGGCGAGGTGCTCAACGCGGCGGGTTCTTCCTACGAAAAGGCAATCAAAACGACCTGCTTTCTTGCCGATATGGCTGACTTTGCTGCCTTTAACGGCGTGTACGCGCAATTCTTTACCGAAAAACCCGCGCGTAGCTGCGTCGCCGTTAAAACCTTGCCTAAAAACGTCCTCGTGGAAGTGGAAGTAATCGCGTCTTTATAATCTTTTGTTGCCGTCCATACTCTATGGACGGTACCGTCTTTTTTAAACGACTTCAAAAAATCAAGCGTTTTGCGTAAAAAACTTGTTAAAATAAGGGAAAACTCCCTCAACTCGTCGTTTTTTTGGCCGTGAAATCCTTGACAAAACACGTCGTTTCGTGTATAATTACATAAATTTATTTCATTGATAAAAATTTATTTTTAATCGAAAAAACGTATGGAGTAAAAAACGACATGATAGAAAAGAACAAGCACAGCAATCTATTAGAACAAGATCAGTACAAGTATTCGTTACAGGACGTAAAGGACCCGCAGTTGTTTCGGGATATTTACCCTTACGACGAAATTCCCAAGACGGTATTCAATCACCGTCGGGTGCCGCTGGATATGCCCGAGGAGATTTGGATTACGGATACGACTTTTCGTGACGGGCAGCAATCGCGCGCGCCGTATACGGCTAAGCAAATCGTCGAGCTTTATAAAATGCTTGCGCGGCTTGGCGGACCGAAAGGGATTATTCGTCAGAGTGAATTTTTCGTATACACGAAAAAGGACAGAGAGGCCATTGAGGAATGTATGGCACTCGGCTACAAATTCCCTGAGATCACGACGTGGATACGGGCGAAAAAAGAGGATTTTGCGTTGGCGCGCAATATCGGTATTCGCGAAACGGGGATCCTTGTGAGCTGCTCCGACTATCATATTTTCAAGAAGTTGAATATGACCCGTCAGCAGGCGTTCGACCATTATTTAGGGGTGGTCAAAGACGCGTTTGCCGCGGGGATCAGTCCGAGATGTCATTTGGAGGACTTGACGCGGGCGGACTTTTACGGGTTTGTCGTGCCGTTCGTCAACGAGCTTGCCTCCCTTTCCAAGGAAGCGGGGGTGCCTGTGAAAATCAGAATGTGCGACACTATGGGCTACGGCGTCCCCTTCCCCGGGGCATCGCTCCCTCGAAGCGTTCCCGGGATCGTATACGGGTTGCATCATTATTCGGACGTAACCTCGGGTATGCTGGAATGGCACGGTCATAACGACTTTTATATGGGTGTAGCCAACGCCGTTTCCGCGTGGTTGTACGGTGCGTCGGGCGTCAATTGCTCGCTGCTTGGGATCGGGGAGAGAACGGGGAACGTGCCCTTGGAGGCTATGGTGATGCAATACGCGTCTATGCAGGGAACGCTTGACGGTATGGACCCGACTGTGATCACCGAAATAGCAGAGTATTTCAAAAAAGAGCTTGGCTACGACATTCCGCCTATGACGCCGTTTGTCGGCGACGCCTTTAATTTGACGAGGGCGGGGATCCATGCGGACGGCATGATGAAGGACGCCGAAATTTATAATATTTTCGACACCGAGAAAATTCTCGGCCGTCCTGCGTCGGTGTCCATTTCCAATACTTCCGGGCTTGCTGGGATCGCGTACTGGCTGAATATGAATTATGGGCTTGTCGGTGAAAGGATGCTGACCAAGCAAGACCCGCTCGTGATTGCCATGAAAGCGAAAATTGACGAGCTGTACGCCGACGGAAGAACGACGGTGATGGGCGACGAAGAGCTTGAAAAGCTTGTACAAACGCTTGCGGGCGGGAGGTTTTAAGCGGTATGGGATTGACGATCGCAGAAAAAATTATTCAAAAACACCTCGTGAGCGGGGAGATGACGGCGGGCGCGGAAATCGGGCTGAAAATTGATCAAACCTTGACGCAGGACGCGACGGGAACTATGGCGTATTTGCAGTTCGAGGCTATGGGCGTCGAGCGAGTGAAAACGGAATTGTCCGTCGCGTATATCGACCACAATACCCTGCAAGCGGGCTATGAAAACGCGGACGATCACCGCTATATCCAAACGGTGACGAAAAAGCACGGGATCCGTTTTTCTCGCCCGGGAAACGGGATTTGCCATCAGGTGCATTTAGAGCGCTTTGCCGTACCCGGGAAAACCTTGATCGGCTCCGATTCGCATACGCCGACGGCGGGCGGGATCGGTATGCTTGCTATGGGCGCGGGCGGGTTGGACGTCGCCGTGGCTATGGGGGGCGGCGCGTATTTTATCACTATGCCCAAATGTATCCGTGTGGAGCTGACGGGCAGACTTCGTGATTACGTGAGCGCGAAAGACGTTATTTTAGAGGTGCTCAGACGCTTGTCCGTGAAAGGCGGCGTGGGGTACGTCGTCGAATACGGCGGGGAGGGGGTGAAGACCTTGTCTGTGCCGCAACGCGCCACCATTACGAATATGGGCGCGGAGCTTGGGGCAACGACTTCTATTTTTCCCTCCGACGAGGTAACGAGAGCCTTTTTAAAGGCCGAGGGCAGAGAGGGGGATTTCGTGGAGCTTTTCCCCGACGCCGACGCGAACTACGAAAAGGTAATAAAAATAGATCTGGACGAATTGCAGCCCTTGGCTGCCTGTCCGCACAGCCCCGACAACGTGAAATCTGTGAAAGAGCTTGCGGGGAAGAAAATCGACCAGATTTGTATCGGATCGTGTACGAACTCGTCTATGCTCGATATGCTGACGGTGGCCGCTATGCTCAAAGGCAAGACGGTACACCCCGACGTGAGCCTTTCTATTTCGCCCGGTTCTAAGCAGGTATATACCATGCTTGCACGGTGCGGGGCACTTGCCGATATGATCGCGGCGGGGGCGCGTATTTTGGAATGTGCGTGCGGGCCGTGTATCGGTATGGGGTTTTCTCCGAGGTCGGCAGGGGTGAGTTTAAGGACGTTTAACCGAAATTTCCTCGCCCGTAGCGGTACGGCGGACGCGCAAGTATTTCTTGTTTCGCCCGAAACGGCGGCGGCGAGCGCGATTGCGGGGGTGTTCACCGACCCCACAACGCTTGGAAGTGCGCCTGAGGTGCGTTTGCCCGAGCGTTTCCTCGTGGACGATAATTTGATCGAACTGCCCGTAGCTGCCGAGGCGGCGGGGAGCGTCGCCGTGGAAAGAGGGCCGAATATCAAGCCTGTACCTACGCAGACGCCGCTTGTAAGAGATTTGAAAGCGGAGCTGATTTTAAAGGTAGGCGACGATATTACCACCGATCATATTATGCCTGCGGGAACGAAGGTGCTGCCTTACCGTTCTAACGTGCCGAAGCTGTCGGAGTTTTGCTTTACCGTTTGCGATCCTACCTTTCCTGAGCGGGCAAAGGCCGCGGGCGGCGGGGTGATTGTTGGCGGAGTGAATTACGGGCAAGGCTCTTCGAGGGAGCACGCCGCGCTCGTGCCGCAATACCTCGGTGTGAAAGCGGTGGTCGCAAAAAGCTTTGCGCGAATTCACGTGGCGAATTTGATTAATTTCGGAATCGTACCGCTGACGTTTAAGCAAGCGGAGGATTATGAGAAATTTGCGCAAGGCGACGAAATGGAAATTAGGGGGCTTGCGGACGCGGTGCGCTCGAAAACGGAGGTGACGCTTGAAAACGTGACCACGGGAGAGCGTGTGACGGTGGAACTGACGCTTACCGAGCGGCAAAGAGGGATCTTGCTTGCGGGTGGAGCACTTAATTACGCCAAGTCGGGCGCGGAGGAGTAAAAAATGGAAGATTACGAAAAACAATTAGAAATTGCTTGTGAAAAGTTTAAAAAGGTGCTGGAAGGGCAGCTGAAACGGGTAGAGGATATGAAAGCGCAGGGCGGGTTTGTCGATTATACGAAGCTCGACTGCATTAAGATAGGCGTGTGCGGCGGCGACGGGATAGGTCCCACGATTACCGCACAGGCACGGCGGGTGCTGGAATTTGTGCTTGCTGACCTGAAAGAGGCAGGCAGGGTCGAGTTTATTGACATTGACGGGCTGACGATCGAGAACCGTATTAAGCAGAAAAAAGCCATTCCCGACGACGTGATGGCGGCGTTGAAAGGCTGTCATATCATTCTCAAAGGCCCGACGACGACGCCGCAAAAAGGGGACGGTATGCCCAACATTGAGTCGGCGAACGTCGCTATGAGAAAGGCACTTGATCTGTTTGCGAATATTCGTCCCGTTAAGGTGCCGAGTGAGGGGATCAACTGGACGATTTTCCGTGAAAATACCGAGGGCGGGTATGCCGTTGGGTCGTCGGGGTTCAACGTCACGGACGATCTTGCCGTCGATTTCACGATTACGACCAAGCAAGGCTCTGAGCGGATCGCACGGCTTGCGTACGAGTATGCGAGAAAGAACGGACTTGGCAGAGTGTCGCTCGTTACTAAGGCGAACGTCATCAAGACGACGGACGGGAATTTCCTTGAAGATTGCCATAAGGTGGCGAATGAGTATCCTGAAATCGTTACCGACGAATGGTATGCTGATATTATGACGGCAAAGCTTGTAGACACCAAGCGTCGAAAGGATTTTCAGGTGTTGCTGCTCCCTAACCTGTACGGCGATATTATTTCCGACGAGGCGGCTGAATTTCAAGGCGGCGTCGGCACGGCGGGTTGTGCGAATATCGGCAAAAAATACGCTATGTTCGAGGCAATTCACGGCTCGGCACCCCGCATGGTGAAAGAGGGGCGGGCGAAGTACGCCGACCCGTGCTCTATGCTCCGTGCGTGCGTGATGCTGCTGTCGCATATCGGCTTGCAGGAGAGGGCGGACAGGTTGGAAAGAGCGCTTGATATCTGTTCGTTTGAAGAGAAAAAATTGGTCATCACGGGAAGAGAAACGGGCGCAACCTGCGAGCAGTTTGGCGATTACGTGATGGAAACGTTAAATAAGTGAAATAAAAAAGCATTTAAAGCGGCGCGGCGCATGCGCCGCTTACGGTGCATATAATAAAGAGGGGTTTTATGAAAAATTCGGTGAGCGCGCTGATCGGGAATACGCCGCTGATCAGGTTGGAAAAAATTGAAAAATTGCTTGGGCTGAAAGCCGAGCTTTACGCTAAGCTTGAAAATTTTAATCCCACCGGCTCGGCAAAGGATCGCGCGGCGCTGTATATGATCGAGGACGCGGAAAAACGCGGACTTTTACAAGCGGGCGGCTGCGTTGTGGAACCGACCTCGGGGAATACGGGCATAGGGCTTGCCCTCGTTTGCAAGAAAAAGGGTTATAAGCTCTTTATCGTGATGCCTGAAAGTATGAGCGAGGAGAGGCGAAAGCTGTTGGCTCATTACGGCGCGGAGCTTGTCCTTACGGACGGAAAGGCGGGCATGGCGGGAGCGATCAAAAAGGCGGAGGAAATGCTTGCGGCGGATAGGACTATGTTTATGCCCGATCAGTTTTCCAACCCTGCGAACGCTTTGGCGCATTACGAAACGACAGGCCCTGAGATTTTTGAAGCACTTCCCGAGGTGGATATTTTTACCGCGTGCGTGGGCACGGGCGGGACGCTGACGGGGGTTGGACAGTTTTTGAAAGAACAAAAAAGCGGCGTAAGGGTAGTGGCTGTCGAGCCGAGCGCTTCTCCCGTTTTATCGGGCGGAAAGGCGGGCGCGCATAAGATCCAAGGAATAGGCGCTGGGTTTGTGCCCAAGGTGCTGGATACCGCCGTTTACGACGAGGTGCGGACGGTGACGGACGGGGACGCCTACGACTATGCGCGGCTTTTGGCTAAGGAGGAGGGGCTGTTCGTTGGCATTTCCTCGGGCGCGGCTTTAAAGGCTGCCGTAGAGCTTGCCAAAGAGAACGAGGGGAAAAAGATCGTATTCGTCGCGCCTGACAGCGGCGACAGGTATTTATCTGTTTTTTAAACGAAAAACGAACAGGAGAAAAGTATGGTGGACATCAAAAAAACGGCGAAAGAATTAGTGGCGTCTTATCAGATAGAGCAGCCGAGTTTTCGGCGGGAGTTGGCTCTGCCCGATAAGGCGGAGATCGTGCGGGTGATCGAGGAGCTTAGGCGGCTTATGTTCCCGTCTTGTTATGGGGGACAGGAGGCGAGAGAGGACTTGGTGCATTTCGCCGAATCGACGCTGCATACCGTCTATTTCCGTTTGAAAAAGCAAATAGAGCTTGCGCTCTCTTTCGAGTGTGAGTGTAAAGCGGACGCGGAGGAGGTGACGGCGGCTTTTTTAAATGCGCTGCCTGAGCTTAGACGGGTGCTGTATACCGATCTTGCCGCGACTTTTGAGGGGGATCCCGCCGCGAAGAGCAAGGAGGAAATTATTTTCTCCTATCCCGGATTTTACGCGATCTTCGTGTATCGCCTTGCCCATATCCTCTATTTGTCCAAAGTGCCTTTTATCCCGAGAATGATGACTGAGCACGCGCACGAGAAAACGGGGATTGACATCAACCCCGGAGCGACGATCGGGGAGTATTTCTTTATCGACCACGGCACGGGCGTCGTGATCGGGGAAACGACCGTGATCGGCAAGCGGGTTAAAATTTATCAAATGGTGACGCTGGGTGCTCTTTCCCCGAGAAAGGGGCAGAGCTTGAAAGGGGTGAAACGCCACCCCACCGTGATGGACGACGTTACCGTGTATTCGGGTGCGTCTATCCTCGGCGGCGAAACGGTGATCGGCGAAGGCGCCGTGATCGGCGGAAACTGTTTCTTGACGCAAAGCGTTCAGGCAGGGGCGAGGGTAAGCGCGAAGCAACCCGAATTGATTATCAAATAAGTAGAGTGTTACGAATATGAAAATCGTAGTAAAAGTGGGAACCTCCACGTTGGCGCACGCCACGGGGAAGTTGAATATTCAAAGAACCAAACGGCTGTGTGAAACGCTGGCGGACTTGAAAAATGAAGGACACGAGATCGTGCTCGTTTCCTCGGGGGCGATCGGTATGGGCGTGGGCAAGCTCAATCTTTCCGCGCGGCCTGAGGACGTGCCGACCAAGCAGGCGGCTGCCGCCGTTGGACAATGCGAGCTGATGTATACCTACGACAAGCTCTTTTCTGAATACGGACATATCGTCGCGCAGGTACTGTTGACCGGCTCCGATTTTACGCACGCGGACAGGTTGGAAAATTTTTCAAATACCATGACGAGGCTGTTACAGCTTGGCGCATTGCCCGTTGTAAACGAAAACGATACCGTTTCTACGGAGGAGATCGGCGTGGGTGACAACGACACCCTTTCAGCGTACGTGGCTGTGAATATCGGTGCGGACGTGCTCGTTATTTTATCCGATATTGACGGTTTGTACACCGCCGACCCGCATAAGGATCCGACTGCCAAACGGATAGAGGTGGTGGACGAGCTGACGCCTGAGATAATTGCTCTTGGCGGCGGGAAAGGTTCTGCTCTTGGAACGGGCGGCATGAAAACCAAGCTTCGCGCGGCGAGTATTTGCGTGGAGGCGGGGTGCGACATGATTATTGCAAGCGGCGAAAGCCCCGAAATTTTGTACAATTTGGTGCAAGGCAAGGGGGCAGGTACGAGGTTTCTTGCAAAAAAGGAGCGTTGAGATGAGAACGGTCAAGGAAATTTTGACGGGCGCGAGGGCGGCGGCGCGGACGCTTGCCGTGGCGAGCACGGAAGAGAAAAATCGCGCGCTTTCGTTGATCGCGGACGGGCTTTTGGAGAACGTGGGGGAGATTTTGCGGGAGAATACGCTCGATATTGAGGCTGCCAGAGAGCGGCTTGGCGCGGTGATGGTGGACAGGCTTCGCTTGACGGAAGCGCGTATTGCTGCTATTGCCGAGGCGGTGCGCGAGGTGGCGGCGCTGCCTGACCCCGTAGGACGGACGCTTTCTACCGTCGTAAGACCGAACGGCTTACAAATCGAAAAGGTGGCGGTGCCGCTTGGCGTCGTGGCTATTATTTATGAGAGTCGTCCGAACGTGACGGCTGACGCGGCGGCGCTTTGCTTAAAAAGTGGGAACGCTTGCGTGCTGCGCGGCGGTAAGGACGCTTACCGTTCTTCGGCGAAAATCGTCGAGGTGATCCGCGCGGCGTTGAAAAAGGCGGGCTTGGACGAGAATTGCGTGAATATGCCCGAGGATACGTCGAGAACCAGCGCGAACGAGTTGATGACCGCCGTAGGCGAGGTGGACGTGCTCATTCCGCGTGGCGGCGCGGGGCTGATTAAAAGCTGTCTTGAAAACGCGAAGGTGCCCTGTATTCAGACGGGGACGGGAATTTGTCATTTATTCGTGGACGCTGCCGCCGATTTTACCAAGGCGCTCGATTTGATCGAAAACGCCAAGACGTCGCGACCGTCCGTTTGTAACGCTTTGGAGGTTTGTCTTGTACACGAGCGGGTGGCGCGGGAGTTTTTGCCCCTTTTGAAAGCACGCTTGGTGGACGGGCGTAAGGAAAATCCCGTAGAGCTGCGTTTGTGTGAAAGAGCGGCGGCGATCGTGGACGGCGTGAAAGCGGGCGCGGAGGATTTCGACACCGAATTTCTTGATTACGTCCTTGCCGTTAAAGTGGTAGCGGACGTGAGAGAGGCCGTAGAGCATATTGTTCGTCATTCAAGTGGGCATAGCGACGGGATTGTGACGGAAAACAAGGCGGCGGCGCGGACGTTTGTGGCGGCGGTGGACAGCGCTGCCGTGTACGTCAACGCCTCGACGAGATTTACCGACGGCGGGGAGTTCGGCAAGGGCTGTGAAATCGGCATTTCTACGCAAAAAATGCACGCGCGCGGGCCTATGGGCTTGGAGGAGCTGACGAGCTACAAATACGTCGTTTACGGAAACGGTCAGGTGAGGTAAAAAAAATGAAAAAATATTCGTTCGGGTTTATCGGTTGCGGGCATATGGGAGCAACGCTTGTAAATGCGGTGGCGAAAATCGTGAACCCTGCTACGATCGCGGTGTGTGACCGTGATGAGAGAAAAACGGAGGCGCTTGCAAAGACGCTCGGCGTGGCGGTGACAACAGCCGAGGAACTTGTGAAAAACAGTAAGTTCGTCGTGCTTGGTGTGAAGCCGCAAAATATGGAGGAAACGCTTATTCCCTTACGTGCGGCGTTTGCCGAAAATGACGAGGTGAGCGTGATTACCATGGCGGCAGGTGTGGAAATAACGAAAATTCGCGCGCTTGCGAACGGGGATTTTCCCGTCGTGCGTATTATGCCCAACACCCCTTGCGAGGTAGGCGAGGGTACTATTTTATACGCCCTGTCAAACGTCGGCGAGAAAGAAAAAACGATTTTTGAAAAGGCGTTTTCCGCGTGCGGCTTGCTCGTGCCCGTAAAGGAAGAGGAGATCGACGCGGCGGGCGCGTTGAGCGGCTGCGGTCCCGCCTTTTTCTATCTGTATGCCCAAGGCCTTGCGGATGGCGCGGCGGCACTTGGAATGGACGGGAAAACGGCTGTGACCCTCGCGGCACAGACTATGCTCGGCGCGGCAAAAATGCTGTTGAAACACGGTGACGCGCAGAAACTTTGCGAGGAGGTTTGTTCCCCCGGCGGTACGACGATCGAGGGGGTAAAGACCTTGCGTGAACAGGGCGTGCCCGCGGCGGCGAAGGCGGCAGTCAACGCCTCCTTTGAACGAACCCTACAATTAAAAAAATAATTTTTTGCTTTTTTCTTCCTCCGACTTTTTTACGTCGGAGGAATTTTTATTCACTTTATTCATAATTTATTTGATATTTATTCATTTATTCATTAAATTCATAAAAATATTCATAAAAAAGTTAAAAAACGTGCATAAAAATACTTGCTTTTCGTAGGAAGAAATAGTATAATAATATCGTCGAAAATCAAACGGGTAAATTCGCCCGAGGAGGATAAGAAAATGGAAAATCAAGAAATTAAAAAAGTAGTGCTTGCCTATTCGGGCGGGCTGGATACTTCGATTATCATTCCCTGGCTCAAAGAAAATTACAACAACTGCGAGGTGATCGCGGTGTCGGGGAACGTCGGACAGGCGGACGAGCTGGACGGCTTGGAGGAAAAGGCTCTTAAAACGGGGGCGTCCAAGCTGTACGTGGAGGATTTGACGGACGAGTTCGTGGACGAATACGTAATTCCTACCGTGAAAGCGGGGGCAATGTACGAGGAATATATGCTGGGTACTTCGTTTGCTCGTCCCGTCATTGCAAAGCGGATTGTAGAGATCGCGCTCAAAGAGGGCGCGGATGCAATTTGTCACGGCTGTACGGGGAAAGGGAACGACCAGGTACGCTTTGAACTTGCGATCAAGGCCTTTGCGCCCGATATGAAGATCATTGCGCCGTGGAGAGAATGGAGCATTAAATCGCGTGAAGAGGAGATCGAATACGCCGAGGCGCACAACGTACCCCTCAAAATTAACCGCGAAACCAACTATTCCAAGGATAAAAACTTGTGGCATTTGAGCCACGAGGGGTTGGACCTTGAAGACGCGGGCTTAGAGCCGCAGTACGAAAAGCCCGGGTTCCTTGAAATGGGCGTTTCGCCTATGCAGGCGCCTGATAAGCCTACCTATATCACCCTTGACTTCGAGAAAGGGGTGCCCGTAGCGTTCAACGATAAAAAGATGAGCGCAAAAGAAATCATTTACGCTTTGAACGAAGTGGGTGGGGCAAACGGGATCGGCTTGCTCGATATCGTGGAAAACCGTCTTGTCGGCATGAAATGTCGCGGTGTGTACGAAACCCCCGGCGGGGCGATCCTCTATTTCGCGCACAACTATTTGGAAACCCTCTGCCTTGATAAGATGACGGCGCATAAAAAACAGGAGCTTGCCGTGACCTTTGCCGACCTCGTATACAACGGGCAATGGTATACCCCCCTTCGCGAGGCGCTTTCCGCATTCGTGGACAAAACGCAGGAGAACGTGACGGGGAAAGTAAGGATCAAGCTTTATAAAGGGAATATGATCAAAGCGGGGGCTTGGAGCGATTATTCGCTGTATTCGGAGGAGATCGCGACCTTTGGCGAGGATCACGTATACAACCAAGCGGACGCAACGGGCTTTATTAACCTGTTCGGGTTGCCGATCAAGGTACAGGCACAGGTCAATCAGAAAAACGCGAAGAAATAAGTTGGGGTTTGAAAGGAATAAAAAACGGGAGAAATTGCCTGCCGCCGCGTGAAAACGCGCGCGGTGGGCGAAAAGTGTTTTAAAGGCTATGGAAAAAATGTGGGCGGGGAGATTTTTGAAAAAGTCCGAGGAGATTGCGGACGAGTTCAATTCTTCCATTCGATTTGACAAGATAATGTTTGAAGAGGATATTCGCGGCTCCTTGGCGCACGCGGCAATGCTCGGGCGGCAGGGGATTATTTCCGCCGCCGACGTGGAGGCGATCACGGCGGGACTTGGCGAAATTCTTTCCGACCTCAAAAGCGGTGCGTTGGTTGTGGACGAGAAAGCGGAGGATATTCATATGTTTATCGAGGCGGAGCTGACCAAACGGATCGGCGACGCGGGAAAGCGGTTGCATACCGCCCGTTCGAGAAATGATCAGGTAGCCGTTGATCTTCGGCTGTATCTTCGCGGAAAAACGGAGGGGCTGATCGACCTTTTAAAAGCGCTTACGCGGGCGGTTTTGGAGCAGGCGAAAGCCAACGTGCATACCATTATGCCCGGGTATACCCATTTACAACGGGCGCAGCCTATCACTTTTGCTCAACACCTGCTTGCTTATTGCATGATGTTTTTGCGGGATATCGGGCGACTTCAAGACGCGGCGCAGCGTATGAACTTTTCGCCACTCGGCTCCTGTGCGTTGGCGGGCACGACCTATCCGCTTGACCGTGACGGCGTGGCGAAGGAGCTTGGCTTTGACGGGGTGTGTATGAATTCAATCGACGGCGTTTCCGACCGCGATTATTGTGTGGAGTTGGAAAGCTGCTTTTCGCTGATTATGACCCACCTTTCGCGCTTTTCGGAGGAGATTATTCTTTGGTCGAGCTGGGAGTTTAAGTTTGTGGAGTTGGACGACGGATATACGACAGGTTCGTCGATTATGCCGCAAAAGAAAAATCCTGATATGGCAGAGCTTGTCCGTGGCAAGACGGGCAGGGTCTACGGCGATTTGATGGCGACGCTTACCATGCTCAAAGGCTTGCCTCTTGCCTATAATAAAGATATGCAAGAGGACAAGGAGGCGGTGTTTGACGCGCTTGAAACGGTGGAAAAATGCCTCGGGATCTTTATTCCTATGGTGCAGACCATGACGCCGATCAAGGAAAATATGTATGCGGCTGCCAAAAAGGGCTTTATCAACGCCACCGATCTTGCCGACTATCTTACCAAGAAAGGTATGCCGTTCCGTATGGCGTACAAGACGGTGGGCGCGATTGTCGCCGAATGTATCCAAAAGGGGATTACGCTTGACGAAATGCCCCTTGCCGACTATCAAGGGAAATCAGAGCTTTTTGCGGGGGACGTGTACGAGGCGATTGCGTTAGAAACGTGCGTTGGAAAACGGATCTCCAAAGGCTCCACGGGGTATGCGAGCGTAGAAGAACAGATCGCGTTCGTAGAGGAAAAATTAGCATGAAGAAAAAGATATTTATCGACGGTAGCGCGGGTACGACGGGGCTTCGGATCCGTGGAAGATTAGAGGGTAGAGAGGAGGTAGAGCTGCTTACTCTGCCCGAGGAACTTAGAAAGGACAAAGAGGCGAGAAGAAAAAAACTAAACGAGGCAGACGTTGCTTTTTTGTGTCTGCCTGACGACGCCGCGAGAGAGTCCGTTTCCTTGATCGAAAACGAGAAAACGGTGGTGATCGACGCATCTACGGCGCATAGGACGTTGCCTGAGTGGGCGTACGGCTTTCCCGAGCTTGGGGAGAGTTTTGAAAAAAAACTCCTCTCTTCCAAACGGATCGCCGTACCCGGGTGTCATGCGAGCGGGTTTATCGCGCTCGTGTATCCGTTGATAGAGGCGGGGTTTTTGGAGAAAGACGCGCTGCTTACCTGTCATTCGGTGACTGGATATTCGGGGGGCGGGAACGCCATGATCAAGGAATACGAGGGCTTGGAGCGTTCGGTGTGGCTGGGCGCGCCCTGTCAGTACGGTAACCGTCAACAGCACAAGCATTTAAAGGAAATGACGGCGGTCAGCGGACTTTCCGTAGCTCCCTTGTTTTGTCCGATTTTGTCCGACTTTTACAGCGGTATGCTCGTGACCGTGCCTCTGTTTGCGTCGCAACTGAAAAAAGGGGGCATGAAAGAGATTAAAGAGCTTTATCGCGGCAAATATCGCGGGGCGATCGTACGCTACGAGGAGCCGAACGACGACTGGAAAGTGGGATTTATTTCGGCGGCGGAGCGTTCGGAATACGACAGCATGAAAATCGTCGTGGACGGAAATGACGAACGAATTTTGCTTATGGCGGCGTATGACAATCTTGGAAAAGGAGCGAGCGGCGCGGCGATTGAGTGTATGAATATGGCACTTGGAATCGAGCGGACAACGGGACTTGTATTGACACATTCCGATTTGGTGGAAGAAAGTAAACGGAATAAGGCGAAAAGGAAGGAAAACAACTAATGGTAAAGACGATTATCGGCGGCGTTTGCGCTGCAAAAGGGTTTAAGGCGAGCGGCGTACACGCGGGGATCCGTAAAAACAGAACGAAAAAAGATTTGGCGCTCATTCTTTCGGAAAAGAAAGCGGCGGCGGCTTGCGTATATACGACCAACCTCGTGAAAGGTGCTCCTCTTACCGTGACCAAAGCGCACGTACAAAACGGCTATGCACAGGCAGTTATCTGCAACAGCGGCAATGCGAATACCTGTAATGCGAACGGGGTGGAAATTGCGGAAAAGACTTGCTCTTTATTGGGCGAGGCGCTGGGAATTCCCGCAAGTGACGTCGTGGTGGCGTCAACGGGAGTGATCGGGCAGCCGTTGGATATTACTCCTATTCAAAATGCTATTCCCGCGCTCGTTTCCGCCCTTTCTGACGAGGGCAGCGAGGCGGCTGCCGAGGGGATCATGACCACGGATACCGTGAGAAAAGAAATCGCCGTGGAATTTACTGTCGGGGGAAAGGTTTGTAAAATGGGCGGCATTGCCAAAGGCTCGGGTATGATTCACCCTAACATGGCAACTATGCTCGTGTTTATCACTACCGATTGTAAAATCAGTCCTGAAATGCTTCAAAAGGGGTTATCGAGCGATATTGAAAACACCTTTAATATGGTGAGCGTGGACGGCGATACCTCCACAAACGATATGGTTTCGGTGCTTGCCAACGGGCTTGCGGGAAACGAGGAGATTGTGGAAGAGGGCGAGGATTTTACTGCGTTTATGGAGGCGCTCAATACGGTGACTGTTTTCCTTTGCCGCAAAATTGCGGGCGACGGCGAGGGCGCAACCAAGCTTCTGGAATGTAAAGTGGAGGGGGGCAGGGATTTGATTACCGCGAAAACGGTGGCGAAAAGCGTCATTTGCTCCTCCCTTGTGAAAGCGGCTATGTTCGGCGCGGACGCGAACTGGGGACGGGTGCTCTGCGCGATCGGGTATAGCGGCGCGGACGTGGACGTGAGCAAGATCGACGTTTCCTTTGCTTCGGCTAAGGGGACGGTGGAGGTTTGCAAAAACGGCGCGGGCGTCGCTTTCTCCGAGGAAAAGGCAAAAGAAATTTTATTAGAACCCGAAATCGACGTCCTGATTTATTTGAACGATGGCGAGGAAAAGAGCGTGGCTTGGGGTTGCGATCTGACGTATGAGTATGTACGCATAAACGGCGACTACCGTACCTAAAAAAAGACTTATATACTTCGCAATGCGGCGTTGCAGTCCGCGTTTCCTTGCTTACGTACGGATAGTACGCGCGCGGCGGAAATGCTCCTGCGCCTTGCCTTGCTCGTATCTAAGCCTTTTTTTACAAAGAAAGAGCAATACTTTGTCGGGCTTGCGTTTTCCCTCGGTCACGTACGTCCAAGTACGCTCCCGTCGGGAAAGCCGCGCCCTTCGCGTCTTGCTCGTATCTAAGCCTTTTTTACAAACAGGCGAAAAACAACGAAAATCAAACCGAAAGGAGAACCTTATGGAATTGACTAACGCGGGACGCGCCGAGGTGCTTACCCAAGCGCTTCCCTACATTCAAAAATATTACGGAAAGGTGGTCGTCGTCAAATACGGCGGTAACGCCATGATCAACGAGAGCCTCAAACAGCAGGTGATGGAGGATATCGTTCTTTTATCGCTGATTGGCATTAAGGTCGTGCTCGTGCATGGCGGCGGGCCTGAAATTACCGATATGCTCAAAAAGATAGGAAAAGAGAGCGTGTTTGTGGACGGGCTTCGCGTCACCGACAAGGAAACGGCTGACGTTGTACAGATGGTACTTGCGGGCAAAATCAACAAAGGACTTGTCAATCTATTGCAAACCAAAGGCGGCAAGGCGATTGGGCTTTCTGGCTTGGACGGGCATATGATCCGCGCGAAGATGAAGGACGAGCGGCTTGGCTACGTCGGAAAGATCGTGGGCGTGGACGTCACCCCTATTCAAGACCTTTTGGAAAAGGAATATATCCCCGTAATTTCTACGGTTGCCTGTGACGACGAGGGGAACGTATACAACGTGAACGCGGACACGGCTGCCGCATATATCGCGGGAAAGATGAAAGCAGCACGCTTGATCACCATGACCGATATCGAGGGGATCTTGCGGGATAAGAACGATCCGAAGTCGCTCATTTCCCATATTGATTTGAAAGACGCGGACGAGCTGATTAAAGAGGGCGTTATTTCAGGGGGTATGATCCCCAAAGTCGAATGTTGCGTAGAGGCGATTCACCTCGGCGTAAAAAAGGTGACCATTCTTGACGGCAGAGTGCCGCACGCCCTTTTGATTGAAACTATGACGGACGAGGGCGCAGGAACCATGGTGGTAAAGGATAAACGCTATGATACAGAATTTTAAAGAGCTGGATAAGGAATACGTTGCGAACACCTACGGCCGCTTTGATTTACTGATTGAACGGGGCAAAGGCTCGCTCGTGTACGACGAAACGGGCAAGGAATATATCGACCTTTCAACGGGGATTGCCGTCAATACCTTTGGCGTTTGCGACGACGGAGTGAAAAACGCCGTTCTTGCGCAGCTTGACAAGGTGCAGCATACCTCCAACCTCTATTACAGCGAACCGTGTATTCTTTTGGCGCAAACGCTTTGTGAGCGTACGGGTGCGAAAAAGGTGTTTTTCGGCAATTCGGGCGCAGAGGCCAACGAGTGCGCAATCAAGGTGGCGCGGAAGTGGGCGGACGATAAAAAGGGGTTTGGACATTCTAAAATCATTACCTTACAAAACAGCTTTCACGGCCGAACGGTGACCACTCTTTCCGCAACGGGACAGGACGTATTCCATCAGCATTTCCACCCGTTTACGGGCGGGTTCGTGCACGTGGCGGTGGGGGATCTTGCGGCGGTAGAAACGGAGATGAAAACGGGCGAGGTGGCGGCGGTATTTGTCGAGCTTGTGCAAGGCGAAGGCGGTGTAATGCCGCTCGAAAAGGAGTTTGTGCAAGGACTGGTTTCTCTTTGTGAAAAATACGACGCGCTGTTTATGGTGGACGAGGTTCAAACGGGCAACGGGCGTTCGGGCGCGTTGTACGCTTACCAAAAATTCGGCGTAACGCCCGACGTCGTGACGACGGCAAAAGGACTTGGCGGCGGCTTACCTCTCGGGGCAACGCTGCTGTTTGAAAAGGTACAAGGAGTGCTTGACGTGGGTTCGCACGGGTCTACCTTTGGTGGAAATCCCGTTGCTTGCGCGGCGGCGCTTTCCGTGCTTTCCCGTATCGACGACGTGCTTTTGAAAGAGGTGGAGGAGAAATCGGAGCTGATCTTCTCTTCGCTTTCGGGCGCAAAAGGCGTGAAGAGTGTTTCGGGTATGGGGCTGATGATCGGCGTGGAAACGGAAAAGCCCGTGGGCGAAGTACTTGCCGCCTGTATGGAAAAGGGGATTTTACCCATCAAGGCAAAAAATAAGCTGCGCTTACTGCCCGCCCTCAATATCGAAAAAGAATTGCTTGAAAAAGCATTGAACGTTTTAAAGGAGTGTTTATAAGGCATGGAAAAGGTGAATTTTTTACAGGGAAGAGATTTTTTAAAGCTGCTTGACTACACGCCCGAGGAAATTGAGAAATTGCTCGATCTTGCAGCGGAGCTGAAAGCAAAGAAAAAAGCGGGTAAGCCACACCGCCTTTGCGAGGGGAAAAATATCGCGCTCATCTTTGAAAAGACGAGCACGCGTACCCGTTGCAGCTTTGAGGTGGCGGCGTACGACCTTGGTATGGGCGTGACCTATCTTGATTCGCAAGGCTCGCAAATCGGAAAAAAGGAGAGCATTGCCGATACCGCGCGCGTCCTTTCCTCTATGTATGACGGGATCGAATACCGCGGTTACGGGCAGGAGATCGTCGAGGAGCTTGCCAAATATTCTAAGGTGCCTGTTTGGAACGGGCTGACGAACGAATTTCATCCCACGCAAATTCTTGCCGACTTTTTGACGATTAGGGAAAAGTTCGGTAAGCTCAAAGGCTTGAAGCTTGTTTATTTCGGTGACGCGCGCTATAATATGGGCAACTCGCTGATGGTAGGCGCGGCAAAAATGGGTATGAATTTCGTGGCTTGCGCACCCAAGGAATATTTCCCGAGCGAGGAGCTTGTAAAGACCTGCAACGCGATTGCGGCGCAAACGGGCGGCAGCGTGAGCCGTCAAACAGATCCTATGAAAGCGGTGAAAGACGCTGATATCGTCTACACCGACGTTTGGGTGTCTATGGGTGAGCCTGTGGAGGTTTGGGAAGAGCGTATTAAGGCGCTTTCCCCTTACCAGGTACGCGGCGAGATTATGAAAAAGGCAAAAAAGACGGCGGTGTTTATGCATTGCTTGCCTGCTTATCACGACCTGAAAACGGCGGTTGGCAAAGAGATGGGCGAGCGTTTTAAACGCAAGAGCATGGAGGTGACGAACGAGGTGTTTGAGGGGAAACAGTCGATCGTCTTTGAAGAGGCGGAAAACCGTATGCATACCATTAAAGCGGTGATGGCGGCGACGTTATAAATTACTTGTAGAAAAATACGCGGCAGACGAAAAGCGTCTGCCGCATATTTTTTTGTTTTTGTAACGTTACGCCGTCTTGGCTTGACGGGCGCTGGTCTTGCCTTCGGGGTTGATTTCCCCTGCTTTGGTAAGCGCGAGTTTGGTGAGCGTCGGGCCTACAAGCTCGTACACGAGTACCGCGAACAGAGTGATATTTGCAACGATCAAGCCTACTTCGCCAAGCTCTGCCGCTTTGATTGCCATACCGAGCGCAACCCCCGCTTGCGGGAAAAGTGTGATACCCAGGTATTTGACGACGTTCTGATCGCAATGCATCATGCGCGCGGAAAGGAAGGCGCCGCCGTACTTACCGCCTGCACGGGAAAGGATATAGACAAGCCCAACGAGAATGATGATCGGGTCGGCGAATACCGACAGTTCAAGCTCGGCACCGCTAAGGACGAAGAAGAGCACGAACAGGGGCGCCGTCCAGCGATCTACACGTTCCATAAGCTCTGCGGAAAAATCGCAAATATTACAGAAAATCGTTCCGAGCATCATACACACGAGCAGGGAAGAAAAGCCGATATGCACGGGGCCGATCTCAAATTTGAGCATGGAAAGGGCGATTGTGAGGAATACGAACGCGATCGACACCGAAAGACGTTTAGAGCGGGAGTGGAAAAATCGTTCGCAGAAATGGAACAAAAAGCCCATACCTCCGCCGAGAATAAGAGAGAGCACGACTTCGAGAAGAGGCTCGACGAGGACGGAAATCACGTCCACGTGTCCGCTGCCGAGAGCGTTTGCTACCCCAAAGGAGATAGCAAAGAGAACAAGACCTACCGCGTCGTCGATAGCAACGACGGGGAGCAGGGTGCTCGTGACAGGGCCTTTGGCTTTGTATTGCCGCACGACCATAAGCGTTGCCGCGGGCGCGGTGGCAGAGGCGATTGCGCCAAGGACGATCGCCGCTTCCAAGGAGAATTTCTCTGGGATTATAAAATGCAAGGTGATGAGGATCGCGTCAACGACGAGGGTGGTGATGACCGCTTGCAGAATACCGATCACCGTCGCTTGTTTGCCGATATGTTTGAGTTCGGAAAGACGGAATTCGTTGCCGATCGAAAAGGCGATAAAGCCGAGGGCGACGTCCGAAAGTAAAGAAAACTTTTTGACGTTGGCCATGGACGTAAAGCCGAGGCCGTCCACTCCGAGCGCGCCTAAGCAGTAGGGACCGATCAGTAGTCCCGCAACGAGATAGGCGGTGACGGCGGGTAGCTTTGCAAGCTTTGCAAGACGGGAAAGCAATAACCCCGCGAGCAACGCCACCGAAAGCGAGAGTAACGTTTGCATAAATATACCTCCGTAAAAACGATTTTGACGTAAAAAAAGCGGCTCCCCTATAAAAGCCGTGTATATTATAGTCCTATTACCTAAAAAAAGCAAATAAAAAAGGGGATAAAAAATAAAATTTTTTAAAATTTTTTTTGAGCCTTAGACAAGGCGTTTGACAATTTTGTGAAAGTACGCTATAATGGTCTTTGTGAATATATAAATAAAGGAGAAGATATTCCATGTATCAGATCGTTGGCAAAAAACAGCTTAATCCTACGGTGACGCAAATGGAGATTTTGGCTCCGTTCGTGGCGAAAAAGGCAATGCCCGGGCAGTTTATCATTTTGCGTGTGACGGAGGACGGCGAACGTATTCCGCTTACGGTGGCGGGTTATGACAGAGAAAAGGGAACGGTTACGATTATTTTCCAGATCGTCGGTGGCAGTACCGAGCTTTTGAACGGGAAAAACGTCGGGGAATATTTGCCAGATTTCGTTGGACCGCTCGGTCGGCCTACGCATACGGAGGGCTTGAAAAAGGTGTGCGTCGTTGGCGGCGGCGTGGGCTGCGCGATTGCGTTGCCCGTTGCAAGGGCTTTGCACGAGCAGGGCTGTGAGGTGACCTCCATTATCGGGTTTAGAAATAAAGATCTTGTGATCCTCGAAGAGGAGTTTAAGGCTTGTTCAAGCGATTTTTATATGATGACAGACGACGGAAGCTATGGCCGTCAAGGGAACGTTTGCGTGCCGTTAAACGAGCTTTTGGAAAAGGGTGAAAGGTTTGACGAGGTGATCACGATCGGTCCGCTTATCATGATGAAATTCGTGTGCGCGGCAACCAAGCCCTACGGCGTGAAAACGATTGCAAGCATGAACCCCGTCATGGTAGACGGAACGGGGATGTGCGGCGGCTGTCGTTTGACGGTGGGCGGTAAAATGAAATTTGCCTGTGTGGACGGCCCCGAGTTTGACGGACATGAAATTGATTTCGACGAGGCTATGAGCCGTGCGAATATGTACGCGCCCTTTGAAAAGAGAGAACGGGAGGCTAATTGTAACCTGTTCAAAAAGGAGGTAGAGTAAG
Organism: Clostridia bacterium; assembly: GCA_017463325.1. GTDB lineage: Bacteria > Bacillota > Clostridia > Christensenellales > Borkfalkiaceae > Scatosoma. The sequence continues at coordinate 45,550 of JAFTPK010000009.1, forward strand.
ATGGCGGCGAAATTTAATATGACCCCTTTGAAAAATCCTATGCCGACACAAGACCCCGAGGTTAGAAACGGGAATTTTAACGAGGTGGCACTTGGCTATACGGCAGAGCAGGCAATCGACGAGGCAAAGCGTTGTATCGGCTGCAAGAACCGCCCCTGCGTTTCGGGCTGCCCCGTTGGGATAGACATTCCCGAATTTATCGCAAAGATCGCCGAGGGTGAATTTGAAGAGGCTTATCAAATCATTGCGAAGGACTCCGCTCTCCCTGCCGTTTGCGGCAGAGTTTGCCCGCAGGAAACGCAATGCGAATGTAAATGCACCCGTGGCATCAAGGCGGGCTGCGAGTCGGTGGCAATCGGGCGTTTGGAACGCTTCGTTGCGGACTATCATAACGCAAACGTTACGGATAAACCCGTACCTGCCCCCTCCAACGGGCATAAAGTAGCTGTCGTAGGCTCGGGACCTGCGGGGCTTACCTGTGCGGGAGATTTGGCGCGGCTTGGATACGAGGTGACGGTGTTTGAAGCGTTGCACGTAGCGGGCGGCGTGCTCGTATACGGGATTCCCGAATTCCGTCTTCCGAAAGCAATCGTGCAAAAGGAAGTGGATAATTTAAAGGCGCTCGGCGTGAAGGTGGAAACGAACATGGTAATCGGCCGCGTGATCACGATTGAGGAGTTGAAAAACGAATACGGCTTTGAGGCGGTGTTTATCGGTTCAGGCGCGGGACTTCCCAAGTTTATGAATATCCCGGGCGAAAGCTTGAAAGGGGTGTATTCGGCAAACGAATTCCTTACTCGCTCTAATCTGATGAAAGCGTACAAGGAGGACAGCCATACCCCTATTCAGCGGGGTAAATGCGTAGCGGTTGTCGGCGGCGGAAACGTTGCCATGGACGCGGCAAGAACGGCAAAACGGCTTGGCGCGGAGGTGCATATCATTTACCGCCGCGGTGAAGAGGAGCTGCCTGCCCGTCGTGAAGAGATTGAGCACGCGAAAGAAGAGGGCATTATTTTCGATCTTCTTACCAACCCTACGAAGATCCTTGCGACGCCCGTAGAGAACCCGCGCGATCCCGCATACGGTTGGGTGGACGGCATTGAGTGCGTGCGTATGGAGCTTGGCGAACCTGACGAGAGTGGCAGACGTTCTCCGAAAGCGGTGGCGGGAAGTGAGTTTGTGATCCCCGTCGATTGCGTGATCATGTCCCTTGGCACCTCGCCGAATCCGCTTTTGAAAGCGACGACGCCGGGGCTTGAAACCAAAAAGTGGGGGGAGATTGCCGTAGACGAAGTGGGCAAAACCTCGATTGAGGGCGTATATTGCGGCGGCGACGCAGCGACGGGCGCAGCGACGGTCATTAAAGCCATGGGTGCAGGAAAAGTGGCTGCAAAAGCAATTCATGAATATATTCAAAGCAAATAAAATCAGTTAAAAAAACGGCGCGATGGCGAAAGTAAGTTTGCCGATCGCGCCGTTTGGATATAATTAAACGGAAATAAAAAAAGGAATGAGTATGGAAAGGAAAGCGGCAACGAAAATTGAAAAATTTTTTCGCGAAAATTACGGCTATTTTTTCGCGGCACTTTCCGTACTCGTTTTATGGGTATTCATGCTTGTTGTGGACAGGGTGTATCCGTTTGGCGAGTACACGGTGGCGAGCTACGATTTGTCCGCGCAAATTTGTCCGTATATCGAGCATCTTTTTGATGTGTTGGACGGAAAATCTACCCTATTTTACAGCTATTCGATTGTTGGCGGTGCGGACGTTTTCGGGGGGCTGATTTATTTTATCGTTAGTCCGTTTAGTTTTTTATTCCTCCTGTTTGGCGACGGGCGAGTGGCGGAAGCTGCGGCGCTTGTATTGCCCGTAAAGCTTGTCAGTATTTCGCTTGCGGGTACATGGTTTGCGAAAAAGTTTTTCCATATCCACGAGGGGATTTGCGGCGCGATCGGGATCGTGTACGCCTATTGCGGTTATACGTTCGTGGCAAATACGTATATTAACTGGTTGGATTTTTTGCTTTACGCGCCGTTTGCCGTATGGGCATTCGTACGATTTGTTCAAACGGAAAAATATTTGACCTTTTCGCTCTTTCTTGCGGCGTTTATATACACCTGTTTTTCGATCGCCTGTTTTTCTATGCTCACCGTATATCCCGTACTGGTTGCTTACGCGTTTTTTTGTGTAGAAAAGGGGAAGAGAAAAAGGTTCGTCGCGTACCTGTCCCTATCTTTTGTGGTTGGAGTTGCCATTTCCTTGCCTGTTTTATTGCCTGCGCTGGCTTCTTATTTGCGGGCGGCACGAGCGGGAAATCTGTTCGCGGAAATTTATTACGGCTTTACGGGCGAGGGCTTTGACGCGGCTGTCTTTTTTAATCGCTACGTAGCCTCGTTGGAGGCGAAATGGAGTTATATTCTCTCCGACGCCGCGTTTTTTACGCTCACCGTTTTTTATTTTATCCGTCGGGGGCTGAGGAGCGGTTTTTCTAAATTTATGCTTGTTGCGGGGGTGTACCTGCTTTTGCCTACCGTCGTAGACGAAAGTATGCTGCTACTCAATATGGGGTCGTATTTTTCGTACGCCTTGCGGTTCGGATTTTTGAACGCCGTGTACGTTTTGGGCGGGGCGTGTTTAGCGCTCGACGGGCTTGACTTGTTTAAAGAAAAGGCGCCCGCGGCGTTGGGGGAGCCGTTACCTGCAAAAAAGAAAAATTCCGCTACGCTTTGGTACATTCTTGTTTGCGGCTTGCTGATTGCGGCGCTTGCCTTTTGCTTGGCGGGCGATTTTCATAAAGTGATGTGGGATTTTTTGACGAGCGACGAGAATATGCGTGAAGTGTTTCGCTCGTTCGCTTCCCGTTTTGCCCATTCGATCGGGGGAATTGCGACGATCGCGCCGCTCTTTTTTGTCGTTGCGGGAGTGTTAGCCGCGGGGATTTTGCTAGCCGCAAAAAAGAAAGTGGCAAATCGTGTCGTGACGTGGGTGGTTTTGTTTGTCGTGGCAGTACAGACGATCTTTTTCAACGAACAACTGGTGGCGGGGAATTTGTCGGCGCAAAACCTCGTCAACGCCGAGTACGCCAAGCTGACGGCGACGCTTGACGAGCGCGAGGACGGGTATTTCCGTATTCGCGATTACAACGACGCGCTCAGCGCAAACGCACCGTTTACGGGGGGCGGGAACGCATTCACCGTCTTTTCCTCTATGGTGGACGCCGACAATATGACGACGGCTACGCTGTTTGGGTTTGCGACTAACGGCAAGAATACCTTTAAGGGGAACGGCGGGTGCGCGTTTGGCGAAAGCTTTCTTGGCTATAAGTATATTTTGGCGACGGAGGAGGGCAAAACGATTGCAAACGCGCGCTCATACTGGAAAAAGGTGCTCGTGGACGAAAACGGGGAGTTTTCGCCGCTTACAAGTGAAACTTTTTCGGTATATGAAAACGAGTTGGTTTTTCCGAACGGCTACTGGCTTGAAAGCGGAGAGTTTCGTTTTCCTAAGGAAAATACGTGGGATAATTCTAATGAGAACCAAAACGCTCTGTATGAATTTTTAAGCGGAAAAGAGTTGACGGGGAATATTACTACATCGAAAATTCGCACGCTGTCGCTGTCGCTTTGGAAACGTGCGGCAACGGTAGAGGTGGGCGCAGGGCGTATCACCGCGAGCATTACCGCCGAAGAGGACGGGTATGTGTTTTTAAATTTCGTGGCGAGTAAAGGGTATCGCGCGCTTGTCAACGGAAAGGAAACGAATTTGACGGAAAACGATTTGCATTTTCTTTGCGTGAAAGTGGAAAAGGGGGAGAATGTTGTGGAATTTATTTACGAAAGCCCCTATCCCATGTATGCGTTGAGTGGGGTTTTGATTGCTTTGACGGTCTTGCTTGCCGTTTGGTTTGTCACCAAGAAAACTGCCGTGTTTGAAAAAATGGAAAGAGCTATTTTTGCGGCGGGAGTGGTGCTCTCGGTAGGGGTAACGGCGTTCTTTTTCCTGTTCCCTACGGGGCTTTGGTTGGTTAAGTTGTTTGCGGCGTTATTTGCGCTATAACGAGGTGTTACTATGGAAACTTTTTTACCTATTTTTAATCAGACGCTGTTTTTGCTGATCTTTATTTTGCTCGGCTATATTTTTGCTAAGGGGAAATTTGTGCCTGACAATGCGGCGACGACCCTTTCGCGTTTAGAAACGCTGTTGTTTGTGCCGGCGTTGGTGGCGGGTACGTTTGTGAAAAACTGTACCGTCGAGAACCTTTCTTCCGTTTGGAAAGTATTGCTTGCGGGATTGATTATGGTGATTGTTTTGATCCCCGTTTCTATTCCTATGGCAAAGCTTTGTTTTAAGGAAAATTATCTACAAAAAATTGCGACCTACGGCTTGGCATTCTCTAATTTCGCGTTTATGGGCAACGCCGTTATGAGCGCGGTTTATCCCGAAATTTTCTTTGAATATACGGTGTTTACGTTGCCGTTTTGGGTGTTTATTTATCTTTGGGGCACGCCCGTACTTTTGATCGGCGGGGATACGAAAGGTGGAAAAACTTCAATAAAAAGCCGAATGAAAGCGTTTTTAAATCCTATGCTGATCGGTATGTTGATTGGCGCTGTAATCGGGCTTACTGGGATAAAACTTCCTAGGGTCGTGCTTTCGGTGGTGGATACGGCGGGAGGGTGTATGTCGCCTGTGGCAATGTTACTGACGGGAATGACGGTGGCAAAGTTGCGCTTGGCTGAGCTTTTGAAAAACGGCAGAGTATATTTGCTTTCGGCGATCAAGCTCGTAGGGTATCCGTTGCTGTACGTGGCGATAGCGTTGCTGCTTTCGGTCTTTGGTTTTTCGGATAGGACGATTTTGCTTTGCGGGCTGTGCGTAGCGACCATGCCGACGGGTTTAAATTCCATTGTCGTGCCGGCTTCGTACGGGAAAGACACGAAAGCGGCGGCGAGCATGGCGTTGTTGACGCACGTACTATCGGTGCTCACGATCCCGCTTGCTTTTTGGTTGTTCCAAATTTTGATGTTTTAAGCGGGGAAGAAATAATTGAAATAATTTTAAAATAACGGATAAAAAATGCTTGACATTATTCAAGATAAATGATATTATGTTAAAGCTGTCGGGCGGAAAAGCTCGTAGGCAAACATATTGAGGCGTAGCGCAGTTTGGTAGCGCGCTTGGTTAGGGACCAAGAGGTCGTGGGTTCAAGTCCCGTCGCCTCAACCAAAACAAGGCATTTATGCAATAAATCATTGCATAAATGCCTTGTTTTTTTGTATATTCGTATAAATATTCCGCCTAAAATTGCGTTTTTAGGGTGGTTTGGCGAACGATTTGGCGAATAAAATCATTTCCATTCGTTTAATTTCTTGCCTTCTTTCAAAAGATATTCATCGGATAAGTCGCGATAGCCACAAACCAAAAGGAAAAATTGGAGATATGTAATCTTATGCTGGTATATTATAATTTGGTTTTATTTTACAGATAAAATTCAGCTAAAAGGTATTAACAAGATTTTGAGAAGATTGTATAATAATTAAGCTAAACTTTCTGAATAGAACTATCATAGGTATAGTCTGGGTAGGACTATGCCATAATCGCTTTACAATCAACCCTATGGTAGTGAGTAAGAAAGTTTAGCAGCTTGCGAAATGGCATATGTTTCTATGGTGTCGTTTCGCAAGAAGCGGCACTTTTTATTTTTTTCAGTTTTTTTGATTCGTTCCTTGTTTCCTATATTGTGAAGGTGTTTTTCCGTTGCGTTGTTTGAAAACGTTGCAAAAGTAAGCTAAACTACTGAATCCACATTGTTCGCTGATTTGACTGATTGTCATTTTCTTTTCGAGCAACATTTCTTGGGCGAGCGATAAACGAGTGCTCAAAATATATTCCATAACGGATAAGCCTGTTGTCTTTTTGAATTTTCGGCAAAAATAATATTTACTCATAAATACCGCGGTGCATATTTCATCAACGGTCAGCGGTTCGCTGATATGCTTGTTGATATATTCAATCGCTTTAAACACAAAATTCGAGGTGGTGGATACGGGCAAATTATGCATTGCGTATTTATCCAAATAAACCAATAGTTTTGCACATACGCTAACAAGCAACGCTTCAAAGTAGTGTTCGTCGCTTTGATGATTTTGTAGCTCTAAAAAAAGCGCACCTATTTTTTTCTGTTCGTGTGGGGGAATTTGCGCATAAACAAGTTTGTCGTTTTCAAAAAGATCCTTAAAACGATTGTTGGTATCGCAAATCGTTCGTATGGTTTCAAAGCGTGAAACGGATAGGAATAGTTTGTCGCGAATATATTCGTCTATGTTGTCAGGCACGGTGTAATGGGATTTTTTTGAGCCTACGAAATAGAGTGCGCCCGTCTTTAAAGGGCTTATTTTTTCATGGGTAACGAAACTTCCGTTGGCTTGATTTACGTATAAGAACATAACACGGTTTCCAAACTCGTGCCAAATTTTATACATAGAATCTTTTCCTTGTTGATGATAGATAAACGTAGAGTCCATAAGTCACCTCTTTTTTCCATAATAACATACTTTTGCTAAAAGTATAGCATGTTTTTTAAAAAAAGGCAATCACAATAAAAACAAAAGCAATATTTATATAGAAAATGTGAAAAAATTATATTATAATGAATATAGCAAATATAAAAATAGGATGGAATGTTATGGAAAAATTTAAGGGAATCTTTCCTGCGTTGTTAACTCCGTTTGACCAAAACGGCAAAATCAATGAAGTTCAACTTAAAAAACTCGTGCGATTTAATTTAGAAAAAGGGGCAAAGGGCTTTTACGTTTGTGGTAGTACGGCAGAGGCATTTTTGCTTTCTACGGAAGAGAGAAAGCAAGTGATGGAAATTGTTAAAGAAAATGCGCCCACGGCAACGCTGATTGCGCACGTTGGGTCGGTAGACGAGAGAGTGGCGGTAGAGCTTGGCAAGTACGCAAAAGAGCTTGGCTATCACGCCGTATCTTCCGTTGCGCCTTTCTATTACAAATTCTCGTTTGAGGAAATTAAAAACTATTATTTCCGCGTAGCGGACGCATCTCAGCTTCCCATGCTCGTTTATCACTTCCCTGCTTTTTCGGGGGTAAACATGGGCGTGAAAGAAATTTCACAATTCTTGTTAGACGATAGATTTATCGGTATTAAATATACGTCTAACGATTTCTTTACCATGGAGCGCTGTAAGACGGCTTTCCCTAACAAGCTTGTATATAACGGTTACGACGAAATGTTCCTTGCGGGGCTTTCCATGGGCGCGGACGGCGGAATCGGCAGTACGTATAATTTCATGACGGATAAATTCGTCAAAATCCAAAAGCTGTTTAAGGAGAACAAGATTGCCGAGGCGCAAACGTTGCAACAGGAAGTAAACGGCATTATCGCCGTGCTTTGCTCGATCGGCGTTATGCGGGCAGAAAAGGAAGTACTCAATCAGCTCGGTTTTGATTTCGGTATTTGCCGCAAACCGTTTGGGGAGCCGACGGACGAACAGAAAAAGTTAATCGCTGAAAAAATTATTCCTTATTTATAAGGTGCAATAGTATGGATATTTCTAACCAAAAAGTGCATTTTTTTGGGGATAGCATTACCTACGGTTGGGGGATGGACGAGATAGGGAACTCGTACGTTTTGCGGTTTCGTGAAAAATACCCCAATGCGGAAATTAGTAATTACGGAGTAAGCGGTTCAAGCATAGCCCCGCATTTAAACCCCAAAGGTTTAAGTCGTGATAGGCATTTTTTAATGCGTGTAGGCGAAATGACGGAAGGGGCTGACCTTATCGTGGTATTCGGCGGAACGAACGATTTTGGGCAAACCGACGCCTCTCCGATAGGACAATGGGGCGATAAGAGTATAGATACGTTTTACGGCGCTTTATACGTATTGTACAAAGACTTAATTGAAAAGTATCCGTTTGCGAACATTTTGGTGGTTACTCCACTACCGAGAAGAGATGGCGCAGTAAAAAATGTTTACGGCTATTTATTGCAAGATTACGTGCAAGCAATTATTCGTACTGCAAATTATTTTTCCTTGCCTATACTAGATTTATATAGAAACTCGGGAATGAATCCTGAAATGGACATCATCAACGAACTGATGTTTTTTGACGGATTGCATCCCAACGAGGCAGGGCATAAGCGAATTTTTGAGCGCATGGACGCCTATATCAAACATTTATTGTAGGAGAATGGCATGATTATTGAAAAGGCAAATACCGAATATAGCACGTGCCGTATTCCAACGCTGGTGACGACGGAGAGCGGAAGATTGCTTGCCTGCTACGAGTGTCGAAAAGACTATTCGGACTGGGCGGAAATCGACCTCAAAATCATCAAGAGCGACGACGGCGGAGAGAGCTGGCAAACGCTGCAAATTCTCAAAGGCGCAGGGAATACCCTAAACAATCCCGTTTTCATCGTTAAAAACGGCGTGGTGCATTTTTTGTATTGTAAAAATTACAAGCAGGCATTTTATTGTAAGAGTGAGGACGAGGGAGAAAGCTTTTCTTTCCCGCAGGAAATTTCCGATATTTTCATGGAAAAAGGGATTGCGTATACGGTGGTTGCCGTCGGTCCTTCGCATGGTATCGTGCATAACGGAAATTTACTTATCCCCGTTTGGTTTGCCTACGACGAAGAGGATTTAGAGGCTCATAAGCCGTCGTTTATTGCAACGATCTATTCCGAGGATGATGGGGCGAGTTGGAAAGTCGGCGAGTTTATTGGCAAAGAGTTTTTTGCAAATCCGAGTGAGTGCAGCTTAGCCGTTAATAAAGAAAATCGGGTGGTCATGTCCATAAGGAATGAAAACGGAGATCATTTCCATTCGTTTAGAGGCTTTGCCGAGAGTGATACGGGCTACTCTAAGTGGACGAATATCGTCTTGCGTGAAAATATGCGTGATTGGATCTGTCAAGGCAGTATGTACGCGTTGAACGAAAAATTATATCATTGTAATTGCGTAGGGGAAGCGCGCACGGAATTAACGCTAAAAATAAGCGAAGACAATTTTCAAAATTATCAAAGCATTTTAGTAGACGAAGTCGGTGGGTATTCGGATATCGTTGTCAAAGACGGTATAGCGTATATTTTATACGAACGCAATCCCAGAGAAGACGGCTTGTATTTCAAGAAAATAGCGTTATAAAAACGTAAAAATAAAACCAATAAAAACACATATAAGGAAGGTAGAAAAATGAAGAACAGAGTAAAAAAAGTAATGGCATTGTCACTTGCGTTGATGACGCTGGGCGCAACGGCGGCTTGCGGTCCTCAAGGCGAAAACATCTACGGTGATACAACGATTTCCTATTTATACGTCGCAACGCGCGATTCGGGCTTAGGTACGGTCTGGCTGGACGAAATGGCGAAAAAATTTGAGGATAGATATGCCGAAACGTCTTTTGCCGAAGGCAAAATGGGCGTAAAGGTACTCAAAGAACCCGTTCGTTCGTTGACGGGCGCAGGTAGAATGGCTTGTCGAACCCGAATATACAGAAAGTAAATCAGGGGAATCGGGGCAAGATAATTCACCGAGGTTTGAATTTGACGAAAATATGGACGCCATGGATTTCTCTGCTTTCCAAGCACAGGACAGCGAGTATTTGTCTAAGATTTACGCGGAACTTGGCAACGAGCAAAAGAGCAGGGAATGGAAAGAATATTCGGACTATATTAAGTCGCAAATGAACGCTTTGCTTTGGGACGAAGAGGACGGAACGTATTACGATAGATTAGAAAGCGGAGCGTTTACGAAAGTATTAACGCCGTCGAGTTTCTTCCCTTTAATGGCAGGCGTGCCTAGTAAAGAGCAAGCGGCAAAAATGGTAAAAACGCTTGTCAATCCCGACCTGCTTTGGACGAAACTTCCCTTAGCTACGGTAGCAAAGACCCACCCCATGTACGGAACGGATATGTGGAGAGGGGGAGTTTGGCTTAATCTCAATTATTTCATTATCAAGGGTTTGTATAAATACGGCTATAACGAAATCGCAGAGGAATTAAAAACGAAAACATTAGAGGCTGTGAATAAATGGTACAAAAAGACGGGCGCGATTTTTGAGTTTTTCGATTCTCGCGACGAAGTATATCCTTATGAATGTGAAAGAAAGGGAAAGCCGACGACTCCGCCCGATTGGAGAAAACAAGTACATTCGATTGTAGACTTTAACTGGTCGTCTTGTTTTACGCTGATGTTTATTCAAGACGAATTGTATTTAGATTAAGGAGTTCTAAACCCCTTGGCAAGTCCCTAACAAATGTCTTAACTTATAAAATTTTAAAGTGTTTAATCCATTTTTTCGTTCATTTGACCCCATTGCCCTTGAACGTGAACCCATAGGGCGAAAATTTTGAACCCATTTCACTTCAAAATGAACCCATTTTGAAATTGTATCAAAATTGGTTATCTAACACAAAATCGGGTAATTTTAGGCAAAAAACAGCTTAAAATTGACCGATTTTTTTGTATATTTGACGTGTTTATACAATCTCTTTTACAAGAAACACACAATTTTGTCCTGCTTTGGGGGACTTAAACGTCATTTCACGAATAAGATGTTATAGATAAAATTCACTTTTTAAAATTATTGACAAAATTTGTAAAATATGCTATACTGCATTTACAAGGAGAAAAAGTATGTATTGTCCTAAATGTTATCAAAAAATTACAGAAAATTATAATTTTTGTACGCAATGCGGCGCGTCGCTTTCCGATTTGAAGAAAATTGAAACGCCTGAGCCGTCGGGCGGAAATTTTTGGTTTGGCGTACTTAGCTTTTTAGAGCCTATCGTCGGCTTTATCTTCTTTGGGATGTGGAAAAAGAAACGCCCCAAAAGAGCGAAGGTTTGTGGAATTAACGCAATCGTAAGCGCGGCGCTTGCTCTCTTGTTGGGAATTGTTTTTGGCGTAATGTTTTGGCAAAAAATTTCAAAATATATCGTGCCTACCCGTAATGGCGCTGTTAAAATCGTGCAATATGCGCAAGACGCAGAAATTTGCTACGATGGGCAAACGAACGCATTGATTGCGTGGAAAGAAAAGAAAGTAACGGTGTATGAGAGCGGAACGAAAAGGGTTTGGTTTACTTACGACTTTAAACAAACCGTTACGGCGGCGGACGCTTATAACGGCGTGCTTGCCGTGGGGTTTAGCAATTTGCAAACGCAAACGGGGGAAATTGTTCTGTACGATTTGACGACGGGGCAGAAGAGCGTTTCTTTTAAAACGGAAATTGCCGTGAGTGAAATGGTGGTGACGGACGGAAAGCTCGTTTATTGTGATGACGATCAATGGTGTCAAATTTGGGCGTATGATTTTAATACGCGACAAACAAGCACGGTGATGAATTCTATTTACGTCCCTGCGCTTGCAATTAATCACGAAGATAGAATTTTGTATGCTGTGGAACGATATATTTCAAGCTGTAGGCTCTACTATATTTCGTTGGATACCTTTTCGGCGGTTTCGCATACGGAATTTGGTGAATACCAATACAATGCTCACGGCGTGTATTTCGACGGGAAAAATACCCACGCGTTCGGGTGTACCTTTGACGGAATTACAGGCGAGAAAATTTCCGAAACGGGACTTTCCGTAACGGTGAAAGACGAAGATAGCTTGTATTGGCGCGCCTTATATCATAATGATTTCTACGAGCTTTGGGATACGGAAGACGGGGAAACGGTGGTGTACGATTTGGCGAAAAAGAGGGTCGTGGCAAAATTGGGCATTGAAATTGAGAAGGTATATCCGCTACTTAGCGGCGATTTGCTTGCCGTTTGCGATGGCGGAAAAGTGGCGATTATTGAAATGGGGAAAATCGTATAACGGAACGGATTGCGCGGACAATAGAGTTTGTTGGGCAAAAGCGCAAAGGGCAGTACCGCACGGGCGAAAATGCTTAAAAAGGACGGGTACGACGAAAAATTCTTTTTAGCGGAGCTGTTCCACGATTAAAATGTTATAAATAAAAAATCCGCCTTTTCGGTTACTTTCAACCAAGGCGGATTTTTCTATTATAGATATTAAAGATTAAAGACAGCCAAATCCATTTACTCTTTCATAACGCTGTTAGGGAAGTAGGTACAGACTCTATCAACTAATCTTTCAGGGCTGTTACCTATTCACAATATCAGATCGAATGTATTGCGCAGGAAGTACCGTGTGGCTTTTGGGTACGTAGAGCCTATTGGAAAGCGTTGTTTTTGTTTGTGTTCGCTAAGGGGTGGGTGAGCGTTTGACGTAATCGAGTAAAGGGGAATGACCGTAAAACCGTAAATACGTACGGTAAAAAGTCGAATAGTTTTCATACGCGCAACGCTCCGCCGTTTTTACGGGGGATAAGCCTTCGTGCAACAACCGCTTTGCATAAGCGGTTTTTTTCTTGTCGATCAAATATTTTACGGTGACGCCTAGTTTTTGCGAAACGATATGCTGTACGCTAGATTCGGAAATAAAAAGTGCTTTGGCAATACTTCGCGCGGAAATCGGCTGCGTAAGGTTTTTATTGAGGAAATTGATGATCTCCGAAAGCTTGTTACTGATGATCTCCGTCTTTTCGGGTTTTAAATATTTCAAGCTGATCAAAAGACTTTTCAGCGAGGCGTTGAAGAAGGCTTCCATGTCTTGATCGCTGTAATGAAGGTCATATTCCGCGCGCAAAAGATTGTTGAAGAGAGTATCTAAAAAATCGTTGGGTTTTAAAGAATAATAGGAATATACCTGTGGCGCCTCTTGGGGGGAAAAGCCGAAATCCTTTGGGGCTAAGTGAAGGCAAAAACGCTCGTACCGAGAAAAGGAATGGTGATTGACGAAATGAAAAGAGCCTGCGGGAATGTATAAAAGAGTGTGCGGCTTTAACCGTATCACGGTATCGTCTACGATACATTCCGCGTCGCCGTCAAGAAAATATAAAATTTCGTCCTGATCGTGCACGTGTCTTCCTTTGTCGCAGGCAGGCTCTGAATAAAAGACGTCGTAATTGTAATGAGATTTGTTAAAGAAATAGTTTTTCATGGTTTACAGTATACTATAGGGGAATAAAACGAACCCGCCACAAAAGCGTCTTTTTGGCTCTTTTATTCTCGTCGTCATGATAATACGGCAAGTATTATTGCTTCCTCCTCGCAAAAAATAACTCAAAAATACACCTTTTGTGGTGCGAAGCAATTTTCAGCAGCCGAATTTTAGCGATAGTCAAGGCGAAAGCCGCAGTTAAACCTGTGTGGTTTATCAAGGCTTTGGACGAAGAATAGCGCAAAATTCGGTGCTCAAAATCGGGTTTTGCTTATTTCCCTATAGTATAACAAATATTTGCAGAAATTGCAATCATTTTTTAGAAAAATTTGCAATTGATTTTCAAAATCAACTATGTTATACTATTAATATAATGAAACGTGGAGAGGAAAAAGATATGATCACGGCGAGAAAAAGTGTTGTAAAAATAAAAACGGAGGGGCTTAGCGGCGGCTTAGAGTTTTTGTTGAAAGCGGAAACGGACATAAAAAGTGTGGCTTTAACAATAAAGGAGAGTGGAACGGGGCGTTGCTTTGAATACTGTTTTCAAGGCGGCGGGAAAGAGCTGCGAGAGCATATTAAAATAGAGGCGCCGTTAGCTTGGTCTTTGCAAACCCCCAACCTCTATCGCTATTCTTTTCAGGCGACGTACTGTGATGGCGAGCAGGAGGCGGGAGAGAGCGTGTTTGGTATACGGACGCTTGCGACCGATCGGAAAAATTTCTATTTAAACGGAGAGAAAATTTTTATTCGCGGCTATATACGCGGGGCGCGTGCGCACGACCATTCTAATTGCGGTCGGTTAACGGAAGAGGAGTTTTATCGGAAAAATATCTTACAGGCAAAAAAATACGGCTTTAATTATATTCGTTTTCATTCCACGGTGCCGCCGCGTGCCCTCTTTAAGGCCGCGGACGAGCTTGGAATGTTGATCCATATTGAGTTCCGTTCGCCCGTAGACGAGTACAATAATTTGGAAGAAATGCTCTTTGCTAAGCACGATTTGGTAAGCGACCGTTTTATTCAAACGACGATAGACGAGCTGTACGATCACCCCTCTTTGGCGGTGTATTGTATCGGCAACGAATTGAAATCGGTAGCTGCCCCCGAGCGGATCGTGGAAATAGGCGCGTTCATTAAGAAAACGGACGGGAGTAGACTGTTCGTAGACACCTGCGCGTGGGGAAAACCGAATCGGGCGAATATTGATTTTGACGTGCAGCATATGGGCTACTATTTCCCCTACGGAAAACACGCCGCCATGTACGAGGATCTGGCAAGTCTGCATACCTATTCGGAGTTTTTGGAAAAGCAAGGGGAGGGGGACGCGTTGAACGTACCTCTGGTGGCGCACGAGGTGTGTCATTATACGGCGCTTAGGGATTTTTCAGCGTTAAAGGCAAAGTTTGAAAAGCATCAAACGCCGCCGCCTTGGTGGATCGACGAAGAATTGAAAATGATCAAAGCAAAGGGCTTTGAAAAGGAATATGACGAAATGTACAGGGCGAGTAAAGACTTTCAGATTAAGTGCTGGAAGGTCGCTTTGGAGGAGTTGAGAAGAAGTCGCCTGCTGGGGGGATTTCACTTTTTACAGTTCGCCGATACGGACGTGTACGAAAACTCCAACGGTGTCGTTGATTGTTTTGACGACGACACGGTGGTAACGGAAAAGGAATTTTTACGTTTTAACGGCGATCGGGTGCTGACGGCAAAGCTGAAAGAACGGTTACTGTATGCAGGGGAAGAATTGTCGATTCCCGTCTATCTTTCCGACTACGCCGCAGACGATTTTTCTGCGGCGAACCTTTCCTATGCCTTTAAGGACGGGGACGGGCGTACGTACGCGGAGGGGGAACAGACGGTGACGTGGCAAGGGAAAGGAGTACACACGCTTGGAATGGTAAACGCAACCCTGCCCCCTTCAAATATGGCAAAAAGGCTTTGTTTGGAGCTTACGCTTTCGGTGGGTGAACGGGTGCTTTGTGAAAACGAATATTCTCTTTGGACTTATCCCAAGACGGAAACGGACGGGTATCGTGAGTTTTGCAACTTTGAAAAAGAGAACGCTTTGATTACGGACGACGCGGAAAAGGCTCTCCTCGCCTTGGAAGAGGGAAAGCGCGTTTGCTTGGTCTACCGTAGTCCTTGGACGAGGCATTTGAAAGATAAAAAGATGAAAAATCCCAAGTACGCGTTTAAGGCGACGTGGAATCGGTTCAAGCCCGTGATTTGGGATCGGGGCACGAATTACGGTGGTCTTTGCGAGGCGGCGCTGTTGAAAAAATACGGCTTTGAAACGGGGCGATATTACGATTTCAATTATTCCAAGATTACGGAGGATTGCGATAAGATTATTTTGGACGATTTTCCCGCGCAGGTTCGTTCGCTTGTGAGCGGAACGGATAAAAACGTGCGCGACCGTTTCGACGCGTATAGCCATTCCTTTAACCTGCCCGAATTGCAGTACGATAGGACGCTGCGGCGATTTTCCTATCTGTTCGAGGTAAAGGTGGGAAAAGGGAGCTTGCTTGTTTGCGGATTTAATTTGACGGGGTTGGACGAGCGGGAGCCTTCTTCCGTGTGTATGGCGAACTGTATCAAGGCTTATCTCCTCTCCGAGGATTTCCACCCGAACGGCGCGCTTGCGTTGGAGGAATTGCGGGTTTATCTTCAAGATTGCGCGCAATTCCCTGTGAAAGAACGTATGATGACACAATTTTGGGAATTGGACGATACGCCCGTGGAAAGTAGGGAATACTGGTTGGAGTCGAGGGCGTATTTAACGGGGGCTAAATTATAGAAAAATTTTAAAATAGTTTAAATTTCCCCCAGTAATCGTAAAAAATACTCCCATAGCCAAAAAGAGGAGGCGTGGTATAATATTGATAAGAGGATTAGTGAAAAATGAATAGGGGGGAGGATAGTATGAACGGCCAGTATTTATCGGGGATCACGAATATCGCGTCCTACGAGGGGATTGCCGTTGTGGAATCCGCGAATATAAACAATCAATTGCACTATCACAAATTCATAGAGATCGTGTATTTCGATAAGGGGAGCGGCTATCATACCTTTGATGGCAATAAACAGAGGGTGAGCGCGGGCGACTTATATGTGATCAATCCCTTTATTTCCCATGAATTTCAAGCGGACGAGGAGGGCGTTCTTCGCGTGATCAACATTATGTTTTACGCGGATTTTTTTGATTTGAACGTCGAGGCGAACTCTTTTATCGAGAACGTATATAAGGTGCTCTTTGGGACGGAGCTGAAAGAATCTAAGCGGGTAAACGTCATTCATTTGCGCGGAGAGCGTCAGCAAAGCTTTGGAGAGATGTTCCACGCTATGTTAAAGGAATTCCAAGACAAATCGGACGGATATTTAAAGGTACTGCATAATCAGCTTTCCATTTTATTGATTTCCCTCTTCCGCGACTACGTGAGTGAAACGAGTAAGCTTGGCTTGACCGTCTTTCAGAAAAATCGCGTGGAGAGTGCGATCAAGTATTTGGACGCTCATTTTACGCAAAACGTGAACGTAGATACGATTGCAAAAAAAATAGGTTTTTGTTCGCTGTATTTTAATCACCTTTTTAAGGTGTATACAGGAACTACGATCCCGCAGTATATAAAAAATAAGCGCTTAGAGCACGCCTGTCGGCTTTTAGAACAGACGGATAAAAGCGTAGAGCAAATATGCTATGACGTTGGGTATAGCGATATCAAGCACTTTTATAAAATATTCCGCACGCATAAGAAGATGACACCGGGGGAATATCGGAAAAAATCGGGCTTTTACATTGTGTAAAAAACAGGGAAAAAATAAAGGTAAAAACTCCCGATTATAAAATTACCACCCAAACTATTTAAATACCTCCCCTTGAAAAGGAAACGGGTATTTGTTATAATAGAAAAAATAGCTACAAGAGGCAAAAAAATTACAGGAAAATGAGGTGAAATTATGAAGAAAAAAATAGGTTCGATTTTGTTGGCGGGGCTTTTTGTCGGTTGCGCGTTTCCGTTTGGGGCGTGCGGCGGAGGCGGTGACGGTGAGGAGGTTGATCCCAACCGTACGCAGCTTTACGTAAACGTACGCGACTGCGGGATCGGCAGAGAATTTGTTTACGCCTTAAAGGCTGGCTATGAGGCGAAAAACCCCGAGGTGCAGGTAATCCCCACGTTTGACGATACGTTGGACGACGAGGGCTTGCAGTCGTTGAAAACGAACGACGACGTGGACGTGATTTTCGCGCCCAACTACATACTGAACGATTTCGTGAGCGTGAATAATCAAACGAGCGAATACTTCGCCGATATTACGGATATCGTAACGGGCGGCGGAGAAAATTCCATTATGGCGAAAATGTACGAAACGGAGAAGAACTATCACAACGTGGGCAGCGCAACCGCGCCCAAGTTTTTCTCGTTGCCTTGGTACGTTTCCTATCACGGTACGGTGTACGACGTCGATTTATTTGAGGAAGAAAATTTCTACAATATCGACGGGTATGCGGGGCTTGACTGCATTGCGGACACGGAGGACGACTTCTGGGGACCTGACGGGAAAGAGGGCACGTACGACGACGGCTTACCCGCTACTTGGGAGGACATGAAGCTGCTGATGGGAGAAATGGAGAGCGCGGACGTAATTCCCTTTACGTGGACCAGCTATGCCGGGTATTCCGATTCTTGGCTTTCCTCCGTCGTGGCGAGCTACGAGGGGGCGAGCAATTTCAGTCTGCTTGGCGGCTTTGACGGTACCTACGTCTATTCGGAGAACACGGAGTGGATGACGGGCGGCACTAAAAACCAAGAAACGGGCAATATGGAGCTTGCCGTTACCTCTGCCAACGGTAATATGATGGGCTACCAAAACGGGAAGCTTGCGGCGTTGGAGGTTGCCGAATACATTATTGAAAATAAGCTGTTCTCGGGGAAAGCGATCGGTACGACGCAAAATCACTACGAGGCGCAGACGGAATATTTGACGAGCGTAGAGCTTTGCAAAGAGGATCCCAACGTCAAGCGGATCGCCTTCCTCATGGAGGGGAACTGGTGGGAATTAGAGGCCAAAGAAACCTTTAACGATATGAAGACCTTCTATCACGAAAAATACGCTTACGGTACCCGTCGTTTCGGATATTTCCCTTGGCCGAAATTTATCGGCTCGGCGGATATTCCCGATCAGGTGAATACGAAAACGACCCTGCTTGGCGGCAATGTGGATAACCGCGTCAACGTGTGTGCGGTAAATAAAATTTCTCCCAACCTGGAAATTGCCAAGGATTTCGTAAAATATGCGTACAGCGACGAGGGGAACGCCTCCTTTACCATCAATTCGGGCGTGCTCCGTCCTTTCGATTACGAGCTGACCCCCGAACAGCAGAACGGGCTGACCCATTATCAAAAAAGCGTCTACACCCTTTCCCGCGAAGAGGCCACGGAAAAGGTGAGCGGTTATACGCGTACGGGGTTAATGTATACAGCCGCAGATTATATTTCGGGCGTATGTACTTTTGCAGCAAGAACGGAGAAAAACGAACTGCATACCAACCCGTTCAATACGTTTAACACGAGCACGAATATAAGTTCCGCAGAGTCGTATATGGATTGTATCAAACGCTACGTAGAGCAAAAGACGAATTTCTGGAAATAAGAACGAATAAGAACGAAAAGGAAAAGAGAAAGATATGATGGACGAGGCGAAAAAGATGACGAGGGAAAAGAAAAACGGTTTCAAACAGCAGTATATAAAAGAAACCGTCTTTATCCTTTCCGTTTTGGTATTGCCTATCGCGTGGTGGGCGTTCGGGTTTTTCTTCGTGACGGGCGAATCCATTTGGTTGGCATTTCAAGCGTATAACATAGACGAAGAGCGATTTGTTTTCGTGGGGCTTGACAATTTTGTGACCGTTTGGAAAAGCATTAGCACGGGCGGTGAATTAGGGATTTGTTTGAAGAATTCCTTTATGCTTTGGTGTATCAGCACGTTCGTGACGCTGCCCATTTCGCTGCTGATCTCGTTTGCCCTTTATAAAAACGTGATCGGAACGAACTTCTATAAGGTGATCCTCTTTTTGCCGCAGGTCGTATCCAGTATGGTATGGGTGTTGGTCTTTAAATACCTTGTGGAATACGGCGTACCCGAGATTTTTCCGAATTTGTATGGAGATTTGTCGGAAACGGGCGTGGCGCTTGATTTCTTGCAGAACCCGAAAACGAATTTGGCGACCTTGATGTTTTATCAGCAATGGATCACGCTTGCAGGCGGTATGATCATTTATACGGGCGCCATGAGCCGTGTCCCCGTCGGTTTAGTAGAGGCGGGGCATTTGGACGGCATGACGAATATGGAAGAGTTTGTACATATTACGCTGCCTCTCATTTTTCCGACGCTGAGCGTCACCTTGACGACTTGCGTTATCAGTATCTTTTCGGCAACCCTGCCCACCTATCAGTTTTACGAGGGAACCTCTTCGACGCCCCTGCATATGTGGACAATGGGGTACTATATGTTCGCAAAGGTCATGAACGGCACCTCCGTGGATTATCCTATGGTGTCTACGGTGTCGTTGGTTGTTACTATGATCGCCGCGCCGATCACCCTTTTCACGCGGAATATGCTTGAAAAGTACGGCCCGGAAACGGAATATTAAGGAGGGGCGAATGATGAAAAAAATTAGCGGAATCGAAAAGAAAGAACGCCGCTCCGTATTCGGGATCGTGGCAACCGTGCTGTTAGGGATCTATGCCGCGTCGTTGATCTTCCCTTTGCTTTGGGCGATTTACAGCTCGTTTTTAGGTAGACTGGATTTTAAGAGCGATCCTATTTTCGGCGCGCCTGCGATTCAAGGCTTTCAGCCATCAAATTTCGTGCAGGCGTTTAAGGAATTGCACGTTACCGTCCGTACTTCAAGTGGCGGCGTACGCTTGGCGTACTTCTTTGAAATGGTGCTCAATTCGGTGATATGGTCGGTGGGAAGCTCGGTTGTGGCGGAGCTTTCGCGCTGTATGTGTGCGTATGTCGTGGCGAAGTTCAGACATCATAGCTGGACGCGACTCGTTCATTCGCTCGTTATTATTTTGATGATCATCTCTTTCCCGAGCAACCTTGCCTCCTCCATCAATTTCAATAAAATGGTGGGTATGTACGACAATATGTGGCTGAGAATTGTAGGCTCGATCAGCTTTACGGGGGCGCATTTCCTGTTCTTCTACGCGGCGTTCCGTAACCTGTCTTGGGAGTACGCGGAGGCGGCGTATATGGACGGCGCTTCAAATTATACCGTGATGTTTAGGATCATGATGCCGCTTGTAAAAACGACCTTCTTTGCCTTGGTGCTCTTGGATTTCATTACGGCATGGAACGATTATTCGACGAGTATGGTCTTTATGCCGTCCTATCCTACCGTGGCATACGGGCTTTATAAAATGCAAAGCTTGGGCGGCAAATTCGGTAGCTCCGTGCCTTTACGGCTTGCGAGCTGTACCGTCGTTATTTTACCTACCCTGATTATCTTTATCATTTTCAAGGATAAACTGATGGGAAATCTGGCGCTTGGCGGTCTGAAAGGCTAATACGAGGGAACGGGATAAAATTATGAAAAAAAAATTAACGATCATTGCAATGAGCGTAGCGTCCGTCGGCATTTTTGCGGGCGCGGCGCTTGCTTTACAAAAAGGAAACGTCGCTACGGCGGAGATCTTTGGTAAAACCAACAAGGTCACCGTTACGCGCGACGCGGCCGCGCCTGACGACGCGCAGGGGCGCAAGGGGATTTTGCTTTCCACAACGGCGGGCGGCGCAAGCGTGGAATTCGACGGGGAAATGAGCGGTGTGTTCGCGCCTGAGTTTCGGCCGTATTCCAAGGTGGCGGGCGTACAGGATTTCGGCAGCTTGACCTTTTCCTTTTCTTCGACGGAAACACGCCTTGGCTTTGCCGTGGAATTTACCTCCAACGCAAACGGCGTGGCTATGTCGTATACCCTTTCAAACAACACCCTGCTTTCCAAAACGGTGGCGGTGGACGGTTCGTTCTGTAATCTTGACAGGCAGGCGATCGGCTTTACCTTTGACCCCGCTCAAATGACGGTGGCTAACGATAAGGGCGTTGTGATCGCGGATATGCAAGACGAAGGGTTTATGCGCGAATTTCTCTGTTCGGAAACGTTGGAGAGTTGGTCGCGCTATAACGTAACCGTTTCATTTTCTAAGCTGAGTGATAACGCGACGGCGAACGTTCTTTTTTACGCCGTCAACGGACAGGAGTTTGCGGGGGCAATGCTTGAAAATACGGCAAGCGCGGTAATCGTGAAAGACCCTACGTTCGCGCGCGGGGTAGTAAATAAACAATATAGCTTGCCTATGGCAATGACCTCGTACGACGTGTTGGACGGGTACAGGGACGAGTTCACGGGCACGATTTCGGTGTTGGATCCTTTCGGGGAAGAGGTGACGGTGACAGACGGCGCGTTCACGCCCGCGAAAACGGGAGAATATCGCGTTACCTACACCTTGCGCGATCAAGAGGGCTTGCTTGGGGAAAGCAAAGAATACGCGGTGCGCGTGTTGGAGGCGGCTCCCCAAGGAGAAATTTGCTATGAATTGCCTTTGGAAAGCAACGAAATCGGCGTCGGCTCGACGATATATTTACCCAAGGCATACGGGTACTGCGAGCTGGAAGAGGGCGCGTTGCCTGTCAACGTAGCCGTGTACAAAGGAAACGAAACGCTCAAAGCGAAGAGCGAAGCGGTTGGCGAAACGTTCACCTTTGCGGAGGCGGGGAGTTATACCGTAGTTTACACGCTTTCTATGTCTACGGGCGATTTGATCGAGGAAAAGAAAACGGTTACCGTTTCCAACCTTCCTATGGCAAAGCTCAACGTTGCGACGCAGTACGCGGTAGGCGACGTCTTTACCGTACCCACCGCCCGTTTTGAAAAGGAGGGCGTGGAATACGACGCGACCCACACCGTCGTTTTCCCCGACGGATCGAGCAGCGCGGCAGAGAACGTAACGCTTGAAAAAAGCGGTACATATTCGGTGGTTTGGAGATTTGAGTATCAAGGAAAGGCGTATTTCAGAACGGCGTACTTTAATGCGGTTGACCAAGTGGAGGATTTGTTTGCGGCAACGAGAGGGCTTACCGTCACCGCAAATTATACGGCGCCCGCCTACGCTGACGAGGCGTACAACGGCGTGCTTTTGACGGCACGGCAGGCGGTGTCGGTGGAATACGCAAATACCTTTAATATTGCCGACAATACGGCGGACGACGTCTTGGTAGAATTTTTCGTTTCCCCCGCAGAACAGGGGACGATGGAGTTTGAACAGCTCGATATTTATTTCTACGACGTATACGACGAAAGTAATTTTATCCATATTCGTTTTGTGGACGATCCTTGGCTGTATTACTTATTCGCTATGAGCGTTATGGGGTTGACGACGGACGAAGCCGATACGACGGGTAACGCGAATTTCCGTAAATATTACTATTCGCATTTCGTGTATTCCTCTTTTTACGGGAAATATAGCGCAAACGGCGAATATCCCGCGCAGTCGGTGAAATTGTATTTTGACTACGAGAGCGGTAAGCTGTATGCAAACACCGCTTCTTCCGACAACGATTTGAACCGTAAGGTGATGAATTCGTCCATGCTCATTGCCGACTTAAAAGACGAGTCGTGGGTGGGCGCAGGGAACGCCTTTGAAAAATTCACCACGGGTGAAACGCGCATGGTCGTAAAAATGTCCGCGTTAAAGGGCGAGAGCAATATGATGCTGTTGACCGTAGACGGACAAAGTCTTGCGGGAAAAACTCTGTTGGACGATACGACGCCCGACGTGTTCGTGGATTACGACGGCAACGACGCGGAGAATATCCCGCTTGGCGAAGTGGGCGTGGAATATAAGCTCTACCGCGCTTATTTGCAGGACGCTGCGAGCGGATATTCGGAGAACGTAACGGCAGAGGTCTATTACGTTCAAGGCGGCGCGAGAGAAAAAATTAGGACGTACGACGGAAAATTCCTGCCCGAAAAGGCTGGCGCGTACGAGATTTTGTATACGGGGAGCGACCCTGCGGGGAATATCGCTTCGAGAGTGGTGCCCGTACAAATCGTTTCCAAGGGCGGGATTCCTCCGATCGAATACACGTTTGGGGAAATGGTAGACGTCCTTTGGCAGGGAGAAACGGCGCGCTTTGTACAAGGCGAGGCGAGCGGCGGCACGGGAAAGCTGTACGTTGACGTAAAGGTGCTTTGCGGCGAACAGGAAATCCAGCTTGACGAAAACGGCTGCTTTAAGGCGGCGCTGGCGGGAACGTATACCATTGAGGTACGCGTTAGCGATTATAACGGGACCAGCGATCCGTTTACCTATTTTATCGAGGTAAAAGAAACGGTGAAACCGCTGATCTACGAAACAACGGTAAACGGCGTAGTTCGGGCGGGGGAAACGGTCACGCTTCCCGCGTTTGAAGCGGTCGTTTATCATGGTAGCGTAGAAGAAAAAGTGGCGGTGGAATATTACGTGGACGGCGTGAAGCTGCCCGAAAGCAGAGAATGGACGCCCGCGGCGGGCGAGGATAAGGCGTACGTCTTTACCGTGAAAGCAGGTGAGAGTGAAAGGGAGTACGTTATTAACGCCGTTTCACCTGAAAAGGACGAAAAGGGGTATGCGGCAAGCTTTTTCTATGCGGAGGGCGGAACGCTGACGGCTGAAAAGTCTGGCATTAAAATCGCCACGGAGCCGAACGGCGGGTGTAAAGTGGGCTTTGCCCGTATGATCGACGTTAATTTCTTGACCTTTGCTTTGAGCGTAAAGAGCGAGAATTTCAGTAGATTGATCGTGACGCTCGTGGATAGCGTAGATCCCGAGGAGCGGGTGGAAATTCTCATTCGTAAGGGCGTCAACGCCAAGGGAGAAGAAAATCGTGCCTTTTTGAACGTCAACGGTAAAGAATACGAAATGCGTGGGGAATTTTACAACTCGAATATTCCCTTATACGTGCAGTATAACGCTCAAAATCACAGCTTGTCCGACGACGTGAGCAACCCGCTTGGAAAAATTGAATACGCCGAGAATGGGAATAAGTTTAAAGGGTTTAGTAGCGGGTTCGTGTACGTGCAATTCCGTGTGGAAGAAACCACGGACGGGGAGAGCGCGTTATGGCAGATCGAAAACGTTGGCGGGCAAAAATTCTCGTCCACTATCAAATACGACAGAACGGGGCCTATGATCAGGATCGACGGTTCTTGGAGCGAGGTCAACGTGGGGGATATGGTTACGGTGTACCCTGCAACGGCGTTCGATTTATTGAGCGGCGTACGCTCGATTTCCGTCAGCGTGACGTTGAACGGAAAAGCGTTATACGAAAACGTGCCCTGCGACGAGGCGTTTGATTTCCGCGTAGAGCAGTACGGTACGTACGTCATCACCTATTTGGCGATCGACAATATAGGCGAGGAGCGTCCCCGTCCGCAAAGCGTGATCGTGGTGGACCGTGTACCGCCTACCATTCAAATAGAGGGCGATATGCCGCAAGCCGTACGGGTAAACGAAAGGTATACCTTGCCGACGGCGACGGTGACGGACGATTATTCCGACGTTATTTTGTACGTATACGCGATCGCGCCCAACGGGGAAATGGTTCGTTTGATCAATTATCAATTCACGCCGACGGTGACGGGGAAATACAAAATTGTTTACATGGCGAAGGACGGTGCGGGTTCGTCCACGATAAAGACGTTCGACGTTTGGGTCGTAGAGTGAGGTGGAATATGAACGGTAGGAAGAAAATAATGAAAAAAGCTTCGGCGTTGCTGCTGACGGCAACCGTTTGTTTGTCCGTACTGAGCGCTTGTACGACGAAAAACGGAGATCCCGCTTTGCAAAAGGTGAACGTTTCCGACGCCTTAAAAAAGACGGATATTGATTTGGTAAAGAACGGGCAAACGGAGTACGTGATCGTCGAACCGCTCAACGCGACGAATTACGAGGCGTACGCGGTAAAGGAGTTGGAATTATACTTTGAAAGCGCGTCCGGTGCCGACGTGGAGATCGTTAAAGACACGTCCGTTTCCTACGATCAATCGAAAAAATATTTGTCCGTGGGGAATACCACCTTGCTTGCGGCAAGCGGCGTGGCAATTTCAGAGGAAGAGCTTGGAACGGACGGATATAAGATCGTCCGTCAAGAAAATACCGTCATTATGGCGGGTGGCGGCGGGTACGGAACGCTCTATTCTGTGTACGAATTTTTACATCACTCGTTCGGTTGGGAGCCTTACGCGATCGACGAAATTTATTACGAACGGGGCTTGCAATTTAAATTGCCCGATTTCAATTTGACAGACGTACCCATTTTTGCGGTGCGCTCCGGCGACTGGTATTATTCGTATAACGACGCGGCGTTTGCCGCTAAGTGGCGTACGAATAAAGGCACGGAATATGCGTTGTTTAACGAGCGGATTTGGTATTACTTCCCGCACGCGCATTTCAAGATTTTGCCCCCGCAGACCTATAAAGCGGAGCACCCGGACTGGTACGCGGCAAGCGAAAAGCAAATTTGTTTGTCCAGTCAAGGCGCGTACGATCAGTTCTTGATCAATTTAAAAAATTTAATCGTATCGAATCCCAGTTTAATTTATATTCCGCTCGGGGGTGAGGATAGCCCCGACGTATGCGTTTGTAAGGATTGTCAGGAAGCAAAGGAAAAATACGGCGTTTCGGGACAAACGGTACGTTGGATCAACCGTATGGTGGCGGACGTGACTGCATGGATGGAGGAAGAGGGTATGGGCGACAGAACGCTTTATTTCCCCATGCTAGCCTATTATGCAACGGAAACGCCGCCGACCAAGCTTGCCGACGGTAAGCATACGCCGATCGACGAGAGCTGTGTGCTCAACGAAAAATCGCCGCTCATTTTTGCGCCGATTGCCTCTAACCGTCAATATTCCATTATGGACGAAAAGAACAACCGAAAATTCCGTGAGAATTTAATCGGGTGGGACGCTTGCTCGGAAAAGCTGATGTTTTATCTGTATAACGATGCCTCGTACGTTGCGTTTGAATGGTACGACGCGAGCTACGGCTTATACGAAAGCTTCCGCGCGGGCGACGATTTGGACGTAATGTTTATCCACGTTTGCAACGAGGGGCAGCTCAAACAGGCGCGTGCGTTCCAAGTCTTGGAGGGATACGTACAGTCCAAGCTGCAATGGAACCCGTATGAGGACGTCAATAAGCTTACGGACGATTTTATCAAGCATTATTACCGCGAGGGCGCGCAGTACGTAAGCGATTATTATTACTTAATGAAAACGTATTATCGCTCGTTCGCAGACGATTATAACGAAAAGGATCCGAGCAATACTATTACGACGGTGGTGCCGCACGTATCCTCCTATAATCGTGTGTTTATCGAACAGCTGTTGTCCCTTTTGGATAAGGCGCACGAGGCGATCGACGCCGCGGATTATACGGAGGCGGAAAAGGAAATTTATCATCAACGGATCACGATCGAGAGCTTTACGCAGCGCTTTATTTTGCTTGAAAATTTCAGCTCCGATTATTCCAAGGAAACCTATTTGGCAATGGTGGACGCCTTTGAAGAGGATTGCATTACGTGCGGTATTCAACAGGTCAACGGGAGATACCCGCAATGCTTGACGAACGAGCAACAATTTGCGGCTTGGCGTAAGAAGGTACAAGGGTAAAGGGTGAACGTATGAAAAAAACAGTCAAAATTTTACTTTGCGTTTTTTGTATGCTCGTCGGGCTTTCCATGGCGTTTGCTTGCAACGGTGACGCGCAAAAGCAACAGGAATACGAAATTGAAAGCACCGCGGAGTTATCCTTGGATAAAAAGAATGCCATCTTACAGCCTGAGGAAACGCTGACGCTTACCGCTACTTTATCGGGAACGGAGAAAACGGAAGAATTTATTTGGAAAAGCTACGACGAAGAGATCGCGACGGTGGAAAACGGCGTGGTTACCGCGCGGGCGTTTGGAACAACGTACGTGACGGTGAATTACGGCGATTTGAAAGCGGATTGTAAGATCACCGTACAGGCGGAAAATACGTCTACGAGCGATTTACAGGTCGTGCTCTCGCAAACGTCGGTTTCGCTGAACGCCGCATATGAAAATGCAAAAACGGTCACTTTGTCCGCGTGGGCCTATAAAGGCGACGAGCTGGTGCAAGCGGAGATCGTTTGGGAAAGCAGCGACGAGGAGTACGTACGCGTGGAAAACGGCGTACTGACGGCTGTGAAAAACGGCGGCTCGGCGCAGATTTTGGCGCGCACCGTGATCGACGGCGTGGCTTACGCCGCAGCTTGTAACGTCGTTACCGAGGACGAGGTGAGCTTGTCCTTGCAGGTCGTTGAGGGGGCTTTGGAACCCAACGAGCAGCGGGAAATTTCCGCGACGCTTATCGTCAACGGGCAACCGTCTGAAAAGAAATTGAGTTGGAGTACGAGCGATAGCGGCGTGGCAACCGTTTCGGACGGGGTCGTTAAAGGGATCGGCGGCGGCAAGGCCACCGTGTACGCAACCTACGGGACGGTGACGAAGAGTGTGGAGATCACCGTGCGCACGTATGTGTATATCAGCACGGCGGAGCAATTCGTCCGTATCGGCGAGGGCGACGAGAATTTTGTGTACGTTCTTACCGATAATATTGATATGGGCGGGTATTTTGCTAAACATATTTGGTTAAACGACGAATGTTTAATCGACGATTTCTTCGGCACGCTTGACGGCTGCGGCTACGCCGTCACGAATTTGACCCGTTATTGTAACGCGGACGAGCGCGCGCTTGGCGGCGTGTTTGGAAATATCGCCCGCTCGGCAACGATCAAAAACCTTTATTTTGACGTGGCGTTACATACTGGGGTGTCGGGAAGCCTTTTTGCAAAACAGCTTTTGGGCACGATTGAAAATTGTTATATCAATATCGAGGCGGTGACGGAAAACGCCAACGCTTACGATACCTTTTCTTCCGCGACGGGTAGCGTTCGTAACAGCATTTTGAACCTTTCCGTATCAAGTGGGGCAAGCTTGACGGCGTTTGCTTCCTACGGCTTTGCGGAATACGACGGGTGCTTGGTGATTGCAGACGCACTTGCCCACGGCGCAAAGCTCAGCGGCGCGGGGAGCGACGATAATCCCTACGTAAAAAATTGCTACGTTTATTCGACGGTGGAAGACTTGCTTGCGGGGAACGGGAACGTTCTTGACGGCGCGGGCAAGGGAAGTGGCGACGCGCAAGTACGCTACGGCGGTTTTGACAGCACAATTTGGAGCTTTGACGAAAAAATTGCGTTAAAAAATCAATCGAACGCTACGCCGATCGTCGCGCCTACGGTGGCGAAAGCCGAGGACGCCGCGATAGATTTAACCCAAACGCACACCGTGCAAAATCAAGCCGCGAGTGCGTTGACGTTTGATTGTTATATCGTTGACGGGAAAGGAAAGACGGTGCATACGTTTGCGGAAAACGGCGTTGAATTTATCCCTACCTCAACGGGGCGTTTCACGGTGGTAAGCACTTTGACTGACGATAGCGGCGTAACAGGCTACGCAACGTATGAGATCGTCGTTTCCAACGCTGCAAAATTGAACGCGGTGACGAAGAGCTTCGTTTTAAAGACGGGGGATACGGGTACGATTGCCGTGGAGGGTAAGGAGGCGAGCGCGTTTTACTATTATTCCGCGAATGAAGAGATTGCGTCGGTAAACGAAAGCGGCGTGATCAAGGCGAACGCGAGAGGCACTACGCAAATCCTTGCCGTACATAAAACAGCGAACGTGAGCGTGACGGTTGCGGTGGAGGTTGTGGAAGAAACGGAGATTAAGACGATCGCCACAGCCGAGGAATTGCTGGCACTCAACGCCGAGGCAACAGGCTATTACGTGCTTACGAACGATATTGCCTTGACGTGGAGCATCGAAAACTGTTACGAGCGCGTCACCGAAACGAAAACGGAATATTACGCTTGCTTTATCCAAACGTTTAACGCGGTTTTGGACGGAAACGGACATACGATTTCGGTGAAATATATTTGCGAGGACGTAAAATACATTTCTTGCGGTTTATTCTATACCCTTGGCACGGAGTCGGTGATTAAGAACCTGCATTACGAATTCTACGGCGAGTATAAACGCCCGAATTCGCAGTTTGTCGGTCTGTTTACTTATAACGGACACGGGGAGATCACCGATTGTTATATGCGAGCGAACGTCACTCATCTTGCAGGTTCGCTTACGACTGTCGATCAAGAGGGCTTTATTGCCATTGCTGCAAATCCGGCGGCAAACCCGACGGCGTATTTTACCAACGTCGTATTTGAGCTTTTGATTGAGAATGAGCAGGGTGAAAAGGTGAACGGTGGGTATGCGATCCGTTACGGCTCGAAAGGTCCGTACATTACGGAATGTGTATTTATCCGCAACGGGGTAACGCAAACGTTTTTTGGACAGGGCAGCCAAGGCGGCAGCGCGTGTAATATGGTCAGCGGATATTTTTACCGTACTCTGTACGATTTTGTAAATGCGCAAAACGGTTGGCGGCAGAATACGGCACGGGTAATATCGAGCGTTTCCGACGGCGCGCCCGTGTATGGCAGCTGGAATGAAAAATGGAAGATTTCCGAAGAGGGCGTGTACCTGTTGGGTAGAAAGGTTGCGGAGGTTTCGTACGAGGACTACGGCGATGCCCCCGTGATGTCCGTCGGGTACGTGGGCGGCAGCTTGACTTGGAGCGAGGACGGTGCGTTCGACGTCTACTTGAACGATCGCTACGTGGGTACCTCCTCGACGGGCAGCTTTGATCTGTATTCGGCGATCGCCACAGAATACGGAGTGAAAGAAGGAAAGTACAATATCGTCGTGAAAAACGACGGGAAAGGGATCACGGGGATCGCGGTCGTCACCGTCGTACTTCTTACTCAAGAGAATTTTATGGCAGAAATGCGCAACGCGAAAACGCCGTATAAGCATCTTGTATTGAGCGAGGATATACGCTTGAACGATACCGCCTTTGACAATGCGACGAACGGCACGTACATGGTTTGGAATACCCGTTATTTGGTGGACGAATTTGCCGCCACCTTAGACGGCAATGGGCATACTTTGTCTGTTTCGTATGAGGGGAGCGTTTATTGCGGCGGTTTAGTGCAAAAACTTACGGGCGCGATTAAAAACCTTGACTACGAATATTACGCAACGTATACGCCGCGCTTGATAGCGACGTACCGCGCCGATCAGCCGAGAGCATTTTTTGTGTTCGCTCTTCATGACGGCGCGAGAATTGAAAACTGCTTTGTCAGCGTCAACGTGACCGCCGAATATTTAGGCGAGGAGCTGGACGACCCTCTTTCCGCCTTGTTTATGCAATATTTCGGCAACGGTAGCGTGGGCGTTTCGGTGAGAAATAACCTTTTCCTCTATACGGTGAACGGTAAAGCCGCGCCCATTATGGGGTATTCGGTAACGCAAAAAGCTTGGTTCTATGACTGCGTGTTTATAGGCGAGTCGGGAGTTGGCGATAAGGTGATTGTGGCAATAGACCCCAAAGAGGAGGCGGTGCCCGGCAGTAAAGCGATCGGCTTGCAGAACTGCTACGTGTACCCGACGGTCGAGGATTATTTGGCTGGCGTGGGGGGCAGGTACGCGTCCAAGACCACTTTCAGCAATAAAGTGGACGGCAACGGCGAAACGACCGAGGTGACGGGTACGCAGTACGACGTGTTGAACGGCTCTACCGCTTGGAACATCACGGCGGAGAAAATCGAGCTTTGCGGAACGAAGATATATCCCAAGGAACGTTTTTTGACGGTAAAGCTTTCGGGCGATACGTTGCTTGTCAGCGATACCTCGATCGCAAGAGAGAAAGTCTATGACGTATACGTAGGCGCAGAAAAGGTCGGTTCGTTTACGGGCAAATCCTGTAATCTTCTCGGGCTACTGCAAGGCAAGCTCGTGGCAGGGGAAAATACCTTTACGGTGACGGTAAAGACGGCGAGCGGGACTGCTGCGGAAACGACGGCTACGGCGACGTATATCGGCTTAACGCAAGAGAATTTCCTTTCCGTAGTCAGCACGTCCACGGCAGACGATTATATGGTGATGCTTGAAAACGTGAGCATCGGGGAAGAGGATTACCTTTCCAAAACACCGATCTGGGGCTATTATTACGGGATCGACCTCGTGCAGGGTACCTTGGACGGACTTGGACATAAGATCAGCGTGACGGTAGACACCTATTCCAACCGTGCGGGTCTGTTCAAGGAGATCAGCGGTACGCTTAAAAATCTGGAATACGAAATTACGGCGACGTATACGTACAATCCAAGCCAGACGAATAAAGGGTTCTTCGCGTTCAATACCAAGCAATCGACGTTTGAAAATTGCTATATTCACGCAAAGGTGACCGCGTACACGACGACGGCGGGAACGCTTACCTGTACGGATACGGAGGCAGCGTTGATCGCGACGGCGCAAAACGCGACGAACGCAAACGATACGACGGGAGTCGGTTCGTTCAAGTTCTGTATTTTCGAGATGAAACGTTACGATACGGAAACGGAAAACTTTGTAGACGGGAAGATTACGGATAAAAGTTCGTATAACGTTACAATGAAAAACTGCGTATTCCTGACGACAGGAGAAGGCGGCACGGCGTTGTTCGGGACGTTTGCGTCTATTAACCCCGGATATAGAGCGGTACTGACGAATTGCGTAAAATACGCGACGTTTGACGCTCTTTTGCAAGGAACGGGCGGAATCGCCTGCGAGGGTGTCTATAAAAACGATAAGTCAACGTACGCGGAAACGGCAATTGCTTCGGACAATGCTTGGAGCGTTCTTGAAAAGTCGAGCGCGTGGAAGATCACGGCGGAGGGAATCACTCTTTGCGGCGTGAGCATTTATACAAAATCTTGATACAATCCGTGCAAACGGAAAAATATAAGGAGGTATTTCAATGAAGGTTTATAAGAGGCTGTCGTTAGAACTCTATTTGTTAGACAATAACGACATTGTAACCGCATCAGGGGATGATGAGAGCGTAAAATTCAACTCTGGTTGGTTGAATCAGTTTGGAGGGTTTAAGGAATGAGAAAATCGAGTAAAAAACAAGCGATCTTACTTTGTTCTGCAGCCCTCGCGCTTTCGCTTAGCATAGGCGTACCTACGCTTTTGACAAAAGCGGAGAACCCTGATTTGACGGCGACGGAGGGAAAATTCTACGTGGTAGACGGCGCATCCGTTAAGATTGATGCGATCGGTATTCGTTTCACGACGGTGGTGGAAAAAGGCTACTACGAGGCTGTACGTGCGGCGTATCCGAACGCGGAATTCCATACGGAATTTTACGACGCGTTGACGGACGGCTTGCTCCAAGACGCCAAGTACACGCACGGGCTGGAATACTGTGCAAACAGCGCCGTAAATATGTCTAACACCGCCAAAGACGTGGACGGCTATCAGTACCACGTTTCCATGGAGTATGACGAGCTTGAAGAGCTTTATCAAAAGCTTGCGCTCGGCTACGAGTTGTACGCGAAATCGTACGTATTGCTTGACGGTACGACGAAGATCTACGCGGAAAGCAACGAAGTGGTTCGCTCCATGAAACAGGTTGCGGAGCTTGCAAGCGCGGACGACGTTGCGGGGCTTGAGCAATATTACGAAAATGTGTACTTAAACGACGGCGTGGAGTATTATGAAAAGGCCGTAACGGGAGAAACGGTGGCCGTGAACAATTTGCCCGCGGAAACGACGGAAACGGGCGCGTTGACCGCGTATATCGGCACGACCGCGCTGACGGACGTTACGTTTGGCGCGGGTACGGTAAACTTCGGCGACGAAACGCTTGCGAAATTGACGGCGGGTGAGATCTACCGTCTTACCGTTGTGGGTGAAACGCAAGGGGTTTGGTCGGCACCGTTCAAGTGTATCACCAAATTTACCGATAATGAAACATTCGTTACGGACATGGAGGCGTATAAATCGGACGCTTCGGCGTATTTAATGCTGAGCGAGGACGTTGCCTTGGACGATACCGATTTCGATAACGCAACGAACGGTACTTATATGGTTTGGAACACCCGTTACGTATTCGACGCGTTCGCCGCCACTTTGGACGGCAACGGGAAAACGGTCAAGATCGCTTACGACGAAATTGTTTATTGCGGTGGGTTAATTCAAGGACTTTCGGGTACCGTGAAAAATCTTGTGTACGACTATTGTGCAACGTATATACCGCGTTTGACCACGACGTACGGCAACGATCAGCCGAGAGCATTTTTTGTGTTCGCTCTTCAAGACGGTGCGGCGATTGAAAACTGCTTCGTGAACGTTGACGTGACCTCCGTATATGGTGGAGCGGAAATCGCCGACCCGCTTTCCGCGCTGTTTATGCAGTATTTCGGCAACAGCGCTTCGGGTGTTTCGGTGAAAAACAATATCTTTGCGTACAAGGTAAACGGCGTTGACTCGCCTATTATGGGGTATTCGGTAACCCAGAACGCATTCTTCCACGACAGCGTCTTTTTGACCACGGCGGGCGTTGGTGACAACTTGATCGTGGCGCTCAAGGACGGCAATGGCGGGCAGGCGATCGGTTTGCAGAACTGCTACGTGTATCCGACGGTCGAAGACTATTTGGCTGGAACGAACGGCATGTATGCGTCCAAGACGATTTTCAGCAATAAAGTGGGCGGCAACGGTGCTATGGTAGAGGCAACGGGCACGCAATACGACGTATTGAATGCTTCCAAGGCTTGGAAGATCACGGCAGAGAAGATCTCGCTTTGCGGAACGAAGGTGTATCCCGAGGACCGTCTGTTGACGGCGACGATCGTCGGCAATACGCTCACCGTCACCGATTCGCAATTCGTTGAAGAAAGCGGCTACGACGTATACGTGGGCGAAGAAAAGGTAGGCTCGTTTACGGGTACTTCCTGTGACGTTTTGGAAGTTTTGAAAGGCAAGCTCGTGGCAGGAGAAAACAACGTTACGGTAACGGTAAAGACGGCGAGTGGCGTTGCGGCGGAAACGACGGCTACCGCGACGTATATCGGCTTAACGCAGGAGAATTTCCTTTCTACCGTTAATACGTCGGAGACCACCGATTACATGGTGATGCTTGAAAACGTGAGCGTCGGGGAAGAGGATTATCTTTCCACGACGTTGATCTGGGGCTATTATTACGGGATCGACCTCGTGCAGGGCACCTTGGACGGGCTTGGACATAAGATCAGCGTGACGGTGGATATTTATAACAGAAAAGCGGGGCTGTTCAAGGAGATCAGCGGTACGCTTAAAAATTTGGAATATGAAATTACGGCGACGTATCTGTATGACTCTAATCAGACGAATAAAGGGTTCTTCGCGTTCAATACCAAGCAATCGACGTTTGAAAATTGCTATATCCACGCGAAAGTGACCGCGTACACGACCACGGCGGGAACGCTTACCTGTACGGATACGGAGGCGGCGTTGATCGCGACGGCGCAAAACGGGGTAAACGCGAGCGCTACGACGGGCAACGGTTCGTTTAAGTATTGTATTTTCGATATGAAACGTTACGATACGGAAGCGGAAAAATTCGTAGACGGGAAACTTACGGACAAGAGTTCGTACAACATGACGACGACGAATTGCGTTTTCCTTAACGTTGGCGAGGGCGGCGCGGCGTTGTTCGGGACATTTGCCGCTACCAACCCTGGGTATAAAGCGGTGCTGACGAATTGTGTAAAATACGCGACGTTTGACGCTTTCTTGAAAGGCGAGAACGGTACTCTTTGCGAGGGCGTCTATAAAAACGAAACGACGTCGGCGACGTATACTTACGCCGAAACGGCAATTGCTTCGGGCAATGCTTGGAGCGTTCTTAACGAGTCGAGCGCGTGGAAGGTCACGGCAACGGGGATCACTCTTTGCGGCGTGAGCATTTACACGGTCGAAGCGTAAACAAAATCTTAAAAAACGAAACGGTTCAAGGGTGAGAAATCACCCTTGGACGGGGTTCGTTTACGAAAAAAACGGTAAATTGTCATGAAAATAATTAAATGTTTAGCACCGATTTTATTAGCGATCTCTTTCGTCGGTTGCTCTATGCCCATAAACGGAAGCAGCGGCGGAAGTAATGGCGGGAGCAGTCCGAGCGGACCTGAAACGGA
The DNA here is from genome assembly GCA_017463325.1 of Clostridia bacterium. Classification (GTDB taxonomy): domain Bacteria; phylum Bacillota; class Clostridia; order Christensenellales; family Borkfalkiaceae; genus Scatosoma. Next base: position 80,789 of record JAFTPK010000009.1, read on the forward strand.
GCCTTTCGAGATGGAGCTTGTAGGCGGTGAAGCGGTTTGGGAGTCTTATTCAACGGCAGAAAGCTATCGAATAAGCGCAAATTCTTCTGTGATAGGAGAAACGGACGGTGTGAGCTTTGCCGTCGTGGATGCCATTGTGGAAGAGGTGTTTTCGCCTTGGGGAGAATGGCAAATTCGTGTGGACGCGCTAAACGCCGAGCAAATGGTGGTGGCGACGTCTTTACAGAAAATGCGGATACGGGATTTGAATGAGGGGAATTTCCAAACGGTTTTGTCGGGTGAGTATTCCTCATCCGATTATTTTATGCTGACGGAAGATATTTTCTATTTTGGAAGCGACGACGTGAATTTGGAATTGCAAACGCCGCCTGGATATTCTTTCGCGGAAATGCTTTATAAAAGCGGCGTCGGTGGAGTGAAATGCTTTATCAATCAGCCCTTGACGGCAACGCTTGACGGAAACGGCTATACCATCAATTTACTTGTGGATCGGCCTATGTCCTATCGCTCAGATACGATTATGGGGGCGGGGGCGTTATTCGTGTCTATGACGGAAACGGGGGTTTTGAAAAACGTCGTTTTGAACGCCGATTATACCTACGTGCAGTTGGGCGCGCAGTTTACGGCTTGCGCCGTATATCAGGATTGCGCGGGAAAAATCGAGAACTGTTGGTTCAATTCCGTTTTGCGGCCTATTAAAAACGATCCTGATATTATCACGCACGAATATTCGTTTACCTACGACTACGACGACAGGGCGGCGATTATCGGGAGTACGGCAAGTGGCTTTACTTGTAAAAATTCGGTGTTTGCGTTGCAAGTGCTTGACGAGAACGGAAACGAGGTGACTTCCGTTTCTTCGGGAAAGCTTGGCGGCGCGGTATGCCTTTCAAAGGAAGGCAGTAGCTATGAAAATTGCGTATTTATTCAAAAGGGCGGTGAGGCGCGCTTTTTGAACGATACTTGGGAGGTTGCGAGCGCGGCAATGGGAAACTCGCTTGCAAAGAACGTATATTATTATTCCACGATCGCGGAATTTATCGGCGGCACGGGCGGGTACGCGTATACGGGGAATTTTAAAGACAAATTATCCTTTACGGAGAAAGAGGGCAAGACGTATGGTTCTTGGCCTGAGGTATGGGACATTTCAGAGGGCGAGGTATCCGTCAAAGGCGCGATCGCCTACGAGAATTAGAGGAGAAAGACAGAGCAATGAACGGTAAGTGGATAGGATTTAAAACGGATCAAAATTTCGACGAAAGCAATGCGTATATTCCGCACGGTGCGGAGGCTCCGTATTTTCGGAAGAAATTTTCTTTGGCGGAAAAGAAGATCGAAAAAGCGACGCTGAAAATTACTTCGCTGGGGATCTTTAAGGCGTTTATCAACGGAAAAGAAGTGGGCGACGAGTATTTCGCGCCTGGGTGGACGAATTATGCAAAACGTATTTTGCTCATGCAATACGACGTTACCGATATGCTGGAAAAGGATAATGCGATCGCCGTTTGCGTCGGCGACGGGTGGTACGTCGGATACCTTTGTATTTTGGGTAGAAACCGTTACGGCAAGTATCCCTTGGAGCTGTACGCGGAGTTGATTGTGCGCTACGAGGACGGCAGCGAAGAAAAAATCGTCACGGACGAGAGCTGGCTGGGCGGTAAGGGCGCGATCGGGTTCAATGACTTTTTATACGGCGAGGAGTACGACGCGCGGCTTCCGCACGCCGAATGTTCGACGGTGGGTTTTGACGACGAAGAGTGGGGGCAGGTATGCGTTTGCGAGGATAAATCGGAACGCCTCAGCGTTTTTGACTGTCCTCCCGTACGTATTTTTAAAACGTTGACGCCCGTCTTTTTACATACCTCTCCCAAGGGCGATATTTACGACGTAAAGCAAAATATCGCGGGTTTTTTGCGGATTAGATGTAAGGGGGCGCGCGGCGCGAAGATCGTAATGCGCCACGGCGAAATGCTCAATGAGGACGGCACCCTGTACACCGATAATTTGCGTACCGCGCAAGCGAAGGATACCTATATTTTGCGCGGCGACGGAGTGGAGGAATACGCGCCTACCTTTACCTATCACGGCTTCCGCTACGTAGAAATTTCCGTAGAGGGCGAGGTGGAGAGCTTGGAGCTTACGGCTTGTGCGTTGACCTCCGATCTTCCGCAAACGGGGAGCGTGGAAACCTCCAACGAAATTGCAAATCAATTATTCTCGAATATTATGTGGAGCCAAAGGGATAATTTTATCGAATTGCCCACGGACTGTCCGCAGCGGAACGAGCGTTTGGGTTGGTCGGCTGATACGCAGGTCTTTTCCCGCTCGGGAATGTATAATACGGACGCGGAGGTGTTTTACGAAAAGCAGATGATGCGGATCGACGACGACCGTCGGGGCGGGAAGATTGCCGACGTCGTGCCTTATTTCGGCGTTGCGCCTTTTGATTCGTGCGGTTGGCGTGACGTCGTGGCAGTCGTGCCGTACAATCTTTGGAAAATGTACGGAAATCTTGACGTCGTTCGTAAGTATAAGCCCATGCTTGAAGAGTTTGTCGACCGACAAATGGAAACGGCGAAGGACTACGTTTGGGAGGAGGCGTATTACGGCGACTGGTTGAACGTTGACGACGAGAGCGATCACGCTGCGCTTGCCACCGCTACCCAAGCGTTGAGCGTCAAAATGATCGCCGAATTGTTTGAAGCGGCGGGCTTTGGCGGGGAGAAGTATTTCTCTATCTATGAAAAAATCAAGGCGGCGTTCCGCAAGGAATTCGTGGGCGAAAAGGGAAAAATCAAGAGCGATTCGCAAAGCCTGTATTGCATTGCTTATCAGGCGGGGTTAATCGACGGCGAGGAAGCGGCGCCGAATTTATACGAGGCGTTAAAGAGGAAAAATTTCCATATCCATTCGGGTTTTTTGGGGATCCGTTTCATTTTGCCGACCTTGTGTGATCTTGGTATGAAAGACGTAGCGTACACCCTTTTGACGAATACGAGCTATCCCTCGTGGGGGTATAGTATCGTCAACGGCGCAACGACGATTTGGGAGCGGTGGAACAGCTATACCATCAATAGCGGCTTTGCCGATAAGACAATGAATTCGTTCAACCATTATTCGCTCGGCTCGTGCGGGGAGTGGTACTATGAATATATGCTCGGGATCAAGCCGTTGAAAGAGGGCTTTGAGAAATTACAGATCAAGCCGTATATCGACGGGACGGGCAAGATAACCTTTGCGAAAGGGTATTATGAAAGTAGGAAAGGAAAAATTTCCGTGGAGTGGAAACGGGAGGGCGATACGGCGGAGATCGTCGTGGAAAAGCCCGCCGAGCTTTACACCGAATTTTGTTTTGAAAAGGTAGAGCGGATCGAACAGGACGGAAAATTCGTAGCTGAGTTTGACCCGTATGCAAAAATGACAAAAGTACTTATCCGCGTCTAAGAAGGAGAAAAATTATGAAAAAATGTATGTTTGATCAGTTTACCGTGTCCATTGCTTGCGAATCGAACGGTGTGCCGAACATTGCGACCTTAAAGCGTTTCGTCGATTATATGGCAAAGCTTGGTTATAACGGGCTTTGGCTTGTAATTCAAACCCTGTATGAAATTGAAGACGAGCCTTATTTCGGGTATATGCGCGGCAGATATACCAAGGAAGAAATTCGCGAGCTGGACGAATATTGTCAAAGTAAAAATATCGAGCTGATGCCCTCTATTCAGACGCTCGGGCATATGGGCGCGTTGGGGAAATACGGCGCTTATGCCGATCAAATGGACAACCGCGAGGTCATGCTGATCGACGACGAAAGAACGTACGTTTTGATTGAAAAAATGTTCAAGACCCTTTCTGAATATTTCACGTCGAGAAAGATCAATATCGGCATGGACGAGGCGTTTGGTATGGGGCTTGGGAAATACTTAAAGCTCCACGGGTATCAGGATCCTTTCAAAACGATCACGGGGCATTTAAAGAAAGTGCTTGCGATCGCCGAAAAGTACGGATTTGAGTGTGAAATGTGGTCGGATATGTTCTTGCGCCACGTGCTTACGCAAGAGTTTTTGGATATGCCCAAGGAAAAGGTGCGCGAGGCAGTCAAGGATATGGTACCGCAAAACGTCACGCTTGGGCATTGGAGCTATATCAAGCTGGATAAAGAGGGACTTGCACGCGATCTTCGCAACCATTTCAAGCTTAGCGACAACGTTAGCTTTACGGGCGCGGCGTTGAAGTGGTTTGGGTTTGCTCCTGACAACGCGCGTAGCTTTAAATCGCTCGAAATGAATATAGCGACGGCGCACGAGTGTGGAGTGAAGAACTACAAGCTCGGGCTTTGGTCGGACTGGGGGGCAGAGGCAAGCTTATTCAGTATTCTCCCGTCGTTGTTTTTCGCTTCCGAATTCGCGTATGGCAACGCCACCTCGGTTGAGGACTTGGATAAGGCGAAATTTAAGGAGCTTACAGGGGTGGATTTCGACGCGTTTATGCTCGTCGATAAGCCGAATAAGCCGCACTTTGACGACCGCTACAAGGAAGTGAGCACCAAATGCGTGTACTATTTATATAACGACCCTCTGTTAGATTTATTCGGGAAATTCTTGTCTGAAAATACGGGCGTGGATTACGAAAAATCGGCCGAGCTTTTATTAAATGCGGACGGGGGAGAATTCACTTACCTGTTGCAGACTATGGGCAAGCTTTGTCACGTACTGGCTTTAAAAGCAGAGCTTGGACGCGATATTAAGACGGCGTACGACAACGGCGACAAGGCAAAGCTCAAAGTGATTGCAGACGAAACGATTCCCGAAATTATCAAGCGTACCCGCGATTTTATCACGACCTTCGATTATCAATGGCGGAAAGAATACAAGCCGTTCGGATTTGAAACGCAATGTCAGCGGCTTGGCGGGCTTTTGTACCGTTTGGAATACTCGGCGCAGCGTTTGAACGAATATATAGGCGGCAAAGTGGAACGTATTCCCGAGTTGGAGGAAACCAGACTTTGGCCAAATATTTATAGAAACGATCCTACGGAGGACGACTATATCATGTTCGGGTGGAATCACGTAGTGGCACCCGGGATCGTATGAGGTGAAAAATATGGACATTAGATATCAGCAAGTAAAAAACGGAGAGCAAGAGAACTATTTATTGCCCTTTTTATGGCTTGTCGGCGGCGAGCCGGAAGAGGAGCTTCGCGCCACCGTTGCGCGTATTTATCAAACGGGCGCGCGGGCGTTTTGTATCGAGCCGCGCGGTTTTCGCGATTTTGAAAAGGAATGGTGGGAAAAGCTGGACGTCTTGTTTGACGAGGCGCAAAAGCGTGCAATGAAGGTTTGGGTGGTGGACGAAACGCAACTCCCTCCGACGGGGCACGTTTACGGGCTGGTTTCCACGAAATATCCCGAAAGAAGAAAGCTGCATCTCGTCGAGGCGCACGTGGACGTGATGGGACCGTGCAAGGACGCTTGCTTGGTTTTGGGGAAAACGGGGGTGTTTTTACATACGCAAGAGCAGGACGAGCTGCTTTGCGCGTACGCTTATAAGCGTTTGGGCGCAGGTGACGAGATCGACGTAAAAAATCCTATTCCTTTGACGCAAAACGTAAAAGGAAATTTGCTGATTTGGGATATTCCCGAGGGCGCGTACCGTATCATGTACGTATTCAAAACGAGAAAATACGTCGAGGTGACCAAGGATTGCTTTATCGACTTTATCAATAAGGAGTCCGTGGATCTGCTTTTGGAATACGTATACGAGGACTATAAGCGCCGTTACGGTCATTTGTTCGGGAATACCTTGGTCGGCTTTTTCTCGGACGAACCTTCGATCGACAACAATTATTCTTTCGTACGCTACGACGTGCCGCGTTACAGCGAAGTGAAACTTGGCAAGATCGGGCTGACGTTGGCTTGGACGGACGAGTTAAAGGCGCTGATGGAAGAAAAGCTCGGATACGCCTTGGATCCCTATTTGCCTGCGCTTTGGTATGATTGCGGCGGGCTTGAAAAGGAAATTCGCTTTACTTATATGGACGCGTTGAGCCACTTGTACCGCGTGAATTTCACCGAAAGAGTGGGGGCGTGGTGCCGCTTAAACGGTTTGCAATATATCGGTCACGTGATCGAGGATAACGGTCTGCATTGCCGTTTTGGGCACGGCGCAGGGCATTATTTCCGCGCGGAGAGCGGACAGGATATGCCGGGGATAGATATCGTAATGCACCAAGTCCTGCCCGGGTTTGCCGATTATAATTGTACGGGTAGCGGCGTGAACGGACATTCCATGGATCACGAGTTTTTCCATTATCTTTTGGGAAAATTGAATTCTTCGGCGGCGCACACCTATCCGCAGTACGACGGAAAGGCGCTTTGTGAGGTAATGATCGCATACGGCTGGGCAGAGGGAACGAGGCTTGCGAAATGGCTGGTGGATTTCCTGTTGGTGCGCGGCACGAATCATTTTGTTACGCACGCGTTCAGACCCAAAGATCTTGACGAGGTACACGCGCCGCACTTCGGGTCGACGAGCGGGAACGAGCCGCAGTTTAAAGGGATTTGTAAGCTTCTTAACTATACTAATCAGGCGAGCCACTTGCTGCAAGGGAAACACGTGGCGAGCGTAGGGATTTTGTATCACGCCTTTTCGGAATGGTATAATACGAACGGGTATATGACGACGGAAAAGGTGGCGAAGCGTTTGTACGACGGGCACTTGGACTATGACGTCGTCGCAGAGGACGTTTTGGACAGCTTGCGCGCGGAAGACGGAAAATTGAAAATTTTACAGGCGGAATACGACTACCTGATCGTGCCTTATGCGCCCGAACTTCCCAAGCAATTGACGGAGCAGTTACAGGCTTTGGAAAAGCGGGGTGGCAAGATTCTTTTCGTGAACGGCGTACCGAGTGGATACGGCGAGGGAACGGTTGTACCGCTTGACGGGCTGCTGGAATGGCTGCGCACGGCGGGCGTAGGCGAGGTGAGTGTGGAGAACGCTCCTCTTCTTCGGCATTATCACGCAAAGCGGGACGGCAACGACGTGTTTATGTTCTTTAACGAGGACGTGGGCAAGACGTTCGACGGGGAGATTTCTTTGAACGTACGTGGGAAATGCGTCGTGGCAGATTTGTTAAACGACGACGCGTACGAAACGGAATGTGACGGCAAGCTGCATCTTACCCTGACCCCGTATCAGTCGGTGCTCGTCATCTTTAACGCAGACGGAGCAGAGCGTAAAACGCCGCTGTTACAAGGCTTACAAGCCAAGGAATTTAAGGGAGAGTATACGGTGAGCTTGGCGTCGTATGAAGATATGCACACCTTTACCTTCTTTGAAAAAACGTGCGAGCTTAAAGCGGTGAGCGCCGCTGATCGCTTGCCCGCGTTTTCGGGGGCAATCCGTTATGAAACGAAGTTTACCCTCGATAAGGCGGGGCGTACGCTGCTTGCCTTTGAGAACGTCGGGGAAAACGCCGAAGTGTTTGTCAACGGAAAGGCTTGTGGCATGAGAATTTGCCCTCCGTACCGCTATGAGATCACGGACGCCGTTCACGTTGGGGAGAACACGTTGGAGGTCGTCGTATATACGACGCTTGCAAACGCGGTGCAAGACAACGTGAGTATGTTCGTTCCGTTGACGCCGACGGGTATTACGGGAAAGGTTGTTTTATATACCGAATAATTTCTTCGTTGAATTAAAAAAAGAAGTTGAATGAAAATGAAATTTTCGGGTAAAACGGCTATTATTACGGGAGCGGAGGTTGGAGCGTTTTACAACGTCCGTTTGGTTACAATTTAAAAAATACACGAGCTTACCAAGACCTGTTTTGGCGGGATCGGTAAGATGGGAAAAATTGTAGTAAAGGTAAAATAGAAATGAAATCGCAATTACAAACAGTTGGAGGGGTACCCGCCCTTGTCGTGAACGGCGAGGTGATTCCACAAACGGCGTATATGACCTATTATACGGAGCGCGGCTGTTACGCCGATTTTCAAAAGATAGGGTATAACCTGTTTTCCGTTTCGCTGTCCTTTTCCTCGCAGACTATCAACGAGGCGACGCAAAGCCCGCCTTTTTGTAAGGGGATTTACGACGGGGTGTACGACGGGGAAAAACCGAATTATACGTCTATCGACCAAGCCTTGGAAAAAATTGTAACGGCGTGTCCAAACGCCTATATTTTTCCGCGCGTAAACGTTTCGTTGCCCAAGCGTTGGGAGGAGGAAAACGTAGACGAGCTTTGCGATTTTGGGTATACGGAGCATAGGCGCGCTTGCTTTTCATCCGAGAAATGGGCGGAGGAAGTGAAACGCCTGTTGCGCGATTTTATTGCGTATATAGAAAGCTCGACGTATAAGGACCATGTGATCGGCTATCAGCTTGCGGGCGGAAATACGGAGGAATGGTTTTCTTTCGATTTAAAAGGCTCGATCGGCAAACGCTCTCGCGAGGGGTTTGAGCGGTATTGTCAAGAAAATAATATCGAAAATAGCGAGGCAAACTACTACGCCTATCTTTCGGAGGTAGTGGCAGGACGCCTTTGCGAGTTTGCGGGGGTCGTTAAGGAATGTGTGCAAAACAGGCTTGTCGTGGGCGTATTTTACGGATATACGTTGGAGTGTCCGTCAAGAACGAGCTGTCATCACGCGCTTGATAAGGTGTTGGAAAGCGAAAATATCGACTTTATTTGTTCGCCCGTTTCTTACGCGAATTTCCGCTCGACGGGTATGGATCACGTCAATATGCTACCGCTTGATTCTTTGAAACTGCACGGAAAATTGTACTTTGCAGAATGTGATCAGCGTACGCATTTGACGCGTCCGCCCAACGCCTTGCCCGCGTATAATACGTGGATATGGCAGCCGACGGAAAAGGAAAGCACGTTAGAGATTTTGAAATTGCTCTTTGCGCGGGCGCTGACGCACGGTCATGCCATGTGGTGGTTTGATATGTGGGGCGGTTGGTACGCCGACGCAGAGTATTTGTCTTTGATGAAACGGGCGCGCGAGATTGCCGTCGAAGCCTTACCGCTTTGTAAAAAGAGTAGCGCACGCGTTGCCGTGTTTATCGACGAAAAAGGGTACGCGGCGTTAAAGGACGGCGAGAAACGCCTGATTGTGGGACGGGATTTTCGACATACGCTCGGACTTACGGGGGTGCCGTACGATATTTACCTTTTGTCCGATTTTGATCGTGTGGCGGGAAGTTATGACGCTGTGGTCTTTTTGGTTACTTATCCCACGGAAGGGGTGTTATCGCGAATAGAACGGGCGAAAAAGGAAAAAATCCCGGCGATTGTCATAGACGAAAGCAATATGGGTATGAGCGTAGAGGAGCTTCGTGCGCTGTATCAAGAGGCGAATATTTTACCCCGTATCAATCGACGGGGCGTCGTATACGAATCGGAGAGCCACGTATTTTTACATACGGCAGAGGAGGGAGAATATTCGTTTGAGGTGGGGGGACAAACGCGTTTCGTAGACGAATTTACGAAAACGGAGTACGTTTTTCCTACGGTATTAAAAAAAGGTGTCAGTTTACTTTTTAAAAAGGATAAGAAAAAAATATGAAAACAATATTTAGTAAAGCAAGAGAATTAAAGGCGAAAGTAAAGGCTTTGGAAAATAATGAGGAGGCAAAACGGCAAAACCGAATGCCGAGCGGCTGTTATTTTTTAAATCAGGACGAGATTCTTTGCTACAAGCGGGAATTTGGCGACGGGCGTTATCCGTATTCCCGCGACGGGCTTACCCTTTGGGCGTACTCCTCGGGGAATTTTAAAATCGAGGAAAGCACCTTTAACGTCATTTTGGATTTTTGCGAAGGGAAGGAACCGAATTTATGCTTTTTTGCAGGGATTCAAACGGGGGAGGAATATTTTCCCGTTTCCTTAACGGGACTTGCCAAACAACCTGTTGAGGAAAATGTGAAACGCTACACCGTTTACACGCCCGAGGCCTGTTATTATTTTACGGAAACGCCTGCTTTTACTGCTTGCGTTCGCGCGTTTGTTGACGAGAAAAAGAATATTCGTTTCACCGTCGCTATTATGAACGAACGGGAGGAGAGCCTTTCTACCTACCTTTCCTCGTACTTCAACTGTATGCTATTGCATATGAATTACGAATATATTGAAACAAAATGGTACCGTCGCGCCAAAAAGACGGAGGACGGTTTTTCGGTGCGGGTATCGGAGTGTATCAACCGTTTGACCTATTTGCCGCATTACGCGTATATTGCGCGCGACGCAAAAGGGGAAACGGTGTATTCCACCACCTCGAAAACGGATTTCAACGGCAGTATGCACAATCAGCTCTATGCCTCCACTCCTTTGCGGAAAGGGCGGTTTGAGAAAGAACAGGCGCGTACGGAATTTATTGACACGGCGATCGAGGGGGATATCATTCCGCTCGTTTTAAAGAAAGGAGAACAATACGCGGTGAGCTATACCCTGTCTGTGTCCGACGACGAAAAAACGTGCGAGCGTTTGGCTAAGGAGCGTATGACGACGGAAGAGATAGATCGGCTGCTTTACGAGGAAAACGAAAGTGTGGTCGGGAAAAATATCCCCGACGTGACCTTGGTGGAATTCGAGGGAAAGGAGCTTTGCGACGTTTCCTTTAATTTCTTTTTGAAAAACGTATTCCGTCAAACGGAATTTTGTGCGCGCGCCAAGAACTATGCGGGACCTTTTATCGGAATTCGCGATATTTTTCAACAGTTGGAAGCTGCGTTGATGTGGATTCCCGAATACTGTCGGGAAAAGATCGTAGAGGCGTTGAATTTTATCGGCGATAACGGCAGACCGCCCCGTCAGTATTCCTATCCTGCCTCCAAAAATACCCTCCCTGATATGGATATGCGGCCGTATGTCGATCAAGGGGTGTGGATTATTTCCACCGTGTATACGTATTTGTGTTATACGGGCGATTTCTCCATTTTGGACGAGGAATGCGGGTACTATAAATTCCCTTTCCACGCCATAGGCGTCGAGTTCAGCGCGGAGCGGGATAGCGTGCTTGATCATTTACTCCGAATTTGTGAATTTTTAATTGCAAATCTTGATGAGGAAACGGGCTGCCTGCACGCTCTGTACGGCGACTGGAACGATTCCTTGGACGGGCTGGGAAAAACGGAGGACGCCGACAAGGAATACGGCACGGGCGTGTCCGTCATGGCTACCTTGCAGTTTTATAAAAATTTGGGCGAGATTATTGACGTTTTACGCCACGTTGGAAAGACGGAACGGGTAGCGCGTTACGAGGCGATCCGCGAAAGTATACGCAAGGGCTTGCAAAAACACGCTATCGTAAGAAGTGAGGAGGGCAAACGCAAAATCGTACACGGTTGGGGGGATAAAATGTCGCATAAGGTGGCGAGCTTTTGCGACGTAGACGGCTACGACCGCGACAGCTTGACCTCCCATGCGTTTTGGGTGCTTTCAGGCGCTTTGGACTGGGATCAAACGTGGACGGAGGATATTTTATCGGTGTACGACAGGTTGGATTCCAAATATGGGATCAAGACGTTCGAGCCGTATTTCGGCAAGGATAACGACAAGGTGGGACGGCTGATCCGCTTACCGAAAGGGACGGCAGAAAACGGCGCCGTGTACATTCACGCAACGCTGTTTGCGATTTGGTCGCTGTTTGAAATGAAAGAACCCAAGCGCGCATGGGAGCAGCTTTTGAAGATCTTACCTCCCACGCACGAACGGATTTCTACGACGCCGTTCATTATGCCGAATTCGTATGCGTTTAACGAGGAGTGCGGCTTTGACGGAGAGTCTATGAGCGACTGGTTTACGGGTAGCGGTTGCGTGCTCGTCAAGGTGTTGATGTGGTACGTGTTCGGGATTAAGGCTGATTTGAGAGGTTTAAGCGTCGAGCCGGCGAGCTATATTCCCTTTAAATACGCCTCGACGTCCTTGCAAGTGAAAGGCACGAGGATCGCCGTTCTCTACCAGAAAAAGGGCGGCGAAAGACGGTATTTGGTAAATGATAAACCCGTGGAGTGCGTGCGTTTTACAAATGAAGAACTGTGTGGCGAGCGAATTGTTGTTCAAATTTTTGATTAGAAGGTGGAGAAAATGATTTTTGACGTTAGAGAATACGGAGCGGTGGCAGACGGGAAAACGTTGAATACGTTGGCAATCCAAAGCGCCGTGGACGAATGTGTAAAACAGGGCGGGGGAAGAGTGTTGATCGAGGGCGGTACCTTTCTTTGCGGAAGTATATCGCTGGGGGATAACGTAGAATTGTACGTGGCGGCGGGCGCGGTATTGCTAGGATCGCCGAATTGTGAGGACTATCCCGAGCGAAAGGATTTAAAACACGTGGACAGCGAGTGGCTGCCGCGCAGGCAAAATACGGCTTTAATCGTAGCGGACGAATGTGAAAACGTATCCGTATGCGGGCAAGGAAAAATTGACTGTAACGGGGATAAGTTCGTGTATTATTTTGGAGAAAAGGGTTGGAAATACCGTCGAATCCAAAAGCCGACGCCGCCGCGAGCGATATTCTTTGCGGGTTGTAAAAACGTGATAGTGGAAAATATCACGATAGAGAATTTACCTGCGGGTTGGACGTGTTGGGTGCACGATTGCGATTTCGTGCATTTTGATAAAGTGACCATCACCGCCAACGTAGATTACCCGAACAACGACGGAATCCATATCAATTGTAGCCGTAACGTGACCGTATCGAATTGTAATATCGTTTGCGGCGACGACTGTATTATCGTCCGCGCAAATAGCGTTTCGTTAAAGGAAAATAAGGTTTGCGAGCGGGTGTGCGTGACGAACTGTAATTTAACGAGCTATTCGGCGGGGATCCGTATCGGTTGGATCAACGACGGGGTGATTCGCAATTGCGTTTTTTCCAACCTTGTTATGACAGACACTTCCGTAGGGGTAAGCTGTTTGATACCCGACTGGGTAAACCGCGAAAACGGGGATACGGACGTAGGCAGGGAGTCAACGGTAGTGGAGAATTTAAGCTTTGACAATATCGTCATGCAGGGGATTTGCGGAGCGCCCATACGGGTAGAGCTTGGAGAAAAGGAGCACGTCAAGATTGCGTCGGTGCAAAATTTGTATTTTTCAAATATTTTTGCTAACGGTGCGTCCTTTTTCATGTTCCAAGGCAGGGAAGGGAACGTGATAGAAAACGTTCGGTTACGCAACTGTGAATTTGTGGTAACGAGCGGAAAAGAGATCAAGAATATCGAGGCGCACGGAGCGATTTGCGGGATATTCCGAGAGCCTGTAATTCGTTTTGTAAAGGGATTGCAGTTGGAGGGTGTAAGCTTTACAACCAAGGAGGAGTAAGATGTACGAAGCGAGGGTATTTGAGTATCAAGGAAAAAGGCTCGAATACGTGATTGACTATCCCGAGGGGTATTCACCCGATCAGCGTTACCCCGTAATTTTATATTTGCACGGTTACGGTTTTGTAAACGGGGATATTGAGAAGATAAAAGCGGGATGTCCGTTACGGCGGGAGCGAATCCCGAGCGGTATGCCCTTTGTATTAATTGCGCCGCATTGTGATAAGACGAGCTGGGTATTAGAGTTTGAAACGCTTTGCGGCTTTATCGAGTACGTGTATAACGCGGAGTTTTGCGATAAATCGCGGGTGTATCTTACGGGCAGCAGTATGGGCGGCTACACGGCGTGGCTTGCTTTAATGGCAAAGAAACAGGTATTTGCGGCGGCTGTAATTTGCTGTGGCGGCGGGCAATACTGGGCGAACTTCGAGTACGTGGATATGCCTATCCGTTTGGTGCACGGCGCGTTAGATCGGACGGTGTTACCGCGCGAAAGTGAGATTATGGCAGAGCGGATCAACGCAATCGGCGGCAAAGTGGAGCTTACCGTGCACGAAAGTTTAGCGCACGACGTCTGGACGGTGACGTTTAGCGACCCGAAGACGTACGAATGGTTGTTGTCGAATAAGAAGGAGATACTATGAAAATAACGGATATAAAGACGTTCGTGGTAGATTGTTTCAGGACGAACTGGGTATTTGTAAAAGTATATACAGACGAAGGGATTACGGGCGTAGGCGAGGGGACGCTTGAATATAAAGAAAAAGCGTTAGTCGGCGCGATCGAGCATATCAGGAGCTATTTAATAGGGAAAGACCCTCGTCAAATCGAAAAGCATTATCACGATATTTACCGTGACGCGTACTGGCGTGGCGGTGCGGTGCTTATGAGCGCATTATCCGCGGTGGAAATGGCACTTTGGGATATCTTGGGTAAATCTTTAAATGTACCTGTTTATCAGCTTTTGGGAGGCAAGGTCAACGAGGATTGCCGTATATATATCAACGGTTGGTTTGCAGGAGCAAAAACTCCCGAAGAATTTGGCGCAAAGGCAAAAGAGGCGGTAAAAAAAGGCGTCACGGCAATGAAGTGGGATCCGTTTGGAAAGAACTACTTGCAAATATCCAACAAGGATTTAGATACGGCTCTGAAATGTATTCAAGCGGTAAGAGAGGCGGTTGGCAACGAAGTGGATTTGCTTATCGAAGCACACGGCAGATTTGACGTACCGACGGGGATAAAAATTGCGCAGGAAGTAGCGCAGTTTAAGCCCCTGTTTTTGGAAGAACCGGTACCGCCGAATAATTTAGAGGCGTTAAAAGCGGTTCGGGACAAATCACCCGTAGCGATTTCGGCGGGGGAAAGACTGTATACCCGCTTTGATTATAACGAGCTTTTTAGACTTCGTGCGGCAGATTACATTCAGCCTGATATATCGCACGCAGGCGGGATTATGGAGCTGAAAAAGCTTGCGGCGATCGCGGAGGCGAATTATATTCCGTTTGCGCCGCATAATCCAAGCGGGCCTATTGCGAACGCCGCGACGCTGCAAATTGCGGCGTGCTGTCCGAATTTCTGTATTTTGGAAATTATGTATTCGGACGTGGAGTACCGTAAGTTTATCACGAATGAAAACTTAGAGTATAAAGACGGGCGAATTAAGATAGGGAATAAGCCGGGGCTTGGGATCGAGCTGAACGAAGAGGAGTGTTTAAAGCACCCGTACGTAGAACACAATTTACGACATTATACGGGGGCATTGACGGACATACGTCCGCCCAAAACGGAGTTTTATTTTTAACGAGGCAGGGCATGAAGAAAACGGTTTTAGTAACGGGAGCTTGTATCAATACGGGCGTAGCGATCGTAGAAAGGTTTGCGAGCGAGGGTTGGAACGTTATTTTTACGGGCAGAAATAAGGAAAAGGTAGCGGTAGCGGAAAAGGCGTATCGCGAAAAATTTTTAGGCGTGCAGATCGAGGGCTACGCTATCAATTCTTTGCATGACGAACGGACGGTGGACGAAGAGAGTATAGATCAATTGTTTGCGGAGCTGGATAAAAAGGGGATATTCGTGGAATGTCTTGTTTTGAATGCAGCCGATCAAGGTCTTAATATGAAGATTTTTGAAAATCCGCTCACCGATTTTATGCGGGTAGTCAATACGAACGTTACATGGAATTACGCGTTTGTGGAACGCGCAGCGAGGAGAATGAAAGAAAAAGGCGGGGGCAGCGTCGTGTTTATTAATTCAAATACGGCGTACCGTGCGATACCCGATCGAATTGCATACGAGGCGAGCAAAGGCGGTCAGCTTGGGTTGATGCGGGGGCTTGCGTTGGATTTAGGGAAATACAATATCCGAGTAAATGCGGTACTGCCCGGAATGATCAAAACGGATCGTTGGGTAACGAACCCTGATTTTTATAAAGAGGTACCTTGTCGCTATACGCCGCTTGGCGACGTTGCGGTGGGAGCGGACGTAGCGGACGCGGTATGGTATTTTGCGGCGCACGCAAGGAACACGACGGGCGCGGAGCTTGTCGTGGACGGCGGAAACACAATTCAGATGTATCCGATCATTCCCAAAGAGGAGTAATATGAAAATCACGTGGCTGGGACAGGCGGGCTTGCTTTTTGAAACGGAAGACAAAAAAATTTTAGTAGACCCCTATCTTTCCAACAGCGTTGCAAAGCTGGAACCGCAAAATGTTCGTCGGGTGGCGGTGGACGAGCGTTTTTTACAAATCAAGCCGGACGTTATCGTGATTACGCACAATCACGCGGATCATTTGGACAAAGAAACGCTGTGCCATTATTTAGACGAAAACAGCGAAGTGACGGTGCTTGCGCCGAAGGGGGCATGGCAAGAAGTAAGAGGCTTTGGCGGGTCGAAAAACAATTACGTTCTATTTAATAGCGGAACGATTTGGACGGAATTAGGGATTGTTTTTCGCGCGGTGAAAGCGGAACATTCGGACGAAAATGCGATCGGAGTAATTATTTCTACGGAGGGAAAAAATTATTATATCACGGGCGATACGTTATATAGTGAAAAGGTTTTTGAAAGCTTGCCGAAGATAAAGCTCGACGTAGTTTTTTTGCCGATTAACGGCAAAGGCAACAATATGAATATTAGGGACGCGACGCGATTTTGCGAGCGCTTAAAGGTGCGGGCAGTACCGTTACATTTCGGAATGTTTGACGGGCTTGACCCCACTACGTTTTCTTACGAAAATAAAATTCTTCCCGTTTGCTATGGGGAGATAAAAGGAATTTAAAAATGAAAAAAACGGAAAGACGCAATGAAAAGAGCATGAATTTGGATAAAATGTCAGCCATGGAAATCGTGCGGCTGATGAACGACGAGGACAAAGGAGTGGCTTATGCGGTGGAGCGGGCGTTGCCCGAGATCGCGGAAGCGGTGGAACGGATCGTGGGATCGATCAACGTCGGAGGTAGGCTCGTTTATATCGGAGCGGGAACTTCGGGGCGTTTAGGCGTTTTGGACGCGAGCGAATGTCCGCCGACGTTCGGGATCCCGCACGGAGTAGTAGTCGGTGTGATTGCGGGCGGCAAGGAGGCGGTACGGAAAGCCGCGGAAGGTGCGGAGGACAGCGCGTGTAACGGTATTCGCGACGTACAGGAGCTGGGGCTTTGCGCCAAAGATACGATCGTCGGGATATCCGTTGCAGGGGACGCGGAGTACGTATGCTCGGCGTTAGAATATGCGCGGAGCGTGGGCGCGGTGACGGTTGCCTTGACCTGTAACGAGGACGCGAAGATTGCTGAGATCGCCGAAATCGCGATCGTGACGGATACGGGCGCGGAGGTGTTGACAGGCTCTACGAGATTAAAGGCGGGTACCGCACATAAAATGGTACTGAATATGCTTTCTACGGCGGTAATGGTGCGAACGGGAAAGGTGATTGAAAATTTAATGGTGAACGTGACCCCGACCAACGTAAAGCTGTTCAACCGAGCGGCGCGTATTTGCGACGCATTGACGGGGATCGGCGAAGAACGTGCGAAAGAGGAATTGAGTAAAGGTCGTACGCTAGTGGAGATCGTTGAGGAATACAAAAAATGAAGTATTACGTAGGTGTGGACGGTGGCGGCACGAAAACGGAGCTGGTTTGGACGGACGAAACGGGGCGGGTCGTTTTGAAAGAACGGCTTGGCGGTAGTAACCCGAACGATATCGGCAAAGAAAAAATGCTACGATTGCTGACGGACGCGATTAGGCAAAAACTGCCGTTTGATGCGGAGGCGGTGGATATCGGTATGGGGCTTTCGGGGTTAGGCTTTGCGGGGTGTAAGGAAGAACTGATCGCCGCGCTTAAAAAGATAGATAAGGTAGGAGCTGTGGACGTTTGTAGCGACGTACAGATCGCCTTGGATTCGGCGTACGACGGGGACGGCTGTATCGTAATCGTTGGGACGGGCAGCGTTGGATATTTACGAAAGAACGGAAACTGCCGATTGATAGGCGGCGGCGGGTATATGATCGACCTATCATTGAGCGGGTATGATCTTGGTCGCGAGGTGCTGAACGCCGTATTGTCCGAGGCGGACGGCAGAGGGGAAAAAACGTTACTGACGGAGCTGTTCGAGGCGCAGCAGAATACGTCGGTCGGGCAGATCGTCAAGGAAGTGTATTTACGGGGGAAAGCGTTTGTGGCATCCTTTGCGCCGTTGGTGTTTTTGGGATACGAGCAAAACGACCTCGTTGCGACAAGGATCTTGAAAAAATGCGTTTCTGACTTTGAAAGCCTGCTTTTGGGGGTGTATCGCGTATACGGAGCGGAACGTTGCGAAATTACTCTATTTGGTGGGCTGAGCAAGCGTTGGGAGGTGTTGTCGTCTTTCCTTTCGGAAGAAGTCAAAGAAAAAATTTCCTTTCGACGCGCGACGATCCCCGTAGTGTACGGGGCGTTGAAACGGATTGTGAAAGAGAGCGGCGGAAAATTTTTATCCAACTTTTTAAAAAGCTATGCCGCTTACGAAAATAAATAATAAAAAAAGGAGAAAATGAAATGAAAACGGTAAAAGACAAGTATTTGGTAGTAGGCGCGGACTTTGCGGGTTTCCCTTTGAAAGAAGTGGTGGTAGAACACCTTACGAAAAAGGGTTGGAAAATTCTCGATCTCGGTGTAAAAAAGGACAGCGATCCTAACGATACCGATTTGATGTTTCATAGAGTAGGTCTTCGCGTGGGCGCAGAAATTTCCGAGGGGAACTACGAAAGAGCGCTTTTATTCTGCGGTACGGGTATGGGTATCCATATTGCGGCGAGCAAGTGCCCGCACGTCCACGCAGGCGTTGTAGAGAGTTTGCCTGCGGCAACGCGTGCGATCACGGGGAATGGAGTAAACGTTCTCGCTATGGGGGCATTCTACGTAGCTCCGCAAACGGCTTGTGATATTGCGGACGCGTATCTTGGAAACGAGCTTGACTCGGGTTGGGAATGGTGGCATAATTTTTACGAATTCCATAAGCTTGCCATTGACGAATTAGAGGCGTTTGACTACGAGGAGTACAAGAAAAACGGGTTTAAGGTGAATAAGCTCGGCGATTACGATTTGACTTTGGATTTTGATAAAAAGCCTGAATAAGGAAAAGTGTAAAAACGGCGCAATCTGTAAAGCTTGCGCTGTTTTTTTGCTGTAAAAGGATTGCTTTTCTTGTGAAAAAATGTTACAATAAACGTAAGATGTGCGCGAAAAGCGCAAAAAGGAGGTCTTTTTATGGAGAAGTTTGAAGAAACTGTTGAAACGGAAACCGTTCAACAAAACGAAAAGGCGGCGTCTGCGCCTGCGAAAAAGCAAAACCCGCTTTTTAGAGCGGTCGGGTTCGATCCCGTGGCAAAGCAGACCAGCCTTAAAACGGAGTTCGTCGCGGGCGTCGTTACGTTCCTTGCTATGGCGTATATACTGACGGTCAACCCCAACCAAATTTTCGGGGCGGGCAGTCCTTACTGGGCGTCGGCGTTCATTGCTACGGCACTTGGCGCGGTGGTAGGTACGCTACTGATGGCGTTCCTCGCAAAAATGCCTTTGGCGCAGGCTTCGGGAATGGGGCTTAATTCCATGCTTGGCGGCATTATCGGTGGTTGGGGCGGCTACGGCGCGGCGTTTACCCCGGGACAGGGCTTTATGCTCGTTCTTATTTCCGGCCTTGTATTCTTGTTGCTTTCGGTGATTAAGATTAAGGGAAAAACCTTCCGTGAACTGGTGTTTGACGGTATGCCTGTTGCGGTGAGAAGCGCAATTTCCGTAGGGATCGGCTTATTTATCGCCTATATCGGTTTCCAAAACGCGGGCGTGATCGTTACTAACGGTTATACGCAGGTCGGTTTTGTAGATTTCACCAACTGGGGAGAACAGACGGTCAACGCCTTGGTGCCCGGGTGGGCGGCGGCGAAAACGGCGGTGGTCGCATTCTCAGGGCTGTTCTTTATCGCGATTTTGGACAAGCTGAAAGTAAAGGGGTCGATCATTATCGGCATTTTGGCGGCGGCGATCGTAGGGATCCCTCTCGGCGTTACCGATCTTTCTATCCTTGCAGGCAATGGGGATATTTCTTGGAAATTCTGGGAAAACTTCGGTAATTTCTTTGCGGGGAAAAATACCGTATTCGGTTCTTTCGTGGACGTATTTAATACGGGACTTCTCCCCGAAGGTGTGACCATTTTTACTGCCATTATGATCGTTATCACTATGTGCATGATCGATATGTTTGACACCATGGGTACGATCGTCGGCTGTTGCAGCGGCAATCGCGTTCTCTCCGACGAAAACAATAAGCCGCATAATTACGGCAAGATTATGCTTTCGGACGCAATCGCGACCTGTACGGGCGCAATGCTCGGTACGTCCACCGTCACCACGTTCGTGGAATCGGGCGCGGGTGTATCGGCGGGTGGCAGAACGGGGCTTACTGCGCTTACGACGGCGGCGCTTTTCTTCCTGTCCATGTTTGCGCTGCCTCTGTTTGCGGCAATTCCTGGCGCGGCGGCGGCTTCCGCTTTGATCTACGTCGGGGTGTTGATGATGAAGAGCAACTTTAAATCGGTGGAAATGAGCGATGCGATCAGCGCAACCTCCGCATTCCTCACGATTGTCGTGATGTTGCTTGCGTACTCAATCACGAAAGGGATCGGCGTTGGGCTTATCACGTACACGCTGATGTCGGCGCTTGAATATCTTGTGAATTTGATTAAGTACGCGATCACGAAAAAGGAGAAGCCCGTTTGGAAGGTATCCGTCGTAGCGATTGTCGTTTCCCTGCTGTTCTGTGTATATTTCTTCGTGCCCGCTACGGCGTTTTAACGGGGGCTTGGTATGATAAAATTTCAAGACGAATTGACGAAAACGTACGAATACAATAAAGAGGGGAAAAAGGCGTTTACCCTTTTCGATCTTTCTCAATTTGAGGGGATCAGCCCAAAGCTTAAAATGTTTTCCTACGTCGAGATAGATTGCGGCGAGGAGGTGCCTTACCACGAACATCACGGCGACGCGGAAAATTATTATATTATTTCGGGCGAGGGGCTGTACGACGATAACGGCTCCATGCGGGCGGTCTCGGCGGGAACGATCACCTTTACTCCCTCGGGACAAGGCCACGCTTTGAAAAACGTAGGGAAAGACAAGCTTTGCTTTATTGCTTTAATTCTTAAAAACGAGTAAAAAAGATCGCTCTCTGTTCAAACGGAGGGCGATTTTTTTATTTTTCCTTGACTTTCGTAAGGAAATACGGTATAATAAACTTATGAAAAAATTATTGATCGTAGACGGAAGCAATTTATTGTTTCAAATGTTTTACGGAATGCCTGCAAGGATCCTTTCTAAGGATGGTAAACCCATACACGGTACCCTCGGATTTGTTGGCGCGCTTTTAAAAATTATTCGCATGACCGCACCTACGCACGCCGTCGTCCTCTTTGACGGCGAAACGCACAATCCGCGCGCGGACGTGGACGAGGAGTATAAGGCGAACCGCCCCGATTATTCGGGGCTTCCCGAAGAGGAAACCCCCTTTTCACAACTGCCCGATATTTTTCGCGCGCTTCATTTGCTTGGCTTGAAATTTACGGAAACCTGCGTTTGCGAAACGGATGATTTGGTGGCGGGCTACGTTTATCGCTATCGAGAGCAAGCAAAGATCGTCGTGTCCTCGTTTGACAGCGACTTTTTTCAGCTTGTTTCGCCAGCCGTGTCTATTCTTCGTTACCGCGGCGATGCTACGACGCTCTGCGACGAAAAATTCGTAGAGGCGCGCTTTGGCGTATCGCCTGCAAAATACGCCGATTTTAAGGCTCTTGTCGGAGATACTGCGGACAATATTAAGGGCGCGGCGGGGATAGGTCCGAAAACGGCGGCAAGCCTTTTAAACGAATTTGGCTCGCTTGCCGAGCTACTTACACGCGCGGAGGAAATCAAAAAGCCTACGACGCGCGCGACAATACTAAACTCCCAAGAACGGCTACTTAAAAACGAACGACTGATCAAGCTTTGTCCTTGCGACGAGCTATTGCCGTTTTCCTTGGAAGAGCTTGCCTTTTCCTATGGCGGGCAGACAACGGGAACGGTATTAAAAGACCTTGGTTTGAAATGACAGGGAACTCTTTTTAGCCCTGAAAAAGACAGGGAAAAGCAGATAAAGAGTAAAAAAAATTCGACTGAAAATCAGTCGAATTTTTTTGTTTTATTTTCAGGTGGGAGGATTATTCGGAAGCCTCTTCCGTCGTTTCCTCTACGGCCGTTTCTGCGGGTTCTGCGGGTTCTACGATTTCCGCCTCCGACGCGGCCTCAGCAGCTCTGCGCGCGTTGAGTTCTTCTGTCATTTGTGCAACCTTTTTCTTGTCGAGGTTGTAAATGAATGCAATCGAGATGAACATTACGACCGCCGAGAAGGTGTAGAGCGCGGCAACCAACCATTTCATGTTTTCACCGACGGCGAAAGGCTGTTTTTCCAGCTCGCCAACGTAGCCGAGCGCACCCATAATCAGGACGACGATGGACGGGCCAAGGCCTTGCGCTAATTTACGGAAGAAGGAGTGCAAGGAGTATACCGTACCCTCTTCTTTCGTGCCGTTTTTCCATTCGTTGTAGTCGATCGCGTCTGCCATGAGTGCCCACGAAACGCAGGTATAGAACCCAAGGCCAAGTCCGAAGAAGGCTTGCGCTACCACGTAACCGACTAAGCCTAAAATTTCATGGCCGAGGGGCAGGAAGAGAAGAGCTGCGCCAAACACGCTTACTGCCGCGCCTACCGCGCACGCTTCTTTTTTACCCCATTTGTCTACGATCTTCTTAATGAACGGCATGAACAGGAACATGGGAAGATACCCGATCAGCATGACGATCCCCGAGATCTGTGCGTTTTCAAAATAGGACTGGAAGAGAACGGTGGTCGCTGCCGAAGAGCCTTGCATACCGATAAACATTGCCATGGCTGCAAGCGTTGCGCCGACTGCGGGAGGGTTTTTGAAGAAATTCTTCATTGCCTTCAAAATGTTGAATTTTTCCGTGTTTTCGCTGATTTTCACCGAGTTTTCTTCTACACGGATCGTCGTCGTCTTTAACATATAAATAAAGCATACAAGACCGATCGCGCCCATAACGAGGGCTGCTACGAAGACCGTATTACCTTTCAAAACGTCGTTTGCGTCGTAGCAAAGAATGGGCAGCAATACCATAGGCAGAATGTTGCCGATCATAGAGCCGATCGAACGCCACGTCGAAAGCTGCGAACGCTCGGAGCCATCTTGCGTGATGACGGAAAGCATGGAGCCGTAGGGTACGTTGGCAACGGTATAGAATGCGTCCCAAAGCACGTAGCCGAGTACGAACATAATCCCTTTCATCCAAGTATCTGCATTAGGCAGAGGCAGGAAGAAGAAAAGCCCCGAGAACAATAAGCCGAGCGCACCGACGAATATATACGTCTTGAATTTGCCGTGCTTATACTTGCGCTTGTCTGCGTCGAAGAGCGAACCAAGCAGCGGGTCGTTGATCGCGTCCCAGATCTGCACGACGAGCAACAGCGTCGCATACAGCGTATCGCCGAGCGCCATGAACTGCGTCCAGAACACGAACATAATCGAGCTTTTTAAAGCAAAGCTCATGTTGCAGCCGAGGTCGCCGGCTGCGTAAGAGAGTTTGTCCCTCATTCCAAAGGGACGTTTTTCATTTACGGTTTCCATAAAGTCCTCCTTATCGTGTTTTTTAATAAACGGCAAACCGTATGCCGTTTCGTGCCGTGGTTTTTGTGAGCTGTTTTTTCAAACAGCAAACGCCCGCGGGCGTTTTAGCAGGGTGTTCCCTATACTTATTAAAATGTTTATTAGAAAACTACGAGTAGATATATTGCTTAACATTATTATAAAATAAAAACAAGGAACTGTCAACCGTTTTGTTAAGAAAATAATATTTTGGAAAAAAATAGCGATTTTGGTTGACGAATTTCCGTTTATTCCTTGACAGAAAAGGAAATATTAGGTATAATAAATACGCATAGTACTTATAAGCAATGAATTTTAGGAGGAGAATCATGAGAATTATCATAGGATTAAAGGAAGGCTGGCTCTTTTATAAAGGGCTGGGCGACGTAGCGGCGGCGCGTGAAAACGGCGAAGAGGTCGTTCTTCCGCATAGCTGGAATGCAAAGGACGGGCAGGACGGCGGCAACGATTATTTCCGCGGCGATTGTCTATACGTGAAGAAAATCGCGAAGAAAGATCTGCCTGTTTCGGAAAAATATTTTCTCGAACTTCGCGGTGCGAATTCTTCCGCTACCGTGTATTTGAACGGCAAGGAACTTGCTACCCACCACGGCGGGTATTCCACTTGGAGGGTAGATTTGACGGAAACCTTGGAAGAGGAAAACGAGCTTGCGATCGTCGTCAACAATGCTCCTAACGATTTCGTGTATCCGCAGATGGCTGACTTTACGTTCTACGGCGGTTTGTATCGCGCCGTGAACGTTATTTGCGTACCTGCTACCCACTTTGATTTAGAATACTACGGCGCGCCCGGGATTGCCGTCACCCCGACGATCGAGGGCGAAAACGCTAACGTAGAGGTGGAAACGTTCGTTACCGACCTCGGTGAGAGTGACGAGGTGGAAATTCAGCTTTTGGACAAGGCGGGAAAGGTGGTTGCAAGCGGCAAGGGCGACAAGAAACAGACGCTTACAATCGAGAACGTACACCGTTGGAACGGCCGCAAGGATCCGTACCTGTATACGGCAAAAGCGAAAATTGTACGCGGTGGAGAGGCAATCGACGAGGTGAGCGCACGCTTTGGTTGCAGAACGTTTGAGATCGACCCCGAGCGCGGCTTTATTCTCAACGGTGAGGAATATCCTTTGCGTGGCGTTTCCCGTCATCAGGACAGATGGGGCGTGGGGAACGCTCTTTTGCCCGAGCATCACGAAGAGGATATCGACCTGATTTGCGAGGTTGGCGCGACGACGATTCGTCTTGCCCATTATCAGCACGATCAGTATTTCTACGATCTTTGCGACGAACGTGGGCTTGTGATTTGGGCGGAGATCCCTTATATTTCTAAGCATATGCCTGCGGGTAGGGAAAATACGATCACGCAGATGAAAGAGTTGGTGGCGCAAAACTATAATCACCCGTCTATCGTCGTTTGGGGGCTTTCCAACGAAATTTCGATCGGTGGTGCGGACGAAGACTTGCTCGAAAACCATTACGAACTGAATAAACTCGTACACGGTATGGACAAAACCCGTTTAACGACGGTGGCGTGTGTGTCTATGTGCAGCATGGACGACGAGTACGCGCATATTTCCGACGTCGTTTCTTGGAACCATTATTTCGGTTGGTATGGCGGCAATACGTCCATGAACGGTCCTTGGTTTGACGAATTCCACAAGAAATATCCCTCCAAGCCCGTCGGCGTCAGCGAATACGGCTGTGAGGCGCTTAACTGGCATACCTCCGACCCCAAGCAGGGCGACTACACCGAAGAATATCAGGCGTATTACCACGAGGAGCTTATTAAACAGCTTTTCACCCGTAAGTATCTTTGGGCGACGCACGTATGGAATATGTTTGACTTTGGTGCGGACGCAAGAGCGGAGGGCGGCGAGAACGGTCAAAACCATAAGGGTCTCGTCACCTTTGATAGAAAATATAAAAAAGACTCTTTCTACGCGTACAAGGCGTGGCTTTCGGACGACCCGTTCGTACACCTCTGCGGCAAGCGGTATATCGACAGAGTGGAGGACGTGACCAAAGTTACCGTTTATTCCAACCAGCCCGAAGTAGAGCTGTTTGCAAACGGGAAGAGCCTCGGGAAAAAGACGAGCGCGGAGCATTTCTTCTATTTCGACGTACCCAACGTCGGGGAAACTGAGCTGGTTGCCGTAGCGGGAGAATATAAAGACGAAAGTAAGATCCGTAAAGTGGATACCTTTAACGAAGCGTATCGTTTAAAGGAAGAGGGCGCGGTGCTCAACTGGTTTGATATTTCTACGCCTGCGGGTCGCTTCTCCCTCAACGATACGTTGGAGGATATTATGTCCACTTTCCGCGGAAAGCTTTGGTTTGCAAAGATCGGTTTGAAGCTGAAAAAGGCGCTTGCGGGCGACAAGAAAGGTGGACCCAAGAAAGCGGCGGGCTTTGACGTGAACGAGGGCATGATGAAGATGATGGGCGGCTTTACCGTGCTGCGTCTTACCTCCATGCTCGGCGCAATGAACGTTAAGTTTACGAAAGAAGAGCTGTTGAAGATGAATAAACAGCTCAACCGTATTAAAAAGCCGAAAGGCATGAAATAAAAAGGAGAACGAATATGGGTATGAAAATGACGTTCCGTTGGTACGGAGAGGGGAACGATAAAATTAAGCTTTCGGACATCAAGCAAATTCCCGGGGTAGAGGGGATTGTTTGGGCGTTGCACGATAAAATGCCGGGGGAAATTTGGCAAGAAGAAGAGATTGCCAAAGTGAAAGCACAATGCGACGAGTACGGTTTTAATATCGACGTTGTGGAGTCGGTAAACGTGCACGACGACATCAAGATCGGACTTCCCTCGCGCGATCAATATATAGAAAATTACAAGCAGACGATTCGCAACCTCTCGAAATTCGGCGTTAAGGTCATTTGTTATAATTTCATGCCCATTTTCGACTGGACGAGAAGCAATCTTTTTCACGAGGTGGGCGACGGGTCTACGGCGCTTTTCTATGAAAAGGGTATGATCCAAGACGATTATAACGCGATGGCAAAGTATATCCTTGATTTCACGGAAAAGTACAATATGTCTTTCCCCGGGTGGGAGCCTGAGCGTATGGCCAAGCTGGACGAGCTGTTCAAGGCGTACGCGGACGTGGATAAGGAAAAGCTTTGGGCGAACCTTAAATATTTCCTCGAAGCGATCATGCCTACTTGCCGTGAATGTAATATTAAAATGGCAATTCACATGGACGATCCCCCTTGGGATATTTTCGGATTGCCCCGTCTTTTGGTAGACGAGCCGAGTATTGACAGATTTTTGAAAATGGTGGACGACGAGTACAATTGCTTAACGCTTTGCTCGGGGAGCTTGAATGCTAACCCGAACAACGACGTGGCGGCGATCGTGAGAAAGCATTGCGACCGCATTGCGTTTGCGCATATCCGTAACGTAAAGCACTTTGAGAACGGCGATTTCTCGGAGGCAAGCCATAGAGATTGTGATGGCGATACTCGTATCCTCGACATCTTAAAGGCTTACCACGACTGCGGGTTTGAAGGGTATATTCGTCCCGACCATGGTAGGCACCTTTGGGACGAAGGTCCTGGAAAAGTACGCCCCGGATATGGGCTGTACGATCGCGCGCTGGGCATTATGTATATGCTTGGCGTATGGGATATGCTTGAAAAATTAAAAAAGGAGAGTAAGTAAAATGAACAATTTACCTTTGAATATTGATTACAGCGGAAAAGTAGTCGTAGTGACGGGCGCAGGCGGGCTGATTTGCGGCGCTATGGCCAAAGCGTTTGCAAGAAGCGGCGCGAAAGTAGCCGCTCTCGATTTGAATGAAGAGGCGGTGAAAAAGCTCGCGGCAGAGCTGAAAGCCGAGGGCTACGTTTGTGAGGGCTATAAAGCGAACGTATTAGAGCCTGCAAACCTCGAAGAGGTGCATCAGGCGGTGTTGAAAGATCTTGGACCCTGCGACATTCTTGTCAACGGCGCGGGCGGGAACAATCCGAGGGCGACGACGGACAACGAGTATCAGCACGAGGCGAAGGAGGGCGGCAAGTCTTTCTTCGATTTGGACGCGGGCGGCGTGGATTTCGTATTTAAGCTCAATTTCCAAGGCACTCTTCTTCCGACGCAGGTTTTTGCAAAGGATATGGTAGCGAAAAAGAGCGGCTGTATTTTGAATATTTCTTCCATGAACGCGTACACGCCCCTTACGAAAATCCCTGCGTACAGCGCGGCGAAGGCGGGGATTTCTAACTTTACGCAATGGCTTGCGACTCACTTTGCGGGCACGGGAATTCGTTGTAATGCAATCGCGCCCGGGTTCCTTGTATCGGCGCAAAACAAGGCGCTCCTCTTCAACGAGGACGGTACGCCTACCGCGCGTTCGGCAAAAATTTTGAACGGCACGCCGACAGGTAGATTCGTGGACGCGGACGAGCTTTTGGGGGCGACCCTCTTCCTTTGCGACGAGAAAGCGGCATCGGCGATCACGGGCGTCGTTCTTCCGATTGACTGTGGCTTTGCGGCGTACAGCGGCGTATAAAAAATCAAATACCAAAAAAACGCACACGATCCGTCGTGTGCGTTTTTTAATGTAAAAGTTAGCGTAAGGTTTTCAATCTTTCCGTTAGGTCGATCGTTTTCCCGCTGACAATGCTTTCGTTGCCGGCGATATGGCCGTTTTCGCCGATCCCGATCAAGCCGAGGTCAACTGGTTTTTCATTGATGCTTTTGGTTAACGCGGCAATCGTTACCTCGGGGGCGCCAGGGCGAATAAAAAAACAGATTCGACCATTTTGAAGATCGTTTCTTATATCAATGAGAAGTATGCTTTGCCGATCACATTAAAAGGGCTTAGTGAGCGTTTTTTTATTTCCGTTAATACGCTTTGCAAACGGTTTCACGAAAATATGAATTGTTCGGTGATGGAATATACGACGTTTGTAAGGCTGAATAAAGCGAAGATGTATTTACTTTCGACGAAGAAGGGGGTAGAGGAAATTGCGGGGCTTTGCGGATTTTTGTCGGCGAATTATTTTGGGTTGATTTTCAAAAAGCAGTTTGGATGTTCACCGACGAATTACAGAAAATTAAGATAGTTATTACGGAGTGAATTGAATCCGCTCAAAATCAGGTTTAACTTATTGAGTAATGGTAGGGAAGAATATTTATAAAAAGTTTTGCAAATACGAGTGAAAAGAGTTTGACATTTAGTTTTGTATTTGTTATAATATTTTCGTTTTAAAGGAAACGAGGCGTAGCGCAGCTGGTAGCGCGCAGCGTTCGGGACGCTGAGGTCGTGGGTTCGATCCCCGTCGCCTCGACCAAAACAGCCCTATCACCAAAGGTGGTAGGGCTGTTTTAATTTTACGGTAAGCGACGGGGAGCGAGGGTGGGAGCCGTTTTGCGAGAGCAAAACGCTTTGCCTTACGGGGTGTAATAAGGGGAAACTTGAAGGCAAAGGCGACAATTGATAATTGTCGAGCGGGGCGCGCTGCTAAAAGCGCGATCCCCGTCGCCTCGACCAAAAACCCGTGAAAATCAAGCGCTTTTCACGGGTTTTTTATTGCTTATTTTTACTGATTTTTTCAATTCCCCTTTTCTTTGTTTACTGCGTATCAAATTTTGAGGGGTGACCGAGCTGGTCACCCCTCTTTTTTATTTACTTTTCCATGCCGCAGGTGTAGGCTCGGTTAAGCGCGTGAAAAGCAACTTTTCTTACTTAATTGTGTAAAAAAGGCGTGCGCTTGTCACGGGCGCGCGACAGCGCGCCCCGCTCGTATCTGACAAGCACACACCTAAGTGCTATTTAACATTTTTTGATAATTCATTTAATAAAAAAGTATAATGACGAGAATAGATTAGTATTTTACGGAGTTTTTTGGCGTTTTGTTAAAACGCTCTTTATAAGCACGGCAAAAATAGCTAAAATCGTCAAATCCGCAAGCAAGGGCAACCTCACGAATGTGCCAATTACTGTTGGATAGGAGTAATTCTTTTGCGTAATTAAGGCGCAAGTCTTTAATTTTTGTGAAAATAGAACAACCGTATTTTACTTTGAAATCGTGACAGATTTTTGATACGGAAACGCCGATTTGTTTGCTGATATCCTCCAAGGAAAGCTTTTTTGTAAAGTTGCGCTTTATATACATCAACACTTCTTCTGCGATGCTTGATTGCTGCTCGTTCTCTCCAAAGAAAAATTCGGCAAGTAATTCATAGGTAAGGGAAGAAAGTTTTGCTTTTTTACCCGTGGAATAGTAAAGGCAACGAGAGAGGAAATTGACATCAACGTAATCGGTGTAAATCATTTTACTTTCTTGACGGAGGCGAAGTATAAGGGATTGGATTTGTTGCCTCTGTACAACGAATATATTGATGAGCACCCCAACGGCTTAGAGCCGAGTGTGGAAATGAAACATTGGGCGAACGGCGCTTACTTGCGGACGGAGCTAGTTAAATTCACGCTTTTTAAAAGATATGGAGCAATCGTGGCGGCAGGGGATAGACACCTTGCGGAATTTTGCCCTGGACATTGGTTTTTGCACGATAAAAAGACTATCCAAGACGAATACGGTTTTTCGCTCACGACGGTGGCTTGGCGTAAAGAAGAATGGCAGGGGCGAATTAAAAAGCAAGAGGAATACTATAACGGCAAGCCGTTTGAGAGGTTTGACTCGGGGGAAGAGAGCGTGCGGCAAATTAAGGCGCTCGTCGGGCTTGGAAATTTTGTGACCAACGTCAATATTCCCAATT
Organism: Clostridia bacterium; assembly: GCA_017463325.1. Classification (GTDB taxonomy): domain Bacteria; phylum Bacillota; class Clostridia; order Christensenellales; family Borkfalkiaceae; genus Scatosoma. The sequence continues at coordinate 111,099 of JAFTPK010000009.1, forward strand.
ACGGTCAAATTCCCAATCAGCCCATCGGAGCCGTGGTAGAAACCAACGCATATTTTTCGGGGGATAGCGTACGCCCCGTATTTGCGGGGGAGATACCCGTGGGCTTGAATGCGTTGATTACCCGCATTATTGATGAGCAAGAAATGGTGGTAGACGCGGCGCTTGACGGCGATTACGAAAAGGCGTTCATAGCATTCCTTTACTAAAAGACGTAAAAATCAGGGTAATGTGTGACGTTGATAATCCCGTATACGGAGAAAACGGCGCGGCGTACGTATATGCGCCACAAAAAGGCGCCTCGCCGAAGCAAGTGGAAATTCTTGACGACGGATTAAAGCATTTATGCCAAGTCGTTGAAAGTCAATTAGGAAAATCGCTTTTTGACTTGATTGGAGGCGGCGCTGCGGGAGCAATGGCTGGCGGTATGTATGCGTTTTTTGATGCGAAAATCAGCAAAGGCATAGAGGTTGTATTGGATACCGTGCGTTTTGAGGCTCTTTTGGAAAACGCGGATATTGTGATTACGGGAGAAGGGAAATTAGACCAGCAAAGCTTGCAGGGAAAGGTAATTGACGGAGTTGCAAGGCGGGCGAAGAAAAAAGGTGTTCCCGTAATTGCTATTGTTGGAGGGGTGGAAGGCGAAATAAACCCCGTTTATGATATGGGGGTTAATTCGGTCTTTACCATCAACCGATTGCCCGAGGATTTCTCAATTAGTCGTTATAAAAGCAGAGAAAATTTAGAACAAACGTTGGAAAGCGTGTTAAGACTATTGACGATGGTTTAATAGTATTGAATGGATCGTAAAAGTATGGAAAATCAAACGCTTGCTTTAATAGCAAGCTTTATTGCGATGGCGTTCGTAGTCATAGCGTATTTTGTTAAGAAAAAAGCGTATTACCTTTTATGCGAATTGCTGTGTGTAGTATTTTTAGTAATATCGTATTTTTTCACGGTACAGTTTTTTGCAATGATAGGACTAGTCGTAGGGCTTTTTCGTACGGTTACGTTTTTTGTTTATGAAAATAAGGACAAGCAAGCGCCGATAGGTTGGTCGTTTCTGTTTTCGGGATTGACGATAGCGTTCTATTTTATTGTCAATTTCGGGATATTAAAAACGGCGCAGCCCTTGGACGCGCTTTGCGTGTTAGCGCTTGTTGCGTATGCGTTTATTTTCCGTATTAGGAATTTGAAAATCGTACGATTCACAATGATTATCCCGACGGTATTGTCGATATTATTTAACGTATTAACGCGGGCGGCGATTTTTGCTACTTTGACGTACGTATTCGAGCTTTGCGCGAACGCGGTATCTATATTCAAATATCATATTTTCGGAAAAGGAAGAATTGATATAAAAAAGATATTGCCGAGTAGGAGTAAGTATGAACATTTCAAGTAAAGTTTTAGCTAGGCTTGATAATACATTTAAAAAATGTAAAAATTTTTTTGGCGAACGATTGGCGAAGAAAGGCTGAAAGCTTTATAAATAAAGGCGTTCAGTATATCGAATTTAGGTTCGATCCCCGTCGCCTCGACCAAAACAGCCCTATCACCAAAGGTGGTAGGGCTGTTTTAATTTTACGGTAAGCGACGGGGATCGAGGGTGGGAGCCGTTTTGCGAGAGCAAAACGCTTTGCCTTACGAAACTCGAATTATAGAAAAACTTGACGGCAAAGATTGCGTATTCAATGTTGCGTAGAGAAAAAATTTGACTACTTTTCAAGACTATGCTATAACTATTTTAGAAGAATAAATGCGGACATGGGTGAGGTGTTTTCGTCTGTGAAGAGCGCAGCGGAGCGATATGGAATAAAGACGCACGCTTCCATTTCGCAATGCTTGAAAGGAAAAAGCAAAACGGCAGGCGGCTACAAGTGGAAATATTATGACGGAGCGGGCGTTTAAAGTTTACATTAAAAAATGTAATCAAAAACATTGACAAATTTGATATATTTTGATATTCTATATTTAATAAGTCGTTAAGGATTTACGGGAGGTGTGTTATGGTAAAATATTTTTTAGTCGCGTTTGGTATTTTTCGCAAAGCATTGAGACGCTTTTTTCGAAACGTTGGTGAACGTTTTTTAATTTGGTTTCAATTGATACATGAGCGTGTTAAGTATAGGGCGAAAAACATAAGTTGGGTTTGGAAAAAGGTAAAACTTACAAAAGAGCAGAAACGCTCTATTGATAAATTCTATAAGCAGAACTACGGTAAAAAAATTCCTTATACCTATCATCGTCTTTTTACAGGATTCACGGGAAATTTTGACGAAAAGTATATACCCGAAATGCTTTATGCACCATATTTAGAAAGATTTTTGACTGACTCCGCGTACGGTAATGTTTTTACAAATAAGAATACGCTTGCTGTTTTTGCACGGGGTTTAGATGTTAAAATGCCGCAAAATATCGTAGTGGGCAATAAAAATGGCTACTATGATAAAGATTTTAATAGGATTACTTTATCAAAAGCGGAAGAATTATTGCAAAATGTTGGTAAGGTTTTTATGAAAAAGACTACGGAAAGTTGCGGCGGAAGTGGGTGTTCTGTTGCAAATTTTGTTGACGGCATTGATTTAAATACGAATTTGTCTGTTTCTGAAACGCTAGTCGCTCTAGGTTCAGATTTCTCCGTCCAGGAATTTATTGTTTGTCATGAGAGCATTCGTAGGATTTATCCCCATAGTGTGAATACATTTAGGGTAATCACATATATTTTAGAGGGAGAGGTTTATCATTGTCCAATCATTATGAGAATTGGCTTGGGTGGTAGCTTTATAGATAACGCTTCGGCTGGCGGTATTTTTATAGCAGTTGATGACAACGGTACTCTACATAAATCTGCTTTTACCGAGTATAGAAAGGAATTTACGGTTCACCCTGATACAAATATTGTTTTTGAGGGACAAAAGATAGAATATTTAGATAAAGTCATTAACCTTGCAAAAAGATTACAGTATGCAATACCGCAAGTCGGCGTAGTCAATTGGGACTTTACAATCAACGGAGAAGGCGAACCGATTTTGATTGAGGCAAATATGAAGAATGATGTACAAGCGGGGAGTATTTGGCTTCCGCAAATGGCGCATGGTAAAGGTGCTTTTGGTGATAATACGGCTAAGATACTTCAATACATTCGTCGTGCAAAAAAAATGTCTTTCACGAAGAGGAAGAAGATAAGTATGTGAGTCAAGCTAGATTGTTTTTTGCAGAAGTTTTTTAGCTTCAAATGAACAATCGACTATTCTTCGTAAATTTTTCTAAAAAAGGTCTCGTTGGGGAAGCGGGGCTTTTTTTTGTCTTCGCGGGAAAGGAAATTGTTCAAGAGGTTTAACAAAATGTTGTAAAACAGTTGCAATAATTATGTAAATGTGATAAACTTAACGTAACAATACTAAGGAGGAAAGTACGTTGAATAATAGGTTTGTTAGATTGCTGCTTACGTTTGTTTTTGGCTTTTTGGCCATTTTTGTTTTGTCGCTTTTAAGTGACACTTATGCAAGTCCGCTTGGACTTTTGGTGCTCGTTGTGGTGATCGTGCATCAGCTTAATTATGAGGTGTTCAACGCCGAAAAGCTGAACGGCCCCTTCTTTATCAAGGTGAAACGGATTGCCTTTATGGCTATTTCCGTTATCGCCGTGGTGTTTGCCCTCGTGATGCATTTGAGCGATTTGGAGGGGATCAAAGACGACGGCTTTTTTGCGATTTTGTTTTCTAACGCCGCCGTGCCTACGACGGTATCAATCATCTGTCTTTGCTTTTTTAGCGAGAAAGAGAGATGGGGTAAAAAATGGATCTTCATTATACCGTACATAGCAATCGGCGGCGGCGCTGTGGCGGGACTTATCGGTTTGCTTTTGTGTAAGATCGCCTCGTTCCTTGCGTTTGTGTTCGACGCGGCGGTGATTGCGGCGGCGTTTATTGTCGTTATAAAGACGTCCAGAAGTAAATACGGCGCTTATAAAATGTACGACAATATCTTGGTCGTCAAACATAAATATACGAAATATTCGGGATATTCCAGCTCTTCCGGCTCTTCTTCGAGTGGCTCGGGGTATACCCGCTCGTCTAGTTCTTCCAGCTCGTCTAGTTCTTCTAGCTCTTCTAGCTCTTCGTCGAGCAGTTCTTCTTCAAGCAACGATACGGAAGGGCAGTTCCTGAGAGATTTTGAGTATAAAATGAGTTCTATTGCGTCCTCAAAATCGGGTTGGTCTACCTATTCCAGAGGCTCGCGGATAAGCTGGTCTACCGATTGCGACGTGTATTCGGATAGCGCCGATTTCTCCGTTGAGGTTAGCATAGACACGAGCGGCTGTAAGGATTCAAATGACGTTCAAACGGACATGGATTATATCGAACGGGATATGCGCTCTTTGGCGGGACGCATTAAAAATGAGGCGGAAAGCGCGGCGAGAAGCTTGCAGAGCCGTTACAATTATCAAGGTAGCGTGTCAATCAGCGTGGACGTAAGCGGTACGTAAAATAAATCCGTAAAGCAAAAAGGCTTTTGAAAGAGGTGCTTTCAAAGGCCTTTTTAAAAAACAGAAAATCGTTTGACAAATAAAACGGTAGGTGTTATACTATATTTGACATAAAATGTCAAAGGAGTGTATACATACCATGAAAAAAGGGAAAGCATTACTTTTAGTGATACTTTGCTTGCTTTTTGGGACGGTTGCGTTTGCGGCTTGCGACGAAGAGCACGTACATAAATATACGGAAAGGGTCGTCGCACCCACCTGTACGGAGGAAGGCTACACCGTGCTTTCGTGTGTTTGCGGGGAGTCCCACATGGAGGATTTTGTAGATGCCTTGGGACATAGGTACAGCTCGCAATGGTATGGCAATGCGTCGCAGCATTGGTATGAATGTGTCGTTTGCTACGAGGCGGTGGGCGCGGAGGCACATACGTGGAACAGCGGCGTTGTGACTTTGCCCGCTACCGTAACAGCCGCAGGGGTCAAAACGTACACTTGCACGGAATGTGATAAAACGAAACAGGAAGAAATTCCTATTTTGGCGCACGAGCACCGTTATTCGTCCGAGTGGTTGACGGACGTTGATTCGCATTGGAAAGAATGTAGCGTTTGCGGTCAAGCGGCGGATGCGGAGGCGCATACGTGGAACAGCGGCGTTGTGACTTTGCCCGCTACCGTGACGACGACGGGTGTCAAAACGTACACCTGCACGGGTTGCGAAAAAACGAAACAGGAAGAAATTCCCGTTGTGCCGCATACCCACCGTTACGCCTCCGAATGGATTACGGACGTAAGCGCGCACTGGAAAGAATGTAGCGTTTGCGGTCAAGAGGCGGACAAGGAAACGCACGAATGGAATAGCGGTGTGGTAACGCAAGAGCCAACCGTGACGGAAACGGGTATGAAAACGTATACCTGCGCCGTATGCGATAAGAAGAAGTATGAGGAGCTTCCCGTGCTTCCGCACACACATAATTACTCGTCGTCATGGGCGGGGGACGAAACCTATCATTGGCACGCTTGCGATACGTGTGACGGGGTGAGCGGAAAAACAGAGCATACTTGGGACGATGGTGTGATCACGTTGCCTGCGACAAAAACGGCGACGGGGTTAAAATCTTATAGCTGTTCCGTTTGTGAAAAGATCAAAACGGAAACGATTCCCAAGCTCCCGTCGAGCAATCAACCTATCTATGCGTTAAATAGAGAACAAAACGCTTACTTAGTGGTTGGGTTTGACGGAAGCGCGGCGGAAATCACTATTCCCATTTCCTACGACGGTTTGCGCGTAGTTGGGATTGAGAGAGAGGCTTTCTTAAAGAATACAAGCGTGAAAACGGTGAATTTGCCGAATACGATCGTTACGATCGGCGAGCAGGCATTCCAAGGCTGCGTCAACCTCGTAAAGATCAATATTCCTGAAAGCGTAACGACGATCGGAGCAATGGCGTTTCAAGGTTGTACGGCACTTTCTTCGCTAGAATTTTCCACGGAGATCGAGGAAACGAGCAGCGCTTTAACGATCGGTGCAAGTGCGTTTATGGATTGCGTGAATTTGGAGAAAGTGGAGCTTGCCGAATATACGAGAGAAATCGGGGCGTTTGCTTTTGCGAATTGCTATTCGTTGAACTTTTTTACCGTCAACGAGAACCTTGTTTCCATCGGCACTTCCGCGTTTTTAAATTGTCGGAGCTTGTCCTCCTTAACGTTGAATTTGGGGCTGATGGTGGTTGGCGATTTTGCCTTCTCGGGTTGTGAAGCGTTACGCTCTTTGACCTTCCCTGATACGGTAACGAGCGTCGGTAAGGGCGCGCTTCGGAATGCGAAAGCGTTACGTAGCGTTACTCTTTCCGCGGGCATGACGGCGATTGCGGACGCCACCTTCCAAAACTGTATTGCTTTGAAAAGCGTAGAGCTGCACGAGGGGATTGCGGTCTTGGGGGTTTCGGCGTTTAGCTGCTGTACGGCTCTTTCGACGCTGGAAATTCTCGGGGATATCCAAAGCTTTGGCAACAACGCTTTCTACGATTGCCAAAATTTGACGAAAATCTATTTCAATTCCTCTACGAGAGGCAATTTGAGAAATGAAAATTATATTTTCTATAATGCAGGCGTCAAGGCGGGCGGTATTGAATTGACGGTTGGAAAGGACGGGTATGTCCCTCACGGGCTGTTTGAACCGATTCACGGCGAGAATGCTCCGAAGATCATTTCGATCGTGATCGAGGACGGCACCACCGTGATTGATTATTTTACGGCGTATAATTATTTGCCGTACGTGACGACGGTGCAGATCCCCGACAGCGTGTATTCCATTCAAAAAGAGGCGTTTGGCGGCTGTACCTCGTTGACAAATATTAAAGCTGCACCAGACAGTCGGGTATATAAAACCGTCAACGGTGACCTCTATACGAAAGACGGGAAAACGCTCGTTAAATACGCTTTGGGAAAAAAGAGTACCTCGTTTGTGATCCCGAGCGGCGTTTCCTTGATAATGGGCGGCGCGTTTTACGGTTGCTCCAAGCTGACTACGATCACCGTTCCCGACTCCTTGACGGAATTTTTGGGCGGGACCTTTGAGGGGTGTTCCTCGTTGACGAGCTTTGCTTGCGAAGAAAACAGTACGGTCTATCAGACGATCAACGGGGATTTGTATAGTAAGGACGGAAAAACGCTGGTTCGTTATGCAAGCGGTAAAACGGATACTTCGTTTTATCTGCCGTATGGGGTGGAAACGATTAAAAGCTATGCGTTTTCGGGCAGCAATTCGTTGACGTACCTTTCCGTCGGCGATAGCGTACAAACGGTCGGGTATGCCGCGTTTTCGGGTTGCGGCTCGTTAGAAGAAATTTCCTTGTTGTTCGTAGGGGCGAACGCTTCGGTGGCGTCTTATTCCGAGGGCGCGTTATTTGGGTATATTTTTGGTAAGGAAAGCTATATGGGTGGGGTGCCGACGACCCAGTATTACGATTCTTCGTACTCCGTTATCTATTATATTCCCGTTTCGCTCAACGCCGTTTCGGTTAGCGGAGGGGAAATTCCTTACGGTGCGTTCTATAATTGCGACGGTTTAACGGAAATAACGCTTGGGTACGGCGTGTCGGAGATCGGTGATTATGCGTTCTATAATTGCAGCGGCTTGACGAGTATCGATATTCCCGATAATGTGATCAGTATTGGTGGTGGTGCGTTTTCGGGTTGCGGCGGCTTGACGGAAATGGAGTTGCCGTTTGTAGGGGCAAACGCTTCGGCGACGTATGCTTCCGCGTCTACGTTGTTCGGATATATTTTCGGTACGGGTAGTTACACGGGCGGCGTGGCAACGACGCAGTATTATCCCTCGTCTTACTCTTCCTCTTCCTATCAAACGTATTACATTCCCGCCTCTCTTCATACGGTAAAAGTAAGCGGTGGAAATATTTACTACGGTGCGTTCTATAATTGCAGTTACTTGCAAAACGTCGAGCTTGAATGGGGAGTGGAAACGATAGGGGGTAGTGCTTTTTATAATTGTTCTAGCTTAAAAGAAATTACCCTGTCTGCCTATTTAACGAGTATCGGCTCTGTGGCATTTTCGGGTTGCACCGAATTAGAAAAGGTGGAGTATGAAGGCTCTCTTGAAAGCTGGTGTGTAGTTTCGGGGGCTTCAACCCTTTTGGAAAACGCAGGAAGGCTGTTTGTAGGCGGGAAATTGATTGAAGGTGCGTTGACAATCCCGAATAGCGTAACGGTTATTGAAGACGGCGCGTTTTACAATCGCGACGGTTTAACGAGCGTAACGATCCCGAGTGGCGTGGAGGAGATCGGCTTCGCGGCGTTCTATGGCTGCAACCGACTTACCTCCATTCAATTGCCATTCGTCGGCTATAAGGAGGGCAGTAGTAGTGGATATTTCGGGTATATTTTCGGTGCGTCTAAGTCTAGCTCTAACGGCTCTTACGTGCCCGCGTCCTTGACGACGGTGACGGTGACCGACGCTTCTACGCTCGGCAATTATGCGTTTTATGGTTGTAGTAGCTTGACGAGCGTGGTAATCCCCGACTCTGTCACGAGTATCGGTGATTCTGCGTTTTATGATTGTGATGGCTTGACGAGCGTGGTAATTGGCAACGGCGTAACGAGTATCGGCAATTATGCGTTCTATGGTTGTAGTAGCTTGACGGAAATTGTAATTCCCGATAGCGTAACGAGTATCGGCAATCATGCGTTCTATAATTGCAGTAGCTTAACAAGCGTAGTAATCCCCGACTCTGTCACGAGTATCGGCAATTCTGCGTTCTATAATTGCGACGGTTTAACGGAAATAACGCTTGGGTACGGCGTGTCGGAGATCGGTGATTATGCGTTCTATAATTGCAGCGGCTTGACGAAAATTTCAATCCCGAGTAGCGTGGAGGAGATCGGTTTTGCCGCGCTTTCGGGTTGCGGCGGCTTGACGGAAATGGAGTTGCCGTTCGTAGGAGCAAACGCTTCGGCGACGTATGCTTCCGCGTCTACCTTGTTTGGGTATATTTTCGGCGGGCAAAGCTATACGGGCGGGGTGGAAACGACGCAGTATTATTCCTCTTCCTATCAAACGTATTACATTCCCGCCTCTCTTCATACGGTAAAAGTAAGCGGTGGAAATATTTGCTACGGTGCGTTCTATAATTGCAACGGTTTAACGGAAATAACGCTTGGCGACGGCGTAACGAGTATCGGGGAGAGGGCGTTCTGTAATTGCAGTAGCTTGACAAGCGTGGTGATAGGTGACGGAGTAACGAGTATCGGTTACGAGGCGTTCTATAATTGCAGTAGCTTAACGGGGGTATATATAACGGATATAGCAGCTTGGTGTAATATTTCCTTTGGTAATTATTTGGTAAATAATCCTTTATATTACGCAAAGAATTTATATTTAGATAATAATCTTGTAACGGAGCTGGTAATTCCCGACAGCGTAACGAGTATCGGTGAGTATGCGTTCTATTGTTGCAGTAGCTTGACGAGTGTAAAAATCCCCGACTCTGTCACGAGTATCGGTGATTCTGCGTTTTATAATTGCGATGGCTTGACGAGTTTGACTTTGGGGAGCGACTTGCAGACAATCGGCGCTTATGCCTTTTATAGTTGCGGTAGCTTGACGAGCGTAACAATCCCTTACAATGTAACGACTATCGGGGCATACGCCTTCGAGTATACCGGTCTTACGAGTGCAGTCTTTGAAAATTCTTATGGTTGGTGGAGGTATTCTTATTCCTCGTCAACGAACGGCTATTCGATTTCTTCTTACTATCTGTCTGACTCTTCGACGGCGGCAAGCTATCTTAGGTCTAATTATTCTTCTTATTATTGGAAACGTGGCTAACGGCGTTTTACGGGCGGCAAAGATTTGTCGCCCGTAAATTATTTTTAGAAAATCAGTAGACAAAAAATAGGAAGTATGGTATACTATAAGAGAATAATCCAAGCTTGATTTTGAACGCCGAATTTTGCGGTTTTATTCCCTTATAGTATCTAAATTGATAGGAATTTGCAAGGAGTGGAGAAATGGTCGAGAGTACGGCGCTGATTAAAAAGAAAAGTCCCGTCGTGGACAAGCTGAACGCTTTCTTTTCGTCCGAGTACGCGGTGGGGGTACTCGCCTTTTTTGCGCTTTGCTCCGCGCTTTGCGGGTTCGAGCTTTTTTTCTATTCCTTGATTTGTCTTTCGGGAATCTATCTTTGTTTATTTGGGATAGATTTCCGTTTTTTTGTGCCCGCGGCGATTTACGCGTGCGTTGCAATTTCCGAGGAAAATAACCCTAATAAAAATCCGAATTCCGTGCTTTTTCCGCAAAACGGAATGTGGGTGGTGATCGTGCTTGCGGCTGTTCTCGCCCTGCTTTTCGTGTGGAGGATAAGCCGTTTAAAAGGGACGATTTTTCAAACGAAACGGAAATTTCTTTCGGGGTTTCTTGCGCTCGGCGCGGCATTTTTGATTAGCTGCTTTGCAACGAAGGAGCATATTTGGTATAATCTTCGCTATTCGGCGGTGCTGTTTTTGTCGCTGTTTGCAATGTATTATTTATTGACGGTGTTGCTTGATAAAAAGAGCATGAAAAAAGATTATTTTGCGTGGGTGCTCTTTTTCCTTGGGCTTTGTACGGCGGCACAGCTTTTTGACGTGTATGCGGGCGGAAAGGTGATTGTGGACGGGCGTATTTTGCGCTCAAACATTTTTGTTGGTTGGGGAACGTATAATAATTTGGGATTAATGATCCTTTTAGGCGTGCCGGGGGCGTTTTATCTTTCGGTGAAACGGAACCGCGGGTTTATTTTTAATTTGTTTGGGAATTTTCTGTATTTGTGCGTGTTGCTTTCCAACAGCCGAACGGGAATGTTGATGGGCGCCGTCGTGTATTTTGCCTGTATGTTTTTCGTTCTTCGCGAGCGAAAAAATTATCGACAAAATTTTGCGGTGTTTATGGCAGCGTTCGTTATTTTGTTTTCGCTTTTACTCTTCTTTAACGATTTTATTATGCGGCTTTTTCAAGTCGTTTTGGAAAAAAACGATTCAAACGGGCGCGGAGAGATTTACGCGCGGGGGGTATTACAGTTTTTGTCGTCGCCGATTATCGGAAGAGGCTTTTTTGCCAGCGACGCGTACGACTGGTGGACGGTAGCGGGGGAAAATTTATTGCCGCCGCTGTATCATAATAATTTTGTGCAAATGATGGCTTCTTGCGGGCTTATCGGCATCTTTGCGTACGCCTATCACCGCGTGCAGACGGTGGGATTTTTTGTGAAAGCACCCACGTTTGAAAAGACCTTTATCGGCATTGCCCTTGGTGGATTTTTATTGACGAATGTTTTGGATTGTCATTTCTTCTTGCTTGGCCCCGGGCTGTTTTATTCTTCTTATCTTGCGCTAGCTGAAATGGAGGGGGCAGGTACGGGATTATTGCAAAGAAAATGCGAAAGGGGAGGAAAACTCTATTGAAATTGACGGGAGAATTATTGATAACGGTTGTAAGGAATTATTTTAAAAATTTGCCTATGCCAGAGGGGGTGGATTACGAGGCGATTTTTCGTCTTGCTAAGCTACATTCCATGGGAAATTTATTTTACGAGGCGGTCAAGAATTCGTCGGCGGTGCCCGAATCGGTAAAAACGGAGGCTAAGCAACATTTTTTTGCTAACGTCGCGCAGCAAACGGCGCAGGAATATTACGCGGAGGAGCTGTTTGAAAGGTTGGAGGAAAAGAAAATTCCTTACGTGCCGCTTAAAGGCTATATTTTAAGAAGAATGTACCCCGCGCCCGAGCTTCGCACTTCTTGCGATTTGGATATTTTTTACGATAAAGAATGCACGGAAAGCGTAAGAAATATTTTATTTGATATGGGGTTTGCGGAGGAGCGTGAGGGGGATAATCACGACGCTTGGATGTTGGATTCCGTGACGATTGAAACCCATCATGACCTTGTTTCTGAATCAAATATTTATTACGATTATTTAAAAGACGCATTCAGTAAGCTCTTGGTGGGAAAAGGAATGAGAAGAAATTTCACGCCTGAGGATTTCTACGTTTATTTTCTTATTCATTCGGCAAAGCATTTTGCTTACGCGGGGTTTGGGATTCGTACTGTGCTGGACGTCTGGATCTATTGTAAAAACGTTTCCATGGACGAAGAATATCTTACGGGCGAATTGAAAAAGGTACGGCTTTTGAAATTTCGAGAGGCGATTGAGTCGCTTGCAGAATACTGGTTTGGGGATAGCGAAAAAACCGACGATTTAGAAATCCTTAGCGAGTACGTGTTGACGAGCGGTACCTATGGGAGAAGCGATAATCGTCGCGCGATTGAAACGAGTGGATCAGGGGCAAAGGCTGCACGTAAAAAATTTTTCTGGGGAAAGATTTTTCCTTCGTTTAAATATATGAAAAAAATGTATCCAATTGTAGGGAAATGTCCGATATTGTATCCTTTTTCATGGATCGTTCGGTGGGGTGCGGTGCTTTTTAAAAGACGTCGAAATATAGGTATGACGATTACGCACATGAAACAGCTTGACGAGAAAAAAGTTTCAAAAATCGAAAGAGTGATTGAATTAACGGATATTCCTTTGGAAGAATAAAAAGAGGCGGGATTTATTTCCGCCTCTTCATTTTTGCGGTAGGCAGGTATGCGTTGAAAGCTATTCCTGCCTACTTGCTTTTTCGCGTTTTTCTTTGATTCGACGTACGTTTTCCTCCACTTGCTTTTTATGGAGCGGGTACCAAAACCAAAGCACTAAGGCAAGTAGTGCAAACCCAACAGCAGGCACTAAGGTTGAAATATTAAAAATACCGTTTAACACGTTTGGTGCATTTTGCGTCTTGTCGCTATATCCGATCAACGAAAGCAAACCGCCCGAAACGCCTGCGGCCGCCGCTTGTCCAAGCTTTCGCGCAAAGGAATATAAGGCGTACACGGTGCCGTCCTCGCGGATCCCGTGTTTCAGCTCGGAGTAGTCGATTACGTCGGTGATAAGCGCCCACGATACCATGGCGAATATTCCCAACCCGATCCAACAAACGCCCATGACGGCGACGTAAACCCACACGTTTTGGGGGCGCCAGAAAAATAAAAGCAAACAGACGGCTGCCGCAAAAAGATTTGCTACGATACTGATTTCCGCTTTGCCGAAACGGGCGGCAAGCGGTTTTGCGACGCTTGCGGCAAGGATCATACCGCCCATCATGACGATAGTGGATACCGATTGTGCAACCGTGCTGTTATAATAGTTGGGGTAGATATAGCCCGCCATGGATTGCATGGTGAGTTGGGCGAGTAGCATAACGATTGAAGCGACGATAATGGAAAGCAGGGCGCGGTTTTTTGCGGCGTTCTTGAACATGGTCGAAAGCTTGTATTCTTTATGCTTATGCTCTTCGGTGAATTGCACCCGTTCGGTGGTGAGCGTATAACAAACGAGGTAGGCAAGGACGGAAAAAATAGAGAATAAACCCGCGATCAGCGTAAACTTCCCGCCGTCGAGAAAATATTGCCCGTTTTCAGTTTGGGAAAAGGCGAAAAGAGGTACGCCTGCGCCTATAATTACCCCCGCGAGAGTACCGCCAAGCGTACGAAAGGTGGAAAGTGACTGCCTATCGCCCGGCTCGGGAGAAATGGCGGAGGCCATAGAGCCGTACGGAATATTGATCGAGGTGTAGAAAATCGAGCTCCAAAGGATATACGTAACAAACAGCCACGCAATTTTAAACCCCATGCTCATACCCGAAAGCCCGCTTTGATAAATTAGGAAAGAGGAAATGGCGACGGGAGCACACATACGGCGAATCCACGGTCTGAATTTTCCTGCTTGCGTTGCCTTGCTACGGTCGCAAATACGCCCCATGGCGACGTCGGTAAAGGCGTCGACAAACCGCGCGATCATCATGACGATTCCGACGATAAACGCGTCCACGCCCATGACGTCTGTGTAAAATTTGAGTAAGAAACTGGACGAAAGGATAAAGGTGAAATCGTTGCCGAAATCCCCAAATAAATATCCGATCTTGTCTTTTAGCCCAAAGGGCTTTTTTTGAACCTGCGTAAGCAAAATGACCTCCTCGAATTTAGTGTGTTTTCAGTATGTACCTCTTTTTCAATTTTTATCAAAAGCTAAAGAAGTTCGCCTTTTTTCTTTAAAAAAAGAAAAAAATGGAAAGATCGCGAGAATTTCACCTCATTTTCATTGTAATTCGGCAAAAAATTTGTTATAATAGACAATAATAACTTTCAAAAGGTAGCGTGATCACCATGAAAGCCGTCAGCTTTGAAAACGTTCGCTTTTCTTATGAGAAGGAAAACGCGGAAACCATTCCAGATTTTGACACCGACGAACGGGTCTTTGCCCTTTCGGGGGTGGATTTTTGCGTGGAAGAGAGGGAATTTGTCGCCGTGCTCGGCCATAACGGAAGCGGAAAATCCACGCTTGCGAGGCTGATCGACGGACTGTTGACGCCCGATTCGGGTAAAATTACCGTGTTTGGCAAAGAGGTGAACGAGGAGGACCTGTTCGAGGTCAGAAAGCAGGTGGGGATCGTATTCCAAAACCCCGATAATCAGACGGTGGCGTCCATCGTTGAGGACGACGTGGCTTTCGGCCCCGAGAATATCGGCGTACCGCCCGAGGAGATCGGGGAGCGGATCAAGTTTGCCCTTTCTGCCGTCGGTATGAGCGAGTTTCGCCATTCGACGACCACTCGACTTTCGGGCGGGCAAAAGCAGCGGATCGCGCTTGCGGGGGTGCTTGCGTTAAAGCCCAAAATCATGATCCTTGACGAGTCCACGGCTATGCTTGATCCGTCGGGCAGAAAAGAGGTCATGGACGCCGTAATTCGGTTGAACAAGGAAGAAAAAATTACCGTGATCCTTATCACCCATTTCCCCGAAGAGGCGCTTCTTGCAGACAGGGCGATCGTGATGAGCCGCGGAAAAATTGTCTTGGAGGGGAAACCGTTCGAGGTGCTGACAAAAGAAGAGGAGCTTGGGAAGTACGGCTTGGCTTTGCCTGCCTCCTTACAGATTTGCCGTGCTTTGCGAAAGGGGGGGCTGGACGTACCCGATTGCTTAGAACCTGAAATTCTTGCAAAGGAAATGGCGAAAGCTATCCAAAAGGGAAGTGCCGTGGCGATTCCTCAATTGCCTGTTTCAAGGGGGCGTGTCCTTGATGAAACTCTTGACGGGAGCATAACGGCAGAGAATTTAAGCTATACCTACAACCCCTCCTCCCCCTTTGAAACGCACGCGCTCGACGGGGTGGAGCTTACGATCGCCACAGGGGAGTTTTTCGGCATTTTAGGACACACAGGAAGCGGGAAATCGACGTTCGTACAACATTTAAACGCCCTCATTAAGTTGCCTACGGCTGAGAAAAAATACCGTCCAAAGCGCAAGAAAAAGGGGGCGGCGACGAAAGTGACGAGGTTGGAGGTGGCGGGGTATGACTTGACCCAAAAGACCACCGATTTTCGCGCTCTTCGCAAGGACGTTGGCATGGTTTTTCAATACCCCGAATATCAATTGTTTGCGGAAACGGTTTTTGAGGACGTAGCGTTTGGATTGAAAAATTTTGCAGGAGAAAAGCTATCCTCGGGGCAGATCGAGCTTGCCGTAAAAGAGGCGTTGGAAACGGTGGGGCTTTCCTATGAAGAGGTCAAAGACCGTTCCCCGTTCGAGCTGTCGGGCGGGCAAAGACGCCGTGTGGCGATTGCGGGGGTGATCGTCACCAAGCCGCGCGTGCTTGTTTTGGACGAGCCTGCGGCGGGGTTGGATCCGCGCGGAAAAGCGGAGATTATGCGGCTGCTTCATTCTATTCACGAGGACTGGTGTAAGACGGTGATCGTCGTGTCGCACGACATGGACGAGATCGCGGAAAATTGCACGCGCGCGGCGGTGTTCTCGGGCGGGAAAGTATTTGCCGTCGGGGCGCCGAAAGCTATCTTTTTCGAGAAAATTAGAGAAACGGGGCTTGATTTGCCTTTTACGGCAAAGGTGGAGCGCGCCCTTGAACGTTACGGCGTGTATTTGGATTCCGATTTAACGCGCGCCGATTTCGTGCAAAAAGCGTTGAAGGAGGCGGCTAAATATGCGTGACGTATCCTTTGGACAGTATTATCCCGCAAATTCTTTCGTACACAAAATGGATCCGAGGACGAAATTTCTCTTTTTGATCGTCTATATCGCCGCGATTTTTACGGCGGATAACTTTTACGCGCTCGGCGCGTGCGCCGTGGTGTTCTTGCTCTCCGCCCTCTTTTCCAAGGTGCCTTTGGGGAGCGTACTCCGTTCGGTGAAAGCGGTGCTCTTTCTCTTGCTGTTCACCGCCCTTTTAAACCTGTTCTTTTATAGCGGGAATGCAGACGCGGAAACGCCGCTCTTTTCTTGGAAATTTATTACGATTTGGCCGAGCGCCGTACGCTTTGCTATTTTCCTTTGCGTCCGTCTTTTTCTGCTCGTGCTCGGGTCGTCCGTGTTGACGTTGACGACGACGCCCGTCGCGCTTACCGACGGCGTAGAAAGCTTGCTGACGCCGCTTAAATGGATCAAATTCCCCGTGCACGTGCTCGCGCTGATCATGTCGATCGCTTTGCGGTTTATCCCTATTTTCACCGAGGAAACGTCGCGGATTATGAACGCGCAAAAGGCGCGCGGCGCCGATTTTGAGAGCGGCGGCCTTGTAAAGCGTGTTAAAGCGGTTATTCCCGTGCTTATTCCCTTGCTGATTAGCGCCTTTCGGCGTGCGGAGGAGCTTGGCGACGCCATGGACGCAAGGTGCTACTCGGGCAGTAACGTAAGAACGAAATATAAAAAATTGCGCTTCGGTTGGCGGGATCTGCTCGCCGCTGCGGTTGCAGCCGCGCTCCTTGCGGGTGTGATCGTTTTGCGCGTGATGCTTTGAGGTGGGGTGTATGCGGTACGTATTAACGGTGGCTTACGACGGAACGGAATTTTCGGGCTGGCAACGCCAAAAGGGTGCGACGTCCGTGCAAGAAACGTTGGAAAACGCCGTGCTCGCGGCGCTTGGGAAGACCGTGCGGGTGACGGGCAGCGGTCGTACGGACGCGGGCGTGCACGCGGCTGGTCAGGTTTGCCATTTCGATTTGGACGCAACCGTGCCCCCCGAAAAAATGCCTGACTGCCTGAATGTGAAATTGCCCGCTTCGGTGCGAGTGCTGAGCGGTAGAGCGGGCGCGGAGAGCTTTGATAGCTGTCGGAGTGCGAAGAAAAAAACCTATCGCTATTCCTTATACGAAAGCGAACGGGAGATGCCGCTCAAAGAACGCTACGCCGTTCGTGCGGAGAGTATTCCAACGCTTGCGGCGCTCAAAAAAGCGGCGTCGCTTATGGAAGGAACAAAGGATTTTAAGGCTTTTTGCTCGTCCGGCTCTGCGGTAAAAACAACCGTCCGCACGGTGTATGAAGTGCGGGTGGAGGAGGGGAAATCCTTTGGCTCGCGCGACGTCTTTATCAGCGTTTGCGGCAACGGGTTTTTGTATAATATGGTACGTACTATGGTGGGCGAACTACTGGATTTGGCGTCGGGAAAGCGGAGCGAGGAGAGCCTTTTAGAGGCTTTTCAAAGCGGGCAAAGAGGGCTTCTTGGAAAGACTATGCCCGCCAAGGGACTTTGCCTGATGAACGTGGCGTACGGAGAAGAAGATGAAAATGACTGACAGATACGACCCGAATACCTTTAACGCTATGAACGCCGCCGTGACCTACCTTTTGTTTTACGCGGTGATGGCTGCAATGGGACTACTATTGTCTTTGGGTGCGCTGATCGTCGTTAGAACGGGCGGCGTCTTGGACGAGGGGGTGCTCCTGTTCGTCAACGAATGGCTGCTCTTTTTCGGGCTTGGCGGGTTGGCGCTTTTGATCGCCAAAAAGAAACGGGTAAAGCTTTTAAGTGGCGGCGGCTTTCAATGCGATCCGCGGCCGAGCATGGAGGGCTTGATGACGGTGGTGGGCACCTGCGGCTTGCTTATTCTGTTATTGCCGCTTGCCGAACGGGTATCCGAGTGGGTGAGAGTGCTTTACGAAACGACGGGCGCGACTCCGCCGTCAACGGAGATTGCAACGCAATATGAGGGCTTGCTTGCCTTTACAGTCCTCGTGATGACGCCTATCATTCCCGCGATCGTGGAGGAGTTGATATTTCGAGGCATTATTTTGCGCGGTCTGATGCAGTACGGAAAGACGGCGGCGATCGTCCTTTCCTCCTTTTTGTTCGCCTTAGCGCACCGCAACGCGGAACAGTTTATTTATCAGTTTTTACTCGCCCTTGCGATCGGCGCCTTGGTGACGGAAACCCGTAATCTTTTTTTGGGGATGCTCGCTCATTTCACTAATAATTTGTTTGCGTCGCTTTTTTCTATGAGCCTGTACGCGTTGACGGGCGAGGGAGCGACGGCGGCAAGAAAAGAGGCGGTGGCACAGTTGATGTTTATACTCCTTGCGGCTGTTTGCTTTACCGTCGCGCTCTGTTATTTTATTCGGCGTTTCAAAGCGGGTAAAACGGAAACGGTTTCCCTCGTGAACGCGGCCATGGTGGGCGCAAACGGCGTAGAGCTTGTGCCTTGGCGGGCGTGTGGCGCGCTTGCGGAAGAGGTAGGGAGCGTGGGCTATTTAAACGGCAAAAACGAGGTGCTTGCCTTGAACGTAAAAAGCAAAACGGCAACGCCTATCGTTCTACTTGCCGTGGGGGCGGTTTTGTGCTTTTTAGAGCTTGTACTAAATTTTTTGTTGCCGTATATTGAATTTTTGTTAAAATAAAACTTGCAGGTTTTTTATGGAATTTTTCACTTTTTACAACTCATTTTTTTCGGCGATTTTTGCGCTGAAAGAATCGGCGGAATGGACGGACGTGATTATTTGCGCAGCCGTTTCGCTTTCCATCGGAATTGCGCTTTTCATTTTGCAGGGAATTGGACTTTTCGTAATGGCGAAAAATAGGGGATTTTCTAAAAAATGGATGGCGTTCGTACCCTTTTTGAGTATTGCGTATTTGGGAAAGCTGACGGGCGACTGTATCGTGTTTGGACATAAGATGAAGAGGGCGGGACTGTACGTGATGATTGCGCAGATTCTCGTCGCTGTGACCACTCTCGCTTACGCCGCGGTGAGCACCGTTTTATTCGTAGAATACGGCGAATATTTAGAGCTTTCGCAGTACGGCTACGGGTACGAATGGGTGGGATTGCCCGCCGAGGCAGAGCCTCTTCGGAAATTTATTTGGGTGTGCGACGGCGCAGGCGGTATGATCGGGCTTTCGGGGCTTTTTGAAGTGGTGTATCTGCTTTTGCTGCTTGTGTTAATGATCAGTTTTTTCCGTAAATACGTACCGCAACAGGCTATGTTCTTTTCGCTGCTTACCTGCTTTGTTCCTCTTTTGCGCTACGTTTTCGTTTTCGCGTTGCGTAAACGCCCTGCGATCAATTACGAGGACTATCTTCGCCGTCAGCGCGAAGAATACGCGCGTAGACAAAATCAGTACGGCCCTTACGGGGGCTACGGGCAAGGTTCTTACGGAGGTTACGGATATTCACAGCCCCAGACCCCTCCGCGCCCCGCACCTCGTCCCCCCGAGGACCCTTTCGCTGAGTTTGGAGGCGAAGAAAAAAATAAAACGGAGGGGGAGGAAAAGAAAGCTCCTTCGGACGATTTATTCGATTGAGAGACAACTGCATAAGAAAAAGACGGAGATGATAAGCAAAAGTTATAATTTCCGTCTTTTTTTTGCGAAAAACCCTTTCAAAAGGTTTACACGAGCGCGCGACTATGATATAATAGGAAGTGTTATAAACGGAAGTTATATTTCTACAAGGAGGAAAGTCTATGACGGAAGAGAATATCGCAGCCATAGCAACCGCGCCCGGGAAAGGGGGCGTGGCGATCGTCCGCGTGAGCGGTAAGGACGCCCTTGCGCTTGCGGAAAAAGCGTTTTTACCGAGTGGAAAAACGCCGGTCAAGGACTTTTCCCCTTACCGTATGTACCCGGGGGAAATTGACGCGGGGAGCTTTAAGGATTACGGGCTTTGCGTTTATTTCAAAGCGCCCAACAGCTACACGGGCGAGGACGTGGTGGAGTTTCATTGTCACGGCGGGGAGAGTATTGCCCGCGGGATCTTGAAACGGACGTTCGAGCTGGGCGCGCGGAGCGCAACGCGCGGCGAATTTACCAAGCGCGCGTTTTTAAACGGCAAGCTTTCCCTTTCCTCGGCTGAGGGGGTCGCCGATATGATCAACGGCGAAAGTGAAGCGGAGGTCAAGGCGGGTTATCTTTTGTACGGTGAGAAGCTGACGAAAAAGGCACGGGAATTCCAAGACGAGCTAAAATACCTGCTTGCGGGGATTGAGGTTTCCGTGGACTATCCCGAGGAGGACGTGGAGGAACAGCACGTTGACGAGTTGCGGCTTGCTCTTGAAAAAACGGTGGGGCAATTAGACGAGCTTACCAAGCGTTACGCCGTGGGGAAAAAGATTAAATCGGGGGTTACCGTTGCCATTTGCGGAAAACCGAATACGGGGAAAAGCTCGCTGCTTAACCGTATGCTCGGTTACGAAAAGGCGATCGTATCCGACGTGGCGGGCACCACCCGTGACGCCGTGGAGGGAACGATTGAGATCGGCGGCGTGAAATTCAATTTGTACGATACGGCGGGCGTGCGAGAGAGCGGTGATAGGATCGAAAGCGTAGGGATTGAGCGCGCGGAGTCCATCATCAAGGCTTGCGACGTGGCGGTGTTCGTTGCCGATTACGCGCGTGGTGTGGACGACGAGGACGCAAGAGTGCTTGCCATCGTGAAAGAAAAGCCGCTGATTAAGGTGTTTAATAAGGTGGACTTGACCTCGGACGATACGGATACGGATGCGGACGTGCATACGTCGGCGGTTACGGGCGAGGGAATAGAAAAGCTCAAAGCTCTTTTATACGACAAGGGAATGGGGGAGCGGAGCGAGGATGCAGCATTTTTGATCGAGGAACGCCATTTCGACGCACTCAGGCGGGCAAAGATGCGCTTGATTGACGCAAGGAACGCTTGCGAAAAAGGCGACCCGCTTGATTTTATCGGAATCGAGGTGCAGTCAGCGTGGGAAATTTTAGGCGAGATCACGGGAGAAACGGCAAGCGAAGCGGTGATTGAAGAAATCTTTATGAAGTTTTGCGTAGGAAAATAACAAAGGATAAGGGAAAATGGTTAATTTAGAACTGTACAGAGTATTTTATACGGTGGCAAAATGCGGTTCGTTGACGCGTGCGGCGGAGGAATTGTATATTTCTCAGCCTGCCGTTTCACAGTCCATCAAGCAGCTTGAAAATCAGCTCGGCGCGCCGCTGTTCAACCGTACGCACCGAGGAATGGAGCTGTCCGCGCAGGGAGGGAAAGCGATTTTTGCCAAAGTAGAACAGGCGTTAAGGCTGCTTGGTGAGGCGGAAACGATCATCACGCAAATCAATACGCAAGCGACGGGAACTATTCGGATCGGCGCGTCCGATACTATTTTTGAATACCTGCTTGCGGATAAGATCGTGGAATTCCACGAAAAATTCCCTGCGGTTAAGATCGAGCTGCTCTCCGACGTAACGCCGCGAACGCTGGAAGATTTAAAGGCAAATCTTTGCGACGTCGCCTTCGTCAATCTTCCGATTGAGGCTGATCCCGCGTTAAAATTGTACGGCAATTTTATGCGTCTTTCAGAGGTGTTCGTAACGAGCGGGAAATATCCCGAGCTGCTACGCGGAAAAATTTCCATTGCGGATCTTGAAAAATATCCGCTCGTCACCTTAGAGGCGAATACGGTGGCGACGAAGACCCTCCGTAATTTCCTTTCTTCCGTCGGCGTCAATTTGCACTCCTCCATTCAAACGGGGAGTTGGGATATGATGAAACGGTTAGTGAGCAAGGGCATGGGGATAGGCGTTATTCCGCGCGAATACGTCAAGCGTTGTGTCGAGGACGGAAGCTTGTCGGTGATCGACACCGACCCCGCGCTTCCTGTCCGTTCGGTGGGCATGGTGCTCGTCAAAGACAAACAGATCCCGTACGCGCTGCGCGCATTTTTAGAACTTTTTAACGTAAAGGTGTAATATGGCAAAACCCAACCAAAAAATCAGAAATTTTTGCATTATCGCTCATATCGACCACGGCAAGTCAACGCTTGCGGATAGATTGATCGAACGGACGGGGCAGGTATCCAAACGCGACATGGAGGAGCAACTTCTTGACAGTATGGATATCGAGCGTGAGCGCGGCATTACCATTAAGCTCACTCCTGTGAGAATGTACTATACTGCCAAGGACGGCACCGAGTACGAATACAACCTGATCGACACCCCGGGGCACGTGGACTTTACCTACGAGGTGAGCCGTTCGTTGGCGGCTTGCGAGGGGGCAATTCTCGTCGTGGACGCGACGCAAGGGGTGGAGGCGCAGACGCTTGCCAACGTCTATCTCGCCTTGGAAAACAATTTGGAAATTTTGCCTGTCATCAATAAGATCGACCTGCCCAGCGCAAGAATTGAGGACGCGAAACGGGAGATCGAAGAGGTGATCGGCCTTGACGCCGAGGGGATCCCTTGCGTTTCGGCAAAAGAGGGGACGAATATCGAGGACTTATTAGAGGCGATCGCTACCTATTTTCCCGCCCCCGACGGCGATACGGAGGCTCCTTTAAAGGCGCTCATTTTTGACAGCTATTACGACAATTATAAAGGGGTCATTCTATTTATTCGCTTGGTGGATGGCGAGGTAAAGGTGGGAGATAAAATTCGCACTTTCCTTTCCGACGCCGTGTACGAAGTTACCGAGGTGGGGGTATTTGCGCCCGGGCTGTTGCCCAAAGAAAAGCTCTCCGCGGGACAAGTTGGGTATTTGGCGGCGTCTATCAAATCCATTCAAGACGTAGCGGTGGGGGACACCGTAACGGGGGTGAATAACCCCGCGCCCGCACCTTTGCCCGGGTACAAGCAGGTACAGCCCGTCGTTTTTTGCGGGATCTATCCGCTTGACGGCAGTAAATTCAACGATTTGAAAGAGGCAATCTTGAAATTGCAGCTCAACGACGCGTCGCTGATTTTTGAGCCTGATACCTCCGTCGCGCTCGGGTTCGGGTTCCGTTGCGGGTTCCTCGGGCTATTGCATATGGAAATCATTCAAGAGCGTATCGAGCGGGAATTCAATTTGGACATCATTACGACGGCGCCGTCGGTAAGCTATCTCGTGCATAAGACGAGCGGCGAGGAATTTTTCGTGGATAACCCCTCGCACCTGCCCGACCCGTCCGACATTGAATACATGGAAGAACCGATCGTCAAAGCGGATATTTTTACTCCGCCCGATTACATGGGCGCGATTATGGATCTTTGTAAGGAAAAGCGCGGGATTTTCAAGAATATGACCTACTTGGACGAACGGCGGGTAAAGCTGGAATATACGCTGCCGCTCAACGAGATTGTTTACGATTTCTTCGACGGCTTGAAATCGCGCACGAAAGGGTATGCGAGCTTTGATTACGAGCTTGCGGGATATCAACGCTCCAAGCTCGTGCGGCTAGATATTCTGTTAAACGGCGAGGTTTGCGACGCGCTTTCCTCAATCGTGTTCGAGGGGAATGCGTACGAACGCGGTCGCACCCTTTGCGAAAATTTAAAGGAGGCGATCCCCCGTCAGCTTTTCGAGATCCCCGTACAGGCGGCGATCGGGAGCAAAATTATTGCCCGTGAAACGGTAAAGGCGGTTAGAAAAGACGTCCTTGCCAAATGCTACGGCGGCGACATCACCCGTAAGCGTAAGCTGCTCGAAAAGCAAAAAGAGGGCAAAAAACGTATGCGTCAGGTGGGTAGCGTCGAGGTGCCGTCGGAAGTATTTATGGAAATTCTCAAAACCAACAAAGACTAAAAAGAGGAACGACTATGGCTGGTATTTATATTCACGTACCTTTTTGCAGGCATAAATGCTCCTATTGCGATTTTGTTTCTTTTCCCGATAAGATAGACTACGCTGAGGCGTACATGGCCTGTCTTTATAAGGAACTGAAAATGCGCGGTGAGGAGCTGAAAGATTATACGTTCGACACCGTGTATTTCGGCGGTGGAACCCCCTCGTATATTCCCCCGAAACTCATTCTCGGGGCAATGAACCGTATTCGCGAGTGCTTTACCTTGACAAAGGACGCCGAAGTGACGCTTGAACTTAACCCGGGGACGATCGGAGAAAACAAGATCAAAACGTACAAGCAGGCGGGGATCAACCGTTTTTCAATCGGTCTGCAAACGGCGATCGACAGTCAGCTGGAAGATCTTGGGCGTATCCATAACGCCCGTGACTACGTGTACGCAACAAAGCTTTTGAGTGGGGAAAATTTCAGTACCGACGTCATGCTTGGACTCAAAGGGCAAACCAAAGAGGACATTCGTAAAACGATCGAGCTTGCGCACGCTTGCGGGTCGAAACATATATCCATGTACGCGCTCACCGTCGAGGACGGCGCGCCGATCTACACCGATTATTTAAACGGCGAGTTGCCCGATAGCGACGAGGTGGCGGAATTTTACGACTATGGCATGGGGCTGTTAAAGGAAAAGGGATACGAACGCTACGAGGTGTCCAACTTCGCCCTTCAAGGCTACGAAAGCAAACATAACCTCAATTACTGGAAACGCGGGGAATATATCGGCTTTGGCGTTTCGGCAAGCTCGTTTATGCGCGGTAAGCGTTTTACGAATACGTTCAGCCTTGATGAATACATGAAATGTATCATTTCGGGACACTACGCCGCGGTGACGAGCGAAGAGGTGAGTAAGCCGATTGCAAAATTTGAGTTTTTAATGCTGGGACTTCGCACCAAATACGGCGTTTCGGCGAAAGAATATGAAAAGCAGTTCGGCTCTAAAATCGGCGAGGATTTCCCGATCGCCGTGAAAAAGAGCTTGCAATATTTGGAATCGGACGGCGATAAATTAAAAATCAAGGACGAATATTTGTACGTGCAAAATTCTATTTTAATGCCTTTTATGGAGGAGATCCCCGAGGAGGGAAAGGAATGAGGATTTTAATGATTCGTCACGGCGACCCCGATTATAAAAACGATTGCCTCACCGAAAAAGGCAGACGGGAGGCCGCGCTGCTTGCAGAAAAATTGAAAAAGGAAAAAATCGACTATTTCTATTCCTCGCCGCTTGGCAGGGCGAAGGAAACCTGTATGACCGTCGCTAAGGCTATGGGCAGAGAAAAGGAAGTCGTCGAAAAGGACTTTTTGCGGGAATTTGGACACCGTTTCACGTTGCCATCGGGGGAAGAAAAGGGAATTCCTTGGGATTTCTTGCCTGAGTTCTGGACAGGAGAACCGCTTATGTACGACAATGAAAACTGGCATCAGCAGCCCTTTTTCAAAGCGACGGACATGGAGAAACATTATAGGCAGGTATGCGACGAGTTTGATAAGCTGTTGGAAACGCACGGCTATCAGCGCGACGGAAAAATTTACAAGTCCGTCCGCGCGAATACGGACACGGTGGCATTATTTTGCCATTTTGGTGTAGAGGGTACTCTGCTTTCGCGGCTTTTTAACGTGCCGCCTATGATCCTTACTCATCATTTCGCGGCGCTCACCTCGTCCGTGACCACGTTGTACACGGAAGAGCGGCGGCAGGGCAAGGTAATTTTCCGTTGTTGCGGCTACGGCGATATAAGCCACTTATACGCGGGGGGTGAGGCTCCTTCGTTTGCTTGCCGTTTTTGCGAGGTGCACGGCGACGGTACGAGAGAGGATTAAGGAGAACGGACTATGAAACACGTAACGGTTGCGGCGGCGCTGATTTTTGAAAACGGTAAAATTTTTGCGACGAGGCGCGGGGAGAGCAAGTTTCCTTATCTTTCCCATAAATACGAATTCCCGGGCGGGAAGATTGAGGCGGGCGAAAAGGGTGAGGACGCGGTAAAACGGGAGCTGAAAGAAGAGCTGGACTTAGACGTTGCCGTCGAGCGGCTGTATTCGGTGACAGATTTCACTTATCCCGATTTTTCCATTACCCTATACCTGTACGATTGCGTGCGGCTTTCAGAGTTTACCTTAAAGGAGCACGAGGAGTACGCGTATTTTTCTCCTAAGGAGTTAGATGAAAAAGAGTGGGCGCCTGCGGACGCGGAGGTGCTTGGCGAGCTTAAACGGGTATTTGGAGGCGAGGCATGAACAACGTGATCCTAATCGGTATGCCGGGCGCGGGAAAAACGACGGTGGGCACCTATTTGTCGGAGCTGATCGGCTACGGCTACGTGGACAGCGACAGCGTTATTATCGCCCGCGAGGGGAAACGCTTGAACGAGCTGATCGCCGAATACGGCAGGGAGAAATTTCTCGATATCGAGGCGAAAGTGAACGCGGAGATCACCGCAAGCCGTTGCGTAATTGCAACGGGCGGCAGCGTCGTGTATCGACCGTACGCACTCGAAACTTTGAAAAAGACGGGCAGGGTCGTATATTTAAAGCTCTCTTTGGCGGAGCTTGAAAGTAGGCTTGGCGACTTAAAGGAACGGGGCGTTGCCCTTAAAGCGGGATATACCTTAAAGGACTTGTATGACGAACGAACGCCTCTATACGAGCGTTACGCAGAAATCACCGTTTGTTTGGACGGATTGAGCGTGGAAGAGGCGGCGAATAAAATAGCGGAGGCGTTGCAATGAAAAAACGGATAGCCGTATACGGCGCAGGAGCTATGGGCACGGTGCTGGGCGCATTTTTGACGGCGGGCGGCTTGGAGGTCGATTTGATCAGTCGTAACGAAAATCACGTCGAGGGATTAAAAAAAAGCGGCGCGATTATTGAATGTACGGCGGTGGAAAAAGAGATCAAGATACCCGTAAAAGCTTTGATGCCCGAAGAGATGACGGGCAAATACGACGTCGTATTTTTGATGACGAAACAGCGGGAAAACGTGCGCACCCTTACTTTTTTACAGGACTATTTGGCGGAGGACGGCGTGGTTTGTACGACGCAGAACGGTCTTCCTGAGGAGAGCGTGGCGTCCGTGTTGGGCTATGAAAAGACGTATGGCGCGGCGGTGACGTTCGGGGCGAAATTCGTCGGCGGGGGCAAGGTAGCGCTCACGTCCGCGCCCAAGGCAATGTCCATTCGCGTCGGCGGGTATTTCAACGACAATTCTCGCGCGGAGGAGTTAAAGGAGATCTTGCTTGCGGGGCGAGTGCTTTCGGGAAATGAAAATTTTGCTGAGGTCACGGACAATCTTGCAGGCGCAAGATGGAGCAAGCTTGCCGTCAACGGCGCCTTTTCGGGGCTTTCGGTGGTGACGGGGCTGACCTTTGGGGAGATCGCCAAAAAGAAAAAGACGAGAAAGGTTGCGCTTGGACTTCTTCGAGAGGCGATCTTGGCGGCGAAAGCGCACGGCGTTCAGCCTGAAAAAATGCAAGGGTACGAGTTGGAGCAATTGTTTGGAAAAGGCAGTTGGTTTCGCGACGTCAAGGCGAATTTTCTCCTCCCGATCGCCATAAAAAATCACGCTATGTTGCGTTCGGGAATGCTTGCGGACGTGCAAAAGGGCAAAAAGTGTGAGATTGACTTTATTTGCGGCGTCGTTGCGACGATGGCGAAGAAAGCGGGGGTAGAGGCGCCGCTTTCAGAAAAGGTAGTCGAGCTTGTTCACGGCATTGAAAACGGTTTGTACGAGATTTCGTATGAAAATATGAATTTTTTTGAAATTTAAAAGGAAGTAACAGTATGGATTTGAACAAATTAGCGGAAGTATTGATCCCTGACGAGAACGTAAAACCTCTTTCCTATTACGAGGAACGCTATCCCGAAAGAACGCTTGAAAAGGGCGCGGAGGTCACCCGACTTGCCCCCAGTCCTACGGGCTTTATGCATATAGGGAACCTTTATGTGGCGCTCGCTAACGAGCGGATTGCGCATCAGAGCGGCGGCGCCTTTTATCTTCGTATCGAGGACACCGACGAAAAGCGTAAGGTGGAGGGCGCTGTGGAGGTGATCCACTCGTCTTTGAAATATTTTGGCGTAGAATTTGACGAGGGCGCCGATCTTTGCGGCGAATACGGCCCGTATTATCAGCGTCAACGCGCCGAGGTGTATCACGCATACGCCAAGGAGCTGATCAGAAAAGGCCTTGCCTATCCCTGTTTTTGCGGAGAGGAGGACTTGGAAAAAATTAGGCAGCATCAAACGGAGAATAAGCTCCTCCCCGGCTACTACGGTGAATTTGCCCGTTGTAGAAATTTGAGCGAGGAGGAAATTTACGAAAATCTGAAAGCGGGCAAGCCGTACGTAATTCGCTTGCGTTCGCAGGGCGACGTGGAGAAAAAGCATACCTTCCGCGACGCGATCAAGGGGGAGATTACCGTCACCGAAAACAATCAGGACGTCGTCATTTTGAAATCGGACGGGATCCCCACCTATCATTTTGCCCACGCGATCGACGATCATTTTATGCGTACCACCCTCGTTATTCGCGGCGAGGAATGGCTGTCCTCGTTGCCTATTCATATCGAGCTTTTTGGCGTGCTTGGGTTTAAGCTGCCGCGCTACGGCCATAACTGCTCCATTCAGAAAATGGACGGCGAGGTGCGTCGTAAGCTTTCCAAGAGAAAGGATCCCGAAGCGTCGCTCACTTTCTATCGCGAGCAAGGCTATCATAAAAAGGCGGTCAAGACGTACATGCTTACCCTGCTCAACTCAAATTTCGAGGAATGGCAGATGAAAAACCCGACGGCGGCGATCGAGGATTTCAAGTACTCTATCGGCAAAATGGGCAAGAGCGGCGCGCTGTTTGATATCGTCAAGCTCAACGACATTTCCAAATCCGTTTTCGCTACGCTTTCGGAGCGGGAGGCGTACGAGTTCTTGAAGGCGTGGGCGGAGGAATACGGCAACGAAACGCAAAAGGGGTATTATAAGGACGAGGAATACGCCTGTAAGGTTCTTGCGCTTTGTATGGGCGTAGGCGGCAAGAAACGCAGAAAGGACTTCTATTGCGCAGCGCAAGCCACCGAGTTTATTTCCTATTTCTTCGACGAAAGCTTTGCGCCTACTTACGAGTACCGCTTTGATAGGGCGACGGTAAAGAGCATTTTACAGGCGTTCAAGCAGCAATATTCGTATGCGGACGATATGCAGACGTGGTTTGAAAAGGTAAAGGCGGTTGCAACGGCGCACGGCTTTACGACGGATATGAAAGCCTACAAGGCAGATCCGACGGCGTACGCGGGAAGCGTTGCGGACGTCGCGGAAATACTCCGTATTGCGACGACGGGGCTTGCGAACACTCCCGACCTTTGGACGATTATGCAAATTTTGGGCGAAGAGCGCACCCTCGCCCGTTTAGAAAAAGCGATAGACAGTCTTTAAGGAGAACGAAAAATGAAAAATATTATTATGAATAGCCGTCGTTTGCACGACGAGCCGTACCGTATCGAGAAAGTGTTTCGCCCCGCGGACTACACGTGGCAGGGCGACTGGGAGGGGAGAGCGTTGCTCGCCTTTAACTGTCACTACGAAATGACGGGCGAGGAAATTCCCTGTATGCACCAAATGATGGCACAAATGGAGGAAAAAACGAACGAGCACGGCTTTCTCGGTCCTCTGTTCGACGGCGTCACCGTCAACGAACAGCAGGTTTCGGGGCATAACTGGTATGTTCGCGGGCTGATCAAATACGCGAAAAATTTTAATAGCGAGCTTGCGTTAAAGCTGCTCAAAAGCACGATTGAAAATTTATACCAGCCTATTTTGCCTTGGTTCGATCAATATCCGCTTGAAAGAGAAAAAGGGATAGGCGGCGTTTCGGGCACCAACGCCAAGGTTTTGAACGGCTGGCAGACCTCTTCGGATATCGGTTGCGCGTATATGAGTGTGGACGGCTTGGCGAAATATTATCAATTGACAAAAGACCAAACGACGCGCAAACTACTTGACAAGGTGATTGAAACGTTCGTGGCGACGGATTTTGTTAAGTACGGTTTTCAAACGCATACGACGCTTACCTGTATCCGCGGAATCCTTACCATGTATGAGGCGACGGGGGAGGAAAAATATCTGTCTATCGTGAAAGAAAAATTTGCGCTGTACATACGTCACGGTATGACGCTCACCTACGAGAACTTTAACTGGTTCGGGCGCGAGGACACTTGGACGGAGCCTTGCGCGGTGGTGGATAGCTTAATTTTGGCTACCGAGCTGTATAAAATCACCAACGACAGGGAGTATTTGACGCTGGCTCGCCGTATTTGGTTCAACGGCTTGCAGTTCTGTCAAAGAGATCACGGCGGCGCGGGGCCGAATACCTGTATCACCGAAACGCAAAGGACGCTTAAAGTTTCCATGTACGAGGCGCCGTTCTGCTGCACCATGCGTTACGCCGAGGGACTTCTCGAATACAAGCAAAACGAGGCTTTGTTCTCGTGGGACGAAAAGGCGGAAGTAGTGACGGACGAAAAAGGGCGGCGGTTCGTAGACGATAAGCTGCTTGTGGAATATCAAGGTAAGCTCGTGCCCATTTTCTCTTGTAATACCTTCCTTTCAAAGGAAGAGGTTATGGCGGTGCAGGTCACCGTTTAAAAAGAAAAAGCGAGGTGTTTTTCCTCGCTTTTGTTGATAGAAAGAAAAAGCCCGTTCCTCCAAGTTTTAGAGGGGCGGGCTTTTTGTCGGTTTTACTTAAAGAAGGTCTTTCATTTCGTACCTGCCTGCGGGTTTTCCTTTCAGGAATTTTGCCGCACGTACCGCGCCAACGGCAAAGACCCGTTTGGAAGAGGCACTGTGAGTAATGGTAATTACCTCGTCCTCGCCCGCAAAGCACACCTCGTGTTCGCCGACGATTGTCCCGCCGCGTACGGCGTGAATCCCGATCTCCTTTTTCTGCCGTGCTCCGACAATTCCGCTACGACCGTAGACGTATTCTTTCTCGCCGCCGAAAGCCTCGTTGACGGAGTTTGCCAGCATAAGCGCGGTGCCTGAGGGCGCGTCTTTTTTAAGGTTATGGTGCCGTTCGACGATCTCCACGTCAAAGCCTTCGCCAAGCACCTCAGCCGCCGCTTTGCAAAGGGCTTGCATCAGGTTGACTCCTAAGGAGAGGTTGGCGGTTTTGAAAATAGCGACGTCCTTTGCGTATTCGTCGATCATGGCAAGATCGCTTTCGGTAAAGCCCGTGGAGGCGAGCACGATTCCCAGACCGTTCTTTTTTGCATACTCCAACCGTTCTTGTAAAGCGGAGGGAGAGGAAAAGTCGATAATGATGTCGGCTTTTTCTTTTACGTCCGCGAAAGAAGGGTAGACGGGAATTCCGATTTCCTTGGGGAAAAGGTCAACGCCGCAAACGGCCTCCGCGCCATCGTCCTCCTGTAAAAGGGAAAGGACGTTGCCGCCCATTTTCCCGCACGCGCCGCAAAGTAAAATACGCGTTTTCATACCCGAACCTCCAACCCGTACGCTTTGATTGCGCCGATCAGCTTTTCTCTGTTCGCGCTCTCCATAACGGTAAGCGGGGCGCGAGGCACGCCGGCGTCAAATCCGACAATATTCATTGCCTCTTTTACGGGAATGGGGTTGACCTCGATAAAGCAAGCGTTTGCAAGGGGCAGGAGCTGGTTGTTCAGCTCGATCGCCTCGGCAAGCTTTCCTTGTGCAACCAGAGTGCACAGCTTTTTGATGTCGGCGGGTACGATATTCGAGAGTACGGAAATTACGCCCGCGCCGCCGCAAGCGAGAATGGGCAGGTTGAGCGCGTCCTCGCCCGAATAGACGTCGCACTTATCAGAAACAAGACGGAAAGTTTCCATAGTCTTGCTCATATTGCCGCCCGCGTCTTTGATGCCTGCGATATTTGGAATTTCGGCAATTTTTGCCATAGTGGCGGGTTGAATTTCGACGCCCGTACGGCCGGGGACGTTGTAGGCGATCACGGGAATAGACACCGCCTCGCAAATTGCGCGGTAGTATTCGACCAACCCGTTTTGCGTGCATTTATTGTAATAAGGAGTAACGGCGAGCAAGCCGTCCGCGCCGTAGCTCTCCGCTTTTTGCGCGGTCATCACAGCGTCAGCGGTGCAGTTGCTGCCACAACCGAAAATAACTTTGGCGCGTTTCGCCACCTTTTTCACGGCGTATTGCATCAATTCATGTTCTTCTGCAAAGGACATGGTGGAGGGTTCGCCTGTGGTACCGAGGAAAACAAGGGCGTCCGTGCCTCCTGCGATTTGGTGTTCGATCAGCTCGCCAAACACCTCGTAGTTGACGCCGCTTTCGTGAAACGGAGTAATGATAGCCGTTGCGCTACCCTTAAAAAAACCTTTCATAATATACTGTATTCTCCCTTAATTTTTTTTGTGATAATTTGAATTAGTCGAAATATCCTTTTGCTGCAAGCAGCTCGGCAAGCAGAACCGCGCCGCCCGCCGCGCCTCGCAGCGTGTTATGCGAAAGCCCGATAAATTTATAATCGTAACAGGCGTCCTCTCGAAGCCGTCCCGCCGTCACGCTCATGCCGTTTCCTTCCATGCGATCGAGCTTGGCTTGCGGACGGTTTTCCTCCTCAAAATAGCGGATAAACTTTTTAGGAGCAGAGGGGAGGGAAAGGGCTTGCGGTACGCCCGAAAAGCTTTCCCAAGCGAAAAGGATCTCTTCTCTCGTCGGTTTTTTCTCAAAGGAAACGAATACCGCCGCCGTATGGCCGTCGGAAACGGGCACGCGCAAACATTGTGCGGAAATAACGGGCGACGTGGCGGAAAGGATTTCCCCGTCCTTAACTTCGCCCCAAATTTTGAGCGGTTCTTTCTCGCTTTTTTCCTCTTCCCCGCCGATATACGGAATAATATTGTCCACAATTTCAGGCATGGTGGCAAAGGTCTTGCCTGCACCCGAAATGGCTTGGTAGGTGCATACGGCTGCCGACTTGATCCCGAACTGCTTTAACGGGTGCAAGAGGGGTACGTAGCTTTGCAGCGAGCAGTTGGACTTGACCGCGATAAAGCCGCGCTTCGTACCAAGGCGTTTTCTTTGCGCGCCGATTACCTCGATATGCTCGGGGTTGATTTCGGGAATGACCATAGGCACGTCCGCGGTGAAACGGTGCGCCGAGTTGTTAGAAACGACGGGAATTTCCCGCTTTGCGTACTCCTCTTCAAGGGCGCGGATCTTGGATTTTTCCATGTTTACGGCGCAAAAGACAAAGTCCACCTTTTGCGCGATTTTTTCAATATCCGCCTCCGCGTCCATAACGACGAGAGAACGGAATTTTTCGGGGATAGGGGTATCGAACGCCCATTTGCCAGCAACGGCGTCCGCATAGGCTTTCCCTGCGGAGCGTGCGGAGGCGGCAAGCACGGTGACTTGAAACCACGGATGGTTTTCAAGCAGTAACATAAAGCGTTGGCCGACCATACCCGTCGCGCCGACGACGCCTACTTTGAACTGTTTCATATTGCGAAGTTCTCCTTAAAAAAATTAGCGAAAGAAAAACGGAGGCTCACCGCCTCCGAGAATTTTCGTATTTCTGCAAAATAGGTATGCAGTTTGGAAAATAGCTCTTCACGTTGCGGTGACAGTCGTACGGGTATTCTCCCGTACGCCCAGCGCGGTCGGAAAATTCCGCACTTCGGCGGCGATACCCTTTCCGCCTTTCGCTTGCTCCTCGTCGCCGAGGCGTAAAAGTTTCCGTACGATTACGATTGCGAAAGGGTACTCTTGTTCGTCCGCTCCTCTATTTACGGACTTATTGTAGCATATCCGAAAGAAAAAGTCAAAGATTTTTGTCAAAGTTGAAAATTTTATTTGATTTTTTCCGAAAATTTCTTGAAATAATCACAAATTTGTAGTAAAATAGAATGGAGCGAGTATGCAGCGCGTACTTGGCGCTCAAAAAACGAATTAAAATTTGGAGTAATCATGGCACAGCAAAAGAAAAGTTTTATTACCCGAATGCTCGAAGGGAAAGAAAAGAGCGAGGAGTACGCAAGAAGTACTCTGCCTACCAACCGTTGGCAACTCTTTTTCGATATCTTTAAAGGCAATTTCGGGAAGCTCGTCAAAATCAATCTTTTGACGCTGCTGTTTTGCGTTCCCACCCTGCTCGTTTTGTTGCTTGCGTGGATATTGCAAGAAACCAACGGCGTTTTGTATCCGTTCGGCGCCAACCTCGGCGTTGGCTATCCCGCCGTACCCAACCAACAGGGGCTTGCGGAAAGCTTATTGCTTCAAAATGACCTACTTATTTACGGTGGGATCGTTTTGTCCGTTTTTATCGCGTCCATAGGGATTGCGGGCGGTATGTACGTCATGCGGAATATGGTTTGGACGGAGGGGATTTTTGTCACCAACGATTTTTGGCGGGGGGTCAAGCTCAATTATAAAAACGCGTTGCAAACGGCACTCTTCTTCTCTATTATCTTATTCGTCACGCGCGCGATATCGAATATGACCGACCTTTCCATTGCTATGGGAACTCTTTCCAAGGCACAGACGGTGATGCTCACCATTTCCAAGGTGGTGGGGTACGTTATGCTTGTAATGGCGGGGTTGATGTCCTTTTGGATGCTCGCCCTCGGCGTCAACTACAAGCAAAGCTTTATCGTCATGGTCAAGAATTCTTTCCTGATCACAATCGGTACTTTCCCGCAGACGGTGTTCTTTGCGGTGCTTGCTTTGCTGCCGTTCGTGCTTTTCCTTTTCAACGTCAACTTCCTTACGACAATCGGCTTTTTGATCGTATTCTTCTTTGGATTTTCGTATGCCTTGCTTGTATGGTTGGATTTTTCGCA
Source organism: Clostridia bacterium (assembly GCA_017463325.1). Lineage (GTDB taxonomy): Bacteria > Bacillota > Clostridia > Christensenellales > Borkfalkiaceae > Scatosoma. The sequence goes on from JAFTPK010000009.1 coordinate 145,869, forward strand.
ATGGGTATTCGACCAGTATATCAACCCGAAAATCGAGGGGGCAAAGGTTGGCAGAGGTATTTACGGCAAAGGCGGGCAACGCCTTGTCGAAAGCGGCGATTCGCAAACGGCGCTCGAATACCAAAGAATTATTTTGGCGGCGGGCAAATCCCAGCTTGTTTCCAAGCCGATCAAGCCTATTGACGACTCCTTGCAGGTGTACGATCTTCCTACCTCGTTCACGCGTGAGGACTTAAAAAGGCTGCGTGAAAGTAAGGAAACGATCGCCGAAGATACGGCGGCGTACGTCGAAGAACATAAGAACGACGAAAAATACGTGGAATATAACCGTCAGTTCGACGAACGCGAAAAGGCGTTGCAGGAGTCGGATAACGGTAAGAAAAAGAAGAAAAAGGACAAAAAATTTGGAAAACTGCTCGGCGACGAGTAAGCTTAAAATAATCGTCGAAGCGGAGAAAACCTCCGCTTCGGCTTGCTTAGGTGACATATGAAAAATGCGGCGTACGTTACTCTTGCCGAATGGTTTGAATATTTAAACGACGACTGCGACTACGAACGTTGGTCGCAGTATTTACTTGAAAAGCTGAGCGCTTTTCCGCTCACTACGGGGCTTGACGTCGGGTGCGGCGGCGGGTGGTTTACCCGTCGGTTTCAGCGGGAGGGGTATGCAATGACGGGGCTTGACGCCTCGCGGGAAATGCTTGACAAGGCGCAGGAAACGGCGCTTAAAGAGGGAGTGAAAAGCGAGTATCTTTTGGGGGATATTACCCGTAAGAAATTGCCTCGCCGTTTCTCGTTTGCGATCGCCGTCAACGATCTTGTGAATTATCTTCCCAAGGACAAGCTTGTCGCGGCGTTTAAAAATATTCACGGGGCGCTTGTAAAGGGCGGCGCATTTTTATTTGATATTTCGTCCAAACGAAAATTCCAAGAAAAAATTGCAAATACTGTAAGCGTTGACGACCGCGAGGAAGTGACCTACCTTAATTTTTCCTCCGTCGAGGGAGAGAAAGCGGTGATGGAGGTCACCCTTTTCTCGCGGCAAGCGGACGGGCGTTATCTTCGTAGCGACGAGCGTCACGAACAGTATATCTATGAAAAAGAAGAGATCCTTGCCGCTCTTCAAGAAAGCGGTTTCACCCTTTTGGAAACGGAGGGGCATCTTCACGAAAAGGAGGAAACGGCGGATAGGCTTACCTTTCTTGCCGTGCGCAAGTAAGATGAAAAACCTCGTTAGATGTCTTGTTTATGACGAGCAGGTGTCTTTGACGCTTGCCGACACGACGGAGCTGGTAAGAGAGGGGGCTAGGCTTCACGCGCTGTCCGATTCGGCAATTCGCGTATTTGGGAAAGCCCTTTCTGTCGGCGCGTTTTTAAGCGCGTGTTTAAAAAATGAAAAAGGGGATATTTCCTTTGCAATCAACGGCGAGGGGCGGCTTGGTACGGTGCAGGTAGCGGGCAATCACGCGCTGTCCGTTCGCGGTTGCGTAGGCGAAGCAGGTGCAGAGGGAACGGAGGAGGAGTTGCTTGGAAAAGTCGGCTCTCTCACCGTTGTTCGCGGCGACGGCTACGCCCGTCCATTCGTAGGTTCGTGCGATTTTCCTAAGACGATTTCTATCGAGGACTTATTCGAGCGGTATTTCCTGATCAGCGAACAGCTTCCCACCTATCTTGCGTCCGTTGTGAAGACGAATGGGGCGGGCAGGGTCGCGTTTGCGGGGGTAGCGGCGCTTCAACCGTTGCCGTTTACGGACGAAAAGACGATTGCGGATATGCCCAAAGGGGAGGCGCTTTACGCTATCGTTGAAAAAATGCAAACGCTCGGCGTTGAAAAGACGGTAAAAGAATATTTTTCGGCAAAATCAGACGGGATAGAAAGGCGCGAGGCTACGTATAAATGTAATTGTTCGAGGGAGTATTTGTCGGAGGTTCTCGTTACCCTTGGGGAGGAAGAGCTTCGCAAAATCGTCAAAGAGGACGGAAAAATCGGCGCGCATTGTCAATTTTGTAACACCGATTACGTCTTCACGGACGAGGATCTTGACGTGATTTTTAAAAAGGAATAAAGAGGGTATGGGCGCAACGATTTTACAATGGAAAAACGGCAGAGAGCGGCTTCGTTCTATGGCTGAAAACTATTACGCCGATGGCAATTATATTGCCGCCCTCCGTTTTTTGTATAAAGAATTCCAAGAATACGGCGGGGATTTCGAGGGGTATTTGCGTATGGCGGACGCCTATGAAAACCTCGGGTTGAACGCCTACGCGCTCAAATGGCTTTTTCAAGCGCTCGATATTGCGGAGGAAGAGGACCTGCCCGATTTGTACGAGGGGATAGCGGTCAATTTTCTCTCGCTCGGGGAGGAGGCAGCGTCGGCATATTATTACAATCTTTTGATCGGCGTGGACGACACCTTAACGAAAGAGAATAAAATGGAGATTGCGGCGGCGTTTTCCAAAAATAAAAAGGACGCCTTCCGTTTCGTTTGGCCGCCCGAGCTTGCGGACTTTTCCCCCGAGCTTGACGCGGGCGCGCAAGAATTAAAGGACGGGAATACGAGGAATGCTATCGAGCAATTTTCCAAGGTGGAAAAGGGAAGTCGGGAATATTTGGACGCCCGTCAAATGATGGCGGTGTCGCATCTTTTGGAAGGGGAAACAAGCGAGGCGGAAAAGCTTTGCTTGGAGGCCTTGGAGATCGACCCTTATCATATTCAAACCCGTTCGACGCTTGCGGCCGTTTATCTTGAACAGGGCAGACCCGAGGAGAGCCTTGCTCTTGCCAAGGAGCTTACGCAATTAAAAGTGGACAAGACGGACGACCTGTATAAAATTGCCACCGTCTGCTGTGAAAACGGGTTGCACGCGGAGGCATACGAACGCTTTACGGAGCTGGAAAAAAAGATGCCCTACGACGGAAAAATGCTTTATTTCAAAGGAATTTCCGCGTATAAGAGCGGCAAACTTACACAGGCGGAGGCAACCTTTACCAAGCTTTGCGACCTTTACCCCGACGCGGAGGTGGTCAAGTACTATCTTCGTAGGGTCAGGAGGGAGCTGGCAGGCGAGGAGAAAGAAGAGGGAGAGGTCGGGTATTTTTACCGAGTGACGAAAGAGGAGCGAGAGGCGCGTTGCCGTTCGTTGCTTTCCCTGAACGGTCTGCCTAAGGAGGCGCGGGAGCTGCTTGCAGAGTGCGAAGAGGTGCAAGAAAACCTCGAATGGTGCTTTGATGAAATGGACGGCATGGATAAGGAGCTGCAATATTTTGCGGTGCTTGTAGCCGAACAGCTTAGGCTGGACGGTTTCTTGCGAGAAAAGCTGCTTGATCAAGAAATTGCGGATGCTTTGAAGATTGAAATTTTACGGCTGTTTGCGCTTCGCAACGAGGATAAGCGGGTGGGGCTGGTGCTGTGTAACGTTTACCGTCCTATACGGCTGTATCGTGTCAAACTAGGCAAGAAGAAACGCAAAGCCTTTTTGACGGCGTATGCGCAGCTTGCAGCCAAGCTCTCCATTCTTTCTCCTGCGCACGGTGCCAAGTTAAAGCTTGCCGCGGAAAAGGTGTACGACAAGCTTGCCGCGGGTGAATATTTGGACGAGGTGTCGAACAAGGAAGAGGATTTGGCGGCGGCGATTTATTTGTTTTCAGGCTTAAAGGAGCTTGGACGGCGGCTGGAAGAAATCGTGTCGGCGTTTGACGCGGACGAGGAGGCGGTTTATAAAATATTCCGCTGCGTGAATTCGGTTACGGAGGAAGAGAAGAAATGAAACTGATCGACTTTGACGGCTTGTTTGATGAGAAACTTGCCGTATATATGGAAGAAAATAAGGAGAAATACACCGAACAGCAATGGGAGGACGTGATCCCAAGACTTTACAAAAAGTTCGGCGATACTTATGTAGCGAAAGTTAAGTGCACCCCTAAGGAATATTACGCAAAAATGACGGACGCAGAGCTGACGGAAACCTTACTTGCTCATCTTGCAAGCGACGTCCCCGTGCCCGAATTTCTTTGTGGTGAGATGGAGAGCCGTGGAAACGCGGAGATGCTGTTGCCGCTGTTGGATAGCGACGACGCGCAAACCGTTTCTTACGCCGTCAATATGTTGCTTTCGGAAAGAAAGGCATATGAAAAATATTTTACTATGCTGCAAGAGGGGAAACTGCCCGAGGACGTCCTTGACGACGTGGTAGACGTATTGAAAGCGGACGCCGACTTCGTGTGCGATCGGGCGTTGGAGCTGTACCGTAAGGGCGAGGCGACGGAATACGTTTTGGAAATTCTTTCGAGATTGAAAGAAAAACGCTCGGATGAAGCCTATCGTATTCTTCTTAATGAATTTTTACAAGCGGAAGAAAAGACCCCTATGCGCGCGAGCTATCTTGCCGCCTATGGCGACGAACGCGCCCTTCCCGTTTTGTTGGAGCGGATTGCGGACGAAACGATCGGGTTTGTGGAATTTCAAGAACTCAAATACGCGATTGAGGCTTTGGGCGGAGAATACGACGAGCCGCGAGATTTTTCTTGGGATAGCCAATACATTGCCGTAGAGGAGGCGGGCGCGAAAGCGTTGAAAACGGACGAGCCGAAAAGTTAAAAATTACTCATAAAATTACATTCCCCGACGTAAAATAGCCTGTAAGGTTTTTTTGTGCGGGGATTTTTTTATGCTTAAATGGTTCCGCGCAAGGGAGGTACATATGGAAACTTACGGTATTTACGAAGATATGGCAAATCGGACTTCCGGCGCGGTCTATATCGGCGTGGTAGGGCCTGTCCGAACGGGTAAATCGACTTTTATCAAACGTTTTATGGAAACACTCGTGCTGCCGCACGCCGAAACAAAGGATCGGGTGGTGATGACGGACGAATTGCCGCAGTCCTCGCCGGGGAAAACGGTGATGACGACGGAACCGAAATTCGTGCCTGCTGCGCCCGCGGAGATCGTCGCCGCAAAAGGGGCAAAGGCATCGGTACGGCTGGTCGATTGTGTGGGCTTTCCCGTTGCGGGGGCAAGCGGCTTTGAGGAGGAGGGATCGCCCCGCCTCGTTTCCACGCCTTGGGACGAAGCGCCTATTCCCTTTGAAAAAGCCGCCGAAATCGGCACGCGTAGAGTAATTAGGGAACATTCCACGGTAGGGGTGCTCGTCACGACGGACGGAAGCTTTTCTGCGATCGGACGAGATGCTTATGAGCCTGCGGAGGAACTGACGGTCAAGGAACTCAAAGAGATAGGAAAGCCGTTTGTGGTTCTTTTAAATTGCGTTGAGCCGACTTCCGCAGAGGGGCTTAGAGAAAAGCTTGAAAAGAAATACGGGGTGACCGTGGTCGCAATGAACGTAGAAAATGCGACGGAAAGCGAGCTGCTTTACGTTCTCCAAAAGGTGCTTTTGGAATTCCCTGTCACGCGGATCGACGTAAAAATTCCCGCGTGGTTGCAATCGCTACCCATGTCCGCGTCTACGGTGAAAACGCTTGTTGAAAAAGTGAAAGAACTCGTACACGGTATCGTCAAAATGAAAGATTGCGCCGCCTTGGAGGAGGGCTTTTTGGACGAGGAGGGAGATTTTTTCCCCGTTTCTACGGAGCTTGACCTCGGCTCGGGCAGCGCTACGCTGACCTTGAACGTCAAGGAGGGGGTTTTTTATCGGGTGCTTTCCGAAGCGTGCGGGGAGGAGATCGAGGACGATCTTACTCTGCTACGGCTTTTGCGTACGCTCAGCGAGGCGGGACGTGAATACGGTAAGATCAAGGACGCCTTTGTGAAAGCTAAGGAAGGGGGATACGGGGTGGTGGCGCCCGCCTTTTCCGAGTTGGAGCTTGCCCAACCGAAGCTTGTTAAACGCGGCGCGAATTACGGGGTGCGTTTTCAAGCGGACGGGGATAGCTATCATATTGTCAAGGTGAACGTTCGAGGAGAGGTGGAGCCGATTGTCGGTGGGAAAGAGCAAGGGGAAACTTTTTTAAACGATACGCTTGAAAAATTCTCCTTAGAGCCTGCCGCCGTTTGGGAAACTAACGTATTCGGGCGGACGCTGAAAGAGATGTTGGAAACGGAGATTTTGCGAAAAGCGGAGGGAATGCCGCCTACGCTTCGGGGGAAGATGAGCCGTACGCTCGGGCGTATCGTGAACGAGGGGAAAGGTGGATTTTTCTGTATTCTTTTGTAGGTGGAATAAAAAAGAAAAGAAAAGAGCATACTGAAAATAAAATCCCGAAAGGAGAAAAAACGGTATGAGCAGATCGTCAAATAAGAAAAACAAGGTAAGAAAGATTAGCGAAGAGGAATACGCGAAGTATATCAACTCGTTGAAGAGCGGCGGGCGCGACGGTTCTCTTCTTATAGAGGAAGCGACGAAAGAGGACGACACGGAAAAACAGAGCGGAGTATCTTAATGAAAGGGAGGACGGGGCATATACGCGGCCCCGTCCTTTCCGATTTTTTTAAGGGGATAGGGACGGGAAAACGCAAAAAAAGGAAAAAAACGCGATTTTTTACAAATTTTGCGAAAAAAATGTGTACTTGGGCGATATTTTTTTTGTAAAACCCTTGACGAGAGAACAAAGACATGGTATAATATTACTATGTAAAAGGGCATAACGACGCCCCCTCACAAAAAAACATACGGATTAAGAACGAGGTGTAACATGACGGAAACGAAAAATCAGAGATCTATTCAAAGTGCGGTGAAGAGCACCGAAACTGCTCTTATGATCGACGGCTTGTATAATTATCTTGCCCGCGATCTGCAAAAGGTCAAGGCGGAAATTTCCAACGAGATCAAATATACCGCGCTGCAATCCAGCTCTATGTATTCGACCATGCAAAAGGATTCGGAGGCGCTTGCGGCGGCGAATGAAAAATCGGCGGCGGCTACGGTACGCGAATTGCGGTATACATACAAGCAAAACCAAGCGATCTACGAAGAACTGTCCAAGATCTTAAACGATCAGGTGATTGCGACGCTCGATACGATCGAGGGGAAACTTGCGGCGATTGAAGCGATCGACGAAATGCTTGTCAAGATCAATGAAAAGCTGGACGCGATTGACGTAGAGGCGGTTGCGGAATCCATCAAGGATAAAGTTGTGGAATGTTTCCCTGCATACGACGAGGTGGATTACGAGAAGATCACCGAGGCCGTTGCAGAGAAGACGGAAGCAACCGTTTCCGAACATAGCCGTCAAGTCCTCGAAGCGGTTGCGGCGATTCCCGTTGCGGAGAACGTCGATTACACCCGTATCGTTGAAGAGGTTGGCGATAGAGTTCTTGAAATTGTCAATGAATCGAAAGCGAATACGGAGCCTGAAAAGCCCGTAGAATTCGATTACGACAGAGTGGTTTACGAAACGGCGGAAAAGGTAGTAGAATCGCTGCCTCCCGTTGAAAAGCTCGACTATGCCCGTATCGAAGAAACGGTTACCAAGGTGGTAGCGGACGAGGTGGCGAAAGCCGTCGCGGCAATCGACGTAAATGCGATCGCAGACGCAGTCGCTGCGAAGATTGTAATTCCCGAGCCTCAGAAGTCGGAAGAATTCGATTACGATAAGCTTGCGATTTTGATGATGGCGAAGATGCCCGTGCCTGAAACGATTGATTACGAAAAGCTTGCGGACATGGTAGCTGATAGAATGAAGGCTTGCGAAGAAAAGCAGGACGTCGTAATTGAGGAAGAGGGGGTTACGGCAATCGCAAATGCGATCGCTGAAAAACTTTCCGAAAACGAAGAAGAGGAAGAAGAAGTTACCTATGAAATGACGATCGACGAAGCGGGCGTGGAGGCAATTGCGGACGCCGTTGCAGAAAAGTTGTGCGCCGCTTGCGCAAGCTGTGAGCTTCCCGTCGAAGAACCTGTTGTGGAAGAGGCTGTCGAAGAAGAGGTTGTTGAAGAAACGCCTGTGGAAGAGGCTCCCGTAGAAGAAACGGCTGTGGAAGAAACTCCCGTAGAAGAAGAGTCAGCTCCGGTGGAAGAGGTCGTTGAAGAGGCTCCCGTGGAGGAAACTCCCGTAGAAGAACCCGCTCCTGTAGAAGAACCCGCTCCTGCTCCCGTAGAAGAGCCGGCGCAGGAAGAGCTTGCGGCAAGCGCAGCGCAACCTGCCTATCAGCTTTCGGGTGACGAGCTTGTTGATGCGGAAACCGGTCTTGTACTTCGTATGAAGAAGAGCTTTACGGCGAAGCTGAAACAGAGTGAGGACGGCGTTAAGAAATATTACAGCGATTTAAAGAACGCTTTCACCGAATACAAGAAAATCAATTCTGGTATCAGTTGGCACGGCGACAGATTTAACTTCGGCCGTGAAACGGTGGCAAGAATCAATATCGTCGGTAAAACGCTCGGGCTGTATCTTGCTCTCGATCCCGAGGATCCCGAATTCAAAACGACGGTATATCATCAGAAGAACGTCGGCAATCAGAAAGCGTACGAGAATACGCCGTTCATGGTCAAGATTAAGAGCGACGCGGCGGTGAAGAAAGCACTTCGCTTGGTGGCGGCTCTTGCAGAAAAGCTTGGCGCAGAAAAGCAGAAGAATTTCACGCCGACCGATTACGTAGCGGAATTTGCGTATGCAACGACGCAGGAACTGCTCGACGAAGGCCTGATCAAGGTAACCAAAGAAAAGAAAGTTGCGTTGGATTTCTGATACCTTCCGACGTACGAATAGTCAAGACGGAGAGCTGAATAATTTCGGCTCTCTATTTTGTAGGTATCGAGTAATGGCTAAAGGAGTAGATAGTGAACGAAAAAAACAAAATAGCACAAAAACGGGAGGCGGCGCCTCCCAAAAAAAGTACGCCGAAACGCGCTCTTTTTCAAATGTCGGGGGTGGTAAAAACGAAAGAAAAGAAGTCTGATGGCAAGACTTTTTCTAAGGACAAGCCTGCAAAGCCGCGCGTTGAAAAACCCGTCAAAGCGCCAAAGGCGTTAAAACGTCTACAAGGAGAAAAAGCGAAAAAAGTGCAAAAGACGGAAAAGATGACTAAGCCTCTCCGCTCGCCTAAAGCTTCTCGGAAAAAGCCTGTAAAAATTATCTTTCTTGGCGGCGTACAAGAGATCGGGAAAAATATGACCGCTCTTGAATACGGGAACGATATTATCGTAATTGACGCGGGGCTTACCTTCCCGAGTGCGGAAGATATGCCCGGGGTAGACTCCGTTGTTCCCGACGTCAGCTACTTGACGGAAAATCAGCACAAGATCCGTGGGATTTTCATTACGCACGGCCATGAGGATCATATCGGCGGCTTACCGTATTTATTAAAAGAGATCGCGCCGGGTACCCCCGTGTACGGAACGAGGCTTACCTTGATGCTTGCGGATAATAAATTGCAAGAGCACCGCTTGCAAAACGTTGTGGAGCGCGTGGTGCAAGGGGGCGACCGTATCAAAGCGGGTGCGTTCGAGGTGGAGTTTATCGACGTAAACCATTCGATTGCAGGCTCTTGTGCCTTGGCGATCCGCACTCCCAACGGCTTGATTTATCATAGTGGGGATTTCAAAATTGATTTAACGCCCGTCACGGGCAAGCCGATTGACCTTAGCCGCATTTCGGAGCTTGGCAAGGAAGGGGTGCTGCTGTATATGGCAGAGTCAACGAATATCGAGCGTATGGGCTATACCATGAGTGAAACGGTTGTTGGAACGACGCTCGACCATCTTTTTTCGGAGAACACAAATCGGCGATTGATTATTGCTACGTTCGCCTCTAACGTTCACCGTTTGCAGCAAATTATTGATCTTGCGGTCAAATATCGTAGAAAAGTAGCTCTTTCGGGGCGCAGTATGATCAAGGTTGTGGAAGCGGCGGTGAAGATCGGCGAGCTTCGGATTCCCGAGGGGGTACTGATCGACGTCGAGCAAACGAAGAACCTGTTTGACGGGGAGCTTGTCATTGTTTCAACAGGCTCGCAAGGGGAACCCATGAGCGCGCTTACCCGTATGTCCATGGGAGAATTTAATAAGGTGACGATCGGCGGCAACGATACCATTATCATTTCCGCGAGTCCGATCCCCGGGAATGAGAAACCCGTGTATCGTGTCATCAACAATTTGTATAAGCTCGGTGCTAAGGTGGTGTACGAAAGCTTGGAAAAGATCCATGTTTCCGGACATGCCTGTCAGGAAGAGCATAAAATTCTGCATACGCTGTTAAAGCCCAAATTCTTTATTCCCGTGCACGGCGAATATAGGCATTTGAAACGCCACGTTGATTTGGCGGTTTCGCTTGGTGTGCCTGAACGGAATACGCTCATTCCCGAGCTTGGCAACTGCGTGGAGCTTACGGATAGTAGCTTAACGCTTGGGGAGAATATTCCTGCGGGCGCAAGGCTGATCGACGGTGAGGGGATTGAGGAATACGGCGCGAGTGAAGTCATGCGCGACCGTTTGCGTATGTCCAACGAGGGCTTATTCTCGGTGGCGCTTGCAGTAACGGGGCATTACGTGATCAACGAGCCGTCTGTACAATCCTTCGGGTTTGTGGCGGCGGAGAATAAATGCACGCAGCCCGAGCTTGTTGCCGTTGTGAAACGTGCGGTGGAGAGCTACGACTACGAGCGCGGCAACAAAGACGAGCTTGCCGTTTGCGTACGCAAAGCATTGCGTAATTATTTAAGTAAAAAAACCAAACAATCGCCGCTGATCGTGGTGTCGATTTTGGACGTGTAAGCATGGATTATACCGCTTCTCTCGTACAATTGAATATTGACGAGCGTTTAAAGACAATGCGAACGGACGCTCTCAGTCGCGGTATTCCCATTGCGGATGACGAAACGTTGCAATACCTGCTTTTCACCGTTTCCGCGCTTAGGCCGCGCCGCATTTTGGAGATCGGTACAGCGGTGGGGCTTTCGGCGGCGGCTATGCTTTTGGCTGTGGACGAGGCTCGGATTACGACGGTGGAGCTGGAAGAAGAACGCTACTTGGAGGCGAAAAACAACCTTGCAGCGTTGGGGCTTTCGGAGCGGGTGACGGCATATCTTGGCGACGCGGGCGAAATTTTGTCTATGATGGACGGGCAGTTTGATTTCGTGTTTCTCGACGGTCCCAAGGCGCAGTACGAAAAATATTTATTTGATTTAAAGCGGCTTATGCGTAAAGGCGCGGTGCTCTTTTCGGACGACGTGCTGTTGTTCGGGTGGGTGAGCGGCGAGGAAGAAACGCCGCAAAAACGTCGTTCGATTGTAGAAAAAATACGCTCTTATTTGGAAACGCTGACGGCGGATAAAGATTTTATCACTTCCGTATTGAACGTGGGTGACGGCGTAGCGGTGTCCCTGTACGTGGGTGAGGAGGAAAAGGAATGAATGCGGAATTGCTTGCCCCTGCGGGGAATTATCAAAAAATGCTTTCCGCGCTCCGTTTCGGCGCGGATGCGGTGTACGTCGGAGGGAAGAATTTTTCCTTGCGAACCTTTGCCGACAATTTTACGGACGAGGAGCTTGAAAAAGCGGTTCAACTCGTACACGGTATGGGAAAAAAGCTCTACGTAACGGCAAATGTATTCACGCGAAACGCTGATGGAGAGCGTTTAAAGGAATATTTTCAGACGTTGGAGAGGATCGGCGCGGACGCGGCGATTATCAGCGACGCGGGGGCGGCGTACCTCGCGAAAAAGTACGCGCCTCGCCTCCCTTTACATCTTTCCACCCAAGCGAATACGACAAGTCAATACGCCGTAAAATTTTGGGCGGAGCAGGGCTTTTCGCGCATTATTCTCGCGCGGGAGCTGTCCATAAAAGAAATTGCTCAAATCCACGAAGCAGTACCAGACGTAGAGCTGGAAGCATTCGTGCACGGCGCAATGTGTATTTCATATAGCGGTAGATGTCTTTTGTCCGACTATTTGGACGGGCGCTCGTCAAACCGTGGCGCGTGTGTACAAGCCTGTCGTTGGGAATACGAGGTTCGCGCGAAAAACGGCGGCAACGGCGAATGGCTTGCCTTAGAGGAAGACGGCCGCGGTGCCTATCTTTTGAATAGTAAGGATTTGAATATGCTTGCCTACTTAAAATCGCTTTTTGAGGCAGGCGTGTCCTCGTTCAAGATAGAGGGAAGAATGAAAAGCGGGTACTATTTGGCCACCGTTGTCAACGCGTATCGACGGGTTATGGACGGTGCGCCTCTTTCCCTTGGCGAGCGGGAGCTTTTATCCGTCGCGCATAGGGCGTATACGACGGCGTATGCGTTTGGTGAGAACAAAGGAACGGTCAATTTGGACGACAGTCAATCCAAAGGCGACTGCGTGTATATTGCCGACGTGCTTGGCTACGAAAACGGGCTTGCACTTGTAGAGATGCGCAATCGCTTTAAGGTGGGCGACCGTTTGGAGATCCTTTCTCCGAGCGAGCAGTTTTCCAAGAGTTTTACCGTAGAGGAGATTATCCTTGAAAACGGGGAAAAGACGGAGGACGCTAAGCTTGTACAAGGCCGTTATAAAGTGCGTTGTCCTTATCCCGTATCAACGGGTGATTTCCTGAGAAAGAGGCTGTAACATGAAAAAGATACTTTTGATCGCAACGGGTGGAACGATTGCGTCGCGCCCGCTTGAAAACGGACTTGCGCCTGCGGCAGATGCCGCGACGCTACTTTCCTACGTGCCCGAGGTGCGTTCTTTTTGCGAAGCGGACGCCGTGCAGATTTTTAATATCGACAGCACGAACGTCACGCCCGAGCATTGGAAAACGCTGGCACAAACGCTCAAAGAGAATTATGAGCGTTACGACGGTTTTGTCGTTTGTCACGGCACGGACACCATGGCGTATACGGCGGCGGCGCTTTCGTACATGGTGCAACATTCTCCCAAGCCGATTGTGCTTACAGGTTCGCAACAGCCTATTGAAAAAGAGGATACGGACGCGAGAATTAACCTGCGCGACAGCTTTTTGTACGCGGCATCCGACTTTGCGGCAGACGTTACGATTGTCTTTCAGGGAAAGGTAATTGCGGGAACGCGCGCGAAAAAAATCCGCACCAAGAGCTATAATGCCTTTGATAGCGTGGATTTTCCCGTGCTTGCGAATATCCGCGACGGACGAATCATTCCCTATATCAAAACGGCTAAGGAAAAATCGCCTGAATTTTATTTAGAGCTTTGCCCGAACGTAGGACTTTTGACACTTACCCCGGGGGTGCGGAAGGAACTTCTTGACGCCTATTTCCGTCTTCTCGACGCTGTAATCGTTTCAGGCTACGGCACGGGCGGGATTCCCGAAAACGACTATTATGCGTTCGACGAGGTATTGCGTGCGTGGGCAACAAAGGGGAAGACGTTGGTGGTTACGACGCAGGTGCAGCACGAGGGGAGCGACATGAGCGTTTACCGCGTGGGGAGAGGCTGGAAAGATCGTTTCGATTTGTTGGAGGGATATGCGCTCACTTACGAGGCGATCGTCACCAAGCTGATGTGGATTTTAGGACAAACGCGCGAAGCGGCGAAAGTCAAAGCGCTGTTTTATAAAACGATCAATTACGATTTAATAGGATAGGTAAAAAAAATGAGAAAATCACAACTGAAAAAGTATGCAAAACTGATTGTTAAGACGGGCCTGAACGTAAAGAAAGGGCAGTCGGTGTTCGTGGCGGCGGGGCTTGATCAGCCTGAATTTGTCACCATGGTCGTAGAGGAATGTTATAAAGCGGGCGCAGGGGAAGTGTTCGTGGAGTGGAGCCATCAGCCGACGGAAAAGCTTTCCGCGAATTACCGCTCGCTTGAATCGCTCTCGGAAATGAAGCCTTGGAATAAGGCGAAATGGGAATACAAGGCGCAGAATTTTGCTTGCCGCCTGTTTATTGACTCGGACGATCCCGATGGTATGAACGGCGTCGATCAGGAAAAAATGAGCAAAGCTCGCCGCGCGCAATATCCTATTATCAAGCCTTATCGTGAGGCGCTTGAAAACAAACATCAATGGTGTATCGCGGCTGTACCCGGGAAAGCGTGGGCGAAGAAGGTATTCCCCGAGCTTTCGGAGGGGAAAGCGGTGGAGGCGCTTTGGAAGGTCATTTTGTACACGGCGCGTGCGGACGGCGCAAATCCTGTACGAGCATGGAAAGAACACAATGAAGAGCTTGCCTCCCGCTGCGCGTACTTGAACGGCCTTGGTTTAAAAACGCTTGAATACAAGAGCGCGAACGGTACCGATTTCTCGGTGGAGCTGATGGACGGGAGTGTGTTCTGTGGCGGCATGGAAAAGACCTTAAAAGGAAGAAGCTTTAACCCCAACATTCCCAGCGAAGAAGTCTTCACAACGCCCAAAGCAGGGAAAGCGGAGGGGATCGTGTATTCCTCCAAGCCTCTTTCGTATATGGGGGAGGTAATCGACGAATTTTCCGTACGCTTTGAGGGCGGCAAGGTGGTCGAGGTCAAGGCAAAGCAGGGAGAAAAGCTTTTGAAGGAAATGGTTTCCATGGACGAGGGCGCAGGTATGCTTGGCGAGGTTGCGCTCATTCCCTACGATTCTCCCATTTGTAACTCAGGCGTGCTTTTCTATAATACCTTGTTTGACGAAAACGCAAGCTGCCACTTGGCGCTTGGTATGGGCTTTAACGAATGTCTGAAAGGCTTTGAGAAAATGACGGCGGAGGAGCGTAAAGCAAACGGCGTCAACGACAGTATGATCCACGTGGATTTCATGATCGGCACTCCTGATATGGAGATCGTCGGCGTCACCAAATCGGGCGAGCGCGTACAGATCTTTAAAAACGGGAACTGGGCGTTTTAACGGAGGAAAAACGAATGACGAAAATAGATATTTTTTCGGGATTTCTCGGCGCGGGGAAGACAACGCTAATCAAAAAATTATTAAAAGAGGCGTATGCAGGGGAAAAGGTGGTCTTGATCGAAAACGAATTCGGCGAGATCGGGATTGACGGCGGCTTTTTACAGGATGCGGGCGTCAACGTTACCGAAATGAACTCGGGCTGTATTTGCTGCTCCCTCGTCGGCGATTTTTCCAAGGCATTAAAACAGGTGTACGAGGAATACGCGCCGGAGCGTATCGTGATCGAACCGTCGGGAGTGGGTAAGCTTTCCGACGTCATCAAGGCAGTTTCTTCGGCGGGCTTGGAAGGAGCAAAGCTGAACGCGTTTTGCGCCGTCGTGGACGCAGGGAAATGCAAACTGTATTTGAAAAATTTTGGCGAATTTTTTATTGATCAGGTGGAGAATGCAAGCTGTATCCTTCTTTCGCACGTGCAGGGCGTTTCGCAGGAGAAACTGGAAACGGCGGTTAGGCTTTTAAAGGCGGCGAATCCTACGGCGACCGTCGTCACCGCTGACTGGGCAGAACTTGACGGCAAAGAAATTCTTGCCGCTATGGAGAAAACGGACAGCCTTGAAGCGGAATTGAAACGCTTGGAAGAAGAAACGGCACATCACCATCATCACGGACATGAGCATGAACACGGACATGGGTGCCACGAACACGAGCATCACCATCATCACGGGCATGGGCATGAACACGGACATGGGTGTCACGAACATGAGCACGAGCATCACCATGACCACGGTCACGAGTGCGACGATCCTCATTGTAGCTGTCATCACCACCACGAGCACGAGCATGATCACGGACACGGTCATCACCATGCGGACGAGGTGTTTACAAGCTGGGGTTTGGAAACGGCAAAGCTGTATACGAAAGAGGGGCTTACGGCTGCGCTGAAAGCAATTGAAAAGGAAGAGGAATACGGCGTAGTGCTCCGCGCGAAAGGGATTGTGAAGGGCGAGAGTTGTTGGTGGCATTTCGATTACGTGCCCGGGGAGATCGACGTGCGCGAGGGCGCGGCGGGGGTCACGGGAAGACTTTGCGTGATCGGTTGTCAGTTAAAAGAGGACGCGCTGCAAAAATTATTTGAGGAGTAAGCTATGAAGGATCGGTTGCCGCCCGAAACGCCCGTGTATTTATTTTTGGGCTTTCTTTCTTCGGGAAAAACGAAATTTATACAGGAAACCTTAGAGGATCCCCGTTTCGACACGGGGGAAAACACCCTTCTTCTCGTCACGGAAGAGGGGGAGGAAGAGTACGACGAAAGCCGTTTTCAGGTAAAGAACGTTTTCGTTAGCTACTTGCAGGGCAAGGAGGAGCTGACGGAGGAACGGCTGGCGTCGTTGCAGGAGATGTACGGGGCTACTCGTGTACTTGTGGAATATAACGGCACTTGGCTTTTGGACGACTTTTTTGAAGCTATGCCCGAAGGCTGGATGCTTAATCAGGTCATGACCTTTTTTGACGCAGCGAGTATTCTTTCCTACAACGCGAATATGCGTCAGCTTGTCTTTGATAAAATGCAAAACACACAGCTGATCGTATTCAACCGCTACCAAGACGGTATGGATAAAATGGCGCTCCATAAGCTCGTGCGCGGAGTTACGCGGCGTGCGGATATCGTGTATGAAAAAGTAGACGGAAAAGCGGAATACGACGAGATTGTAGACCCGCTCCCGTTTGACACGAACGCTCCCATGATTGTGATCGAGGATAGGGACTACGCCTTTTTTTATCGCGACTTAACGGAAAATTTGCAGGACTATATCGGCAAAACCGTCCGTTTCAAGGGGATCGTTGCTACGGACGCCCGTTTGCCTAAGGACAACGTCGTGATCGGTAGACATATCATGACCTGTTGCGAAGCGGATATTGAATATAGCGGCGTGGCTTGCGTGCTGCCTGAGGGAATGAATTTGCAAACGCGCGACTGGATTGAGGTAACGGCGAAGATTGAATTCAAAAAGCATTACGTATATAAGGGAAAAGGCCCTGTTTTGATTGCTGAAAAAGCAGAGCGGTGCGCGCCGCCCGAGGAACAGCTCGCGGTCTTTTATTAAGTAAAATGAAAGGGGCAGGTATGCGTTGAACGCTACCTGCCCTTTACTATTTCAAGAGAGAGAATTTCGGTATTGCGACGGGGTTAGCCCCGTTTTTTGTTTAAAAAGAAAGGAAAAATAATGTTCGTCGGTGAAAGAGAGCAGCTCGGCGATATTTTTGATTTGCATAGTCGTTGTAGAAAGCAAGGTTTTTGCAACGTTAATCTTTTCAAGTAAAAGGAATTGATAGGGAGTGACGCCCGTTTGTTTTTTAAAAATGCGTATGAGGTTGGAACGGGAGGTGTACGCCTCCGCGGCAATTTCGTCGAGGGTCTTTCTCGAATACACGGAGGCAAGCAAGGCATTTTTGACGGAGGTAAGGGCGTCCTCTGCCGTTTCCATGGCGGTTCTGGCGATTTTTAAAATAATGCCTTGTAAAATTTCAGCAATTTCAAAAAATTTATTTTGCGGAGAGGTGTCGATTTTGGCGACGTTGTACAGGCTGATAAATTCGTTTTTCAAATCCACGCGATAGCTGCCTGTGCCGATACGGTAGCTTTCAAGCATTTTTCCAAGATAGTCGCTTACAAAGCTGATCCATAGCTTTTTCATAGGCTTATCGGGGTTAGAACGGTAATCATGCGGAGCGTCTTTGCAAATCACGAAGGCTTCACCGCCCGAAACCCGTACCGTTTTTCCTTGTACGCGAAATTCTCCCTCTCCCTCCAAGACGTATTCGATTAAAAAGGAGCGTCCGTTTGCCCGCCGCTTCACCTTGTAGGCGGGGAAGGGGTGAGTGACGCCGATTAAGATATTTTCAATGGGGAATAGGTCGGATAAGGCGACGGCGTAGGCTTCTTCGTAGGACGGATAGAGGATATCCACGCCGCTTTCCGTGGGTTTGGGTGAGAGTATATTGCGCATAATCTTAACTTTTTGTGTAATTTTCCTTATTGATTTTGTTGTTTTTCTATATTATAATAAAATCAGTAAAAAAAGGCAAGCCGTTTTTTATGGGAACGGCAAAAAAATAATTACGGAGGGAAATATTATGGCAAAATCAAGACTTATCGGCGGCTATCCTGTGATCGGGATCCGTCCTACGATCGACGGAAGAAGAGGACCTTTAAAGGTGAGAGAAAGCCTCGAAGTGCAGACTATGAACATGGCGAAAAACGCGGCAAGGCTTATTCAAGAAAACGTGTTCTATTCCAACGGCGAACCTGTGAAAGTAGTTATCGCAGACACGACGATCGGTAGAGTTGCGGAAGCGGCGGCTTGTGCGGAAAAATTCAAGAAAGAGGGCGTAGACATTACGCTTACGGTGACTCCCTGCTGGTGCTACGGCAGCGAAACGATGGATATGGACCCTATGACGATCAAAGCGGTTTGGGGCTTTAACGGTACCGAGCGTCCCGGTGCGGTATACCTTGCGGCGGTGCTTGCGGGACACGCACAAAAGGGCTTGCCTGCGTTCGGTATCTACGGACATGACGTGCAGGATCTGGACGATACCACCATTCCTTGCGACGTTGCGGAAAAGATTTTGCGGTTCGCAAGAAGCGCGGTTGCGGTAGCGACTATGCGCGGAAAATCGTATTTGCAAATCGGCTCGATTTGTATGGGGATCGCGGGTTCGATTGTGGACGTGAATTTCTTTGAAGAATATCTCGGTATGCGGGTGGAAAGTGTGGACGAAGTGGAAATTATCCGTCGAATGACCGAGGGTATTTACGACGAAAAGGAATATCAAAAGGCGCTTGCTTGGGTTAAGGAAAAATGCAATCCCGACTTTGATAAAAACCCCGAAAACCTCCAACGCACGGCAGAGCAAAAGGAAAAGGACTGGGAGTTTACGGCAAAAATGGCGTGCATTATCAAAGATCTGATGAACGGCAATCCCAACCTGCCTGAGGGCGCAGAGGAGGAAATGGTCGGTCACAACGCAATCGCGGCAGGCTTCCAGGGTCAAAGGCAATGGACGGATTTCTATCCCAACTGCGATTTCCCCGAAAGTATTTTGAACTCCACGTTTGACTGGAACGGCGCAAGAGAACCGTATATCCTTGCCACCGAAAACGACAGTCTGAACGGCGTATGTATGCTGTTTATGAAACTTTTGACGGGCAGAGCGCAAATCTTTGCGGACGTAAGAACGTACTGGTCGGGCGACGCGATTAAGCGCGTAACAGGCTATGAAATTTCGGGCAAAGCCAAGGAAGCGGATGGCTTTATCCACCTGATCAACTCAGGCGCGGCTTGCGTGGACGCTTGCGGCGAAGTTAAGGACGAGAATGGGAACGCCGTCATGAAAAAATGGTGGGAAATGACGGACGGAGATATCGACGCCTGCATGAAAGCGACGACTTGGCCGTATGCTGATTTGGGCTATTTCCGCGGCGGCGGGTACTCTTCGAGATTTGTAACGCGTGCGGAAATGCCTTGTACCATGGTTCGATTGAATATGGTAAAAGGGCTTGGTCCCGTCATGCAAATAGCCGAGGGTTGGACGGTTTCCATTCCCGACGAGGTGACGCATAAGCTTTGGAAAAGAACGGACTATACGTGGCCTTGTACGTGGTTCGCGCCGCGTGTGACGGGCAAGGGTGCGTTCAAGACTGCGTACGACGTCATGAATAACTGGGGCGCAAATCACGGCGCGATTTCGTATGGACATATCGGCGCAGATTTGATTACTATGTGCTCTATGCTGAGAATTCCCGTCTGTATGCATAACGTCGAGGAGGACAAAATTTACCGCCCGGCTAGCTGGAATGCGTTCGGTATGGATAAAGAGGGGCAGGATTACAGAGCTTGTCAGGCGTACGGCCCCCTGTATAAAAATATTAAATAACGTTGCGCGTATATATAAGCCCTCGAAGTTTTTCGGGGGCAGTTTTTTTGTGATTTCATTGACAAAAGAAAAAAATCGTGATATAATATTGTCTAATCAAAACGGTAAGGAGAGAAAAGAAATGAGGAACGCTATTAGACGGGGCGTTATGCTTGATTGTTCGCGAAATGCCGTCATGACCGTATCCGCCTTGAAAAAACTGATCGCCTTGCTTGCAAAAATGGGCTATAACGCCTTTCAGCTTTATACGGAGGACACCTACGAAATCGAGGGCGAGCCTATGTTCGGGCGTTTCCGCGGTCGTTACTCCAAGGAAGAGTTGAAAGAGGTGGACGCCTATTGCTCCTCGCTCGGGGTAGAGTTGATCCCCTGCATACAAACGTTGGGGCATTTAAATCAAATTTTTCATTGGCCGACCTATTCAAAGTCGCGCGACATAGACGCTATTTTGCTCGTAGACGAGGAGGAAACCTATCGTTTGATCGAAAAAATGTTTGCCGCTTGCGCGGATTGCTTTACCTCCCGTTCCATCCATATCGGCATGGACGAGGCGCATACGCTCGGCAGGGGGAAATTTTTTGACAAACACGGCTTTGAGGAGCATCACGAAATCTTCTTACGTCACCTCAATCGGGTGTGCGAGGTGGCAGGCAGGTATGGATTTAAGCCCATGATGTGGTCGGATATGTTCTTTCGACTTGCGTTCGGTACGTATTATGTGAAAGAGGGGGAAATTCCCGACGAGGTAAAGGCGAAAGTCCCCGAAAATATCGAACTCGTGTACTGGGACTATTATAGCGACGATTTGGAAACGTACGAAAAAATGCTTGATAAACACCTTTCCATGAACAGAAACGTCGTTTTTGCGGGCGGGGCGTGGAAATGGTGCACGTACACGCCGAATAACGCCGTGAGTATTCGACGGACGGAGCTTGCCGTCAACGCTTGCAAGGAAAAAGGGGTGAAGGACGTTTTCATTACGGCGTGGGGTGACGATGGCGGGGAATGTTCTCCGTTTGCCGTGTTGCCCGCTCTCTTTTATGCGAGCGAGTGTCTCAAAGGAAATAGTAGCCTTGACGGGATCGAAGAACGCTTTGAGGCGGTCACGGGGGAAAGCTGGGAGGATATGATGGCGCTTGATTTAACGCTGCCTAAGGGGGTGAAAGCGCTTTCTGCTGTGTATAACAGCGGAAAGACCATGCTGTTTTCCGATCCGTTTATGGGCAGGTTCGACTCGCTTGTGTTCGGCACGGGGGAGGAGAGAGTGTTTTACGAGGCGCAAGCGGAGAAACTTGCGGAGGCGAAAACGCGCTCCAAGAGCTACGCCTACCTGTTCGAGAGTATGGAAAAATTTTGCGCGGCCGTCGCCGTGAAATACGACCTCGGTTATCGCACTCGCGTCGCTTATCAAGCGGGGAATAAGGCAGCGCTTGCCGCAATTCTTGCCGATTATGACGAATCGGAAAAACGGGTGCTGACGTTTTACGAGGCGTATCGCAAACAATGGTTTGCGGAAAATAAAGGCAATGGGTTTGAGGTGCAGGATATTCGTTTTGGTGGACTTGTTTTCCGTATCAAGCATTGTAGGCAAAGACTGAAAGCCTATTTGGACGGAATGTCGGAGAGGATCGGGGAGCTGGAAGAGCCGTTCGTCGATTATCGCGGCGGGGAAATGGAAAAGGCGTACGCGCCGTTCGTTACCTGGCGCGGCTCGGTGACCTCCAACGTTTTATAGGCAAAAGTGGATAAAGCATAAAAAATTTTAATAGTAGCGCGTTTTAGATTTTTTCATTATAAATAAAAATTTTAGGAATTATAAGAAAAAATTATACTTTCACAAGGTCGTCCGACGGAAAATTTTTCCTTGGACGGCTTTATTTTAAAGGTTTTTCAAGAAAAAGAAAATAAATTAAAAAAATCGGGAGTATTGATATTTTTTATTTTATAAAAAAGGGTGGCAGTATCGTTTGACAAAAAGGGGGTGTGAGTGATAAAATGTATATGGTGGAATTCGTTTTGTAACGATCCACTTTGAATTTTGTTAAGAGAACGAAAAAATATTTTTTGGAGGCAACCAAATGAGCATGAAAAAACGTTTTGCAGTTGCATTGCTGAGCGTATTGACGATCGTTTTCGGGACGATCGGCTTCGCTAGCTGCGACAAAGAATGTTTGCACAAATGGGGCGAATGGACGACAACGGAAGCGACTTGTACCGACGACGGCGTCCGCACGCGTATCTGTACGCTCTGTCAAGAGAGTGAAACGGAAACGATTGCGACGGCACTCGGTCACGCTTACGGTGAGTGGACGTCGAACGGCGACGGCACGCACACCAAGACTTGCGCGAACGACGAAACCCATACCGTAACGGAGGACTGTACGGGCGGTTCGTCTACGTGTACCGAAAAGGGCGTCTGTGAAGTCTGTAATGCAGAATACGTCGATTCGATCGGGCACGACTACGGTGCATGGGTGGCGAATAACGACGGTACCCATACCAAGACCTGCAAAAACGACGCTACCCACAAGGTAACGGAGAACTGCGCGGGCGGCACGGCAACGTGTACGGAAAAGGCGGTTTGTTCGACCTGTAACGTAGCTTACGGCAGCGTTCTTGCCCACACCTACGATCAAGAAGTCGCAACGGCTGATTACAAGGCGACCGACGCTACTTGTGAGGCAAAAGCTACCTATTACTATTCTTGTGAGTGCGGGGCGAAAGGGACGGAAACGTTTGAAAACGGCGCGGCGCTTGGTCACGCTTACGGCGCATGGGTGACGAATAACGACGGTACCCACACCAAGACCTGCGGAAACGACGCTACTCACAAGGTAACGGAGAACTGTGCAGGCGGCGAAGCGACCTGCGAAGAAAAAGCGGTTTGTACGGGTTGTAACACGGCGTACGGCGACGTACTTGGTCACGCATACGGCGCATGGGTATCCAACGGCGACGGCACGCACACCAAGGTTTGCAAAAACGACGCTACCCACAAGGTAACGGATGACTGCGCGGGCGGCACGGCAAC